>CAZDFD010000041.1:6255-34644 GCA_964504655.1 uncultured Geminicoccaceae bacterium
GGCCCGACCCGCCGAACCACTGCCTCCGGCTCCGCTTTCACAGCCTGGAGCGCGACGTCCCCCACGCCCGTCGCCATCGGAGGGCGGGCGAGCCCGGCCGTCCCGCCGCACCGGGCGCCCCCGGACGGGCGCGCGACCCGGGAACTGTCGCCGCTCGTGCAGGTGGCGGCGGCGCCGCGAGCGGTTGCACCGGCCGCCCACTCTGCTAGTCCCGCCCGGACCGCGCCGCCGCCGCGAAAGCCGCCGTGCACCGAGTGATCCTGAGCGTCGACGGGCTCGAGCTGATCCTCCGCCTCGACCGGGCGGGGGCGGAGCGGACCCGGCGCGCCCTGCTGCGCTCCCTGCCCATGCCGGTCGACCTGCACGGCGCGCGGATCGCCGGCCGTCACCTCCTCTGGCACGCACCGTTCGTGGTGCCGCTCGAGGCCGCCGACGAGGTGGGCGACCTGCCCCCCGGAACCTTCCTCTACTGGCCCGAACGGCAGTTCCTCGAGCTGCTCTGGGGACCGCTGCAGGCCGAGCGCGCGGCGGTCACCGTGCTCGGCCGGCTCGACGGGCCGCTGGAGCCGGTCGCAGCACTCGGCGAGCGGGTGCTGTGCCTGCAGGGCCGCCGCCCGTTCCGCGGCCGCCTGGAGGCCGCCGACGCCGCCATCGAGGCGGCCGAGCCGATCGAGCCGGCGGCCGCGGCCGAGGCGCCGCCGCTGGCCGCGCTGCGCGCCGCCCGCCGCGACCTCTGGGCCCGCCCGCCGGCCGAGCTCTCGGTGCTCCTCGCCCGGCGCGGTCGCAACCTGCCCGCCGGGCCGCTCCTCCTGGCCGAGGCCGAGGCGCGCAAGCTGCAGGAGCTGTGCTGGGCGCTCCTGCCGCATGCGGCCGCCGACCCGGCCTTCGCCGGCCGCGCCGCAGCGGTGCTCCTCGAGCAGGCCGAGCGTCGACTGGCGGATCTCTACGGCCTCGAGGCGAGCGCGGCACTGGTCGCGCTCGGCCGGCGCGCGCTCGGCGCGCTGCCCCGTGCGACCGGCGCGATCCTCGAGGAGCTCGTGCTGATCGCCGGCCGGCTGGCGGGCTGGCTCGACGAGCGCACACCCTGGCACGGCCTCAACCGTGCGGTGATCGAGGCCGCGGAGAGCTGGGCCGACCGCCCCGGGAACGACCCGTGCTGAACCGCCCGGCGCTCGGCGAGCTGCGCGAGGCGTACCGCCGGATGGTGCTGGTGCGGCGGCTCGAGGAGGAGCTCGGCCGGCTGCACCGGGAGGGCCGCACGCGCGGGCCGATCCACCGCTGCGACGGCCAGGAGGCGGTCGGGATCGGCGCCACCGCCGCGCTCGAGCCCGAGGACATCGTGACCAGCACCCATCGCGGCCACGCCCACTACATCGGCAAGGGCGTGCCGCTCGGGCCGCTCGTGGCCGAGATCCTGGGCCGCGCCACCGGCGCTTGTGGCGGCCGCGCCGGGCACATGCTGGTGGCCGACCCGGAGGCGGGGGTCTTGGGCGGCTGCGGGATCGTGGGTGGCATGCTGCCGGTGGCCGTGGGCCAGGCCTTCGCCTTCCAGGTCCGCGGCGAGCCGCGCATGGTCTGCGCCTTCCTGGGCGACGGGGCGGCCCAGATCGGTGCCGCGCACGAGGCTATGAACCTGGCCGGCCTGTGGCGCCTGCCGGTCGTCTTCCTCATCGAGGCCAACGGCTTCGGCCTCACCGTGCCGACCGCCGCCCAGTCGGCGGTGGCCGAGCTCGCGACCCGCGCCGCCGGCTACGGCATGCCCGGCCGGACGGTCGACGGCAACGACGTGCGGGCGGTCTTCGCCGCCGTGGCCGAGGCCGCGGCGCGGGCCCGGCGGGGCGACGGGCCGAGCCTGATCGAGGCCCGCACCTGGCGCCTCGAGGGCTTCTCGACGAGCGATCTGGGCGGCTACCAGGATCCGGCCGAAGTGGCGGCGTGGCGGGCCCGCGATCCGATCGCCCGGCTGCGCGGCGAGCTCCTCCCCGAGCTCGGCGAGAGCGCGCTCCTGGCGCTCGAGGGCGAGGCCGAACGCGAGCTGGGCCTCGCGATCGAGGCGGCGCTCGCCGCCCCACCGCCGCCCGCCGAGGCGCTCGCCGCCCCGGAATATCCCGAGGACGGCGCGGCGCCTCCGGGGACCGCCAGTGCCTGAGCTGCGCTACGCCGAGGCGCTGCGCGAGGCGCTCCAACTCGAGATGCGGCGCGATCCCTCGGTCGTCGTGTTCGGCGAGGACGTCGCGGCCTATGGCGGCGTCTTCAAGGTGAGCAAGGATCTCCTGGCCGAGTTCGGGCCGCTCCGCGTGCGCGACACGCCGATCGCCGAACAGGCGATCTGCGGCCTCGCGATCGGCGCGGCGATGATGGGCCTCAGGCCCGTCGCCGAGATCATGTACGTCGATTTCCTGCCGCTCTGCCTCGACCAGCTCGTCAACCAGGCTTCCGTCCTGCCCTGGATCTGGAACGGCCGGGTCCGGCTGCCCTTCGTGCTCCGGACCCAGGGCGGGGTCGGGGCGGGGGCCGCGGCCCAGCACAGCAAGAGCCTCGAGGCCTGGGTGGCGCACATCCCGGGCCTCAAGGTGGTGATGCCGGCCACCCCGGCCGACGCCAAGGGCCTGTTGACCGCGTCGATCCGCGATCCGAGCCCGGTCGTCTTCATCGAGCACAAGGCGCTCTACAACACCCGCGGCCCGGTGCCCGAGGGCGAGCATCTCGTGCCGATCGGCCCGGCGGCGATCCGCCGGCCCGGCCGCGACCTCACGATCGTCGCCTCGAGCCGGATGGTGCTCGAATCGCTGGCGGCCGCCGAGCGCCTCGCCGCCGAGGGGATCGAGGCCGAGGTGATCGACCTGCGCACGCTCCGTCCGCTCGACGTCGAGACGCTCGCCGACTCGGTGCGGCGGACCCACCGCGCGGTCGTCGTGAACGAGGGCTGGCGGTTCGCGGGCTTCGGCGCCGAGCTCGCCGCCACGATCGCCGAGGAGGCCTTCGCCTGGCTCGACGCGCCGGTGCAGCGGCTGGGTGCCGCCGACCGGCCGATCCCCTATGCCGAGCCCATGGAGCGGGCCTCGATCCCCGACGCGGCGCGGATCGCCGCCGCCGCCCGGCGCTGCCTCCTCTGAGGGCCGATGCCGAGGCTCCTCGAGGTTCGGCTCGCAGGCACGGCGGGCGAGTACATGGAGAGCGCGCTCCTGGTCGCCTGGGCGGTCGCCCTGGGCGAGCGCGTCGAGGCCGGTGCCCTCCTCGCCGTGGTCGAGACCGCCAAGGCGGCGAGCGAGATCCGAGCACCCGCGGCCGGCAGCGTCGAGGCGCTCCTGGTCGAGCCGGGCCGCGAGGTCGGGGTCGGCTCGGTCCTCTGCCGGCTGCGCGTCGAGGGTTCGGCCGATGCGGCCGCGACCGGCCCGGCGGATCCCGGCACCGCCGAGCCGAGCGCGGCACCGCAAGCGGCCCCTCGGCACCTCGCCGTGCCCGCCGCGGTGTCGAAGGCTCCCTCGGGCGACGGCGACGACGGGTTCGTGCCGGCTTCGCCCATTGCCCGGCGGCTCGCCCGCGAGCACGGGCTCGAGCTCGCCCGCCTGCCCCGGAGCGGCGCCGACGGGCGGGTCAGGGAGAAGGACGTGCTGGCGGCCCTCGGCGCGGTGCGCGGAGCGCCCGCTTCCGCCGCGATCGAGGCGATCGAGCTCGATCCCCAGCTCCGGGCCGTACTCGACCAGGCGGCGCGCCAGGCGGCCGGCCTGCCGCCGGCTTCGACCTGGTCGATCGCGGAGCTGCGGACCTGGATGGACCGCCGCTTCGGCCCGGCCTGGAACCGCGATCTCCCGCCGCTCGCGCGGATCGAGCCCGTGGCGATCCGCGGGCCCACGGGGCCCCTGCCCGGCCGGCTCTACGACCCCGGGGTCCCTTCGCCGGCGCCGCTCCTCCTCTGGCTGCACGGCGGCGGCTGGGTCATGGGCGGGCTCGACAGCCACGAGGGGATCTGCCGACGCCTCGCGCTCGCCGGGGCCTGCCGGGTGCTCGCGATCGCCTACCGGCTGGCACCCGAGCACCGCTTCCCGGCCGCACTCGAGGACTCGATGGCCGCGCTGCGCTTTCTCTCCGAGCATGGCGGAGCCCTCGGCCTCGATCCGCGGCGGATCGCGGTCGGCGGCGATTCGGCCGGAGCCAATCTCGCGCTCGCCGCCCTCCTCGCGCTGCGCGATGGGGGCGAGCGCCTGCCGCGGGCCGCGGTCCTGGCCTATGGCGGCTGGCGGCGGCGGTTCGCGGGCGGCTCGCGGGCCCGCTTCGCCGATCCCTACTTCCTCCTGCCACCCGATCTGTTGGATCGGTTCTGGGCCGAGTATCTGCCACCCGGCCAAGGCGACGGTGCCGACCTGCTCGCCGAGCCGCTCGACGCCGATCTCGCGGGCCTGCCGCCGATCCTGATCGGCGCGGCCGGGCTCGACCCGCTGCTCGACGAGAACCGGGCGCTCGCCGCCCGGCTCGCCCTGGCCGGGGTGCGGCACGAGTTCCTGCTCTGGCCCGGCCTCGCCCACGGCACCCTGCACATGACCCGCGCGCTCGATGCCGCCGTGGTGGCGCTCGAGCGGCTCGGCCAGCGGCTCCGCCGCCTGCTCCAGGAGGACCCCGCATGACCACCACCCCGCCCTTCCGCACCGCGCTCGTGACCGGGGCCTCGCGCGGGATCGGTGCGGCGATCGTCCGCGCCTTGCGCGCCGAGGGGCTCGAGGTCTGGGCGGTGGCCCGCTCGGCCCGGCGCCTCGAGGCGCTCGCCGCCGAGACCGGCTGCCGGGCGCTGCCGCTCGACGTCACCGACACGGCGGCGCTCGAGGCCGCCCTGGGTACGCTCGCGATCGACGTGGCGGTGGTCAACGCGGGCGGGGTGAGTGCCGTCAAGCCGCTGCACGAGATCGGCCGGCACGAGCTCGACTCGATGCTCGACCTCAACGTCAAGGCGGCGTTCCACACCGTCCGCGTGGTCCTGCCGGGGATGGTCGCACGCCGCCTCGGCCACCTCTTCCTCGTGAGCTCGATCTCGGCCCACCACGCCTATCCGGCGATGGCCGTCTACACGGCGAGCAAGGCCGCGGTCTCGATGCTCGCCCAGAACCTCCGCCTCGATCTGGTCGGCACCGGGATCCGGGTGAGCGAGCTCGCCCCCGGTCGGGTCGAGACCGACATCTACCTCGAGGCCTTGGGCGGCGACCGGGCGGCCGTGCGCGAGCGGCTCTACGAGGGCTTCCGCTCGATCAGGCCCGAGGAGGTGGCGCGGGTGCTGGTCGAGGCGCTGCGGCTGCCGGCGCACCTCGATCTGGCGCGCATCGACATCGTGCCGACCGACCAGGCCTTCGGCGGCGTGGCGCTCGCTCACCTGGCCCGTGCCGAGGCTCAGGGCCGCGAATCGAGCCAGCGGTAATAGGGCAGCGCGAGCCGGCCGAGGACAGCGGCGAGCCCGGCGAGCGGGACCGGCCGCGGTCGCTCGAGCGGCAACGGCAGAGCCCGCTCGTCCCCGCCCGCGAGGAGTGCCGCCAGATGCGGGCCGAGGGCCGTGGCGAGCGCCACGCCGCGGCCGTTGCAGCCGATCCAGGCGAAGAGCTCCGGCCCGAGCTCGAGAAGGTGCGGGTGGCGGTCGGGGGTGAGCGCGATCTCACCCGTCCAGGCGCAGGCGAAGCGCAATCCGGCGAGCGGCGGGAAGGCCCGGGCGAGGAGGTCCGCGACGCGCCGCTCGAGCCGGGCCCGCTCGGCCACGGGCAGGGCGAGCGCGCCACCCGAGACCAGCCTTCCCTCGGCGGTCCAGCGCAGGAAGCGGAGATCGGCCCGGGTGTCGGAGACCGCCTCGCCGCCCGGCACGACCGACCGGCGGACGTTCTGGCCCAGGGGCTCGCTCGCGAGCATCCAGGGCCGGAAGGGGACGAAGGTCCGGGCGAGTGCGCCGGTCGCCGGGCCGGAATAGGCGGCAGTGGCGAGCAGCACGCGGCGGGCCTCGACGCTGCCCGCGGGCGTGGCGAGCCGCCAGCGGTTGCCGCGCCGCTCGAGCCCGGTCATGGGCGAGCGGGCGAACAGGCGCACGCCGGACGCCACGACCGCGCGGGCGAGGCCGCGGGCCAGGGCGAGCGGGTTCAGATGGCCGCCGGTCCGCGCCGCCCAGCCGCCGCACCAGGCCTCGCTGCCGAGCCGCTCGGCGAGCCGCCGCGGCTCCAGGAGCTCGACCTCGGCGCCGCGCCTCGACCACTGCTCGAAGCGCCTGCGGCTCACCCGCTCGAACCGCTCGGGGGTGTGGGCGGGCTGGATCCAGCCGGCCTGGACCGCCTCGCAGGGGATCTCGAGGCGGCGGATCAGCGCGAAGGTGAAGGCCGCCGAATCGCGCACGAGCGCCACGAAGCGTTCGCCGCGCTCGGGGCCGAGCCGGGCCACGAGATCGTCCGGGTCGGGGCGGGTGAGTGTCGGGATCACCTGGCCATTGTTGCGGCCGGAGGCACCGAAGCCGGGCTCCTCGGCCTCGAGCACGACCGTGGCGAGGCCCGGGGCAGCCTCGGCCAGATGGAGTGCCGCCGAGAGGCCGGTGAAGCCGGCGCCGACGATCGCGACGTCGGCCTCGACCGGCTCCCGCAGGACCGGCAGGTCGGGCCCCGGCGGTGCGGTCGCGTCCCAGAGCGAGGCGGCCGGGCCAGAAGCGGCGGGCGAACGGTCGGCCATGGCTCAAAAGCCCGTGACGAGCGCCTTCGGCAGCCAGGTGGCGAGTGCCGGGAAGGCGAGGACGAAGGCCAGGGTCAGGAGCTGGGCGGCGACGAACGGCAGCACGCCCCTGACCATGTGGCCGTAGGTGATCTCGGGCGGCGCGATCGATCGCAGATAGAAGATCGAGGGGGCCATGGGCGGGGTGAGGTAGCTCGTCTGGATGACGATCACCATGAGGGTGGCGAACCAGATCGGGTCGACCTTCGCCTGGGTCAGGATCGGCAGGAAGATCGGCAGGCAGATCAGGACCGTCGAGACCCAGTCCAGGATGAAGCCCGCGAGGAACACGATCGAGAGGAGCAGGAGCACGATCCCGAGCTCCGGGAGGCCGGTCCCGACCACCAGATCGGCCACCAGGCGATGGCCGCCATGGACCCGGAACACGCCCGCGAACATCGAGCCGCCGACCACGATCAACAGGATCATGGCGTTGATGAGGAGCGTGCGCTCGAGGCTGTCGAGGATCATGGCGAGCGAGAGACGGCGGTAGACGGCGGTCAGGAGCACGGCCCCGACCGCACCCACCGAGGCCGCCTCGGTCGGGCTCGCCACCCCGGCCAGGATGGCGCCCAGGACCGCCACGATCAGGAGCGCCGCCGGCAGGAGGCCGGTCAGGGTGAGCCGGAGCTTCCCGGCGAGCGGCAGGGGCTCCGGAGGGGCGGGCGGCCCGGCCTCGGGGCGCACGAGGCAGAGGCCCAGGATCCACCCCAGGAACAGCGCCACCATGAGGAGGCCGGGCAACAGGATCGCCGCCAGGAGCTGGCCGACCGACTGGTTGGCGACGGAAGCGTAGATCACCACGACGAGGGAGGGCGGGATCATCGTGCCGAGCGAGCCGCCGGCGCAGATCGTCCCGGACATCAAGGCCTTGTCGTAGCCGCGGCGGAGCATGACGGGGATCGCCATGACCCCGATCACGACCTCGACCGCGCCCACGATGCCGGTCGAGGCGGCGATCACCGCGGCCATGGCGATGGTGGCGAGCGCGAGCCCGCCCGGCAGCCGGCCGAGCCAGACGAGCATCGCCTGGAAGAGCCGCTCGGCGATGCCCGAGCGCTCGAGCACGCAGCCCATGAAGACGAAGGGCGGGACGGCCGAGAGGAGGAAGTTCGAGGCGGTCTGGGTGATGCCGGCGTAGAGCTGGAGGCCGATCTTGTCGCCGTAGAGCGGCAGGCCGAACAGGAAGGCGCAACCCAGGAGCGCGAAGGCGATCGGGATGCCGGCCAGGATCATGAGGAAGAGCGCCGGGAACATGAGCCCGGCCCAGGTCTCGCCCGCAAGGAGCTCGCTCATGCCCGGACGTCGGTCGGGCCGCCGCCGGGCGGCGGCACGCGCGCGGGGTCGTGGACGCCGATCGCGTGGCGGATCGATTCGAGCGCCACCTGCAGCGTGAGGCCCACGACGCCCAGGGTGATGCCGGCGAGGAACGGCCAGATCAGCGGCTCCCAGCTGCTCATGTTCTCGCGGGTGCCGCGCAGATAGGCGCGCCAGGCCTTGGTCCAGGACTCGCTGCAGGTGAGGCCGAGCGCCGGCAGGAAGATCGCCAGGTAGAAGGCCAGGTTGAGGGCGTGCTGCAGGCGCGCCGGCAGCCGCGTCGAGAGGAAGTCGATGCGCACGTGCGCGTCGCGGCGCAGCGTCCAGGCGGCCGCCAGGAGGAAGATCGTGCCGTTGGTCATGTAGGTGACGTCGTTGGCCCAGATCGTGGGCGCGCCGAGGAAGCGGCGGGCGACCACCTCGACGATCATCACCCCCACGAGCACGAGCACGAGCGCCATCGAGACGAGCGCCAGGAGCCGCCCGACGCGGTCGAGCAGCGGCAGGAGGCGGTCGAGGAGGAAGCGGACGATCGGGCGTACTCCGCCTCCGGGCGGACGGGCCGGGGCCGGCCCGCCCGCCGGTCCGGGGCTCAGTCGCGGTGGTCGACGACGAGATACTTGGAGTTGGCGATCCAGCGGTCCTGGAAGGCGAAGAGCGAGGTCGCCACCTTCTCCGGCCAGGGGTTGCCGGCGGCCTTGGCCTTGGCGGCCGCGTCCATGGCCCAGGCCCGCGACGCCTCGCGCGCCTTCTCCTGGAAGTCGTCCGACAGCCTGATGATCTCGTTCCTGCCCGAGGCCAGGAGCTTGGCCACCGCGTCCAGATCCTGGTTGACGATCTTGAGCATGCTCTCGTGGGTGACGATCCGGGCCGCGGCCTCCATCGCCACCTTGACGTCGGCGGGCAGCTTCTCCCAGGTGTCCAGCTTGATCAGGCCCTCGAACGCCCAGGCCGGTGCGTGAATGCCCGGATAGATCACGTACTTGGCGATCTCGTGGTAGCCCTTCGCCCAGTTCTCCGACGGCATCGAATATTCCGTCGCGTCGATCCCCTTCTTCTCCAGCATGCCGTAGATCTCGGCTCCGGGGACGGTGGTCGGGGCGGCGCCGAACCGGTCCCTGATCACGGCCGCCCAGTTGCCGAGGGTGCGGAACTTGACGCCCTTGAGGTCGTCCACGGTGCGGATCGGCACGTGGCTGTGGGCGAACCACTCGGACGGCCCGCTGCCGAGCACGAGCGCGTGCATCTTCATGGTCTCGCGGCGGTGCTGGACCCAGAGGTCGGCGCCACCTCCGACATAGAGCCAGGCGAGGAAGGAATCGGTGCCGAGGCCGGTCGGGAAGGAGGCGATCATCGCGTTGGTCGGGTCGGCCGTGCCGAGGAACACCGGCGGCCAGTTGGCCATCTCGACGAGCCCGTCCTCGACCGCCTCGTGCAGCTTGAAGATGTTGCCGACGGTCCCGGCCGGCAGCGGGTCGATCCTCATCTTCCCGGCGGTGAGCTTGCCCACCCACTCGGCGTAGGGCTTGGCGATGGTGGTGAAGTAGATCCCGGTCTCGGTGTCGATCGTGGCCATCCGCCACTTGTACTGCTGGGCCAGGGCCGCGTCGGCCCCGGTGATCGTCGCGGCCACGATCGCCGCGCCCAGCAACGCTCCCTTGCGCATGCTCGCCTCCTTCCGCTCACCCGGCGCCGGCCGGCCGGAACTCGATCGCCACCCCGCACGCCGCCGTGGCCGGCACGACGACGCTGCCGCCGGGCCCGCGCCCGGTCGGGACGGAAGCCGCCTCGAGCAGCGCCCGGGCGCGCTCGGGATCGTCGACGGCGAACGCCATCAGGGCGAGGCAGGGCTCGCCACCCTCGAACCCTTCGGCGGCGGCGCCGTAGCGCCGATGCAGCGCCTGCGGCTCGAGGAAGGTGATGAAGGCGGTGCCGGTGCGCGCGCGCAGCGCCTCCCCCGAGCACTCGACGCGCCGATCGAGCCAGGCCCGCCAGCCCGCCTCGACCAGGTCGAGCTCGGCGGCGCAGCCGACGATCTCGACCAGGGCGCGGGCGCCGTTCGGCTGCTGCAGATGATCGGCCCGCCAGACCAGCTCGGGCGTGTGGTGCTGGCACAGGAAGCACCAGGCCCCGGGTGTCGCGTCGTCGCGCCCGCGCGCCACGGTGAAGCGGGCCTCCCGGGTGCCGTCGGGCAGCTCGACCGCGCGGGCGAAGTCGACGGCGTCGCCCTGGCCGAGGCCGGCGGCCGCGAGCTCGGCCGCCGCGGCGCGGGCGTCCTCGGTCTTGAAGGCCAGACCGTAGAGCCCCTCGCGGCGGGCGAGCTGGGCGCGCTGGGTGGCGTTCGCCGGGGTCGGCGCGACCACGCCCAGGAGCTCGAGATAGGTCCGCCGGTCGGGCAGCACGATCGTCGTGTTGGCGGTGCCCATGTGGGTCGAGTGGTAGCCCCGCGGCGTCCCCTTGAAGCCCAGCGCGGCGAAGCGCCGCTCGGCCTCGTCGAGGTCACGCACCAGGACGACCGCGTGGTCGAGATCGCCGACGCTGCGCATGCCGGTCACCCTCCGCGGGCCAGCTCGAGGCAGCGCGCCCGCAGGCGGGCCGCGATCGCCTGGCGGTCGATCTTGCGCGCCCCGGTCAGGGGCAGCTCGTCGACGATCACCACCCGACGGGGGTGAGCGTAGGCCGGTCCGTGCTCCAGGCAATGGCGCTGGAGCTCGGCCTCGTCCACGGCGGCGCCGGCCCGAAGCGAGACCATGGCGGCGGGCGCCTCACCCTTGTCGCCCCAGGGGATCGGCACGACGCAGGCCTCGCTCACCGCCAGGTGGCGCAGCAGCAGGCTCTCGACCTCGATCGGGTAGATGTTCTCGCCCCCGCAGACGAACATGTCGTCGCTGCGGCCCATGAAGTAGAAGAAGCTGTCGCGGTCCTTGCGGAAGAGGTCACCGGTCCGCAGCCAGCCATCGCGGATCCGCTCGGCGTCGACCGCCGGGAGGTTGCGGTAGCCGGGCGTCACCCCGGGGTTCCGCACCCAGAGCTCGCCTTCCTGCTCGCTCGGCAGGCCGTCGGGTCCGACGAGGCGCACCTCGCCCTCGGGCCAAGGCACGCCGCAGCTGCCGACCGGCACCGGCCGGCCGTCGGTGGGCGGCCCGAGCATCACCGGACCCCCCTCGGTGAGGCCGTAGGACTGGTACACGACGGCCCGCGGGAAGGCCCGGACCATGGCCTCGAAGAGCGCGTCCGGCACCGGCGCCGAGCCGACCGCGACCGAGGCGACCGAGCCGAGATCCAGGCTCGCCAGGAGATCGCGCTGCTCGAGGATGCGCGCGAACAGGGTCGGCACCCCGGTCAGATGCGTGCAGCGCAGCCGCGCCACCGCCTCGAGATAGGGCCGTGCGGCGAAGCCCGGCATCAGCACGAGCGAGCCGCCCGAGGCGAGCCGGGGCTTCACGGCACCGGCCATGGCGTTCTTGTGGTAGAGCGGCATGGCCACGAGCGAGCGCGCCTCGGCCGGCAGCGGCCAGTGCCGGGCGAGGCAGTCGAGCCACCAGATCTGCCCGGCATGGGTCAAGGGCACGCCCTTGGGCAGGCCGGTCGAGCCCGAGGTGTAGGCGAGGAAGCAGATCGCACCCTCGGGCAGCGCCACGGGTGCCGCGAGCGGCCGGGCCGCCGCGACCGCCGCCTCCCAGGGCGCGAAGCCCGGCGGCGGCTCGCCCGTGGCCAGGCGCAGCCGGAGCGGCCGACCCTCGAGCAGCCCGGCCACGGCGGGCGCCACGGCGGGCTCGAGGATGGCCCCCTCGGGAGCGGCGTCGGCGATGCAGTGGGCGAGCTGGGCCGGGCCCAGGCGGGTGTTGAGCGGCACCGGGACGGCGCCGGCGCGCATCGCCCCGAACATCGCCTCGAGGAACGCGGTGCGGTTGCCGACCGCGACCAGCACCCGTGCACCGACCGCGATGCCGGCGGCGCGCACGAGGCCGGCCACACGGTCGAGACGCGCGTCGAGCTCGCCGTAGCTCGTGGCGCGCCCATCCTCGCCGAGGTCGATCACCGCCACCCGGCCGGGCTCCCGCTCCGCCCGGGGCGACAGCCAGTAGGCCAAGTTGCCGGTGGCGGCAGGGCTGCGTTCCACCCGACCCCTTCCTCGCGCGCGCCCCGCCATCTAAGCGGCTCGGGGCGGGCTTGGGAACCCGCGCCCGGCGGGTGCGGCCGATCCGCGAGCGGAGGTCAGGCATGAGGGCGGTCCGGTTCCACGCGCACGGCGGTCCGGAGCAGCTGCGGCTCGAGGAGGTGCCGGACCCGGCCTGCGGGCCGGAGGACGTGGTGATCCGCATCCGTGCCGCGGCGCTCAACGGCTTCGAGCCGATGATCCTCGCCAAGACCACGGCGCTCCGGACCCCCCTGCCGATGATCCCGGGCGGCGACGGCTGCGGCGAGATCGTCGCGGTCGGCGACCGGGTCGAGGGCTGGCGGATCGGCGACCGGGTCGGCTTCCACCCTTTCGTGCCGGGCGAGGGCATGACCGGGGAGACCCGGCAGGGCACCTGCTGCGAGCTCCTGCGGGTGCCGGCTGTCCAGCTCGTCCGCCTGCCCGACGGCCTCGGCTTCGAGCAGGCGGCGGCTTTGCCGATCGCCTACGGGACGGCGCTCCGGATGATGACCAAGCGCGGTGCAGTCAAGGCCGGCGAGACGGTGCTGATCCTGGGCGCCACGGGCGGGGTCGGCACGGCCTGCGTGCAGCTCGCCAAGCGGGCGGGGGCCGTGGTGGTGGCCTGCGGCGGCGCGCCCTGGAAGCTCGAGCGGCTCCGGGCCCTCGGCGCCGATCAGGTGATCGACACGAGCCGTGAGAATTTCCGCGAGGTGGTCTGGGAGCGCTACGGCAAGCCGCGCATGACCGGCGGCGGGGGGGTCGACGTGGTCGTCAACTACATCGGTGGCGAGACCTGGGTCGAGAGCCTCAAATGCCTCGCACCGGGCGGGCGGATGCTGGTGTGCGGGGCGACCGCCGGCTGGGCCACGCCCAACGACGCGCGCTACGTCTGGACCTACGAGCTCGCGATCGTCGGCTCGAACGGCTGGACCCTGGACGACCAGGCCCGGGTCTACGCGATGGCCGCGGCCGGCGAGCTCGTGCCGGTCGTCGACAGCGTGCGGCCACTCGCGGAGACCGCCGCCGCGGTCGAGGTGCTGATCGCCCGCCGCTTCTTCGGCAAGCTCGTGGTGGTGCCGTGAGCACCCTGGACGCGGCCGCGCTCGAGGCGCTGTTCCTGGCCTCGCCCTACATTGCGCTGCACGGCATCCGGGTCGAGGCGATCGACGCCGCGGCCGGGCGGGTGATCGCCACGATGCCGCTCCGGGCCGAGCTCGAGCGCGGCGCCGGCACCGGCCAGTTCCACGGCGGCGCCATCGCCACGCTCGTCGACGTCGCGGGCGACATGGCGGTGGCGCTGGCGCTCGGCGGCGGTGTGCCGACGATCGACCTGCGGGTCGACTATCTGCGGCCGGCGGCGGGCGATCGCCTGCTCGCCACCGCCACGGTCCGCAAGCTCGGCCGCACCGTCGCGCTGGCCGACGTCGAGATCGTCGACCCGCAGGGCCGGCTGTGCGCGGTCGGCCGCGGCTGCTACGCCGCCAGGGTCGGCTGAGCGCGGTCCTCGAGCAGCAGCACCGAGCGGGCGGGGCAGAGAAGGGTCGGGCCGGGACAGGGCTCGGGCGGGCCCGGGCGTTCGCGGTCGGTGTCGAGGACGAGCCACCAGCCGAAGAGCGGCGGCGGCAGCGTCGTCGGGACCGCCCGCTCCTCGCGGTTGACGACCAGGAGCACGCGGTCGGGGCCGGTCTCGGTCCCGACGCAGAGATCGACCGCCAGGAAGCGGCGCTCGGGATCGGCCCAGTCGGGCTCGGCCAGGGGCGCCCCGTCGGCCCGCCGCCAGGTCACGTCGGGCAACGGGCCGCCGGCCGGCGCGCCGCTCAGGAACCGGTCGTCGTGGAGGGACCGGTGCGCTCGGCGCAGGGCCACGAGCCGGCGGACCGTGGCGAGCAGCGCCGCGCGCGGCGGATCGCAGCGCCAGTCGAGCCAGGAGGTCGGGTTGTCCTGGCAGTAGGCGTTGTTGTTGCCGCCCTGGCTGCGCGCGAGCTCGTCGCCCATGGCGAGCATGGGCGTGCCGCGGGCGCACAGGAGGAGTGCGGTGAGCGCGCGCATGTCGGCCCGGCGCGCCGCCTCGATCGCCGGATCGGCGCTCGGCCCCTCGACCCCGTGGTTCCAGGAGGGCTCGTCGGCGCGCCCGTCCCTCCCGCCCTCGCCATTGGCCTCGTTGTGGCGGCGGGCGTGGCGGACGAGGTCGGCCAGGGTGAAGCCGTCGTGCGCGGTGATGAAGTTGACGCTCGCCCAGGGCCGCCGACCGCCCCGGGCGAACAGGTCGGCCGAGCCCGCGAGCCGGGTGGCGAGCCCACCGAGCCGCCCGGGATCACCGCGCCAGAAGCAGCGGACCTCGTCGCGGAACCGGTCGTTCCACTCGGCGGTGCCGGGCGGGAAGGCGCCGAGCCGGTAGCCGCCCGGGCCCACGTCCCAGGGCTCGACGATCAGCTTCAGGGCCGCCAGCGTCGGATCCTGGCGCAAGGCCGCGAGGAACGCGCCGTCGGCCGCGAAGCCATGGGCGTCGCGGGCGAGCGTCGTCGCCAGATCGAGCCGCACCCCGTCGATCCCGAGCCCGGCCCAGTGGCGCAGCGCGTCCAGGACGAGGCGGAGCACCGGCGGGCGCTCGACCGCGAGGCTGTTGCCGCAGCCGGTCGGGTCGAGATAGCGCCGGGGATCCTCGGGGCGCAGCCGGTAGTAGGTGCGGTTGTCGAGGCCGCGCAGCGACAGGGTCGGGCCGAGCTCGTCACCCTCGCCCGTGTGGTTGAGCACCAGATCGAGCACGACCTCGAGCCCGGCCGCGTGCAGCGCGTCGATGGCGAGCGCGAGCTCGTCGCGCTCGGCGGCGGCGAGCAGGCGCGGCTCCACCGCCATCGGGCAGACCGGGTTGTAGCCCCAGTAGTTGGTGAGCCCGTGCCGGGCCAGGTGCGGCTCGTCGATCCCGGCGGTCACCGGCATCAGCTCGATCGTGGTCGCGCCGAGCCGGACCAGATGCTCGAGGACGACCGGCTCGGCCAGGCCCGCGAGCGTGCCCCGGAGCGCCGCCGGGACGCCCGGGTGCAGCCGGGTGAAGCCCTTGACGTGCAACTCGTAGAGCACGGTCGCGCGCCAGGGCGTGCGCGGCCGGGGCCCGACCCCGGGCCGCGGCTCGAGGAACCGCGCCTTGGGCACGTCCGGGGCGCTGTCGGTCGGGTCGAAGGAGAGGTCGGCCAGGGGATCGTCCGGGCGGTAGCCGAACAGGCGGCGGCTCGGCGCGAACGGCCGGTCGAGCGCCCGCGCCCAGGGGTCGACCAGGAGCTTGTTCGGGTTGAAGCGGAGGCCCTCGGCCGGGGCGTAGGGGCCGTGCGCGCGCAGGCCGTAGAGGGCGCCCGGCGCGACGCCCGGCACGCGGCCGTGCCAGACGCCGTGGGTGCACTCGGGCAGGGCGATGCGGGCGAGCTCGCGGGCGCCGTCGGGCGAGAACAGGCAGAGCTCGACCCGCTCGGCCTCGGGTGCCGGCACGGCGACATTGACGCCGCCCGGCACCGGGCTCAGCCCGGGCGGCTCGGGCGCGCCCTCGTCCAGAGCGGGCATCGACCGGCCGCCCCGCTCAGCCGTCGAGCCGGTCGATCATCGGCTGGGTGATCAGGCACACGCCGCGCTCGCTGCGGCGGAAGCGGCGGGCGTCCTCCTCCGGATCCTCGCCGACCACGAGCCCCGCCGGGATGCGCACGCCGCGGTCGACGATCACGTCCTTGAGCCGCGCGTGCCGGCCGATGTCGACATAGGGCAGCACGACGGCGCGCTCGAGCCTGGCGTAGGAGTGCACCCGCACGCCCGTGAACAAGAGGCTGCGGTGCAGGCTGGCGCCGGACACGATGCAGCCGCCGGAGACGAGCGAGCTCACCGCGCTGCCGCGCCGGCCGTCGCTGTCGTGCACGAACTTGGCGGGCGGGGTGATCTCGGCATAGGTCCAGATCGGCCAGTCGCGATCGTAGATGTCGAGTGCCGGGACCGTCTCGGTCAGGTCGAGGTTGGCGTCGAAATAGGCATCGAGCGTGCCGACGTCGCGCCAGTAGGGCTCGGCCTCCTGGCTCGAGCGGACGCAGGAGCGGGTGAAGCGGTGCGCGACCGCCCCGCCGGCCGCGACGATCCGCGGGATGATGTCCTTGCCGAAGTCGCGGCTCGAATCCGGCCGGAGGGCGTCCTCGCGCAGCCGCGCGAACAGCACCCCGGTCGCGAACACGTAGATGCCCATGCTGGCGAGCGCCCGATCGGGGCGGTCGGGCAGGCCGGGCGGGTCGGCCGGCTTCTCGACGAAGGCCACGATCCGATCGGCGGCGTCGACCTGCATCACGCCGAAGCCCGTGGCGGCGGCGCGCGGCACCTCGATGCAGCCGACCGTGACCTCGGCCCCGCTGTCGACGTGCTGGCGCAGCATCGCCCCGTAGTCCATCTTGTAGATGTGGTCGCCGGCCAGCACGATGATGTAGTCGGGCCCGTAGCTGTCGATGATGTCGATGTTCTGGAACACCGCGTCGGCGGTGCCCTGGTACCACTGGTGCTCGGTGACCCGCTGGCTGGCGGGCAGGATGTCGAAGCTCTCGTTGCGCTCCTGACGGAAGAAGGTCCAGCCGCTCTGGAGATGGCGGATCAGGCTGTGGGCCTTGTACTGCGTCGCGACGGCGAAGCGCCGGATGCCGGAGTTGAGGGCGTTCGACAGCGCGAAGTCGATGATGCGGGTCTTGCCGCCGAAATAGACCGCCGGCTTGGCGCGCTTGTCGGTCAGCTCGAAGAGCCGCGAGCCGCGCCCGCCGGCGAGCACGTAGGCCATCGCCTGGCGGACCAGCGCCGTGCTCGGCATCGAGCCCTCCCGATCACCCCGGACCGGCGCCCGCCCGACCGCCGCGCACCGGACGCCTCCGAGCTTGACACGGGCGCGGCCGCTGCGTCCACGGCTCAGGCTCCGGCCGCGCCCGGGCCGCGGCGGCCGGCCGGCGATCCGCTCCAGATCCGCTCCTGGTACTCGGCGATCGCCCGGTCGACGCTGAACCAGCCGCTGCCGGCGACGTTGAGCACCGCGGTCCGCCACCACGCCCGGGGCTCGCGCCAGAGCGCCTCGACCTCGCGCTGGCGCGCCCAGTAGCCCTTGAAGTCCGGGCACAGCATGAACCAGTCGTGATGCCGCACCGCCTCGACGATCGCCCGGTAGCGGTGCGGTTCGGAGGGCGAGAGCGCGCCCTCGAGGAGCGCCTCGAGCGCGGCCTGCAGCCGCGGCGTTTCGGCCAGCTCGGGCGCCATGTCGAGCCCCTGGGCGCGGCGCGCCTCGACCTCCTCGGCCGACAGGCCGAACAGGAACAGATGCTCGGCGCCGACCCGCTCGGCGATCTCGATCGTGGCGCCGTCGAGCGTGCCGATGGTGAGCGCGCCGTTGAGCGCGAGCTTCATGTTGCCGGTGCCCGAGGCCTCCATCCCGGCGGTCGAGATCTGCTCGGAAAGATCGGCCGCCGGCATCACGAGCTCGGCCAGGCTCACATTGTAGTTGGGCAGGAACACCACCTCGAGCCGGCCGTCGACCAGGGGATCGGCGCGGATCGCCTCGGCCAGATCGCAGATCAGCTGGATGATCAGCTTGGCGCGATGGTAGCTGGCCGCGGCCTTGCCGGCGAAGATCTTGACCCGCCGCGGCCAGTCGCCGGCCGGATCGGCGCGCATCGCCTGCCAGAGGGCGATCGTCTCGAGGGCGTTCAACAGCTGGCGCTTGTACTCGTGGATGCGCTTGACGTGGACGTCGAACAGGGCGCCCGGGTCGAGCCGGACGCCCTGCTCGCTGGCCACGCGGCGGGCGAGCCGCTCCTTGGCGTCGCGGCGCAGCCGCGCGAACCGCTCGCGGAAGGCCGCGTCCTCGGCGAGCGGGCGGAGCCGCGCCAGGCGCTCGCCGTCCGCCTGCCAGCCGGCGCCCAGGGCCTCCTCGAGCAGCGCGCCGAGCCCCGGATTGCACTGCTCGACCCAGCGCCGCAGCGTCACCCCGTTGGTGACGCTGGTGATCCGCCCGGGCAGCACCCGGTCGAGGTCGCGGAACAGGGTCTCGGCGACCAGCCGCCCGTGCAGCCGCGACACGCCGTTGACCACCGTCGAGCCGACGAAGGCCAGATGGCCCATGCGCACGCGCTGCCCGTCGCGCTCGTCGATCAGGGAGACGGCGCGCAGCAGCTGGTCGTCGCAGTCCGGGCGCGCCCGCGCCGCCGCCAAGTGGCGGGCGTTGATCTCGAACACGATCTGCAGATGCCGCGGCAGCAGCCGGCCGAGGAGTGCTGCGGGCCAGCTCTCGAGCGCCTCGGGCAGGAGCGTGTGGTTGGTGTAGCGGATGGTCGCCCGGGCGAGCGCGAAGGCGTCGTCGAAGGCGAGCCCGTGCTGGTCGACCAGGAGCCGCACGAGCTCGGGGACGGCCAGCGCCGGGTGGGTGTCGTTGAGCTGGATCACGGCCTTCTCGGGCAGCGACCGCAGCTCGCCGAACTGGCTCAGATGGCGGCGCAGCAGGTCCTGCAGCGAGGCCGAGGTGAAGAAGTACTCCTGCTGCAGCCGGAGCTCGAGCCCGCGCGCGGTGCTGTCGTCCGGGTAGAGCACGCGCGAGATCGCCTGGGCCGCGAGCTGCTCGGCGAAGGCGTCCAGATGCTCGCCACGGTTGAACATGTCGAGGCGCATCGGCTCGGCCGGGCGCGCCGACCACAGCCGCAGCGTGTTGATGCTCTGGCCGCGCCAGCCGACGATCGGGGTGTCGTAGGCGATCCCCATCACGGTGCGGCCCGGCAGCCACCGGCACCGCCCGGCCGGACCCTCCGGCGCCTCGACCGTGCCACCGAAGCCGATCGGGTAGGCCACCTCCGGCCGCTCGAACTCCCAGGGATTGCCGAACGACAGCCAGTCCTCCGGCAGCTCGATCTGCCGCCCGTCGCGGATCAGCTGACGGAACAGGCCGTGATCGTAGCGGATCCCGTAGCCGAACCCGGCCACCCCGCGGGTCGCCATGCTCTCGACGAAGCAGGCGGCGAGCCGGCCGAGCCCGCCATTGCCGAGCGCCGCGTCGGGCTCGCACTCGCGGACCTCCTCGAAGGCCACGCCCAGCCCGGCGAGCGCGGTCCGCGCCGTCTCGAGCAGGCCGAGGTTCGACAGGTTGTCGTCGAGCAGGCGGCCGATCAGGAACTCGACCGAGAGATAGTACACCCGCCGCTCGCCCGAAGCGTAGACCCGGCGGGTGGTCGTCATCCAGCG
Organism: uncultured Geminicoccaceae bacterium; assembly: GCA_964504655.1. GTDB lineage: Bacteria > Pseudomonadota > Alphaproteobacteria > Geminicoccales > Geminicoccaceae > JANXAZ01. The sequence continues at coordinate 25,673 of CAZDFD010000041.1, forward strand.
ATCGACGATCCGGTCGCGCACGGCGAGCGCGGTCGCCATGTACCAGTCGTGCGTGCGGGCGTGGCGCGGATCCTTGCCCACCGCGTAGGCGAGCTTGTGCAGGATCGCCTCGCGCAGCGCCGGGACCGACGAGCTCTGGCCCTCGAGCGGCACCGAACCTCCGTTCCGCGACAGGTCTCTGGGACCGCGGCCAACCGACGCCGTAGGCTGCCGCCGACGGCGGCGGCGGTCAATCCGCCGCGTATCCCGAGGCCCACCCTGCCACCCGGAGGTTAATGCTTCGTTGCCGCCCCGGCCTTGCGCTCGGGCCTCCCCGGCGGGACAAGCGGGGCGGTCCAGCCCGGTGGCCGTCATGCCTCTCCCGCCCCCGACCTGCCGCCCCGCGGAGGCGGCCCTCCTGGCCAATCCCCGCGCGCGCCGGACCGGGGCGACGGCCGACGGCGTCCTCGACGAGGCCGGCTTCGCGGCGGCGCGGGCCGCGATCACGGCCTGGCCGGACCACGCGCCGACGCCGCTGCGCCGGCTCGACGGGCTGGCGCGGGCGCTGGGGGTGGCCGCGATCGACTACAAGGACGAGGCCGGCCGGCTCGGGCTCGGCAGCTTCAAGGCGATGGGCGGCGGCTGGGCGGTGGCGCGGCTGGCGGCCGAGCGCGGCCCCGACCTCACCGTCACCTGCGCCACCGACGGCAACCACGGCCGGGCCGTGGCCTGGGGCGCGGCGCGCGCCGGATGCCGCGCCGTGATCTACGTCCACGCCGGCGTGAGCGCCCGCCGCAGGGCCGCGATCCAGGCCCTGGGCGCCGAGGTCCGGGTGGTGCCCGGCACCTACGACGACGCCGTCCGCCGCTCCGCCGCCGACGCGGCGCGCGCGGGCTGGACGCTCGTCTCGGACACCTCCTGGCCGGGCTACGAGGCGATCCCGAGGCTGGTGATGGACGGCTACTCGGTCATGGCCGAGGAGGCGCTCGACCAGCTCGACGCCCGGCCGAGCCACGTCTTCCTGCAGGCCGGCGTCGGCGGGCTCGCCGCCGCCGTGGCGAGCCGCATCGAGCGCCGGTGGGGTGCCGCCCGCCCGACCGTGGTCGTGGTCGAGCCCGACCGCGCGGCCTGCCTGATGGCCTCGGCCGCCGCCGGTCGACCGGTGGCGGTGCCGGGCGAGCTCGACACGGTCATGGCCGGCCTCGCCTGCGGCGAGCCCTCGCTGCTCGCCTGGCGGGTGCTCGAGCGGCTGGCCGACCTGTTCCTCGCGATCCCCGACCACGCCGCGACCGCGACCATGCGGCTCCTGGCCGAGGGTGTCGGCGGCGATCCGCCATTGGTGGCCGGGGAATCGGGCGTGGCCGGGCTCGCCGGCGCCATCGCGCTGGCCTCGAGCCCGGATCCGGCGCGCCGGGCCGGGCTCGGGCCCGACAGCCGGATCCTCGTGATCGGCAGCGAAGGGGCGACCGATCCCGAGCTCTACCGGGAGATCGTCGGTCGCCCGCCGGAGGAGGTCCATGGAGGTTCGCCATGAGCCGCACGATCACGCTCGCCACCGCCCAGCTCGGGCCGATCGCCCGCAGCGAGAGCCGCGCGCAGGTGGTCCGCCGCCTCGTCGCGCTGCTGCGCGAGGCGCACGGGCGCGGCGCCCGGCTCGTGGTGTTCCCCGAGCTCGCGCTCACGACCTTCTTCCCGCGCTGGTGGTTCACCGACCCGGCCGAGCTCGACGCCTTCTTCGAGACCGAGATGCCGAGCCCCGCGACCCGGCCTCTGTTCGAGGCGGCAGCCGAGCTCGGCTGCGGCTTCCATCTGGGCTATGCCGAGCGCACGGCCGAAGGCCGCCGCTTCAACACCGCGATCCTCGTCGACCCCGCGGGCCGGATCGTCCTCAAATACCGCAAGGTGCATCTGCCCGGGCACCGCGAGCACGAGCCCCGGCGGCCGTTCCAGCACCTCGAGAAGCGCTATTTCGAGCCGGGCGACCTGGGCTTTCCGACCGTCGAGGCGATGGGCGGGCGGATGGGCATCTTGATCTGCAACGACCGGCGCTGGCCCGAGGCCTGGCGGGTGCTCGGCCTCGCCGGCGCCGAGCTCGTCATGGTCGGCTACAACACCCCGCAGCACTACCCGCCCGTGCCGCAGCAGGACCATCTGCAGAACTTCCACAACCATCTCGTCCTGCAGGCCGGCGCCTACCAGAACGGCACCTGGGTCGTGGCGACCGCCAAATGCGGGGTCGAGGAGGGCTGCCTGTTGATCGGCCAGAGCTGCATCGTGGCACCTACGGGCGAGATCGTCGCCATGTGCAGCACGCTCGAGGACGAGGTGGCGGTCGCACGGGCCGACCTCGAGCGGTGCCGGGAGATCCGGGAGCACATCTTCAACTTCGCCCTGCACCGCCGGCCGGAATGCTACGGACCGATCTGCGCGAAGGGCTGAGCGGGCCCGAGCCGACGGCGCCACGGCCGGTCGAGGCGAATGCAGGACCCCGGCTGCAGCGCGCACGAGGGTTCCTCGAGCTCGAGATCGGGCTGCGCCAGGGCGCGAGCGCCCTCCTCGTCCACCGCGAGAGCGGCTGTAGCAAGGCGCGCTTTCCCCGCGTCGCCGACGGGCGGCCGTTCGAGGCCGTGCTGATCAACACCGCGGGCGGCCTCGCCGGTGGCGATCGGATCGAGCAGCGGCTGCGGGTGCGCACCGGTGCCGGCCTGCTCGCCTCGGGCCAAGCGGCCGAGAAGGTCTACCGCTCGCTCGGGCCCGCGGCGCACCTCGCGACCCGGCTTTCGGTCGAGGCCGGCGGGACGCTCCTCTGGCTGCCGCAGGAGACGATCCTGTTCGACGGCGCCCGCCTCGACCGCAGCCTCGAGGCGGAGCTCGCCGGTAACGCGCGGCTCCTGTTGGTCGAAGCGGTCGTGCTCGGACGGACCGCGCGCGGCGAGGAGGTCCGCTCGGGCCGGCTGCGTGATCGCCGCGTCCTCCGCCTCGACGGTTCGCTCCTCCTGGTCGATCCCCTGCGCCTCGAGGGCCCGATCGCCGAGCTCGCCGATCGGCCGGCGCTCCTGGGCGGGGCGCGCGCCTTCGCCACGATCCTGGCCACGGGTCCCGGGATCGACGCGGTGCTGCTCGAGGCGCTGCGCGCGACACTGGCCGGGCTCTCCTGCCGGGCGGCCGCGGGCCTTCGCGACCCCCTCCTCCTCGCCCGCGTCCTGGCCCGGGACGGCTTCGAGCTGCGGCGGGCGGTGGCGGCGGCCCTGGGCGTGCTCCTGCCGGCCTTCGGCTGCGCGGGCGAGCTGCCGCGGGTGTGGCGCTGCTGAACCCGGCTCAGCCGCGCCGGGCGGCCTCGTACTCGGCCCGGGTCGCGGCATCGGGCGGGTAGAGCCCGGGCAAGGGACGACCGCGGGCGACCTCCTCGATCACCCAGCGCTCGAAGGCGTCCTGCTCGCGCGCGGCGGCGAGGAGCTCGGCGGCGAGTGCCGCCGGCAGGACGATCGCACCGTCGGCGTCGGCCAGGACGAGATCGCCCGGCAGCACCGCCGTGCCGCCCACGCCGACCGGCATGCCGTAGCCCGCGAAGAACAGGCTCACGAAGGCCGGGGGCGGGGCGAGCCCGGCGCACCAGAGGGGAAAGCCCACCCGCTCGAGCCCGACCCGATCGCGCATCACCCCATCGGTGACCGCGCCCGCGAGACCGCGGATTCGCGCCCGGTCGGCCAGGATGTCACCCAGGACCCCGCCCTCGCGGTCGCCCTGCGTCTCGATCACGAGGACCGAGCCGGGCGGTGCGGCCTCGACCGCCTCGACGAGTCCACCCGGCCGGCCGATCGCCTCCGCCAGCGGCAGATCCTCGCGTCCCGGCAGGAAGCGGAGCGTGAAGGCCGGACCGGCGATCCGCCGGTCGGGCCGGAGCGGTGCGGCGCCTGCGATCCGGTGGCGGCGGATCCCGCGCTTGACGAGCTGGGTCGAGAGCGTGGCCGTGCCGATCCGGGTGAGCTCGTCGAGGGCTCCTGGGTCGAGGGTCATGGCGGCCTCCCTGCCTGTTGTTCGATCACGAGCTGCCGCCCTTTCGGGCAGGCCACGCCGGAGCCTGCCCGCCCGCGCCGCGGCCCGGGGTCTGGCGGCGATCTTGCAGCGTGGTATCCGGTTCGACGAGGGCCGCGTGCGAGGGACGGCCTCGGAGGGGTCATGCAGCTGAGCCCACGCGAGAAGGACAAGCTCCTGATCGCGCTCGCCGCCATGGTGGCGCGGCGGCGCCTCGAGCGGGGCGTGAAGCTCAACTACCCCGAGGCCGTGGCCTTGATCACCGACACGGTCCTCGAGGGTGCGCGCGACGGCAGGTCGGTGGCCGAGCTCATGCAGGCCGGTGCGGAAGTGCTCGGCCGCGAGCAGGTGATGGAGGGGGTGGCCGAGATGATCGCCGAGGTCCAGGTCGAGGCGACCTTCCCGGACGGCACCAAGCTCGTGACCGTCCACCGGCCGATCCGCTGAGGAGGCGAGCCTTGATCCCGGGCGAGATCCGCACCCAGGACGGCGAGCTCGAGCTCAACGCCGGCCGGCCGACCGTCACCCTCGAGGTCGCCAACACGGGCGACCGGCCCGTTCAGGTCGGCTCGCACTACCACTTCTTCGAGGTCAACGCGGCGCTCGCCTTCGATCGGGAGAAGGCGCGCGGCATGCGGCTCGACATCCCGGCCGGCACGGCCGTGCGCTTCGAGCCGGGCCAGCGCCGCGAGGTCCGCCTGGTGCCCTACGCCGGCGATCGGCGGGTGTACGGCTTCAACCAGAAGATCATGGGTCCGCTCGACCCGCCGGAGGCCTGAGCCCATGCCGTACCGGATCGGCCGCGAGGCCTACGCGGCGATGTTCGGCCCGAGCACGGGCGACAGGATCCGCCTGGCCGACACCGAGCTCTGGATCGAGGTCGAGCGCGACCACACGGTCCCGGGCGAGGAGGTCAAGTTCGGCGGCGGCAAGGTGATCCGCGACGGCATGGGCCAGAGCCAGCGGGGCCGGAGCGAAGGTGCCGTCGACACGGTGATCACCAACGCCGTGATCCTCGACCATTGGGGTGTGGTGAAGGCCGATGTCGGGATCAGGGACGGGCGGATCGTCGGCATCGGCAAGGCCGGCAACCCGGACGTGCAACCCGGGGTGGACATCGTGATCGGCCCCGGCACGGAGGTGATCGCCGGTGAGGGGCGGATCCTCACCGCCGGCGGGATCGACGCGCACATCCACTTCATTTGCCCGCAGATCTGCGAAGAGGCGCTCCACTCGGGTCTCACCACGCTCTTCGGCGGTGGCACCGGGCCCGCGGCCGGCACGACCGCCACCACCTGCACGCCCGGCCCCTGGCACATCGGCCGGATGCTGCAGGCGGTCGAGGCCTTCCCGCTCAATTTCGGGTTCCTGGGCAAGGGCAATGCGAGCCTGCCGCTCGGGCTCGTCGAGCAGATCGAGGGCGGGGCCTGCGGCCTCAAGCTGCACGAGGACTGGGGCACGACGCCGGCGGCGATCGACTGCTGCCTCGAGGTCGCCGAGCGCTTCGACGTCCAGGTCGCGATCCACACCGACACCTTGAACGAGTCGGGCTTCGTCGAGACCACCATCGCCGCCTTCGAGGGCCGCACCATCCACGCCTTCCACACCGAAGGGGCGGGTGGCGGGCACGCGCCCGACATCATCAAGGTCTGCGGGCTCGACAACGTCCTCCCCTCCTCGACCAACCCGACCCGGCCCTACACGATCAACACGGTGGACGAGCATCTCGACATGCTCATGGTCTGCCATCACCTCGATCCCGCGATCCCCGAGGACGTGGCGTTCGCCGAGAGCCGGATCCGCAAGGAGACGATCGCCGCGGAGGACGTCCTGCACGATCTGGGCGCCATCTCGATGATGTCCTCGGACAGCCAGGCCATGGGCCGGGTTGGCGAGGTGATCATCCGGACCTGGCAGACCGCCCACAAGATGAAGGTCCAGCGCGGCAGGCTGCCCGAGGAGACCGGCGACAACGACAATCTGCGCTGCCGCCGCTACCTCGCCAAATACACGATCAACCCGGCGATCGCGCAGGGTGTGGCGCATCTCGTGGGCTCGGTCGAGGTCGGCAAGCTCGCCGACCTCGTCCTCTGGCAGCCGGTCTTCTTCGGCGTGAAGCCCGAGATGGTGATCAAGGCGGGGGTGATCGCAGCCGCCCCCATGGGCGATCCGAACGCCTCGATCCCGACCCCGCAGCCCGTCCACATGCGGCCGATGTTCGGCGCCTTCGGCCGGGCCTGCGAGCAGGTGGCGGTGCATTTCGTGAGCGCCGCCGCCCTGGCCGGCGGGATCGGCCGGCGCTGGGGCCTCGCCCGGCCGCTCGAGGCGGTGCGGAACACGCGGGCGATCTCCAAGCGCTCGATGATCCTGAACGACGCCACACCGGTGATCGAGGTCGACCCCGAGACCTACGAGGTCCGCGCCGACGGGGTGCTCTTGACCTGCGAGCCGGCGGCGGTTCTGCCCATGGCGCAGCGTTATTTTCTCTTTTGAGGCCGGGGTGGGGCATGATCCGGGCGGTCGGGGTCGAGGCGGAGGGCGAGGTCGCGGGGAGCGTCACGCTCGCCTACGACGACCGTCACCGGCGGCGGCTGACGATCCGCAGCGATGCCGGCCAGACGATCCTGCTCGATCTGCCCGCGGCACGGCACCTGCGGGACGGCGACCGGCTCCTGCTCGAGGACGGCCGCCGGCTGCTCGTGCGCGCCGCCGCGGAGCCGGTGGTCGAGGTCGTCGCGGGCGATCCGCGCGCGCTCGCCCGGCTCGCCTGGCATCTCGGCAACCGCCACACGCCCGCGCAGATCCTCCCCGACCGGCTGCGGATCCGACCCGACCACGTGCTCGAGGCGATGCTCGAAGGGCTCGGCGCCCGGCTCGAGCCGAAGTCCGCACCCTTCGACCCGGAGCAGGGCGCCTACGGCGCGGGGCACGGTCAGGGCGGGCACCACCACCATCATGGATGAGGGGGCGCTCTACCGTCTTGCGACCTGGCTCTCGCCGGGCTTCCCGGTGGGCGCCTTCTCCTACAGCCACGGGCTCGAATGGGCGGTCGAGGCGGGCCTCGTGCGCGACGAGCCCGGCCTCGTCGGCTGGCTCGAGGACCTGCTCGGCCACGGCACGCTCGGCCAGGACGCGATCCTCTCGGCCCGCGCCCACGCCGCGGGCGAGGCGGCGGACGGCGCGGCCTTCGCCGAACTGCGCGCGCTCGCGGCGGCCCTTCCCGCGACGAGCGAGCTGCTGCTCGAAACCACGGCCCAAGGAGCCGCCTTCGTGCGCACCTGCCTCGCCGCCTGGCCCGATCCCGGAGGGCGCCTCGAACGGCTCCTGGGCGCGCCGGACGCGCCGCCGCCGCTCGCCTATCCGCTCGCCGTCGGCGCGGTCGCAGCCGCGCACGGCGTCCCGCGTGCCCCGGCCCTCTTGGCCTTCCTCCAGTCGGTCGTGGCGAACCTCGTCTCGGCCGCCGTCCGGCTGATCCCGCTGGGTCAGACCGCGGGCCAGCGCGCGCTCGCCGCACTCGAACCCGCGGTGCGCGCCGCGGCCCGGCGGGCCGAGCGCGCCGACCTCGACGAGCTCGGCACCGCAAGCCTCGTGCTCGACTGGTGCTCCCTCTCGCACGAAACCCAATACACGAGGCTGTTCCGCTCGTGAGCCCCAACGGACCCTTGCGCGTCGGCATCGGCGGCCCGGTCGGCTCGGGCAAGACGGCGCTCTGCGAAGCGCTCTGCAAGGCGCTCCGCGACCGCTACGACATGGCGGTCGTCACGAACGACATCTACACCAAGGAGGATCAGCGGATCCTGACCGAGGCCGGGGCGCTGCCTCCCGAGCGGATCCTGGGCGTCGAGACGGGCGGTTGTCCGCACACCGCCATCCGCGAGGACGCCTCGATCAATCTCGCGGCGGTGGCCGAGATGCGCCGTCGGTTCCCGGGCCTCGAGCTCCTCTTGATCGAATCGGGCGGCGACAATCTCGCTGCCACCTTCAGCCCCGAGCTCGCCGACCTCACGATCTACGTGATCGACGTGGCCGAGGGCGAGAAGATCCCGAGGAAGGGCGGGCCCGGCATCACCCGCTCGGACCTTCTGGTGATCAACAAGATCGACCTCGCCCCCTACGTGGGGGCCCGGCTCGAGGTGATGGCGGCGGACGCTCGGCGGATGCGCGGCGAACGGCCCTTCGTCATGACCAACCTCGTGACCGGCCAGGGCCTCGCCGAGGTCGTGGCGTTCCTGATCCGCGCGGGCGGGCTGCCCGAGCGCGGCTGAGCCGCGCCGGCGGCGGTTGCGGGCCGCCGGGCGAGGCCCTATGCGCGGGCGCGCTCGCCTCGGGGAGGGACCGAAGATGCCGCGCTTCGCCGCCAATCTCTCGATGATGTTCACGGACGTGCCGTTCCTCGAGCGGTTCGGCCGTGCCGCGGCGGCGGGCTTCGAGGCGGTCGAGTTCCTCTTCCCGTACGAGCATCCGGCCGAGGCGATCGCGGCCGAGCTCGCCCGGCACGGGCTCACCCAGGCCCTCTTCAACCTGCCGCCGGGCGACTTCGCCAAGGGCGAGCGCGGGATCGCCTCGATGCCAGGCCGCGAGGCCGAGTTCCGCCCGGGTGTCGAGACGGCGCTGCGCTACGCCGGCGCCACCGGCTGCCGGACGCTGCACTGCATGGCCGGGCTGCTCCCGGCCGAGGCCGAGCGGGCGGCGCGCGAGGCGCTCTACGTCGACAACCTGCGCCACGCCGCCCGGCGCTGCGCCGAGGCCGGCCTCACGCTCGTCATCGAGCCGATCAACACGCGCGACATCCCGGGCTATCTGCTCAACTATCAGAGGGACGGGCGACGGATCATCGAGGCCGTGGGCGAGCCGAACCTGAAGCTCCAGCTCGACCTCTACCACTGCCAGATCATGGAGGGCGACCTCGCCCGGCACATCCGCGCGTTCGCCGACATCACGGCGCACGTGCAGATCGC
>CAZDFD010000042.1:0-2030 GCA_964504655.1 uncultured Geminicoccaceae bacterium
GCCGGCCCGGGGGCCTCAGGCGACCTCGACGATGCACTCGATCTCGACCGAGATGTCGCCCGGCAGGCTGCCCATGCCCACGGCCGAGCGGGCGTGCCGGCCGCGCTCGCCGAACACCTCGACGAAGAGGTCGGAGCAGCCGTTGATCACCTTGGGCTGGTCCTTGAACTCGGGCGTGGCGTTGACCATGCCCAGGACCTTGACGATCCGCGCCACCCGGTCGAGGTCGCCGAGCTCGGCCTTCATCACCGCGATCAGGTTGAGCCCCACCTGGCGGGCGTGCCGGTAGGCCTCCTCGATCCCGAGGTCGCGGCCGACCTTGCCGGTGCCCTGGGTGCCGTCGGGAAAGCTCGGCCCCTTGCCCGAGAGGAAGAGCAGGTTCCCGGTGCGCACCGCGTTGACGTAGTTGGCGACCGGGGCGCTCACCGCGGGCAGGACGATGCCCCTGGCCTCGAGCCGCTTCTCGACCTCCATCGCGTCCTCCCCTGCAACCCTGGCTCCCGCCCGCCCCCTCGGCGGACGCCGCCCGGACGCTATATCACCGGGCGTGTCCGGCAAGGGGAGGGGACCCATGCGGCGTCGTCGGATCCTGGCGGCCCTGGCGGGCGTGCCGCTCGCGGGCCCGGCCCTGGCCCATCACGGCTGGGGCTCCTACGCCTCCGACCAGCCCTTGACGCTGGTCGGCACGGTCGAGCGGGTGAGCTTCGAGAACCCGCACGGGGTGCTGGTCCTCAAGACCCCCGAGAAGGTCTGGGAGATCGTGCTCGCCCCGCCCTTCCGGATGATCAGCCGCGGCCTGCAGGAGAGCCAGATCCAGCCGGGCGACACGGTCGAGGTGATGGGCTACCCGCACCGCACCCGGGCGATCGAGCTCCGCGCCGAGTGGATCAAGGTCAAGGGTTCGATCACTCAGCTCCGCTGAGGCCGGACTCCCGTGGAGCACGAGGCGGCCGGCCTGCTCTCGCCGCTGGGCGTGTGGATCGAGGGCACCCTGGCGGCGGCGGCGGTGCGCCGCTCGCTCTGGCTCTATCCCTTGGCGAGCGTGCTCCACGTCCTGGGCCTGGGCCTGCTCCTGGGCTCGATCCTGGCGCTCGACCTCAGGCTTCTGGGCCTCGCCCGGGCGATCCCGGCGCGTGCGCTCGCCCGCCTGCTCGTGCCGCTCGCGGCCGCGGGCCTCCTCGTTCAGGTGCCGACCGGCGCCGTCATGCTCCTGGCCGACGCGGGCGCGCTCTTGGGCCACCCCCTGATGCTCGCCAAGCTCGCGCTCGTGGCGGTGGCGGTTCTCAACATCGTGGCGGTGCACCGCGCCGCCGGCCGCGGCATGGCCGCACTCGACGGCCCGATCCCCGCGGGCGTGCGCCGCGGCGCCCTCGTCTCGCTCTGCGCCTGGCCCGTGATCGCGATCCTCGGCCGGGCGATCGCCTACCTCTGAGCGCCGCCGAGCCGGCCTCGGCCCGAGAAACTTTCGACCATCCACCCGAAGTGCCATCGACAAGGAGCGGGCGCCCTGCTCTGGTGGCCGTGCTCGTGTCCTGATCGAGACCTGCGTGCCGGACCAACGGGAGGTTGGAGATGGCACGCGTTCTCGGTACCACGGCTAAGGACGAGCTCCCCGGCAGCGACGAGGCCGACGAGATCTTCGGCTTCGAGGGCGACGACACGCTCGTCGGCCTCGGCGGCGACGACGACCTCTTCGGCGGCGCCGGCAAGGACGTCCTCGACGGCGGCGCCGGCGCCGACGAGATGGACGGCGGCGCCGACAGCGACCTCTACATCGTCCAGGAGACGGGCGACCGGATCATCGAGGGCGAGGGCGACGCCGAGGGCGCGTTCGACGAGGTCCGCACCGACCTGAGCAGCTACACCCTGCCGTCCAACGTCGAGAAGCTGACCCTGCTCGAGGACGGGATCTCCGGGATCGGCAACGACGGGCCGAACGTCATCACCGGCAACGCGGCCATCAACGACCTGAGGGGTGGGCTCGGCCGCGACGAGCTCTACGGCCTCGGCGGCAACGACGACCTCGACGG
>CAZDFD010000042.1:2130-34364 GCA_964504655.1 uncultured Geminicoccaceae bacterium
CGTCGCCGCGAGCGAGGCCCGGATCAGCCGCACCTCGGGCGGTGCCATCGTCGTCAGCACCAAGACCCTCGGGCGCGACACGCTGATCTCCGTCGAGAAGCTCGCTTTCAAGGACAAGACCCTCGACGTCGCCAAGGACAGCCTGTTCACGGGTGACATCGACCTGGTCTTTCTGCAGGACCTCTCGGGCTCGTTCCGTGACGACCTGCCGAACGTCGCCGGCGCGGTGCGCGGCATCGCCGCCGAGGTCAAGGAGCTCGATCCCGAGGCGGCCTTCGCGGTCGCCTCCTTCGTCGACAAGCCCGTCCCCGACGACGACGAGCTCAAGGACGACTACGTCTACAAGGCTCATCTCGGGCGGACCGACGACGCGGGCGTGGTCGCCAACCAGATCGCCAACCTCGTCATCCGCAGCGGCGGCGACTTCCCGGAGGCGCAGCTCGACGGGCTCGAGGCCGCGGCCCTCGGCACCGGCCTGTCGCTGCGGCCCGAGGCGCACCGGATCGTGCTGCTCTCGACCGATGCCGACTTCCACGCCGGCGACGGCTACGCCTCGGTCGCCGAGGTCAAGGCGACCCTCGAGGCGACCGGTGCCGTGCCGATCTTCGCGGTCACGAGCGACGTGCGCGGCACCTACCAGCAGCTCGTCGAGGACCTCGGCGTCGGGGCCGTGGTGACCCTCACCCGCGACAGCAACAATCTGCAGGACGCGGTCCGCCAGGCGCTCGCCAACCTGTTCCAGGAGGTGACCAGCAACGGCTCGGACGGGGCGGACACCCTGTTCGGCGGGTTCCTGGACGAGAAGTTCTTCACCGGCCTCGGCGCCGACAGCGTCGATGCCGGCGACGGCGACGACACGGTCGACACCGGTGCCGGCGACGACACCGCGCGCGGCGGCGCCGGCAACGACACGGTCAAGGGCGGGACGGGCGACGATCTGGTCGATGGCGGTCCCGGTGACGACGCGCTCCACCCCGGGCTCGGCCGCGACCGCGTCGCCACGGGGCCGGGTGCCGACACGGTCAAGGGCACCGCGGCCGAGCTCGACGACGACACGATCTTCGATTTCGCCGCCGCCGACAGCATCTTGATGTTCGGCGCAGCACTCTCGCCCAAAGCGGTCACGACCTCGCTCGGCTCCCTGATCCTCGACATCGACAGTGACGCCAACGGCAGCTTCGAGACCCGCATCACCCTCGAGGGCGACTTCACCGGCAAGCGCGTGGCGCTCGAGACCGAGGGCAGCGGTGCCACCGTCGCGACCCGGATCCGCGTGGTCGACAAGCTGCCGGTGAACGGCACCCCCGGCAACGACAAGCTCAAGGGCACCGAGGATGCCGACCTGATCCGCGGGCTCGCGGGCAACGACAAGATCACGGCCTTCGGCGGCGACGACGTGATCGAGGCCGGCCCCGGCAAGGACAAGGTCGACGGTGGGCTCGGCCGCGACGTGCTCGTCCTCGACGGCCCGAGCGACGGCTTCGGGGTGCTGGTCAAGGGCAGGAAGCTCACCATCCTGGACACCGATTCGAGCGACGGGGATGAGGGCAGCGTCGCCTTCGCCAACATCGAGGTGCTGCGCTTCGAGGATTTCGAGATCGACATCTCGGGCGGCGTCCTGGCGCCGCCGGCGGGTGGCCCGGCCCGGCTCGACCTCGACGGGCTCGTGGCGGAGGGGCGGATCGCCGGCTGAGCCGCGGGAGGAGGCTTCCAACCAGCGCCGCGCGCGTGTAACGATCGAGCCGCTCAACTCAGAGGCACGATCGGCCCGATGACGGCGGCGCTCCGGCGGCTGCTCGACCACGACCTGGTGTGGAGCTTCACCCGCTCGCCGCCGACCGTGCTCGCCGCCCTCGTGACGCTCCTGTTCGTGCTCGCGGCGGCCTTCGCCCCCTGGGTGGCGCCGCACGACCCGTTCGACCCGGCGAGCCTCGATCTGTTGGACGCCTTCACGCCGCCCGCCTGGAGCGAGGGCGGCGATCCGCGCTTCCTGCTCGGCACCGACGATCAGGGCCGCGACATCCTCTCGGCCATTCTCTGGGGCTCGCGGATCTCGCTGCTCGTGGGCTTCGCAGCCGTGCTGCTCTCGGCCGGGATCGGCGTCGTGCTCGGCGTCTCGGCCGGATATCTGGGCGGGGTTTACGATGCGGTCGTGATGCGCCTGGCCGACGTCCAGCTCACGATCCCGGGCATCCTCGTGGCGCTTCTCGTCAACGGCGTGGCGCGCGCCCTCCTGCCGCGCGAGCTCCAGGAGGCGGCCGCGGTCTGGGTGCTGGTGCTGGCGATCGGCCTCTCGGCCTGGCCGCAATACGCCCGCATGACGCGCGGTGCGACCCTGGTCGAGCGCGGCAAGGACTATGTCGCCGCCGCCCGGCTGATCGGGCTCGGGCCCGGGCGGATCATGGCCGGCCACCTCCTGCCGAACGTGATCGGGCCGGTGCTGGTGATCGGCACGATCGGCCTCGCCCTCGCGATCGTCTCGGAGGCGACGCTGTCCTTCCTGGGCGTGGGCGTGCCGCCGACCACCCCCTCGCTCGGCACGCTCATCCGGGTCGGCAACGACTTCCTGTTCTCGGGCGAGTGGTGGATCACCCTGTTCCCCTCGCTCGCACTCGTGCTGCTGGTGCTCGCCGTCAATCTCCTGGGCGACTGGCTGCGCGACGCCTTCAACCCGAAGCTCCGCTGAGCCCCGCCATGCCGCTGCTCGAGGTCGAGGATCTGACCGTCGAGCTCGTCGGCCGGCGCGGCCGGCAGCTCGCGGTCGACGGGGTGAGCTTCGCCCTCGAGGCCGGCGAGGTGCTCGGCATGGTGGGCGAGTCGGGCGCCGGCAAGTCGCTGACCGGCATGGCGATCATCGGTCTCCTGGAGCCCCCGGCGCGGCTCGCCCGCGGCCGCGTCCGGCTCGACGGGCGGCGGATCGACGACCTGCCGGCCTCCGAGCTCAGGCGGATCCGCGGCCGGCGGATCGGCGCCGTGTTCCAGGACCCGCTCGCCGCCCTGGATCCCCTGCAGCGGATCGGCCGCCAGCTCGAGGAGACGATCCGCACCCACCTCGAGCTCGATGCCCGGGCCGCCCGGGCGCGCGCCGTGGCGCTCCTGCGCGAGGTCGGGATCCCGGCCCCCGAGCAGCGCGCGGACGCCTATCCGCACGAGCTCTCGGGCGGGCTCCGCCAGCGCGTGGTGATCGCGCTCGCGCTCGCCGCCGAGCCGGCGCTGGTCGTGGCCGACGAGCCCACGACCGCGCTCGACGTCTCGATCCAGGCGCAGATCCTCCAGCTCCTGAAGCGGCTCTGCCGCGAGCACCGCACGGCCGTGCTCCTGGTCACCCACGACATGGGCGTGATCGCCGAGACGGCCGACCGGGTGGCGGTCCTCTACGCCGGCCGGCTGGTCGAGCTCGGGCCGGTGCGCGAGGTGATCGAGCGGCCCCGCCACCCCTACACACAGGGCCTCATGGGGGCGATCCCGCGGATCGGCGACCGCGGCCGGCGGCTCGTGCAGATCGAGGGGGCGATGCCGCGCCCGGACGCGATGCCGCCGGGCTGCGCCTTCCATCCCCGCTGCCCGCGGGCCCTCGCGCGCTGCCGCGGCGAGCGGCCCGAGCCGGTGCCCGTGGGGCCCCGGCACCAGGCCGCCTGCTGGCTCGCGACCGCCGAGGCGGGCGCGTGAGCGGCCGGGCCCCGGTGGCACCCCTGGTCGAGGTCGAGGGGCTGGCGCGCGACTTCGATGTGTCGCGGCCCTGGCCGGTGCGGCTCCTGACCGGGGCGCCGCGGCGCCGGCTGCGGGCGGTGGCGGGCGTCGACTTCGCCATCCCGCGCGGCACCACGCTGGCGCTGGTCGGCGAATCGGGCTGCGGCAAGTCGACGGTCGCCCGGCTGCTCGTGGGCCTGCTGCGGCCGACCGCCGGGCGGATCCGGATCGACGGGCGCGAGCTCGACCCGGGCGCCGGCCGGGCGGCGCTCGCGCCCCTGCGCCGCCGCCTGCAGATGATCTTCCAGGACCCCTATGCGAGCCTCAACCCGCGCTGGCGGGTGGCGGCGATCGTGGCCGAGCCGCTGCGCGCCTTCGGCCTCGTGGCGAGCCGCGCCGAGGCGCGCGCGCGGGTCGGCGAGCTTCTGGCCCAGGTCGGGCTGAGCCCGGCCGACGGGCGGCGCTTCCCGCACGAGTTCTCGGGTGGCCAGCGGCAGCGGATCAGCATCGCCCGGGCGCTCGCGAGCCGGCCGGAGTTCCTCGTGTGCGACGAGCCGACCTCGGCGCTCGACGTCTCGGTCCAGGCGCAGATCCTCAACCTGATGAAGGACCTGCAGGCCGAGCTCGGGCTCACCTATCTCCTGATCAGCCACAATCTCGCGGTCGTGAGCCTGATGGCCGACCGGGTGGGGGTCATGTATCTCGGGCGGATCGTCGAGCTGGCGCCGGCCGCTGAGCTGTTCGCCCGGCCGCGGCATCCCTACACGCGGCTGCTGCTCGAGAGCGTGCCGGACCTCGAGCGCCGCGAGCGCGCCCCGCCGCCGGTCGCAGGCGAGGTGCCGAGCCCGATCGACCCGCCGTCCGGCTGCCCGTTCCACCCGCGCTGCCCGTGGGCGGAGGAGCGCTGCCGGCTGGAGCTGCCCGGGCTCGCGGAGGTGGGGGCCGCCCGGGTCGCCTGCCACGCCGTGGCCGAGGGCCGGCTCGGCGGCTGAGGCGGTTCAGCTCGCGGTGCGCTGCTCGGCCAGGAGCATCGAGCGCAGGTCCTCGGCGGCCCGCTCGAGGAACAGGAGCACGCGGGCGTCGCCATAGTCGTAGAACACGTCGTCGGGATCGCTCACCGTGGTCGCGCGGAACCGCGAGACCGCGAGGTCGAGCACCGCCATGACGCTGTCGAGGGTGCGGGCCGGCGTGGTCAGGAGCATGTTCTCGAGCTCCTCGATCTGCCGGTCGACCTGCTCGATCTCGCGCTCGAGCTCGTCGAGCCCGGCCTCCTTCTCGGCCTTGGAGAGGTCGCTCATCATCGAGCGGATCTCCTCGGCCGACATGCCGACGAGCTGGAGGGGGACGAAGGTCCACTCCGGCAGGCTCCGGCGCAGCCGGTCCTGGCGCTCGACCAGCCCGTCACGGCGTCGCTGCAGCTCGCTGAGCCGCCTGACGAGGAGCATGGTGTTCGTGATCAAGGCCATGATCGTCCCTCCTCCGGCATCTCTCCCGCCGTCGTCGGCGGACCCGCTGTCCGGAGCTTGGCGTCGTCGTCATCGGCTGTCAATGAGCTTTTCATGAGTTCTACGGCGAATTTTTATGGATAACTTGGATAAAAATCGAGATACTTTAATTGATGGTGAATTTTATTCAGACATGGCGAAAATTTTAGCGAAATACGCGGCGCATCTGAGCGATGGACGGCGCCCTCGGGAGGCCCCATAGTGACAGCCCGCGCGACCTGTCGGGCGAACGGGAGTCTCGCGTTGAGGTTGAGCCAGTCGGACAGCGATCCCGCCGAGGAGGCCGGCCGGCCGGCCGAGCCGGCGCGCCCCACCCGGGTGGTGGGCCTGCGCGGCTACCTGCTCGCCGGGATCATCGTCACGGCGCCGATCGGCATCACGCTCTGGCTGGTCTGGCAGGTGGTCGGCTACATGGACCGCACCGCCGCGGCGATCCTGCCGGCCCGCTACAATCCCGAAACCTACCTGCCGTTCAGCGTGCCCGGGCTCGGCCTGCTCGTGATCCTAGGCCTGTTGACCCTGATCGGCTGGTTCGCGGCCGGCTTCCTCGGCCGCGCCCTGATGCGCGCCGGCGAGCAGCTGGTCGCCCGCACGCCCGTGGTGCGCAGCGTCTACGGCACCCTCAAGCAGATCTTCGAGACCGTCTTGACCTCCTCCTCGCGCTCGTTCCGCGAGGTGGTGCTGGTCGAGTGGCCGCGTCGCGGCGTCTGGTCGATCGCCTTCGTGACCGGCGTCTCGCAGTGGGAGCTGGCCGAGGGCGGCGACGACATGGTGAGCGTCTTCCTGCCCTGCACCCCGAACCCGACCACGGGCTACCTGATGTTCGTCGCCCGCGGCGAGCTCGTGCCGCTCGCCATGACGGTCGAGGAGGGGATGCGGATGGTGGTCTCGGGCGGCATCGTCAGCATGCCGCTCAGGCCGGCGGCACCGCCGCCTCTACCCGGCCGCCGGGAGGCCAGGCGTCCCGCCGCGGTCGAGCAGCTCCAGCAGGTGCCGTAGGGCGGCGCCGCGCGGGCCCCTGAGCCCGGGGTCGGCCGCGACCGCGGCCGTGGCGAGCGCGCGCGCCCGCGCCAGGAGATCGCCGTCGCGGGCGAGATCGGCGTGCGCCAGCTCGGGCAGCCCGGACTGGCGCGCTCCCAGGATCTCGCCCGGGCCGCGCAGCGCCCGGTCGGCCTCGGCGATCGCGAAGCCGTCCTGGGTGCGCCGCAGCGTCGCGAGCCGCGCCCGCGCCGCGGCGCCGCCGGCCTCCTCGTAGAGCAGGAGGCAGGTCGCGGGCCGGCTGCCGCGGCCGACCCGGCCGCGCAGCTGGTGGAGCTGGGCGAGCCCGAATCGGTGCGCATCCTCGATCACGATCACGGTCGCCTCCGGCACGTCGATGCCGACCTCGACCACCGTGGTCGCGACCAGGAGGCGCACGCTGCCGGCCGCGAAGGCCGCCATCACCGCGCCCCGCGCCGCCGCCGTCTGGCGGCCGTGGGCCAGCCCCACGACCGCCCCGAATCGGGCCTCGAGCCCGGCCGCGCGGGCGAGCACGGCCGCCCGCTCGGCCCGGCTCTCGCCGTCGATCGCCGGGCAGATCCAGAAGATCCGCTCGCCCCGGGCGAGCGCCCGGCCGCAGGCCTCGACCACCTCGGCGAGCCGGCGGGCCGGGATCGCGCGGGTGTCGACCGGCCGCCGCCCGGCCGGGCGGCGGCGCAGCTCGGAGACCGCGAGGTCGCCGTGCAGCGCCAGGACGAGGGTGCGCGGGATCGGTGTGGCCGACAGAAGGAGCAGGTCGACCGCCGCCCCCTTGGCCACCAGCGCCCGACGTTGGTGCACCCCGAAGCGGTGCTGCTCGTCGATCACCGCGAGCGCCAGGTCGGCGAGGCGCACGCCCGGCTCGAGCACCGCATGGGTCGCCACCGCGATGGGCGTGCGGCCGTCGGCCAGGCGGGCGAGCGCCGCGGCCCGGGCGCGGGCGGGCCCGCTGCCGGTGAGGAGCTCCAGGCCGACCCCGAGCGGCTCCAGCCACCCCGCCAGGGTCGCCGCGTGCTGGCGCGCGAGCAGCTCGGTCGGCGCCATGAGCACGCCCTGGCGGCCGGCCTCGGCCACCTGCAGGAGTGCCAGCGCCGCGACCAGGGTCTTGCCGGTGCCGACGTCGCCCATGAGCAGCCGCGCCGTGGCGCGCGGTGCCGCGAGGTCGGCCGCGATCGCCGCCGCCGCCCGGGTCTGGTCGACCGTGGGCGCGAAGGGCAGGGCCGCGAGCAGGGCCGCCCGCAGCCGCCCGTCGCCGCGGCTCGGGCGCTTGGCGACGGCCTGGAGGCGCTGCCGCTCGAGGGCCATGGTGAGCTGCAGCGCCAGGAGCTCGTCGAGCGCCAGCCGCCGGCGGGCGTCCTCGAGCGTCGGCGGCTCGTCGGGCCGGAGCCCGTGCAGCCGCAGGAGCGCCGCGCGGAACGACGGCAGGCCGGCCGCCGCCGGGCCGAGCCACTCCGGCACCTCCTCGAGCCCGGCCGCGGCGGCGCCGATCAGCGCCCGCAACCGCGCCTGGCTCAGGCCCTCGACGAGCGGGTAGACGGGCAGGGGGCGCGCCCGCTCGGCGAGCGCCGCCGGCAGGAGCTCCGGATGGGCGATCTGGAAGCGCTCGCCGCGCCGCCCGAGCCGGCCGTGCACGAGGCGCGCTGCGCCGACCGGGTAGCGCGCCCCGATCCAGTCGCCCCGGGTGCGGAACCAGACCAGCTCGCCCGGCCGCAGGCCGGCCTCGACCGGCACCCGCCAGGGTCGCTCGCCGCGGCCGGGGGAGGGCGGGCCCGTGACCCGCACGAGCAGCACCGCTTCGGCACCCTCGGGCAGGGTCCAGGGGTCCGCGACCGGGCGCGTGTCGAGCCAGGCACGCGGCGGCAGGCGGAGCAGATCGAGCAGCCGCGGCGGGTCGCGGCCGAGCAGGCGGGCCAGCCGCTGCGCGAGCGACGGCCCGACCCCGGGCAGGGAGGCGAGCGGCGCGTGCAGCGCCGGTGCCGCCGCGGTCGGCTCGGGATCGGCGCTCCGGGCTCGCTTGGCCGGCCGGGCCAACTCCGCTAGATCTCCGCCACCTCGGCGCCGGCGGGCGCCGCCTGCCCGGAGCGGGTGCTAGCATGGACGAGACCGATCTGGCGATCCGCAGGCGGCGGCTGCGCCATCGCTGCCGCTACCGCGGCTTCCTCGAGGCCGACCTCCTGCTCGAGCGGTTCGCCGAGGCCTGGCTCGACCGGCTCGCGGACGACCAGCTCGACCGGCTCGAGGCCCTGCTCGAGGAGAGCGACCAGGACATCTGGGACTGGGCCATCGGCCGCCGGCCGGTGCCGGCCCGCCACGCGGGTGAGGTCATGACCAGGCTGCGCCGGTTCGCACAGGGCGGCGGTGCCGCGGCGGCCTGACCGGCGCCCCGGCTCGAGCGAAGCGATGGCCGAACCCGCCCGGATCCAGGAGCCCCAGGCGAGCCGCCGGGCGGTGCGCGGGCTGCTGCTCGGCAACGCCCGCGACGGGCTCGACGCGCGCATTCTGGCCGAGCGGCTGGCGGCGCGGCGGGCGGCGCAGATCCTGCACGTCGCGCGCGATCTCGACCGCGCCCGCGAGCTCGCCGAGCTGGTTGCCTGGTTCCAGCCCGGCGTCGAGGTCCTGACGCTCCCGGCCTGGGACTGCCTGCCCTACGACCGGATCTCGCCCGACGCCCGGATCATGGCCGAGCGTCTGGTCACGCTGGCGCGGCTGGCGATGCCCGCGGCCGGGCCGCGGCTGGTGCTCACCACGGTCAACGCCCTCCTGCAGCGGGTCCCGGCGCCGGAGGTGGCGCGGGCCGGGCACCTCAGGCTCGAGGCCGGCCGCCGGCTCGACCGCGAGGCGCTCGCGGGCTGGCTCGAGCGCGACGGCTACCGGCGCACCGGCACGGTCGTCGAGCCCGGCGAGTACGCGATCCGCGGCGGCCTGATCGACCTCTTTCCGATCGGCGCCGAGCGGCCCGTCCGGCTCGACCTGTTCGGCAGCGTGGTCGAGACGATCCGCCACTTCGACCCGTTGAGCCAGCGCTCGACCGGCACGCTGCGTACCCTCGAGCTCGGGCCGGCGAGCGAGGTGCTCCTGGACGCGGCCGCGATCGAGCGCTTCCGCACGGGCTATCTCAAGGAGTTCGGCGCGGTCACCGACGATCCGCTGCTCGAGG
This sequence comes from uncultured Geminicoccaceae bacterium, assembly GCA_964504655.1. Classification (GTDB taxonomy): domain Bacteria; phylum Pseudomonadota; class Alphaproteobacteria; order Geminicoccales; family Geminicoccaceae; genus JANXAZ01. The sequence goes on from CAZDFD010000042.1 coordinate 11,500, forward strand.
CGGTCACCGCCGGCCGGCGCCAGGCCGGCATGGAGCACTGGCTGCCCCTGTTCCACGAGCGGCTCGTGACCGTGCTCGACCATCTCGACCCGGCGGCCGAGGTCTCCCTGGATCATCTGGCGCCCGAGGCGATCCGCGAGCGCGCCGCCCTGATCGGCGAGCACTACGAGGCGCGGCGCACACCGCCCACGGCGGGCTCGAGCTTCGGGGCGGTGCCCTACCGGCCGCTGCCGCCCGACCGGCTCTATCTCGACGAGCAGAGCCTCGGTCGGCTGCTCGAGCGGCGTCCGCGGCTGGTCTTCTCGCGCTTCGCGCCGCCGCCGTCCCCGCCCGCCGGCATCGACCGCTGCCTGGATCTCGGCGGCCGGCCGGCGCGCGACTTCGCGGCCGAGCGGGCGAGCAGGGACGTCAACCTGTTCGACGCCGTGGTCGCGCATCTGAAGGCGCTCCTGGCGCAGGGCGAGCGGCCGGTCCTGGCGGCCGCCAGCGAGGGCGCGCTCGATCGGCTCCGCCAGGTGCTCGAGGACCACGGCCTCGAGGGCTTCCACCGCGTCCGATGCGCCGCGGAGATCGGCCAGGGCGGCGGCGTCGGGCTCGCCGTCCTGCCGCTCGAGCACGGCGTCGTGGCGCCCGGGCTGCACCTTCTGACCGAGCAGGACCTGCTCGGCGAGCGGATGGCGCGGACGGCGCGGCGCAGCCGCCGGGCCGACCGCTTCCTGCAGGACCTGTCGGCGATCGGCGAGGGCGACCTCCTGGTCCACGCCGAGCACGGCATCGGCCGTTTCGAGGGGCTCGTCACGCTCGAGGTCGGCGGCGCGCCGCACGACTGCCTGAAGCTCGTCTATGCCGGCGGCGACAAGCTGTTCGTGCCGGTCGAGAACCTCGAGATCCTCTCCCGCTACGGCCACGCCGACGAGGCCGCGGCGCTCGACCGGCTGGGCGGGGTCGGCTGGCAGCAGCGGCGGGCGCGGATCAAGGAGCGGATCAAGGAGCTCGCCGCCGAGCTCATCAAGATCGCGGCCGAGCGCGCGACCCGCACCGGCACCGCCCTCGAGCTGCCGGAGGGTGTCTACGAGGAGTTCGCGGCGCGCTTTCCCTACGAGGAGACCGAGGATCAGCTCCGCGCGATCGAGGCGGTCCTCGAGGACATGCGCTCGGGCCGGCCGATGGACCGGCTGATCTGCGGCGACGTCGGCTTCGGCAAGACCGAGGTGGCGCTCCGCGCGGCGTTCGTCGCCGCCATGGCCGGCAAGCAGGTGGCGGTGCTGGCGCCGACGACACTGCTCGCCCGCCAGCACCACAAGGTGTTCGCCGAGCGGTTCCGCGGCCTGCCGGTCCGCGTGGGCCAGCTCTCCCGGATGGTCGGCGCGCGGGAGACCGAGGCGGTCAAGAAGGCGCTCGCCGAGGGCCGCATCGACATCGTCGTCGGGACCCACGCGCTCCTCGGCAAGACCGTGACCTTCAAGGATCTGGGCCTCGTCGTGGTCGACGAGGAGCAGCATTTCGGCGTCGCCCACAAGGAGCGGCTGAAGCAGCTCCGCGCCGAGGTCCACGTGCTGACCATGACCGCGACGCCGATCCCGCGCACCCTGCACATGGCGCTCGGTGGGATGAAGGACCTCTCGGTCATCGCCACGCCGCCGGTCGACCGTCTGGCGGTGCGCAGCTTCGTCATGCCGGTCGACCCGGTGGTGATCCGCGAGGCCCTCCTGCGGGAGCGGCACCGCGGCGGGCAGAGCTTCTACGTCTGCCCGAAGATCGCCGACCAGCCGAAGCTCAAGGCCGAGCTCGACCGGCTCGTGCCCGAGCTCAAGGTCGCGGTCGCCAACGGCCGGATGGCGGCCGCCGAGCTCGAGGCGGTGATGGCCGAGTTCTACGACCGCCGGCTCGACGTGCTCTTGGCCACCAACATCATCGAGAGCGGCCTCGACATCCCGACCGCCAACACCCTCGTGGTGCACCGCGCCGACCGTTTCGGCCTGTCCCAGCTCTACCAGCTCCGGGGCCGCATCGGCCGCTCGAAGGTGCGCGGCTACGCCTACTTCACCGTGCCGGCCGACACCAAGCTCGCCGAGACCGCCCAGAAGCGGCTGCAGGTGATCCAGTCGCTCGACGGGCTGGGCGCCGGCTTCCAGCTGGCGAGCCACGATCTGGACATCCGCGGCGCCGGCAACCTTCTGGGCGAGGAGCAGTCCGGCCACATCAAGGAGGTCGGCTTCGAGCTCTACAACCACATGCTCGAGGAGGCGGTGGCCGAGCTCAAGCGGCGCCGCGCCGAGGAGCCGGCTGCGGCCGGTGCCGGCGAGTGGACGCCGCAGATCACGATCGACGCGGCGGCCCTCATGCCCGAGAGCTGGATCGGCGACCTCGACCTCCGCCTCGCCATGTACCGGAGGCTCGCCGGGCTCGCCGAGCCCGCGGAGCTCGACGCCTTCGCGGCCGAGCTCATCGACCGGTTCGGGCCGATGCCGCCCGAGACCCGGAACCTGCTCGAGATCGTCGCCATCAAGCAGCTCTGCCGCAAGGCGCAGGTGGCGCGGCTCGAGGCCGGCCCCAAGGGCATCGTCGTGGCCTTCCGCGACAACAGCTTCCCGCGCCCCGACCGGCTCGTGAGCTGGATCGGCCAGAGCCGCGGCACGGTCCGCGTGCGCCCCGACCATCGCCTCGTGGTGCTCGAGGAGACCAAGGACGCGGCCGCCCGCCTCAAGCGGGCGCGGCGGCTCGTGGGCGAGCTCGCCCGGCTCGCGGCCTGAGGAGGGCAGGGGGATGCTGCTCTACGGCCACCCCTCGAGCCTCGTGCACGACACCGGGCCCGGCCACCCCGAGCGGGCGGATCGGGTCCGCGCGATCCTGCGCGCCCTCGACGCCGCGGCGCTGCCCGGCATCGTCCGGCGCGAGGCCCCCGAGGCGAGCCTCGAGGACGTCGCCCGCGCCCATCCCGAGCCCTATCCGAGCCGGACCCTGGCGCGGATCCCGGCCACGGGCCTGGCCCATCTCGACCCCGACACGGTGGTCGGGCCGGGCTCGGGGACCGCGGCCTTGACCGCCGCGGGCGGGGCGGTCGCGGCGGTGGACGCGGTCCTCGCCGGGGAGGACCGCACCGCCTTCTGCTGCCTCCGGCCGCCCGGCCATCACGCCGAGCCCGGCCGCGCCATGGGCTTCTGCCTGTTCGACAACGTCGCCATCGCGGCACTCCGGGCCCGCCACGCGCACGGGATCGGGAAGATCGCCATCGTCGACTTCGACGTCCACCACGGCAACGGCACCCAGGCGATCGTCTGGGACGACCCCCGGACCCTCTACGTCTCGACCCACCAGTGGCCGCTCTACCCGGGCACCGGTCGAGCGAGCGAGACCGGCGCGCACGGCAACGTGCTGAACGTTCCCTTGCCGCCCGGCACCGACGGGCCGGCCTATCGCCGGGCGGTCGAGACCCTGGTCCTGCCCAGGCTCGAGGCCTTCGCGCCCGAGCTCGTGCTGGTCTCGGCCGGGTTCGACGCGCACGCCGCCGATCCGCTCGCGAGCCTCCTCCTGGTCGAGGCCGACTTCGCCTGGATCACCGAGGAGCTCCTGGGCGTGGCCCGCCGCCACGCCCAGGGCCGGCTCGTCTCGGTGCTCGAGGGCGGCTACGATCTGGAGGCGCTCGCGGCGAGCGCGCTCGCCCATGTGCGGGTGCTCGCGGGGGCGTGAGGGGAGGGACGATGGCCGCAGGCGAGAAGCGCGGGCGCGAGGCCGAGGAGGCCGCACGGCCGGTGGCGGCGCTGAGCTTCGAGGAGGCGATGGCCGAGCTCGAGGCCCTCGTGCAGCGGCTGGAGCGCGGCCAGCTCGACCTCGAGGCCTCGATCGCGGCCTACGAGCGCGGCACGGAGCTGCGCCGGCACTGCGCCCGGAAGCTCGAGGAGGCCGAGCTCCGGGTCGAGAAGCTGGGCTTCGGCCAGGACGGCCGGCCGACCGTCGAGCCCCTGCCGGAGCGCGCGTGAGGCCGGCCGAGGCGGCCGGGCTCCTGGCCGCGCACGGCCGCCGCGTCGAGGGCGAGCTCGAGGCGCTCCTGGCCTCGGCCGCGGCGGCCCAGCACGGGCCGGCCGAGCAGGGTCTCGTGGCCGCGATGCGCCACGCCGCGCTCGGCGGCGGCAAGCGGCTGCGGCCGTTCCTGGTGCGGGCCGCGGCCGAGCTCGGTGCCGCCGACCCGGCCGCGGTGCTGCGGGTGGGGGCCGCGATCGAGCTCGTCCACGCCTATTCGCTCGTGCACGACGACCTGCCGGCGATGGACGATGCGGCGACGCGGCGCGGCCGGCCCTCCTGCCACGTGGCGTTCGGCGAGGCGACCGCGATCCTGGCCGGCGACGCGCTCCAGTCCCTGGCCTTCGAGGCGCTCGCCCGCCCGGACTGGCCGGCCTCGGCCGAGCTCCGGGCCGGGCTCGTGCTCGGCCTCGCACGGGCGGCCGGGGTCGCCGGCATGTGCGGCGGCCAGGCGATCGATCTCGCGGCCGAGGGGGCGGCGCTCGACGAGGCCGCGATCGTCCGGCTGCAGGAGCTCAAGACCGGGGCGCTGATCGCCTTCGCCTGCGAGGCCGGGGCGTGCCTCGCCGGGCTCGACGAGCCGCGCCGCACCCTGGTCCGCGCCTACGCCCGGGCGCTCGGCCTGGCCTTCCAGATCAAGGACGATCTGTTGGACGCCACCGCCTCGGCGGCGGCGCTCGGCAAGCCCGCGGGCGCCGATGCGGCGCGCGGCAAGGCCACCTTCGTCCGCCTGCTCGGCACCGAGGGGGCGGCCGCCCGGCTGGCGGTGGCCCGCGCCGAGGCGTCCAGCGCGCTTGACAAGCTCGGCCCCGGCGCGCTCCTCCTGCGCGCTACGCTCGACCTCGTGGTCGACCGCCAGAGCTGACGATCGGGACCGGCGCCCAGGGATGATCGCCACACCGCTCCTCGACCGGATCCGCGATCCCCGCGACCTGCGCCAGCTGCCGCGCGAGCGGCTGGCCGATCTCGCGGCCGAGCTGCGCGCCGAGACCATCGACGCGGTCTCGGTCACCGGCGGCCATCTGGGTGCCGGGCTCGGCGTGGTCGAGCTCACGGTCGCCGTCCACTACGTCTTCGACACCCCGCACGACCGGCTGATCTGGGACGTCGGCCACCAGGCCTACCCGCACAAGATCCTGACCGGCCGGCGCGACCGGATCCGCACGCTGCGCCAGCCGGGCGGGCTCTCGGGCTTCACCCGGCGCAGCGAGAGCCCCTTCGACCCGTTCGGCGCGGCGCACAGCTCGACCTCGATCTCGGCCGGGCTCGGCATGGCGGTGGCGTCCCGGCTCGAAGGGATCGAGCGGCGGGTGATCGCGGTGATCGGCGACGGTGCGATGAGCGCCGGCATGGCGTTCGAGGCCATGAACAATGCCGGCGCCCTCAAGGAGCGCATCATCGTCGTCCTCAACGACAACGACATGTCGATCGCCCCGCCGGTGGGCGCGGTCTCGAGCTATCTCTCGAAGGTGGTGAGCTCGCACACCTACCGGAGCATGCGCCACGTCGCCAAGCAGCTCACCAAGGCGCTGCCCAGGCCGCTGGCGCAGGCGGCGGCGCGGGCCGAGGAGTTCGCCCGCGGCATCGCCACCGGCGGCACGCTGTTCGAGGAGCTGGGCTTCTACTATGTGGGCCCGCTCGACGGCCACAATCTCGACCACCTGATCCCGGTGCTCGAGAACGTGCGCGACGACCCGACGCTCGGGCCGGTGCTGATCCACGTCGTGACCCAGAAGGGCAAGGGCTACCCGCCGGCCGAATCGGCCGCCGACAAGTATCACGGGGTCGGCAAGTTCGACCCGGCCACCGGCACCCAGGCCAAGGGCAAGCCCGGCCCGCCCTCCTACACCGCGGTGTTCGCCAAGGCCCTGCTCGCCGAGGCCGATCGCGACGAGCGGATCGTCGCGATCACCGCGGCGATGCCGTCCGGCACCGGGCTCGACAAGTTCGCCGAGCGGTTCCCCGAGCGCTGCTTCGACGCCGGCATCGCCGAGCAGCACGCGGTCACCTTCGCGGCCGGGCTCGCGGCCGAGGGCATGAAGCCGTTCTGCGCGATCTATTCGACCTTCCTGCAGCGGGCCTACGACCAGGTCGTCCACGACGTGGCGATCCAGAGGCTGCCGGTCCGCTTCGCGATCGACCGGGCCGGCCTCGTGGGCGCCGACGGGGCGACCCACGCCGGCTCCTTCGACCTGGCTTATCTCGGCTGCCTGCCCGGGATGGTGATCATGGCCGCGGGCGACGAGGCCGAGCTCGTCCACATGGTGGCCACGGCCGCCGCCTACGAGGACGGACCGATCGCCTTCCGCTACCCGCGCGGCGAGGGGCTGGGGGTGCCCCTGCCCGAACGCGGCACGCCCCTGTCGATCGGCCGGGGCCGGCTCCTGCGCGAGGGCGGCCATCTGGCGATCCTCTGCCTCGGTGCCCGGCTCGGCGAGTGCCTCCTGGCGGCCGACGAGCTCACCGCCCGCGGCTTCGCCCCGACGCTCGCCGACGCCCGCTTCGCCAAGCCCCTGGACCGCGAGCTGATCCTCCGGCTCGCCCGCGAGCATCCGGCGCTGATCACGATCGAGGAGGGCTCGATCGGCGGCTTCGGCAGCCAGGTCCAGCAGCTCCTGCTCGAGGAGGGGCTGCTCGATTCCGGCCGGCTCAAACTGCGCAGCATGATCCTGCCGGATCGCTTCATCGACCACGGCACGCCCGCGGGCCAATGTGCCGAGGCTGGGCTCGATGCCCGGGCGATCGTGGGCAAGGCCCTCTCCCTCGTCGACCCGGCGCGCGCCGGGCGGCTGCGGGCCGAGCCCCTGCCCGCCGCCGAGTGAGCCGGGCGGACACCCGGAAGGTCCGTCTCGACGAGCTCCTGGTGGCCCGCGGTCTGGCCGCGAGCCGGACCCGGGCGCAGGCGCTCGTGATGGCCGGGCGGGTGCGCTCCGGCGCGACCCGGCTCGACAAGCCGGGCCGGCTCGTCCCGGCCGACCTGCCGCTCGAGCTCGAGGGCGGGCCCGAGACCGAGTGGGCCTCGCGCGGGGCCGCGAAGCTGATCGCGGCACTCGACGCCTTCGCGATCGACCCGGCCGGCCGGGTGGCGCTCGACATCGGCGCCTCGACCGGTGGCTTCACGGATGTGCTCCTGCGCCGCGGCGCGCGGCGGGTCTACGCGGTCGACGTCGGCCGCGGCCAGCTCCTCTGGCGGCTGCGCACCGATCCGCGGGTGGTGGCGCTCGAAGGCGTGAATGCCCGCCATCTGGGCTCCGAGCAGGTGCCCGAGCCGGTCGAGCTCGTCACGTGCGACGTGAGCTTCATCTCGCTCGAGCTCGTGCTGCCGCCGGCGCTCGGGCTCTGTGCGCCGGAGGCGGTGCTCGTGGCCTTGATCAAGCCGCAGTTCGAGGCCGGCCGCGAGGCGGTGGGGAAGGGGGGTGTGGTGCGCGACCCGGCCGTGCACGAGCGCATCTGCGCCGAGATCGCCGCGTGGCTCGGGGCGCAACCGGGCTGGCGGGTGCTCGGGATCGTGCCCTCGCCGCTGCTCGGCCCGGCCGGCAACCGCGAGTTCCTGATCGCGGCGCGCCGGGGCGGCGAGGCGGTCAGTCCGCCGCTTCCGGCCAGAACCCCGGATCGAGAGCCGCCTCGGGAGTGAACGGGCAGGTCTCGGGGAAGGTCGAGAGCGGCAAGCCCGTCTCGTCGGCGGCCTGACCGCGGGCATCGGCCCAGGCGGACGCGAAGCTCCCGGGCAGGGACGATCGGAGGCTCGGGCTGTCCGCGAGCAAGCGTGCGAGCTCGCGGCGCTGCTCGCCGATCGTGGCACGCCAGCTCCGGCTGCGTCGCCGTGCTTGCCAGCGCCACTTGGCGAGGTGGGTGAGCAGGCGGAACAGGCGCGAGCCGAGCTCGCGGCGCTCGGCACGGGCCAACTGCTCGATCTCCTCCGCCAGGTTCTCCCAATCGACCGCCACGGGCGTGTTCAGCTTCGCGCGTGCAGCGGCACGAAGAGCCTGCGCCTGTGCTTCCGCCCACGCCGCGAGATCCTGCTCGTAGAGCGTGCTCATGCGCAGGAGATGGGGACTCAGGCCGCCGCGCGGAAGCGGGCGAGGCCCGCCTCGAGGTCGCGGATCAGATCGTCCGGGTCCTCGAGGCCGACGTGGATGCGCATCGACTGGCCGGGCTCGGTCCACGGCACGGCGGTGCGCAGCGGGCGCGGGTCGGTCGGGATGAGGAGGCTCTCGAAGCCGCCCCAGGAGGCGCCCATGCCGTAGAGCTCGAGCGGGTCGAGGAGGGCCGCGAGCTGGCGCTTGTCGCACGGCCGCAGCACGAAGCCGAACAGGCCCGAGGCGCCGAGGAAGTCGCGCCGCCAGAGCGCGTGGCCGGGATCGTCGGGGAGGCCCGGATGCATGACCCGCAGCACCTCCGGCCGCGAGCGCAGCCACTCGGCCAGGATCAGACCGTTGCGCATGTGCCGCTCGAGGCGGACGGCGAGCGTCCGGAGGCCGCGCAGCGCCAGCATCGTCTCGTCCGGGCCGGCCGCCGAGGCGACCTCGAACACGCCGTGCCGGACCCGCTCGAAGAGCTCGGCCGTGGTGGTGATCGTGCCCATCATGAGGTCGGAGTGGCCGCCGATGTACTTGGTGGCCGCCTGGATGCTGACGTCGACACCGAGCGCGAAGGGCTTGCAGTAGAGCGGCGAGGCCCAGGTGTTGTCCATCACGACGACGGCACCGGCGGCGTGCGCCACCGCGGCGATCGCCGGCACGTCCTGCATCTCGAAGGTCCAGGACCCCGGCGCCTCGAGGAACACCACCCGGGTCTCGGGGCGCAGATGCGCGGCGATCCCGGCGCCGCAGCCGGGCGGCACGTAGGTGGTGGCGATGCCGAGCTTGCGGAGCATCCCGTCGGCGAAGCGGCGGGTGGGCCCGTAGACGCAGTCGACCACGAGGAGATGGTCGCCCGGGGCGAGCAGGGCCAACAGCGTCGCCGAGATCGCGGTCTTGCCGGAGGCGACCGCGATCGAGCGGTGGCCGCCCTCGAGCCGCGCCACCGCCTCCTGCAGCGCCGCGGTCGCCGGGGTGCCGTAGCGGCCGTAGGTGGTGGGCTCGCCGTAGCGCCGGTTCTCGTAGGCCTCGAGGGTCGGCGAGAGGATGGTCGAGGCGCGCCAGGTGGGCGGGTTGACGATGCCGTGGTTGGCCTCCGGATCGCGCCCGAGGGTGGTGACGAGGGTGGCGTCCTTCATGAGCGCGGTCTCCGAGCCGGTCGCGGGCGCTTAGCACGCGCCGGCGAGCCCCCGGAAGCGTCCGCTCCGCCGGCTCGGCGAGTGGCGCGGCCGGCGCATGGCGGGCTTCTGATGACGGATTGGCAGGGCGTCGGGAGCGTGCCATGACTGCCACAGATCCGGGCCGCCCGGGGAGTGCGGGGTCCGGCGCCCGATCGGGCGCGGCGATCGAACGAGGTGGAGGGAGCATGACCGTCAACCGTTGGCTTCTGGCCGGGACCGCCATCGCGGGGCTGGCCCTGGCGGGAGCCGCCCAGGCCGGCGAGACCTTCGAGGCCGTCAAGAAGAAGGGCTTCGTCCAGTGCGGGGTCAACAACAGCGGCCTGCCGGGCTTCGCCCAGGTCGACGACAAGGGCAACTGGGCCGGGCTCGACATCGACATCTGCCGGGCGGTCGCCGCCGCGGTCTTCGGTGACGCGAGCAAGGTCAAGTACACCCCGCTCTCGGCCAAGGAGCGGTTCACCGCCCTGCAGTCGAAGGAGGTCGACGTCCTCTCGCGCAACTCGACCTGGACGGCGGCGCGCGATTCCGCCCTCGGCCTCGACTTCGTCGCCGTCAACTACTACGACGGCCAGGGCTTCATGGTCCCGAAGAGCCTCGGCGTGAAGAGCGCCAAGGAGCTCGACGGCGCCTCGGTCTGCGTGCAGACCGGCACGACCACCGAGCTCAACCTCGCCGACTATTTCCGCGCCAACAACATGAAGTACGAGCCGGTGGTCTTCGAGACCAACGACGAGATCATCGCCGCGTTCCAGTCCGGCCGGTGCGACGTGTTCACCACCGACCAGTCCGGCCTGTATTCGAGCCGCACCAAGTTCGAGAAGCCGGACAACTGGGTGGTGCTGCCCGAGCTGATCTCCAAGGAGCCGCTCGGCCCGGCCGTGCGGCACGGCGACAACGAGTGGGGCGACGTGGTCCGCTGGGCGTTCTACGCCATGGTCGAGGCCGAGGAGCTGGGCGTCACCAGCAAGAACGTGGCCGAGATGAAGGCCAGCAAGAACCCGAACATCCGCCGGCTCCTCGGCGTCGAGGGCGAGCTCGGCAAGGGCCTCGGCCTGCCCGCCGACTTCGGGGCCAAGATCGTCGCCCAGGTCGGCAATTACGGCGAGAGCTTCGAGCGCAACCTCGGCGCCAGCACGCCCTTGAAGATCGCGCGGGGTGCCAACGCGCTCTGGACCCAGGGCGGGCTCCAGTACGCGATTCCGTTCCGCTGAAGCCGCGGGCGGCGGCCCGGCCGCGGCCGGGCCGTTGCCGGCCGGCGGGGAGGGACGCATGGCGGCAGCGGGACTGGAGCGGGGCGCGGCGCCGCGGGTGGCGGTCTGGCGCGACCCCAGGGTGCGCGGCCTCGTCGCGCAGGTCGTGGTCCTGGCTCTCGTGGTCGCCGCCGGCGCCTATCTCGTGCAGAACACCATCGCCAACCGCGAGCGGCTCGGGGTCGCCTCGGGCTTCGGCTTCCTCGACACGCTCGCCGGATTCGACGTCTCCCAGTCGCTGATCGACTTCGCCTCCGACCGGAGCTCCTACGGCCGCGCCTTCGTCGTGGGCCTCTTGAACACGCTCTACGTGGCGGTCGTAGGGGTCGTGCTCGCGACCCTGATCGGCTTCCTCATGGGCATCGCGCGGCTGTCCTCGAACTGGCTCGTGGCCCGCCTGGCGCTCGTCTACATCGAGGTGATCCGCAACGTCCCGCTGCTCCTCCAGCTCATCTTCTGGTACGTAGTGGTGTTGGGCGCCCTGCCCGGGCCACGCGACAGCCTCGTGGTCTTCGGGATCGGCTACCTCAACGTCCGGGGCCTGTTCCTGCCCAAGCCGATCCTGGGCGAGGGGGCGGTGGTCGAGCTCTGGGCGCTGGCGGCCGCGATCCTGGCCGTGGTCCTGCTCGCCCGCTGGGCGCGGCGGCGGCGCGAGGCGACCGGCGCGCCGTTCCCGACCCTCTGGGTGGGCCTCGCGATCCTGATCCTGGTGCCGCTCGCCGCGCACCTGGCGCTCGGGGCGCCGATCTCCTTCGAGTATCCGAGGCTCACCCGCTTCCGCCTCGAGGGCGGGCTCGTGCTCCTGCCCGAGTTCCTGGCGCTGGTGGCGGGCCTCTCGGTCTACACCGGGGCGTTCCTCGCCGAGATCGTGCGCTCGGGCATCCTCTCGGTCGGCAAGGGCCAGCTCGAGGCGGCGGGCGCCCTCGGGCTCAGACCGAACCAGACGCTGCGTCTGGTGGTGATCCCGCAGGCCCTGCGGGTGATCATCCCGCCGCAGACCAGCCAGTACCTCAACCTCACCAAGAACAGCTCGCTCGGTGTCGCGATCGGCTATCCCGACTTCTTCAACATCGCCGGCACGGTCAACAACCAGACCGGCCAGGCGGTCGAGGTCATCGCCATCACCATGGCGGTCTACCTCTCCTTCAGCCTCGCGATCTCGGCCTTCATGAACTGGTACAACGCCAGGATGGCGCTGGTGGAGCGCTGAGCGGCATGGCGACCTCCGACGTCTCCGCCCCGAGCCTCAGACCGCCGGTCTCCGAGCGGCTGGGCGCGCTCGGGTGGATCCGCCGCAACCTGTTCAACTCGCCGCTCAACAGCCTGCTCACGGTGCTCATCGCCTGGCTGCTGTGGACCAGCCTCGTGCCCTTGGTGCAGTGGGCGGTCGTGAACGCGGTCTGGAGCGCCGACGGCAAGCAGGCCTGTGAGGCCGCCTTCCAGGCGGCGGGCGGCGCCGAGCCGGCGCGCGGCGCCTGCTGGGCGCTCCTGCGTGCCCGCTTCGGCCAGTATGTCTACGGGCTCTATCCGATCGAGGAGCGTTGGCGGATCGACCTCGCGATGGTGATCCTGCTCGCCGCCATGGTGCCGCTCTTCCTCCGCCTCGCCTTCAACAAGCTGCTCTACGCGATCGGGCTGATCCTGGTCTATCCGGTCGTGGCCTACGTCCTGTTCCTCGGCGGGACGCTCGGGCTCTCCCTGGTCGAGACCAGCAAGTGGGGCGGCCTGTTCCTCACCCTGGTCATCGCCGGGGTCGGCATCACGGCCTCACTCCCGCTCGGCATCCTCCTGGCGCTCGGCCGGCGCTCGCAGCTGCCGGTGATCAAGTCGCTGTCGGTGGCGTTCATCGAGCTGGTGCGCGGCGTGCCGCTCGTGACCGTCCTGTTCATGGCCTCGGTGATGCTGCCGCTGTTCCTCCCCGAGGGCGTCACCTTCGACAAGCTCCTGCGCGCGCTGGTCGGCGTCTCCTTGTTCTCGGCCGCCTACATGGCCGAGGTGGTGCGCGGCGGGCTGCAGGCGATCCCCAAGGGCCAGTACGAGGCGGCCGCGGCCGTGGGCCTCGGCTACTGGAAGATGATGGGGCTGATCGTCCTGCCGCAGGCGCTCCGCCTCGTGATCCCCGGCATCGTCAACACCTTCATCGGCCTGTTCAAGGACACCTCGCTGGTCCTGATCGTCGGGCTCTACGACCTGCTCGGGATGGCGCAGCTCATCGTCAAGGATCCGGCCTGGCTCGGGCTCGCGACCGAGACCTACCTGATCGCCGCGGCCGGGTTCTGGATCTTCTGCTTCGGCATGTCGCGCTACAGCATGGCGCTCGAGCGCCGGCTGGCGCGCGGCCATCGGCGTTGAGCGCCCGGGGGACGGCCGGGCCAGGAGGGGAAGCGCGCGCATGCAGGGCACGAGCAACGGCACCCCGATGATCAGCCTCGCCGACGTGCACAAATGGTACGGCGAGTTCCACGTCCTCAAGGCCATCAACCTCGCGGTCCTCAAGGGCCAGAAGGTGGTGGTGTGCGGGCCCTCGGGCTCGGGCAAGTCGACCATGATCCGCTGCATCAACCGCCTCGAGGAGCATCAACGCGGGCAGATCGTGGTCGACGGGATCGAGCTCACCTCGGATGTCAAGAACGTGGATGCCATCCGCCGCGAGGTCGGCATGGTGTTCCAGCACTTCAACCTGTTTCCGCATCTGACCGTGCTCGAGAACCTCTCGCTCGCGCCGATGTGGGTGCGCCGGGTCCCCAAGAAGGAGGCCGAGGAGACGGCGATGTTCTTCCTCGAGCGGGTCAAGATCCCCGAGCAGGCGCAGAAATACCCGGGCCAGCTCAGTGGCGGCCAGCAGCAGCGCGTCGCCATCGCCCGCGCGCTCTGCATGAAGCCCAAGATCATGCTGTTCGACGAGCCGACCTCGGCCCTCGACCCGGAGATGGTCAAGGAGGTGCTCGACGTCATGATCGAACTCGCCAACGAGGGCATGACCATGATGGTGGTCACCCACGAGATGGGCTTCGCCAAGTCGGTCGCCGACTTCGTGGTGTTCATGGACCGCGGCGAGATCGTCGAGGTGGCACCGCCCGAGGAGTTCTTCACGAGCCCGAAGTCGGACCGCACGCGGCTGTTTTTGAGCCAGATCCTGTCGCACTGAGGCGGTGCCGGCAGCCGTTGTCATAACAGACCTTATCCGATTGGAGCCTGCTCCACCCCTTGGCGGGCGGCCCCGCGCACCTACCTAGGCACTCGCCCGCCGGGCGTGAGGTGCGGGAGACGGAGCATGGCGGCTGGCCGGGTGGTGCGCCTCGACGACCGTGGCGTCCTCGAGCTCTCGGGCGCGGAGCTGCGGCCGTTCCTGCAGGGACTCCTGACCAACGATGTCGACCGGTTGACCGGCGAGCGGGCGATCTGGGCCGCGCTCTTGACCCCGCAGGGCCGCTGCCTGTTCGACTTCGGGCTCGCCCTGGACGGTGGGCGCGTGCTGCTCGACGGCGAGCGCGGCAGGCTCGCGGAGCTGGTGCGTCGGCTGGCGCTCTACCGGCTGCGCGCCGCGGCCGAGTTCCGCGACGCGAGCGCCGACTGGGCGGTGCTGGCGCTACCCGAGCCCGAGGCCGCGGCCCGGTTCGACCTTCCGGCGGAGCGCGGCGCCTGCCGGCGCGACGGCGAGGCGGTCCTCCTGGTCGATCCGCGCCTGGCCGCACTCGGCCTGCGGGTGCTGCTGCCGGTCGGAGCAGTCGAGGGCTTCCTCGCCCGGTACGGGCTCGAGGCGGGCGACGCCCTGCTCTGGGACCGCCACCGGCTGGTGCTGGGCGTGCCCGACGGCAGCCGCGACCTCGTCCCCGAGAAGGCGCTGGCGCTCGAGGCGAACCTGCTCGAGCTCGACGTCGTGTCGCTCGCCAAGGGCTGTTTCGTCGGTCAGGAGCTGACCGCGCGCATGGCGCACCGGACGCTCCTGCGCCGCCGGCTCGTGCCGGTCCGGGTCGACGGCCCGCTCCCCGCCCCCGGCACCCCGGTGATCGGCCAGGGCCGCGAGCAGGGCGAGGTGCGCAGCGGCCGCGACGATCGGGCGCTGGCCCTGCTGCGGCTGGAGGCCCTGGGTGCGGGCGGGCTCGCCGCGGGCGAGGCCCGCCTCGAGCCCGAGCCGCCCGCCTGGCTCGCCGCGGCGCTCGCCGCCGGCTGCGCCGCCGGCCGCGCGGGCCGCGGCCGCCCGCCCGGTCCCGCCGCGCGCCCGATCCCGCCCCGTCCGGCGCGGCCTCCCGGCAGGCGGCGACGCCCGAGCGGCCGACGCCAGCGCGGATCCGCGCGCGGAGTGCCCGAGCCGGGCAGGAAGGTCCATGCCCCGGCCGGAAGGGCGCGCGGCCGCGATCCCGCGCCCGATCGGGCGCCCGGCTCGACCGGTCGGTCTGCGTAGCGACGGCCGTCGATCGGCCGGCCCGACGGCTCCGGATCCGATGCGCCCTGCCCTGCGCAAGGGTCCCGAGCGCACCGGCGCCGCTGCCGCGTCCCTCGCCCCCGGCACGAGCCCTGCCCCGACCGCCCCGATCCGCCCGACGAACCCGACCCGCGATCGGTCCCGACGGGGCGATCGCACGGGTGCCGGACCGGGTGCCGGGTCGCGGACCCGCCCCGCAGCGGCACCAGCCGGCCCGCCCGCGCGAGCCGCCGCGCTCGGTCGCATCGAGGGCGCGTCCGGCCGCCCGACCCGCGAGGCGCCGGCCACGCCGGCCCGCCGGCGCGCGGCGTCCGGGATCGCGGCGACCCTCCGCGTGCCCTTCCCCGGCCCGTCGCCGGACGCGAGCCTCGTCCCGGCGCGGCAGCACCCGGGCAGGCGCCGCACCGCCGACCCCGAGCCGGTACGCCGGGCGACCGCGCGGAGCGTACCCTCCGGGTGGTCGTGCCTGGAGGAACGACGCGGCTTCGGCCGACCGCACCCGTCCCGACTGCGGCCGCGGACGCGCGGGCGGCCCGGCCGCCGGCCCCGGGCGCGCGCCCGCCGTACGCGGTGCCGCCGACCCCGACCGGTGGGTGGGGCGGCTGGCTGTGCGGGGCTTTCCGTCCGGGCGGCCGAGGTGTCGGCGCTGCGCGCGATGCCTCCGGCCGCACCCGCCGCGGCTGCGGCCGCGGACGCGGGGGTCGGCGCCAGCCTCGGCCCCGGGCATACGCCGTCGCGAGCCGTGCCGCCGGTGCCGACCGACGGGTGGGCCGGGTGGCTGCGCAGGGCTTTCCCTCCGGATGCCCAAAGTGTCGGCCCTGCGCGCGATGCCTCCGGCCGCACCCGCCCTGGCTGCAGCCGAGGACATTGGGACGGCCCGGCCGCCGGCCTCGGGCGTTCGGCCGCCGCGAGCTTTGCCGCCGGCCCCGACCGGCCGGTGCGCCGGGTGACCGCGCGGGGCCTGCCCTCCTTTGGGCGTGCCTATCGTCGGTGCGCGGGATGCGTCCGGCCGCACCGAGCGCGGCTGCGGCCGAGGACGCGGGGGTGGGCCGATCGCCGGCCCGGAGCGAGCGGCCGCCGCGGGCGGCACCGCCGCCCCGACCGGCGGGCACGCCGGGCGACCACGCGGGGTTTTCCGTCCTGCTGGCCGAGGTGTCGGCTCTGCGCGCGATGCCTCCGCCCGCACACGGCCCGGCCGTCGGCATCGGAGGTTCGGCCGCCGCGGGCGCTACCACCGGCCCCGGGGAGCGGTCGGTGTGGGCGGGTGGCGAACGCCCCGGGGCGGAGGGAGGTGGCGCTTGGTCCCGCGGGTCCGGCGGGCGGCTCGGGGGTTACGGAGGTGGGCCGGGCGCCGCGCTCAGCGCCGCTCGGCCGCCGCGAGCAGGGCCGAGAGCCCCTGGAACGGCCGGGCGGCGGCGGCGTCGAGGCCGCCGTCGAGGCCCGCCAGGGCGCGCCGGGCGAGCGCCTCGCGCAGCTCGGCGGCGAGCCAGTACCGGGCCTGCGCGCGGCGCCGCTCAACCAGGTCCGGCCCCCCGGTGGCGGCGCCCTCGAGCGCCTCCAGAAGCGCCTCGACGCCCTCGCCCGTGGCGGCCGAGACGAGCAGCACCGGCACCCGTCCGGGGGCGGCGAGCGCCAGCGCCGCCTCGAGCTCGCGGGCGGTGCGCGCCGCCGGCTGGCCGAGGTCGGCCTTGGTCACGACCGCCAGATCGGGGATCTCGGCGATGCCCGCCTTGAGGAACTGGACGGTGTCGCCGGAGGCCGGCTGGACCGCCAGGAGCACCCGGTCGGCGAGCTCGGCGATGTCGGTCTCCGACTGGCCGACACCCACCGTCTCGACCAGCACGCGGTCGAACAGGGCGCGCAGCAGCACGAGCGCCGGGAAGCAGAGCGCGGCGGTGCCGCCGAGCCGGTCGCGGGCGGCCAGGGAGCGGACGAACAGCTGCGGGTCGTCCGGGTCGAGCACGAGGCGCGTGCGGTCGCCGAGGAGGGCGCCGCCGGTGCGCCTCGAGGACGGGTCGACGGCGAGCATGGCGACCGCCAGATCGCGCGCCCGCCAGCCGCGCAAGAGCGCCGAGGCCAGGGTCGACTTGCCGACCCCGGGCGGGCCGGTGAGCCCGATCGCCCAGCCCCGCGGGGCCGCCCAGGCCGCCTCGAGCAGCGCGACCGTGGCGGCGGCGCGAGGCTCGCTCTCGATGCGGGCCAGGGCGCGGGCCAAGGCCGCCTTGCCGCCGGCGCGCAGGGTCGCGAGCGGCTCGGCGGCGTCGCTCACCCCCTGCCCTCGGTCCCGGCCGGGCGTCGCCGCAGCGCCGCCTGGGCGGCCGCCAGCCGCGCGATCGGGACCCGGTAGGGCGAGCAGGAGACGTAGTCGAGGCCGACCGCCTCGCAGAAGGCGATCGAGGCGGGATCGCCGCCGTGCTCGCCGCAGATCCCGAGCTTGAGGTCGGGACGGGCGGCGCGGCCGCGCTCGGCGGCCATCCGCACGAGCTCGCCCACGCCCTGGGCGTCGAGCGAGCGGAACGGATCGGTCGCGAACACCCCGGCCTCGAGATAGGCGTCGAGGAACTTGCCGGAATCGTCGCGCGACAGGCCGAGCGTCATCTGCGTCAGATCGTTGGTGCCGAAGCTGAAGAAGGCGGCGTGGCGGGCGATCTCGGCGGCCCGCAGCGCCGCCCGCGGCAGCTCGATCATGGTGCCGACGAGGTAGCCGACGCGGCGGCCGCGCTCGGCCATGACCCGCTCGGCCACCGCCTCGAGGCGGGCGCGGACGAGCTCGAGCTCGCGGGCCGAGCCCACGAGCGGCACCATGATCTCGGGCGTGACCGGCGAGCTGCCGAGGCGCTCGGCCTCGATCGCTGCCTCGACGATCGCCTGCACCTGCATCTCGTAGATCTCGGGGTAGACGATGCCGAGCCGGCAGCCGCGCAAGCCCAGCATCGGGTTGGCCTCCTCGAGCTCCTTGAGGCGGCGGCGGACCACCCGCGCCTCGACCCCCGCGGCCGCCGCCACCTCGCCGATCTCGGCCTCGCCGTGCGGCAGGAACTCGTGCAGGGGCGGGTCGAGCAGACGGATGGTCACCGGCCTCCCGCCCATGATCTCGAACAGCTCGAGGAAGTCGGCCCGCTGCATGGGCAGGATCCGGGCGAGCGCCCGCCGCCGTCCCTCGCCGTCCGCGGCCAGGATCATCTGGCGCATCGCGACGATGCGCTCCTCCTGGAAGAACATGTGCTCGGTGCGACAGAGGCCGATGCCCTCGCAGCCGAAGCGGACCGCGGTGCGGGCGTCGAGCGGGGTCTCGGCGTTGGTCCGCACCTCGAGCCTGCGGACCGCGTCGGCCCAGCCCATGAGGGTGGCGAAGTCGCCCGAGAGCTGCGGGTCGACCGTCGCCACGGCACCCAGCATCACCTCGCCCGAGGAGCCGTCGATGGTGATCACCTCGCCGGCCTCCACGCGCACGCCGCCGGCGCTGAAGGCGCGCTCCTCGTAGCCGATCAGGAGGTCGCCGGCGCCGCACACGCAGGCCTTGCCCATGCCGCGCGCGACCACGGCGGCGTGGCTGGTCATGCCGCCGCGGGCGGTCAGGATGCCCTTGGCCACGTGCATGCCGTGGATGTCGTCGGGCGAGGTCTCGGTCCGCACCAGGATCACCGCCTCGCCGGCCGCGGCCAGGCGGTCGGCCTCCTCCGCGCTCAGGACGACCTTGCCCGAGACCGCGCCGGGCGAGGCCGGCAGCCCCTTGGCGATCACCCGGCGCGGTGCCGCAGGATCGAGGGTCGGGTGCAGGAGCTGGTCGAGCGCCGCGGGGTCGACCCGCAACAGCGCCTCCTCGCGCGTGATCAGCCCCTCGCCGGCGAGGTCGACCGCGATCTTGAGCGCCGCCGCCGCGGTCCGCTTGCCGGTCCGCGTCTGCAGCACGAAGAGCCGGCCCTTCTGGACCGTGAACTCGATGTCCTGCATGTCGCGGTAGTGCCGCTCGAGCCGCTCGAACACGGCGGTGAGCTCGGCATAGGGGCCGGGCAGCCGCTCCTCCATCGAGGCGCCGTCCCCGGCGCGGCCGCTCGACCGCGTCATCGCCCGGGCCATGGCGCGCGAGAGGGGCTGCGGCGTGCGGATGCCGGCCACCACGTCCTCGCCCTGGGCGTTGACCAGGTACTCGCCGTAGTGCGCCCGCTCGCCGGTCGAGGGGTTGCGGGTGAAGGCCACGCCGGTGGCGCAGTCCTCGCCCATGTTGCCGAACACCATCGCCTGCACGGTCACGGCCGTGCCCATCCCGGCCGCGATGCCGTTGAGCTTGCGGTAGGTGACGGCGCGCTGGTTCATCCACGAGCCGAACACCGCGCCGATCGCACCCCAGAGCTGCTCCTCGGGGTCCTCCGGGAAGTCGTGGCCGAGCTCCCGGCGCACGAGCTCCCGGTAGGCGGCCACGAGATCCTCGAGCGCCGCGGCCGAGAGCTCGTTGTCGAAGCGGGCGCCGTGCTCGCGCTTGGCCTCCTCGAGCCGCTGCTCGAACGCATAGTGGTCGATGCCGAGCACGACGTCGCCGTACATCTGGATGAAGCGGCGGTAGCTGTCGAAGGCGAAGCGGCGGTCGCCGCTGGCCGCGGCCAGGCCCAGGACGGTGCGGTCGTTGAGGCCCAGATTGAGCACCGTGTCCATCATGCCCGGCATCGAGACCGGGGCGCCCGAGCGGACCGAGACCAGGAGCGGCCGCTCGGGGTCGCCGAAGCGGGCGCCGACCTCGCGCTCGACGGCGCGCAGCGCCGCCGCCACCTGCTCGCGCAGCTCGGGCGGATAGCCGCGCTCGTGGGCGTAGTACCAGGCGCAGACCTCGGTCGTGATCGTGAAGCCGGGCGGCACCGGCAGGCCGAGACCGGCCATCTCCGCGAGGTTGGCGCCCTTGCCGCCGAGCAGCGCCTTCATGCTCGCGGCCCCCTCGCTGCGCCCGCCGCCGAAGCCGTAGACCCATCTGCTCATCCGCCGACCACCCCCACCCGGCGCGCCCAGGGCGCCCGTGCCCGTCCGCTCAGCCGCGCCCCGGCTCCTCGATCCGCGCGAAGTCGGCCACCCCGGCGAGCGCCGAACCTATGCGCGCCAGCATGAAGAGACGGTTAACGCGGAGCTCGGCGTCCGCCACGTTGACCATCACGCGGTCGAAGAAGGCGTCGATCGGCGCGCGCAGCGCCGCCAGCGCCGCCATGGCGGCGGCCCAGTCCTCGCAAGCGAGGGCCCGGGCGATCCGCGCATCGGCGAGCTCCAGGGCCGCGAACAGCTCCCGCTCCTCCGGGGCGCGCAGGAGAGCGGGATCGGGCGTGCCCGCATGGACGCGGCCGTCCTTGCGCTGCTCGATCGCAACGATGCTCACGGCCCGCCGGTAGCCGGCCAGGAGGTCGCGCCCGTCCTCGCTGTCGAGGAAGTCGCGGAGCGCCCGCACCCGCGCCTGCAGGCGCAGGAGGTCGTCGTCGGGCCCGGTCGCGAGCACGGCTGCGATGTGGTCGTGGCGGATCCCCTCGCCCTTGAGATGCACCACCAGCCGGTCGGCCAGGAAGCGCACGAGCTCGTCCGCGAGCGCCGCGCCGTCGACGCCGGCGAGGCGCTCCCCGTACGCCTCGAGCGCCGCTGCGAGCAGCGGCCGCAGCGGCAGGCGCAGGCCGTTCTCGGACACCAGCCGGACGATCCCGAGCGCGGCCCGGCGGAGCGCGAACGGGTCCTTGGTCCCGCTCGGCCGGATCCCGACCGCGAAGAAGCCCACGAGCGCGTCGATCCGATCGGCGAGCGCCACGACGACGCTCGCGGGTGCCCTCGGGCAGTGTTCGTCCGGGCCGCGCGGCCGGTAGTGCTCGGCGATCGCCCGGGCGACCGGCTCGGGCTCGCCCTGGACGCGCGCATAGTGGCCGCCCATGACCCCCTGGAGTTCCGGGAACTCGCCGACCATGCCGGTCACCAGATCGGCCTTGGCGAGCAGCGCCGCGCGCTCGGCCAGCACCCGGTCGGCGCCCGGGACGTACGGGCAGAGGGCACCTGCGAGCGCCACGAGGCGCTCGACCCGCTCGCCCTGGTGGCCGAGCCGCTCGTGGAAGACCATGCCCGCCAGCCGCGGCAGCCGGCTCTCGAGGCTCGCCCGGCGGTCCTGCTCGAAGAAGAAGCGGGCGTCCCAGAGCCGCGCCCGCAGGACCCGCTCGTTGCCGGCGACGATCGCGGCACCGCCGTCGGCGGCCTCGACGTTGGCGACCACGACGAAGCGCGGCGCGAGCTCGCCCGCGGCATCCTCGAGCGCCAGGTAGCGCTGGTTCTGGCGCATGGTGAGCACCAGGACCTCGGCCGGGATGTCCATGAAGGCAGGATCGATGCGTCCCAGGAGCGGCACCGGCCATTCGACCAGGCCCACGATCTCCTGGACGAGCGGCGGGTCGTCGCGCAGCCGCAGGCCCTCCCCGGCCGCGAGCTGCCGGGCCCCCTCGACGATCCGCCGCCGCCGCTCCTCCGGGTCGAGCAGCACCCGGGCGGCGGCGAGCTTCGCCCGGTGGTCGGCCGCGTCGGCGACGCGGAAGGCCGAGGGTGCCAGGAAGCGGTGCCCGCGGGTGCGATCGCCGGCCTCGATCCCGGCGAAGACGAAGGGGACCACGCCACCGTCGAGCAGGCAAAGGATCGAGCGCAGCGGCCGCACCCAGCGCGCCTCGCCCTCGCCCCAGCGCATCGACTTGGGCCAGGGAAAGCGCGCCAGGAGCTCGGGCAGGCGGGCGGCCAGGAGGTCGCGGGTGGCGGCACCGGGCTCGCACACCCGCGCGAACAGCACCCTGCCCTTCCGCTCCTCGCGGACCTCGATCGCCACACCCTCGGCCGGCAGCGAGCGCTTGAAGCCCAGGATCGCCGCCACCGGTGCGTCCTCGCGCGGGCCGCGCCGCTCGCTCGTCCGGTCCGGCTGGCGCTCGGGCAGCCCCTGGGCCACGAGGACCAGCCGCCGCGGCGTCGCCTGCGCGGCGATCTCGACGCCCGCGGCGATCCCGGCGTCCTCGAGCAGGCCCCGGACCAGCGCCGCCAGGTCCTCGCAGGCGCGCGCCTGCATGCGGGCCGGGATCTCCTCGGAGAGGAGCTCGAGCAGGAGCTCGGCCATGACCTCAGCGATCCCCGGTCCGGCGCGCCTCGAGCCAGGCCTCGCAGCAGGCCCGGGCGAGCGCCCGCACGCGGCCGATCTGCGCCTGCCGCTCGGCCACCGAGATCGCGCCGCGCGCGTCCAAAAGGTTGAACAGGTGGCTCGCCTTGAGGCACTGGTCGTAGGCCGGCAGCGGCAGGCGGTGGGAGAGCAGGTGGCGGCACTCGGCCTCGGCGTCGGCGAAGTGCCGGGTCAGCCGCTCGACCGTGGCGTATTCGAAATTGTGCGCCGAGTATTCGCGTTCCGCCTGCAGGAACACCTCGCCATAGGTGACGCCCCGGCCGTTGAAGTCGAGCGCGTAGACGTCCTCGATCCCCTGCACGTACATCGCCAGGCGCTCGAGCCCGTAGGTCAGCTCGCCCGACGCCGGGCGGCAGTCGACCCCGCCGACCTGCTGGAAGTAGGTGAACTGGGTCACCTCCATCCCGTCGCACCAGACCTCCCACCCCAGGCCCCAGGCGCCGAGCGTCGGGCTCTCCCAGTCGTCCTCGACGAAGCGGATGTCGTGCAGGAGCGGGTCGATGCCGAGCTCCTTGAGGCTCGCCAGATAGAGCTCCTGCAGATCGTCCGGCGACGGCTTCAGGATCACCTGGAACTGGTAGTAGTGCTGCAGCCGGTTCGGGTTCTGGCCGTAGCGGCCGTCGGTCGGCCGCCGCGAGGGCTGCACATAGGCGGCGCGCCAGGGTTCGGGGCCGAGCGCGCGGAGCGTGGTGGCCGGGTGGAAGGTGCCGGCGCCGACCTCCATGTCGTAGGGCTGCAGGA
>CAZDFD010000043.1:0-34218 GCA_964504655.1 uncultured Geminicoccaceae bacterium
ATCGAGCAGCAGCACGGCGTCCGGCAGCGCCTCGAGCACGGTCACGAGCAGGCGCCGCTGGGCGTTGGCCTGGCGCTCGGCACGGCGGGCCTGGCGGGCCAGATCGACGATGGGCCACATGACCCATTCGAGCGCCGAGCCGAGGACGAGCTCGGGCCGGTCGCTCTCCCGGCCGCCGCCGAGGCCCTCGATCCAGCCCGCGAGGGCGCGGGCCTGGCCGATCCACTGCCGGGCGAGCAGCAGGGCCGTGAACCCGCCGGCCAGGAGTCCGCCCAGGAGGCCCAGCGCGCCGCCGCCGAGAAGGGCCGTGACCCCGACGGCGGCGACGGCGGGGACGAGGCCCACGAGGGCGTCGCGCCCGAGACTGACGCCGACGGGCGGACCCCTCAGTCTCCGCAGGGTGGTGGTCAATCGTCAGTCCCGCAACTCGGGACGGTCCCGGAACAGGGCGAGCGCCTGCGGGTTGGCGAGCGCGTCGACGTTGGCGACGCTGCGCCCGTGGATCACGTCGCGCACGGCGAGCTCGGTGATCTTGCCGCTCATGGTTCGCGGGATGTCGGCAACCTGCAGGATCTTGGCGGGAACGTGCCGTGGCGTGGTGTTGTTCCGGATCTGGCGGCGGATCCGCTCGCGCAGCGCGTCGTCCAGGACGAGTCCGTCCCTCAGTCTGACGAACAGCACGATGCGCACGTCGCCTTGCCAATCCTGACCGACGCAGACCGCCTCCAGGACCTCGTCGACCTGCTCGACCTGCCGGTAGATCTCGGCGGTGCCGATCCGCACCCCGCCCGGATTGAGCACCGCATCGGACCGCCCGTAGATGATCACCCCGTCGTGCGGTGTCAGCTCGGCGAAGTCGCCGTGGCACCAGACGCCCGGGAACCGGTCGAAATAGCTCTTCCGATAGCGCGAGCCGTCCGGATCGTTCCAGAACCCGACCGGCATCGATGGAAACGGCTTCGTGCAGACGAGCTCGCCCCGCTCACCGCGCACGGGGCGACCGCTCGCGTCGAGGATGTCGACCGCCATGCCGAGGCCGCGCATCTGGATCTCGCCGCGCCACACCGGTCCCGCGGGGTTGCCGAGGACGAAGCAGGAGACGATGTCGGTGCCGCCCGAAATCGACGCCAGATGCACGTCCGCCTTGATGTCCTCGTAAACGTAGTCGAACGATTCGGCGAGCAGGGGGGAGCCGGTGGACAGGATCGACCGGAGCGTCGACAGATCGTGGCTGCGGGCCGGAGCGGCCCCCGCCTTCTTGAGGGCGTCGATGTACTTGGCCGACGTGCCGAAGACGGTGATGCGCTCGCGCTGGGCGAGATCCCACAGCACCGAGGGTCCGGGATGGAAGGGGGAGCCGTCGTAGAGCACGAGGGTCGCCTCGCTCGCCAGTCCCGAGGCGAGCCAGTTCCACATCATCCAGCCGCAGGTCGTATAGTAGAAGAGCCGGTCCCCCGGACGCAGGTCGGTGTGCAGCCGGTGCTCCTTGAGATGCTGCAGCAGGGTTCCGCCCTGGCCGTGGACGATGGCCTTGGGCATGCCGGTCGTGCCCGAGGAGTAGAGCACGTAGAGCGGGTAATCGAACGGGAGCTGCTCGAAGCGGAGCGGCGTGGCCGGGCCGGCGCAGTAGGCATCGAGGGTGACGGCCGAAGGGATCGTGCCGAGCTCCGGCTGTTCGTCCAGGAACGGGACCACCACGACCCGCCGCAGGCTCGGCAGGCCGGCCACGATCTCGGCGAGCTTCGGCCGCAGGTCGAGGCGTTTGCCGCCGTACAGGTAGCCATCGACCGTGACGAGGGCCTTGGGCTCGATCTGCCCGAACCGGTCGAGCACCCCGCGGGTCCCGAAATCCGGTGAGCAGGACGACCAGACGGCACCGATCGACGAGGTCGCGAGCATCGCCACGATCGTCTCGGGGACGTTCGGCAGATAGCCCGCCACCCGGTCGTCGAGCCCGATGCCGTCCCGGATGAGCGCAGCCGCCAGGGCTGTGACCCGATCCCAGAGCTCGGCCCACGACAGCTCGCGGCGGCGGCCGTCCTCGCCCACGAAGACGATGGCCGGCGTCCCGTCGCGCCGTCGCAGGAGATTCTGGGCGAAGTTCAGGCGCGCGTCGGGGAACCAGCGTGCGCCCGGCATCGCGTCCGGTCGATCGAGCACGCGGCTCGCCTCCTGGCTCGCCACGACCCCACAACGGCGCCAGAGATCCTGCCAGAACCGCTCCGGATGCTCGACCGACCAGCGCCAGAGATCCGCCACCGCATCGGGGCCGGTGCAGCCGTGCTCGGCCGCGAAAGCCGTGATCTGTGCCCGTGCCACCCGGCCGGCGTCCGGTCGCCAGATCGGTTCAGCCATGCTCTCCTCCTGGCCGCGGGCTGCGGCTACTCTGCCCGCGTCATTGTTCGGAGGTGGCCGGCAAATGCAACCGATCGGCAGACCCGCGCGGCGCCGGGCGCTCCTGGCCGTCGTGGCCGGCTGCCTGGCGCCCGTGGCGCGTGCCCGTGCGGCCGTCGATCCGCGGCTCGGCGCGCTCGGCTGGCAGGAGATGACGTTCCGGGACAAGCCCGGCAACACCTACATGCTCGAGCCGGACGGGAGCATCCGGATCGAGAGCCGCGCTTCGGTCTCGGTGCTCTGGCTGGAGCTTCCCTCGGACCCGCTGGCCACGCCGATCCTCCGTTGGCGCTGGCGGATCGACCAAGCGGTGCCGCCGACCGACCTGCGGCGCCGAGGCGGCGACGATCGCTCGCTGGCCGTCCACGTCGCGTTCTCCTACGTGGCGGAGCGGGCGAGCCTTCTCGAGCGGAGCGTGCGGACGATCCTGGGCTCGATCGCCGGCCGCGAGCTGCCCGGGCGGCTGTTGACCTACGTCTGGGGCGGCGACGGCGGTTCCCCCGGCTGGTTCGACAACCCCTATCTGCCGACCGGCAACCGGATCCGGGTGCTGCGCGGGGTCGGCGCGCCGACCGGTGCCTGGCTCGAGGAGCGGGTCGACATCGCCGCCGATTTCCGCGAGGCGTTCGGCGAGGAGCCGACCCAGGTCGTTCAGGTCGGTGTGGGTGCCGACAGCGACGACACGCTCAGTGCGGCGCACGCGCGCGTCGGCGCCTTCACCTGGCTGCCGCGCGGCTGAGCCGGTCCGCCGCAACCCCCGTCAACCGGACGTCCGGCCGGGGCCGGCCGGACCGCGCGCCCGGTCGAACAGGAACTCGCGCCCGACCTTGACCCTGGGCACACCGTCGTAGTCGATCACATCGGCGGTCGCGTAGGTCTCGCTCCAGCGCTCCGGCAGGAACGAGCCGGTGCCGATCACGTCGATCGGCGCCCGGACGCTCGCCATGAGCTTGCACTTCTGCGGCGAGAAGCCCGAGCTCGCGATGATCTTGACCTTGGCGAAGCCGGCCGCGTCGAGCCGCTCCCGGACGTGGAAGATGGCCGCGGCGGTCACCCCCGTCCCGGTGAGCCAGGCGAGCTCTTCGGGCGTGCGGTAGGTCCGGATCGCCTGCGGCGCATGGCGCTCGAGCACGGCGTAGGAGGCGGCCACGTCGAGGCCCTCGAGGAACCGGCCGCCATGGGTGTCGAGACGCACCCCGAGCCGGCCGTCCCGTGCCAGTTCCGGAAAGCGACGGCAGACCTCGAGCGCGTCCGTGACCTCGCGGCCGAAATAGTCGACCAGCACGTAGAGGGGATCGTCGGGGAAGGTGTCGTGGAACAGCTCGGCGGCGCGCACCGTCGAGCCGGCGTAGCCGATGAGCGCGTGCGGCATCGTGCCGAGGCCGCGGCTGCGACCGAAGAAGTGCGCGGTGGCGTCGGTCGCGTTGCCGATGAAGCCGACGGCGTCGGTCTCGGCGCGTGCCCGCAACGACCCGACGCTGGCCGCGTAAGCCATCATCTCGGCCATCTCGAGGCCGGCGCAATGGCGCGCGTCCATGGCGAGGAAGCCGACATAGGGCAGGTCGATGCACATCGAGTAGGCGTTGAACGCGGCGACGCAGGCCGGGCCGATCTTCTGCAGGAGGTTGGTCTCCAGGTCGACCAGGTGCCGGAACGAGCCGCGCACGTAGAGGAGCGGCTCGCCGGCGCCGACCCAGTCGCCCTCCGCGAACAGCCGCTCCACCTCGAAGCGGGTGCCGCGCTCGCGCTCCACCCTGGCGAGCCACTCGAGCGCGAGGCGCGGGGCCGAGACCACCGGCCGGCGCATGAACACCGCGTAGGTCACCCGGCAGTCGCCGAACCGCTCGACGATCGCCTGCGTCTTGCGGAAGTAGGTATCGGCATGCCGCCCGATCTCGGGCCCGACCGGCCAGCTCGCCGCGACCGGAGGGTCGGCGGCGGGAGTGCTCACCCGGACCGCGGCTCCTGGGTCCGGCTCGCCGCGGTCGCTCACGAGGCGGCCGCGACGCGCTGCGCCTGGCGCTCTTCCTTGAGCGCCTGCGCCATGGTGAAGGCGAGCTCGAGGCTCTGCTGGGCGTTCAGCCGCGGATCGCACTGGGTGTGGTAGCGGGAGGCGAGGCACGCCTCGGTCACCGCCTGCGCGCCACCCAGGCACTCGGTCACATCGTCACCCGTCATCTCCAGATGGATGCCGCCGGCGTGGGTGCCCTCGGCCTTGTGCACCCCGAAGAAGCTCTCGACCTCCGAGCGGATCCGGTCGAACGGCCGGGTTTTGTAGCCGTTCGAGGTGATGGTGTTGCCGTGCATCGGGTCGCAGGCCCACACGACCGAGCGCCCCTCGCGCCGCAGGGCCCGGATCAGCGGCGCTAGGAGCCGCTCGACCTTGTCGTGGCCCATGCGGCTGATCACCGTGAGCCGGCCGGGCTCGTTGCGGGGGTTGAGGACGTCGCAGAGCCGCAGCAGCTCGTCGGCGGTCATGGTGGGCCCCGCCTTGACGCCGAGCGGGTTGGCGATGCCGCGACAGAACTCGACATGCGGCCCGTCGAGCTGGCGGGTCCGGTCGCCCACCCAGAGGAAGTGGGCCGAGGTATCGTAGATCCGCCCGGTGGTCGAATCGGTCCGCGTCAGCGCCTCCTCGAAGCCGAGGAGCAGGGCCTCGTGCGAGGTGTAGAGCGTCGTCCGGGCGATCTCCGGTGTCGTCGTGTCGGAGATCCCGCAGGCGCGCATGAAGTCGAGGGTCTCGGTGATCCGGTCGGCGAGGTCGCGGTAGCGCTGGCCCCAGGGCGAGCGCGCGACATTGTCGACCATCCAGGAGTGGACCCGGGCGAGCGAGGCGTAGCCGCCCTCGGTGAAGGCCCGCAGCAGGTTCAAGGTCGCCGCCGCCTGGGTGTACGCCCGCAGCTGCCGCGCCGGATCGGGACGACGGGCCGCGTCGGTGAACTCGATGGCGTTGACGATGTCGCCGCGATAGGCGGGCAGCTCGACCTCGCCGTGGCGCTCGACCGGCGAGGAGCGGGGCTTGGCGAACTGGCCGGCGATCCGCCCGACCTTCACGACCGGCAGCCCGGCACCGAAGGTGAGGACCACGGCCATCTGCAGGAACACCCGCAGCCAGTCGCGGATCTTGTTGGCGCTGAAGTCGGCGAACGCCTCGGCGCAGTCGCCACCCTGGAGCAGGAACGCCCGGCCGGCGGCGACGTCCGCGAGCCGGTCCTGGAGGGTGCGTGCCTCGCCTGCGAACACCAGGGGAGGGTAGGTAGCGAGCTCGCGCTCGACCGCGGCGAGCGCCGCTTCGTCCTCGTAGACCGGCATCTGCCGGACCGGCCTCGCCCGCCAGCCGTCCGGCGTCCAGCTCCCGCTCATCGGCGCCTTCCTCTCGGGCCGGTCAGCGCACCGGCCGCCACATGGTGACGAACTCCTCGGCGGCGGTCGGGTGCAACGCCACCGTGGCGTCGAATTGCGCCTTGGTCGCCCGGCAGGTCAAGGCCACCGCGAATCCCTGCACGATCTCGGCCGCCTCGCCCCCCACCAGATGGCAGCCCAGGACCCGGTCGTCGGAGGCGTCGACGACGAGCTTCATGAACACCCGCTCCTCGCCGCCGCCGAGGGTCTCGAGCATCGGCCGGAAGCGGGTCTGGTAGATCGTCACGGCGTGGCCCAGCGACCGCGCCCGCTCCTCGCTCGATCCGACCGAGGCCGCCTGCGGCAGGCTGAACACCGCGGTCGGCACCGTCGCATAGGAGACCGTCCGCGGGTTGGCGTTGAACAGCCGCTCGGCGACCGCACGGCCCTCCGCGATGGCCACGGGCGTCAGGTCGTGCTGCGCCGCATCGAGCCCGTTGCCGGCATGGTCGGAGCAGTCGCCGACCGCGAGCAACCCTTCCACACCGGTCTCGTAGCGCGCGTCGACCGGCACCGATCCGTCCTCGCCGAGCCGCACGCCGAGCTCCTCGAGGCCGAGGCCCGCGGTGTTGGGGATCGGCTGCCGGCCGGTCGCGAGCAGCACCAGGTCGGCCTCGATCGGCCCGGCGCTGGTGTCGAGCACCTTGGACGCGCCGACGGCGCGGATGCCCTCCGGCCGCGTGCCGGGCATGAGCTGGACGCCCGACCGCGAAAGCGCGCCCGCCAGCTCCCGGCGCAGGTCGCCGTCGAAGCCGCGCAAGGGCTCGGCGCCACGGAACACGAGGCTGACCTCGCTGCCGAGGCGAGCGAAGATGCTCGCGAGCTCGACGCCGATATAACCGGCCCCGACCACGGCCATACGCCGCGGCAGGGGGTAGACTCCCTCGAGCAGATGGTCGGACGTCGCGGCGTGCTCGACGCCCGGGAGCGGCGGCAGGCTCGGCCGGGCGCCGACCGCGACCACCACGCGCTCGGCGAGCAGCTCCTGGCCGTCGACCGCGGCACGGAATCCCGCCGGCTCGCGCCCGAGGAGCCGGGCCCGGCCCTCGAGGAGCCGCACGCCGGCGCTCGCCAGCATGTCGAGATAGACCCGGTTGAGGCGGGCGATCTCGGCGTTGCGCGCCTCGAGGAGGGCCGCGAAGTCGATCAGCGGCTCGCTCCGACGCCAGCCATAGCCATGCGCGGCACGGAACAGGTCGTGGAAATGGGCGCCCAGATGCATGAGCTTCTTGGGCACGCAGCCCCGGATCACGCAGGTCCCACCGACCCGTCCGGATTCGGCGATCGCGACGCGGGCGCCGTGGTGGGCGGCGCGGCGGGCGCAGGCTACCCCACCCGAGCCCGCCCCGATGACGAGCAGATCGACGTCCGCCACGGCGGCACTCAGGAGATGCCGCCCAGGCTCACATACTTGACCTCGAGGTACTCGTCGACGCCGTAGCGCGAGCCCTCGCGGCCGATGCCGCTCTCCTTGACCCCGCCGAAGGGTGCCACCTCGGTGGCGATCACCCCGTCGTTCACCCCGACCAGCCCGACCTCGAGCGCCTCGGCCACGCGGAACACGCGACCCAGGTCGCGCGCATAGAAGTAGCCCGCGAGGCCGACGTCGCTGGCGTTGGCGAGCGCCACGACCTCGGCCTCGGTCTCGAACCGGAACAGCGGCGCCACGGGGCCGAAGGTCTCCTCCTGCGCGACCAGCATCGAGGCGTTGCAGTTGGCGAGGACGGTCGGCTCGAAGAACTGGCCGCCGAGCGCGTGCCGCTTGCCGCCGATGGTGATCTGGGCACCCTTGGCGGTGGCATCCGCCACGTGCTGCTCGACCTTGGCCACCGCGGCGCCGTCGATCAGCGGCCCGATCACCACGCCCGGCTCGGTGCCCGGGCCGACCCTGAGCTTGGCCACGGCTTCGGCGAGCTTGCGCGAGAACGCGTCGAACACGCCGTCCTGGACATAGATCCGGTTGGTGCAGACGCAGGTCTGGCCGCAGTTGCGGAACTTGCAGGCGATCGCTCCCTGCACCGCCGCGTCGATGTCGGCGTCGTCGAACACGATGAACGGAGCGTGGCCGCCGAGCTCCATGCTCACCCGCTTGACCGTGTCGGCGGCCTGCTTGAGCAGGATCTTGCCGACCGCGGTCGAGCCCGTGAAGGAGAGCTTGCGGATGGTCTTGTTGGTGGCGAGCTCCGTGCCGACCGTGGTGGCGGCGCCGGTCACCACGTTGAACACCCCCTTCGGCACCCCGGCCCGCTCGGCGAGCTCGGCCAGCGCCAGCGCCGAGAAGGGGGTGGCCGAGGCCGGCCGGACCACCATCGTGCAGCCGACCGCGAGCCCCGGTGCGCATTTGCGCGTGATCATCGCGTTCGGGAAGTTCCAGGGCGTGATCGCCGCGCAGACACCGACCGGCTGCTTGATCACGAGGATCCGCCGCGAGCCCACGGTCTGCGGAATCACGTCGCCGTAGACGCGCTTGGCCTCCTCGGCGAACCACTCGACGAACGAGGCGCCGTAGGCGACCTCCCCCTTGGCCTCGGCCAAGGGCTTGCCCTGCTCGCGGGTCATCAGATAGGCCAGATCGTCGGCATTGGCCATGATCAGGTCGAACCAGCGGCGGAGGATCGCGGCCCGCTCCTTGGCGGTGCGCGCCCGCCAGGCCGGCAGCGCCGCCTCGGCGGCGCGGATCGCCCGGCGGGTCTCCTCGATGCCCAGCATGGGCACGCTGCCGATCGTCTCGCCGGTGGCCGGGTCGCCGACCGCCAGCGTGCGGCCGCTGTCGGCCGCGATCCATTGCCCGTCCACGTAGCAGCGCTCGCGGAACAGCCTGGGGTCCGCGAGCTGGATGCGGGCGTCCTTGAGCGCTGTCGCCATGCCACGATCCTCCCCGGCCCGACCGGGCCGCTGGTCCTTCTGCCGGAGCGTGCCCCGCTCGTACAGCCGGGCGCCGCGACCGCCCTCACTCCTCCGGCGTGCGGTCCTCCTCGAGCAGCGACATGCCGCCGCCGACCCCGGCGCGCGAGCGGATCACCTGCTCGAGCTCGGCCGCCGCCTCGGGATGCTCCTTGAGCCAGGTCTTGGCATTCTCGCGCCCCTGGCCGATGCGCTGGCTGTTCCACGAGAACCAGGAGCCGGACTTCTCGACGAGCCCGGCCCGCATGCCGAGGTCGATCAGCTCGCCGGTCTTCGAGATCCCCTCGCCGTACATGATGTCGAAATCGACCACCCGGAACGGTGGCGCCACCTTGTTCTTGACGACCTTCACCCGGGTCTGGTTGCCGATCGCCTCCTCCTTCTCCTTGATGGAGCCGATCCGGCGCACGTCCAGGCGCACGCTCGCGTAGAACTTGAGAGCGTTGCCGCCGGTGGTGGTCTCGGGATTGCCGAACATCACCCCGATCTTGCTGCGGATCTGGTTGGTGAAGATCAGCATGCACTTCGAGCGGCTGATCGAGGCGGTGAGCTTCCGGAGCGCCTGGCTCATCAGCCGGGCCTGCAGCCCGGGCAGCGAATCGCCCATCTCGCCCTCGAGCTCGGCCTTCGGCACGAGCGCCGCCACGCTGTCGACCACGATCACGTCGATCGCCCCCGACCGGACCAGGGTGTCGGCGATCTCGAGCGCCTGCTCGCCGGTATCGGGTTGCGAGATCAACAGCCCCTCGAGGTCGACGCCGAGCTTCCGCGCGTAGCCCGGATCGAGGGCGTGCTCGGCGTCGATGAAGGCGCAGGTGCCGCCGGTCTTCTGCGCCTCGGCGATGACGTGCAGCGTCAAGGTCGTCTTGCCCGAGCTCTCCGGCCCGAAGATCTCGACGACCCGGCCACGCGGCAGGCCACCCACCCCGAGCGCGATGTCGAGGCCGAGCGAGCCGGTCGAGATGGTCTCGATCTCGGCCGGCCTCTCCGACTGGCCGAGCCGCATCAGCGAGCCCTTGCCGAAGGCGCGCTCGATCTGCGCGATCGCTGCGTCGAGCGCGCGCTGGCGGTCGCTGCCCTCGCGGCGGCTGACGACGGCTTCGGCCATGTCCCGTCCCCGGTCCGATCGGTGTGGTGTGCCGACCGTTATAGAGGAGGGCGGGGCCGCGGCAAACGCCCGCGTGGCCACCGGCTCAACCGCGGCGTGCGGCCACCGCACGCGGCAGGAGAACGAGCCCGATCGCCGCGAGCACCAGGACGAGCGCCACGACCTCCCGCAGCCCGACGGTCTCGCCGAGAAGCCAGGCCGAGCTCGCCACTCCCACCACCGGGATGGCGAGCGTGCTGAGCGATGCGGCGATCGCCGGCAGCAGCCGCACGATCCGCAGGAACGTCGTGAAGCAGAAGACGAGCGCCACGAACACGACGTAGAGGAGCGCCAGGATCCCCTCGAGGCTCAGCCGCGTGGGATCCGGGCGGGTGCCGAGCCAGAGCCAGACGATCAGGATCGGCACGCCACCCGCCAGGAGCTGCCAGGCCGAGAGGGCCATGGTGCCGATCCGCCAGTCATAGGCCTTGGTGGCGACGGTCTGGATCGCCCAGACCATGGCGGCGAGGAGGATCAGGAGGGCACCCATCGGCGCCTCGCCGACCCGGGCCAGATCCGGGCCGATCAGCACGGCGAGGCCGGCCATGCCCAGGACCAGCGCCACTCCCATGGCTAGGGTGGGGCGCTCGCCCAGGAACAGGATCGAGAGCAGCGTCGCCCAGACCGGCATCGTGAAGGCGATGATGGCCGCCCGGCCGCCGCCGATGTACATCAGCCCGTAGGCCGTGAGCATGTGCCACAGGGTGACACCCGCGAGCGAGATCGCGAGGTGCGGCAGGACCAGCCGGCGCTCCATCCAGATCCGCTCGCCGGTGATCCGGGCGAGCAGGAGGAGCGTCAGCCCGGCACCGAGTACCGTCACCACTCGGAAGGTCCAGGGCTCGAGCTCCAGGACCGCGATCTTCATCGCCGGCCAGTTGGCGCCCCAGAGGATCGTCACGGCGACGATCAGGGCGGACAGGGTCGCCCGGCTGACGGCAGGGGTGTCGGGAGACTGCTGGGCCGCAGCGGTCGTCCGCATGGATCGGCAGGTCTCCAGGGTTCCTGCGGGAGTGCCGGCCGGCCACGGGGCCGGTCGGCGGGGCGCCCCGCGCGACGCGAGGCCGCCCCGGGCACGGGGCATGGGGCCCGCCGCTCAGAAATCGCTGCAGCGCCCGCCCTTCTCCCAGTCGCCGTAGCGGGTCGGCTCCGGGCCCGGCGGCCCTCCGATCTCGCCCGGCGGCTGCTCGGTCGGGGAGCGCGTACCGGGCTTCCCGGCGCTGGACGCCGGCGGCACGGCGGGCAGTGGCGCGGTCGGCCCCGCGCTCACTCCGTCATGATCTGCTCGCGGGCGATCCTCTCGCATTCCTCGAGGTTCTTTCTCAGCTGGTGGTCGGACAGGCTCTTGCCGGCCTTGCCCAGATCCGCCTTGACCTTGGTGAAGATGTCGTCGTCGCCCGGCAGGTCGAAGTCGGCCATCACGACGTCCTTGGCGTAGGACAGGGCCGCGTCTCCCTTGAGGCCCAGATGCTCCTGCGCGAGCCACAGGCCGAACAGCTTGTTGCGCCGGTTGCGGACCTTGAAGGCCAGCTCCTGGTCGTGCTTGAACTTGGCCTCCTCGGTTCGCTCGCGCTCGTTGAAGGTGGTCATCGCCGGCCGCCCCTCGCTCGTCCCTGCCTCGGCATCATATAGGAGGGGTCCGCCCCGGCTGCCACCATGCCGCGGCGAGCCGACGTCGTGGCCCCCTGCGGCCGGCCTCCGGCCCCGTCCGGGGGCTTGCCTTTGGAGCGGCAGCGCCGAGCTGGAACCATGTGCACGCTGATCCTGCTCAACCGCCCGGGCCACCGCTGGCCCCTGATCCTCGCCGCCAACCGCGACGAGCTCGCCTCCCGTCCGGCCCTGCCGCCGGCGCGCCACTGGCCGGATCGCCGCGAGGTCCGCGCCGGGCTCGACCGTCTCGCCGGTGGCAGCTGGCTCGGCCTCAACGACTGGGGGGTGGTCGCCGCGGTGCTCAACCGCACGGGCACGCTCGGGCCCGCCGAGGGCCGCCGGTCGCGCGGCGAGCTGGTCCTCGAGGCGCTCGACCATGCCGATGCGGCGACCGCGGCGGCGGCGCTGGCCGATCTGGATCCGCGGGCCTTCCGACCGTTCAACCTGATCGTGGCCGACGCGCGCGACGCCTTCTGGCTCCGCCACGCCGACGACGGCGAGCTCCGTCTGCGGCGCCTCGCCCCCGGTCTCACCATGATCACGGCGCGCGAGCCCGACGATCCGTCCTGCCCGCGCATCCGCCGCTACCGACCGCTGTTCCTCGAGGCCGGGACGCCCGACCCGGACCGCCGCGACTGGTCGGGCTGGGAGCTCCTCCTGGCGAGCCGGTCGAGCGCCAGCGGCGATCCGCGCGACGCGCTCTGCATCGTCACCGACGGCGACTACGGCACGGTCGGCTCGAGCCTCGTCGCCCTTCCGGGGGAGCTCGGCGCGCGGCCCGTGTTCCTCCACGCCGACGGCCGGCCCGGGGAGACCCCCTTCGAGCCGGTGCCGGAGTGAGCGCGCCGCCCGCCCCTCAGGGTCGGAGCAGGATCTTGCCGATGTGCGCGCTCGTCTCCATGAGCGCGTGCGCCGCGGCCGCCTCGGTGAGCGGAAAGGTGCGGAAGACGGGCACCTCGAGACGTCCGGCCGCGAACAGCGGCCAGACCCGCTCCTCGAGGGCGCGGGCGATCGCCCCCTTCTGCTCGACCGAGCGCGGCCGGAGCGTCGAGCCGGTCCAGGTGAGCCGCTTGGTCATGAGCTTGGTCAGGTCGGCGCTGATCCGGGCACCCTCGAGCCAGGCGATCTGCACGATCCGCCCCTCGACCGCGGCGGCCTCGAGGTTGCGCGCGACGTAGCTGCCGCCGACCATGTCCAGGATCAGATCGACACCGCGGCCGCCGGTCAGGCGACGGACGACCTCGACGAAGTCCTCGCGTCGATAGTCGATCGCCACCTCGGCACCGAGCCGGCGGCAGGCCTCCGCCTTCTGCGGGCTGCCGACCGTCGTCAGCACGCGCGCACCCAGGGCTCTCGCGAGCTGAATGGCGGTCGTGCCGATGCCCGAGCTGCCGCCGTGCACGAGGAAGGTCTCGCCGGCCTGCAGCCGGCCGCGCTCGACGACGTTGGTCCAGACCGTGAACCAGGTCTCCGGAACCCCACCCGCGACCTCGACCGGCACCCCCGGAGGGAGGGGCAGCGCCTGCGGCTCGGGAACCAGGCAGTATTCGGCGTAGCCGCCGCCGGCCACGAGCGCGCAGACCTGATCGCCGACCGCGAACCGGGCGGCCCCGGGCCCGACCGCCACGACCCGCCCGGCCACCTCGAGGCCGGGAACGTCGGTCACCCCGGGCGGCGGCGGGTAGCCGCCCTGACGCTGCAGTACGTCCGGGCGGTTGACCCCGGCGCTCGCCACCTCGACCAGAAGCTCGCCCGGACCCGGTCTCGGCACCGGCACCCGCACCGGCCGCAGCACCTCGGGTGGTCCGTGCCCGGCGCAGCGGATCGCGGTCATCTCCTCGGGAAGCCGGCTCGCCATCGCCCCTCCGCGGTCCGCCCCTCCCACCTGGTCGGGGCTCAGCTCCACAGGCAGTGGAGCCCGTAGCACCGCCCGAGGAGGACCGTCAGCACGAGATAGAGGACGAGATCGAGCAGGGCCAGCAGGGCCACGATCGGCAGGCCCAGATAGAGGAGAACGTAGACCAGTGCCCAGCGGGTCGGGCGCGGCGGCGGGAGGAGGTGGCCGCGGACGCGGCGCTGGGCGGCCATGCTGGCTCTGGCGCTCGGTGAGTGGAGACGCTATCGGACATCCACAATTCAACCACAGAGCGAAGATCCCGGCAACCGTGGCCGTCGAGCTCGACTGGGACACCCTGCCGGCCCCGTCCTGGCAGGCGCATCTGGCGGCGGCGGGGCGCTCCGGCCTGCAGCAGGACTGGGGCTACGGGCGGACCGTGGCCGCGGCCGGTCAGACGGTGCGTCGCGCCCTCGTGCGGCACGCCGGCAGGGTGGTGGCGATCGCCCAGCTGGTCGAGCGGCGGCTCCTGGGCCTCGTCCGCATCGCTCTCCTCCTCCGCGGCCCGGTCTGGCTCGCTCCGGAGCTCCAGGACGCGCTCGAGCCCGAGCTGATCGCGGCGCTGCGCGCCGAGCTCGGCCGGGCCGTGCTCCTGTGGACGCCGGAGCGCCCCTATGTCGGCGAGCGGCTCTGCGGGCTGCGCCGGGTCATGACCGGCTACAGCACCGTGTGGCTCGACCTGTCGGCGGATCCGAGCAGCCTGCGCGCCGGGCTGCACGGCAAGTGGCGCAACCGGCTGGCGCGCGCCGAGGAGGCCGGGCTCGAGGTGCGCACCGTTCGCCAGGGTCGCCTGTTCGAGTGGCTGCTGCAGGCGAGCGAGACGCACCGCGCGCGGGTGGGGTTCCGGGCGCCGCCGCCGGCCTTCGTGCGGAGCCTCGCCGAGCCCTGGCCGGGTGCGGCGTCCGCGCAGATCACCCTCGTCGCGCTCGAGCGGGGCGAGCCGGTGGCCGGCATCGTCCTGCAGCGACACGGGTCCTGTGCCACCTACCTGGTCGCCACCACGACCCCCCGCGGCCGGGCGCTGCGCGCCAACCACCTGCTGCTCTGGCGAGCCGCGGCCCTGCTCAAGGCCGAGGGTGTCGGGGCGCTCGACCTCGGTGGGATCGACACGGTCGGCGCGCCCGGTCTTGCCCGCTTCAAGCTCGGCCTGGGTGGAACCGTCCTGACCCTGGCGGGCACCTTCCTCGGCATGCCGACCGGCCGCCTCGCCGGCTGAAGCGCCGATCGGCGTCGGCAACGACGAGGGGGCCGCGGTCGCCCGCGGCCCCCTCCCTCGACACCTCGAGCGGGCGAAAGATCAGAAGTCCATGTCGCCCATACCGCCGCCCGGGCCGCCGGCCGGAGCCGCCGGCTTCTTCTCGGGCTTCTCGGCGACCATGGCCTCGGTCGTGATCAGGAGACCGGCCACCGAAGCGGCATCCTGGAGCGCGGTGCGCACGACCTTGGTCGGGTCGATGATGCCGCGGCCGACGAGATCGCAGTACTCGTTGGCCTGGGCGTCGTAGCCCCAGTTGGCGTCCTTGTTCTCGAGCAGCTTGCCGACCACCACCGAGCCGTCGACGCCGGCGTTCTCGACGATCTGCCAGGCCGGCGTCTGGATCGCCTTGCGGACGATCTTGATGCCGTGCGCCTGGTCGTCGTTGGCCGGCTTGAGGCCGTCGAGCGCCCGGATGGCGTGCAGGAGGGCGACGCCGCCGCCCGCCACGATGCCCTCCTCGACCGCGGCACGGGTCGCGTTCATGGCGTCGTCGACCCGGTCCTTGCGCTCCTTGACCTCGACCTCGGTGGCGCCGCCGACCCGGATCACCGCCACGCCGCCGGCCAGCTTGGCGAGCCGCTCCTGCAGCTTCTCGCGGTCGTAGTCCGAGGTGGTCTCCTCGATCTGCGCCCGGATCTGGTTGCAGCGGCCCTGGATCTCGTCCTTGGCGCCGGCGCCGTCGACGATCGTGGTGTTCTCCTTCTCGATCACCACCCGCTTGGCGCGGCCGAGCATGTCGAGGCCGACGTTCTCGAGCTTGATGCCGAGATCCTCGCTGATCACCTGACCGGCCGTCAGGATCGCGATGTCCTCGAGCATCGCCTTGCGACGGTCGCCGAAGCCCGGGGCCTTGACGGCCGCGACCTTGAGGCCGCCGCGCAGCTTGTTGACGACGAGCGTGGCGAGCGCCTCGCCCTCGACGTCCTCGGCGATGATGAGGAGCGGCTTGCCGCTCTGCACGACCGACTCGAGCACGGGCAGCAGCGGCTGCAGCGAGGACAGCTTCTTCTCGTGGATGAGGAGGTACGGCTCCTCGAGCACGCAGCGCATCTTCTCGCTGTCGGTGATGAAGTAGGGCGAGATGTAGCCGCGGTCGAACTGCATGCCCTCGACGATGTCGAGCTCGGTCTCGAGGCTCTTGGCCTCCTCGACCGTGATCACACCCTCGTTGCCGACCTTCTGCATCGCCTCGGACAGCATCTTGCCGATCTCGGTGTCGCCGTTGGCCGAGATGGTGCCGACCTGCGCGATCTCGTCGGAGGTGGTGACCTTCTTGGAGCGCTTCTTGAGGTCCTCGACGACGGCCTCGACGGCGATGTCGATGCCGCGCTTGAGGTCCATCGGGTTCATGCCGGCGGCGACCGCCTTGGCGCCCTCGCGGACGATCGCCGCGGCGAGCACGGTCGCGGTGGTGGTGCCGTCGCCGGCGACGTCGTTGGTCTTGGACGCCACCTCGCGCACCATCTGCGCGCCCATGTTCTCGAACTTGTCGGCGAGCTCGATCTCCTTGGCGACGGTCACCCCGTCCTTGGTGATCCGCGGCGCGCCGAAGCTCTTCTCCAGAACGACGTTGCGACCCTTGGGACCGAGCGTCACCTTGACCGCGTCGGCCAGGGTCTGGACACCGCGCAGCATCTTGGTGCGGGCGTCCGTCGCGAACTTCAGTTCCTTGGCAGCCATGTTCCCACCTCTGTCAGATCTGTGCGCGGACGGCTCAAGCGGCCTTGGCGGTGGCCACGGCATCCCCCTCGAGGATGCCCATGATGTCCGACTCCTTCATGATCAGGAGCTCGTCGCCGTCGAGCTTGACCTCGGTGCCGGACCACTTGCCGAACAGCACCCGATCGCCGACCTTGACGCCCATGGCGATCAGCTCGCCCTTGTCGTTGCGCGCGCCCGGGCCGACCGCCAGGACCTCGCCCTGCATCGGCTTCTCCTTGGCGGTGTCGGGGATGATGATCCCACCCCGGGTTTTCTGCTCCTCCTCGATCCGCTTGACGACGACGCGATCGTGCAACGGCCTGAACTTCATGCCACTCGGCTCCCCGTTCGCTGACCTGCCGGCTGCTAGCACTCACCGGCAGCGAGTGCCAAACCGGGCCCGCATGTAGCGACCGCCCCCGGGGCCTTCAAGGGGGCGCTGGCGGAATCTGTCAGCAGACCCGGGCTTCGGCTGCTAAACCCTTGAATCCCATACCGAAGTGACGCCCGGAGCGCTTGACGGAGGGACTCGCTCCGGCATCATCGCGGGACCAAGCGCGACCAGCGGAGGAATGGAGCGCATGCCCGGACGCCAGGACGACCTCGCACGCCAGCTCGACGGCTACCGGCTCGCGACGGCGGAGATCGTCTACCACATGCCGGATCACCCGGACCTGCTGCAGACCTTCATCTGGCAGCATCTCGACATCGCACCCGACTATCCCGAGCTGCGCCGCTTCCTCGCCTTCTGGTGCAAGAACATCGAGGGCAAGCTCCACTCGGTGACGGTCGGCCGCACCAGCATCCTGACCCCGCCCCGCTACCGCCGCGCCGTCGGCCTGTTCCAGCTGCACTGAGCGGCCGGCGCAGGCCTGCCCGCCGCGGCGCCGCGTTCCGCTCCGCCCGGCCCGCGCCTAGCCTCGGCGAGGCCGGTGCCGAGGCGGGAGAGCGGACGACGATGGAGGTCGAGTGGCGGCGGCTGCGCGCCGACGAGCTTCGGGCACGGGCCGGGCGGGACGCGCTCGCCATCGTGCCCCTGGGCGCCCTCGAGCAGCACGGACCGCATCTGCCGGTCGACGTCGACTGCGTGCTCGTCGAGGCCGTCGCCAGGCGCACCGCCCTGGCCCTCGCCGAGTCCTTGAGCGTGGCCGTCCTGCCGGTCGTGTGGACCGGCATCTCCGAGCACCACATGGGCTTCGGCGGGACCGTCACCCTGCCGTTCCCCGCCTATGCCGGACTGGTCGAGGCGATCTGCCGCTCGCTCGTGCGCGCCGGGTTCGGCCGCATCGCCCTCCTCAACGGCCACGGCGGCAACGACACCGCCCTCAGGCTCCTGGTCGACGAGCTACAGCCGCGCCTCGACGCGGTGCTCGTCCACACGACCTATTGGCACGCCGCCGCCGAGGCGATCGCGCCGCTGCTCGAGGCGCAGGATCGGCTGCTGCACGCCTGCGAGGCCGAGACCTCGATGATGCTGGCGCTGCGCCCCGACCTGGTCGACCGGGCGCGCATCCCGGCCGGCGAGCAGGGCCCGGCCACCGAGGTCGAGCGCCAGAGCACGGGCCTGCATCGCTGGCGGACGATCGCCGCCCGCTCGGCAACGGGGGTCGTCGGCGTGCCGTCGGCCGCCTCGCCCGAGAAGGGCGAGCGGCTGCTCGAGGCGATCGCCGCGGCGCTTGCCGTCCGGCTGGGCCGCCCCGACTTCTGGGACCTGCCGACGCGCGCCCGCGAGGAGGCCTGAGGGGCCCCGAGGACCGGCCCGGCGCTGCCGCGCGGACCGGCGCCGTGCTAAGACTGGCGCCGGAGGTCGGGTCGGACGGAGGAGACCGGGGTGCCGGAGACCATCGCGATCGCTTCGGATCATGCGGGCTGCGCCCTCAAAGAGAGGCTGAGTGCGGCGCTCCGCGAGCGCGGGCTCGAGGTGCTCGACCTCGGGACGGATCCGGGCCGACCGGTCGATTATCCGGATCAGGCCGACGCCCTCGCGGCGGCGCTGTCCGACGGCCGGGCCCGGCGCGGCGTGCTCATCTGCGGCTCCGGCATCGGCATCGCCATCGCCGCCAACCGTCACCGCCATCTGCGCGCCGCGCTCTGCCACGACGTCACCACGGCACGCCTCGCGCGCGAGCACAACGACGCCAACGTCCTCGTGCTGGGCGAGCGGATCGTCGGCGAGGCGATCGCGCGCGACTGCCTGGCCGCGTTCCTGGACACGCCCTTCGCAGGAGGCCGCCACGCGCCGCGGGTGGCCAAGCTCGGCTGAGCGCCGCTATGCCGGCCGGGACGGCTGGGCTAGATCTGCAGCCGAGCCCGCCCTCCCCCGAGAGCCCGCATGCGCTGCCCGTTCTGCGGTTTCGACGACACGCAGGTCAAGGATTCGCGGCCGGTCGAGGACGCCGCGGTGATCCGCCGTCGTCGCCAGTGCCCGGGCTGCGGCGCCCGCTTCACGACCCTCGAGCGGGTTCAGCTGCGCGAGCTCGTGGTCCTCAAGAAGGACGGCAGGCGTGTGCCGTTCGACCGCGACAAGCTCGCCCGCTCGCTGCGGATCGCCACCCGCAAGCGCGGCATCGACGAGGAGCAGATCGAGCGGATCGTCAACCGCATCGTGCGCGAGCTCGAGCGCAGCGGCGAGGGCGAGGTCCCCTCGACCCGCATCGGCGAGCTGGCGATGGCCCAACTGGCCCGCCTGGACCACGTCGCCTATGTGCGTTTCGCGAGCGTCTACAAGGACTTCGCGACGGCCCGTGACTTCGAGGAGTTCATCCGCGACCTGCCGGAGCGGGAGCCCGCCGACGGCCCGCAGGCATGAGCGAGGGCGACGAGCGCTTCATGCGGACGGCGCTGGCGCTCGGCGAGCGGGCCCAGGGCCGGGCCTGGCCCAACCCGGCGGTCGGCTGCGTCCTCGTCGCCCGCGGCCGGGTGGTCGGACGGGGTTGGACCGGCGACGGCGGCCGCCCGCACGCCGAGACCGAGGCGCTCGCGCGGGCCGGTCGCGCGGCCCGCGGCGCCACCGCCTACGCCACCCTCGAGCCCTGCGCGCACCAGGGCCGCACCCCACCCTGCAGCACCGCCCTGATCGAGGCCGGCGTGGCCCGCGTCGTCGTGGCGATGCTCGATCCCGACCCGCGGGTCGACGGCCGTGGCGTGGCCGCCTTGCGCGCGGCGGGCGTCGCCGTCGAGCTCGGCTGCCTCGCGGCCGAGGCTCGCCGCGCCCACGCGGGCTTCCTGCTGCGCCTCGCGGCCCGCCGCCCGCTGGTCGTGCTCAAGGCCGCAACCAGCCTGGACGGACGGATCGCCGCCGCGGGCGGGGCCGCCCGCTGGGTCACCGGCGAGCGCGCGCGCGCCTGGGCGCATCTCCTGCGGGCGGAGCACGACGCCGTGCTGATCGGTAGCGGCACGGCACTCGCC
The DNA here is from genome assembly GCA_964504655.1 of uncultured Geminicoccaceae bacterium. GTDB lineage: Bacteria > Pseudomonadota > Alphaproteobacteria > Geminicoccales > Geminicoccaceae > JANXAZ01. Next base: position 19,759 of record CAZDFD010000043.1, read on the forward strand.
GACGATCCGATGCTCGATTGCCGACTGCCCGGGCTCGCCCGGCTGAGCCCGGTCCGGGTGGTCCTCGACCGGAGGCTGCGGCTGCCGCCCTCGGGCCGGCTCGCCGGCTCGGCCGCGGGGCCGCCGGTCTGGGTCCTCACCGCCCGTCCGGCCGACGCGCCCGAGGCGGCGGCGCTGACCGCCCGCGGCGTCGAGGTCCTGAGCGTCGCCGCGGCCGACGAGCGCTGGCTCGCCCGCGCCTTGGCGGTGCTCGCCGAACGCGGTATCACCCGCCTGCTCGTCGAGGGCGGGGCGCAGGTGGCCACGGCGCTGCTGCGGGCGGCGCTGGTCGATCGGATCGTGCTCCTGCAGGCACCGATGCTCCTGGGCGGCGACGCGGTGCCGCTCGTGGCCGGGCTCGGGGTCGCGGAGCCGGGCGCGGCGCCGCGCTGGCGCGTGGTCGAGGAGGGTCGGCTGGGCGACGACCGTCTGGTCGTGCTGGAGCCGGCGTGAGGGGCCGCATGTTCACCGGCATCGTCACCCATCTGGGCCGGATCGCGGAGATCGAGGGCGCCGCCGAGCGGGTCCTCGAGGTGGTCCCGGACACCCCTGTCGCGGGCGTCGTGCCCGGCGCCTCCATCGCGCATGCCGGGATCTGCCTCACCGTCGCGGCGCTCACCGACCGCGGCTGGCGGGTGCACGCCTCGGGCGAGACCCTCGCGCGGACCACGCTCGGCCGCTGGCGCCCGGGCCTGCGGATCAACCTCGAGCGGGCGCTGCGGCTCGGCGACGAGCTCGGCGGCCACCTCGTCTTCGGCCATGTCGACGCGGTCGGATCGATCCTCGCTCTCGAGGAGGGCGCCGGCGGCCGCCGCCTCGAGATCGGCCTGCCGCCAGAGTTGGCGCCGATGGTCGCGGTCAAGGGCTCGATCGCCGTCGACGGGATCTCGCTCACCGTCACGGAAGCGGCGGCGGACCGCTTCGCGACGGTGATCGTCCCGCACACCTGGACCGCCACCACGCTCGCCGAGCGCCGGCCCGGCGACCCCGTCAACCTCGAGGTCGACATGCTCGCCCGCTACGTGGCGCGCCAGCTGGCCGCCGTCCGGGATCCCGTCCATGGCTGACCGCCCCGCCCCGGCCGCGGCGGATCCCGGCGGCTCGCCGATCGCCACCATCGACGAGATCCTCGAGGACGCCCGCCGTGGCCGCCTGGTGGTGCTGGTCGACGACGAGACCCGCGAGAACGAGGGCGATCTCGTCGTCCCGGCGCAGTTCTGCGACGCCGAGGCGATCAACTTCATGGCCCGCTACGGCCGCGGGCTGATCTGCCTCGCCCTGACCCGCCAGCGCTGCGAGCATCTGGGCCTGCCGCTGATGGCCCAGGGCAACGAGTCGCGCCGCAGCACCGCCTTCACGATCAGCATCGAGGCCCGCCACGGCATCACGACGGGCATCTCGGCCGCCGACCGGGCGCGCACCGTGGCCGTGGCGATCGACCCGGCGAGCCGCCGCGACGAGCTGTCGACGCCGGGCCACATCTTCCCCCTGATGGCGCGCGACGGCGGGGTCCTGGTTCGCGCCGGCCACACCGAGGCGGCGGTCGACATCGCCCGCCTCGCCGGCCTCGACCCGTCGGGCGTGATCTGCGAGATCATGAACGACGACGGCACCATGGCGCGGCTGCCGGACCTCGTCGCCTTCGCGCAGCGCCACGGCCTGCGGATCGGCCGGATCGCCGACCTGATCGCCTACCGGCTGCGCCACGACCGGCTCGTCGAGCGCGAACTCGGCGCGCCGTTCCACAGCCGCTGGGGCGGCGACTTCCGCCTCGAGGTGTACACCAACGTGCTCGACGGCGTGGAGCACGTGGCGCTGGTCAAGGGCGACGTCACCACCGCCGAGCCGGTGCTGGTGCGGGTGCACGCGGTCAACATCCTCGAGGACATCCTGGGCGCCGGCGAGAGCGGCCGGGGCGATCAGCTGCACCGGGCGATGGACCTGATCGGGCGGGCCGGCCGGGGCGTCGTCGTGGTGCTGCGCGAGCCGTCGCCCAAGAGCGTCTCGCAGCGCGTCGCCCAGGGCCCCGGTCGCGAGCCCGGGGCGGCGCCGGACCTGCGGGTGTACGGGATCGGCGCGCAGATCCTGAAGGCCCTCGGCATCCGCGACATGATCCTCCTCTCGAACACGGGGCGAACCATCGTCGGCCTGCAGGGCTACGATCTGCGGGTGGTCGAGACCCGCCCGCTCGGCGGCGAGGAGCCGTCCTGATGGCCGGCCCCGGCGACCGCCTCGGCCTGCCGGCCGGTCTCGGCACGCTGCGCGTTCTCCTCGTGGTGGCGCCCTACCACCGCGAGGTGACCGACCTGCTCTGCCGGGGCGCACTGGCGCTGCTCGGGCGCGCCGCCGCCCGGACCGCCCGGATCGAGGTCCCGGGTGCGCTCGAGATCCCGACCGCGATCGCCCTGGCGGCGCGGACCGGTGGCTTCGACGCCTTCGTCGCCCTCGGCTGCGTGATCCGCGGCCAGACCTCGCACTACGAGCTCGTGGCCGGGGAGAGCTGCCGCGGGCTGGTCGAGCTCGGCATCCGCGAGCGGCTCGCGATCGGCAACGGTATCCTCACGGTCGACACCCGCGAGCAGGCGCTCGAGCGGGCCGATCCGGCCGGCCAGGACAAGGGCGGCCAGGCGGCGCTCGCGGCCCTCGCCCTGGCGGCGCTGCCGCTGCGGCTCGCGGAGCTGGCGGTGTGAGCGGCGCGCGGCCGGGCGGCGCCGCGGCGCGCGCCGCCATGGCCCGGCGGCGCGCCGCCCGACTGGCCGCGGTCCAGGCGCTCTACCAGCTCGAGCTCGGCGGCGGCGACCCGGCGCTCGTGGCCGAGGAGTTCCTCGGCCACCGCCCGGACGGTGCGCCCGCCTCGCCCGAGCCGGTCGAGCTCGACGCCGCCTGGTTCCGCGCCGTCCTCGGCGGGGCCTGGGCGGCGCGCGGCCGGCTCGACGACGAGCTCGCGACGGCGCTCGCCGAGGGCTGGACGCTCGCCCGCTGCAGCGCCGTGGTGCGCGCCGTCCTGCGCGCCGGGGCGTTCGAGCTGGCCGAGCGCACCGAGGTGCCGGTCAAGGCCGTCCTCAACGAATATGTCGAGATCGCCCGGCTGTTCTCGGGCGGCGGCGAGCCGGGCCTCGTGCACGCCGTTCTCGACCGTCTGTCCGGTCGGCTGCGGCCGGCGGGAGGCGAAGCTTGAGCCTCGGCGAGTTCGAGCTGATCGACCGGTTGCTGCGGCCGCTCGCCCGGGGCTGTCCGGGCGCGCTCGGGCTGCGGGACGACGCGGCGCTGATCGAGGTGCCGGCCGACCACCAGCTCGTGGTGGCCAAGGACGCGCTGGTCGAGGGCGTGCACTTCCTGGCCGACGACCCGGCCGACACCGTGGCGGGCAAGCTCCTGCGCGTGAACCTGAGCGATCTGGCCGCCATGGGTGCGGACCCGCTCGCCTACCTGACCGTGATCGCCCGGCCGGCGGGGCTCGAGGACCTCTGGCTCGAGGGCTTCGCCAATGGCCTCGCCCGCGACCAGGAGCGCTTCGGCCTGCATCTCGTGGGCGGCGACACCGTCGCCACCCCCGGACCGCTTCTGCTCTCGCTCACCATCCTCGGTCTGGTGCCGCGCGGCCGGGCGCTGACCCGGGCCGGCGCCGGCCCGGGCGAGCTCGTCTGCGTCTCGGGGACGCTCGGCGACGCCGCGATGGGGCTGCGGATCCTGCGCGGCCTCGCGGCCCCCGAGGACCTCGCCCTGCCGCTGGTCGAGCGCTACCGCACGCCGCGGCCGCGGCTCGAGCTCGGCCGGGCGCTGCGCGGGCTCGCCAGCGCCGCCATCGACGTGTCGGACGGGCTCCTGGCCGACCTCGGGCACCTGCTCGAGGCCTCCGGCGTCGGCGCCGAGGTCGAGGCGGAGCGGCTGCCCCTCTCGGCCGCGGCGCGGGCACTGCCGGGCGCTCGGGCGACGGCGCTCTCCGGCGGCGACGACTACGAGCTCCTGTTCACGCTGCCGGCCGATCGGCAGGTCGAACTCGCGGCCCTCGCGGACCGGCTCGGCCTGCCGCTCACCGTGATCGGCCGCACCCGCGCCGAGCCGGGGCTGACCCTGCTCGACGCGCGCGGCCGCAGCCTGCCGATCGAGCGCACCGGCTGGCGCCACTTCTAGCCGGCCGGCGCCCCCGGAGCCCCCGGAGCCGGCGTCGCGGGCTCAGCGCGAGCCCATCGCCCGGTCGCCCGGGGCGAGCAGCAGGCAGGGCTTGCCGGCGCGCCGCAGGCTGGCGCAGGCGCCGAGCGCGTCGGCCCGGCTGAGCCCCACGATCCGAGCGGCGTAGAGGCGGGTGCGCGGCCTGGGCTCGCTCACCACGACGGCGCCGCCGCGCAGTGCCGCCAGGGTACGGGCGATCCGCCGGGCCGTCTCGCCGGCGGTGCGGCGATCCTTGAAGGCGCCGAGCTGGACCGCGTACTCGCCCGCGGCCGGCCGCGCCGCGCGGCTCTTGGCGGACCCGCGCGAGCCCGCCTTGGAGGTCGGCTCGGGCGACGGCTCGGCCGCGGGCAGGGCCGCCACGAGCGAGCGGCGCGCCGGCTCGGCGGCCGCCACCGCGGCACCCGCCGACGGCCGGGTCGCGAAGCCCTGGTCGAGCAGGCGGACCATCTCGCGGTTGCGCTCGGTCGAGGTCGAGCCGCCGAGGACCACCGCCACGAGCCGTCGGCCGTCGCGCACCGCCGAGGCCGCGAGGTTGTAGCCCGAGGCGCGGATGTAGCCGGTCTTGAGCCCGTCCATGCCGGGGTAGGTGGCGAGCAGCCGGTTGTGGTTGTGGTAGGTCCGGCCGCGCCAGACGAAGTAGGGCAGGCCGAAATAGTCGTAGTACTGAGGGTAATCCGTGAGCAGCCGGCGTGCCAGGGTCGCCATGTCGCGGGCGGTGGTCCGCTGCAGCTCGTCCGGCAGGCCCGAGGCGTTGGCGAAGCGGGTCCGGGTCATGCCGAGCTCGCGCGCCCGGTAGGTCATGATCTGGGCGAAGCGGGGCTCGGAGCCGCCCACGGCCTCGGCCAGGACCACCGCCACGTCGTTCGCCGACTTGACCGCGACCGCGCGGATCGCCTCGTCGACCCGGATCGTGGCGCCCGGCTTGAGGCCGAGCTTGGAGGGCGGCTGGCGCGCCGCCGCGGCCGAGACCTCGAGCCGGGTCCCTGGGCTCAGCCGCCCGGCCCGCAGCGCCTCGAAGGTCAAATAGAGCGTCATCATCTTGGTGAGCGAGGCCGGGTAGGCGGCGGTGTCGGCCCCGTCCTCGGCCAGCACCGCCCCGTCGCCGTGCTCGACCACGATCGAGGTGAGCGCCTGGGCGACGGCGGCGCCGGCGCCGGCCGCCAGCAGGGCCAGGGCCAGCAGCGCCTCGAGGAGACCGATGCGGAGGCGGCTCGGCACGCCCACCCTCTCGACCCGGTTGCGGTCCGTCGCGGGGCGGCCGTCGATTCCCGATCGCCGTCCCGATACCGCGTCTTAGCACGAAAAGGTTAACCGTGTGTTGAGGAGCTGTCGAGCGCCGGAGAGGAGAAATCTGGGGATGAATCTACTTTTGGTTGATGACGTCCCGGCCGATCCTACTGGGCCGCTGGCTCGACCGGCTCGAGGAAGCGGCGGTAGATCCAGCCGCTGCGGCCGTCGGCGAGCTGGACCTTGAACCAGCCCTTGTCCTCCTCGCGCGCCACGAACTCGCTGCCGCGCCGCAGCGAGCCGATCGCGGTGCTCGCGGTGACCGGCTCGGCGCGGACGAACACGTCGGTGGTGACCCGGAAGCGCGGCCCGGGCGCCTCGCCCGGGCGGGCCGCGGCGACCGGGCCCACGGGCGGCGTCGGGGCGGTCGCGGCCGCCGGCGGCGGGCTCGGGGCCACTGGCGGGGTCGCGGCCGCCGGCGGGGTCGGGGCGGGCCGGGGAGGCGGCGGCGCCGCCGCCGGCTCGGCGGCGGGGGCGCCGCGGGCCGGCAGGGCGGCCCGCGCCCGGTCGAGCTCGGCGCGCGCCTCGCGATTGTCGGGCGCCAGCCGGGCGGCGGCCTCGAGGTCCTCGATCGCCGGCTGCACCTCGCCGCGCTCGAGGCGCAGCTCGCCCCGGCGCAGATAGGCGGTCGGATGGCCGGGCTCGAGCTCGATCGCCCGGCCGAGGTCGGCGATCGCCCGATCCGGATCGCCCAGCCGGGCCGCCGCGAGGCCGCGGCGGGTGTGCGCGATGCGCAGGTTGCGGATCGTCTTGGCGTCGCCCGGCCTGAGCTCGAGCGCCCGGCCGTAGTCGGCGATCGCCCGGTCGAAGTCGCCGAGCTCGGCATAGACGACGCCGCGATTGTTGAGCGCCAGCGCGAGGCTCTCGGTTTCGAGCCCGCCGCTGTCGATGGCCCGGCCGAAGTCGCGCACCGCCTGCTCGAGCCGGCCCTCGCCGAAGGCCTGGTTGCCGGCCCGCACGTCGGCCAGCGGATCGGCAGCCGAGCCGGCGACGGCCACGAGCCAGAGCCCGGCCGCGAGCAGCAGGACGCGCAGCATGGCGTTTCCCCCTTTTGGCCCCGCTATGCCACGCGCCGGCCGACCGGCAAAGGGCTCAACCCCGGCGCTCGGCCGCGGCCCGGGCGGCGAGCCGCTCCGCCCGCGCCCGGGCCCGCCCCGGCCGCGTCTCCTGAGGGCCGCGGGCGACCGCCACGGCCTCGTCGGGCACGTCCTCGGTGATCGTGCTGCCGGCCCCGACCACGGCACCGGCGCCGACCCGCACGGGCGCCACGAGCGCGCTGTTCGAGCCGATGAAGGCGCCGGCGCCGATCTCGGTCCGATGCTTGGCGAAGCCGTCGTAGTTGCAGGTGATCGTCCCGGCGCCGACGTTGGCGCCCGGCCCGACGCTGGCGTCGCCCAGATAGCTCAGATGGTTGGCCTTGGCGCCGCGGGCCAGGCGGGCGGCCTTGACCTCGACGAAGTTGCCGACCCGGGCACCCGCCTCGAGCACCGTGCCGGGCCTGAGCCGGGCGAACGGGCCGACGCTCGCACCCGCCTCGACCACCGCGCCCTCGAGGTGGGAGAAGCCGTGCACCACCGCACCGGCGCCGATCCGCACACCCGGCCCGAGCACGAGATAGGGCTCGAGCACCGCCCCCGGCTCGACCTCGCTGTCGGCCGCCAGATGCACGGTGGCCGGCGCCGGCATGACCACGCCCGCGTCCAGGAGCTCGGCCCGGCGCCGCTCCTGCCAGAGCCCCTCGAGCTCGGCGAGCTGGCGCTGGCTGTTGACGCCCAGCCCCTCCTGCCAGGCCGCCTCGACCGCGCTGCAGGCCCACCCCCGGCCGGCCGCGATCGCCACGGCGTCGGTCAGATAGTACTCGCCCTTCTCGGGGCGCAGCGGCAGGGCCTCGAGCAGGGCGCCGAGGCGGCCGGCGTCGAACGCCATGACCCCGGAGTTGCAGAGGCCCTGGGCCAGGAGCGCCGGGTCGGCGTGGCGCTCCTCGACCAGCTCGACGAGCGCCCCGCCCGCGAACCGCAGCCGGCCGTACCCGGCGGGATCGGGCGGCCGGAAGCCCAGCACCGCGACCGCCGCCCCGGCCCGGGCGCGGGCCTCGAGCAGGGCCTCGAGGGTGGCCGGGCGGAGGAGCGGCGTATCGCCGTAGAGGACCAGGACGGCGCCGTCCTCGGGCAGCTCGGGCCGGGCGGCGGCGACCGCGTGGCCGGTGCCGAGCGGGGGGTCCTGGATCGCGATCCGCGCCGCCGGCGCCGCCGCGCGGACCGCCGCCGCGACGTCGTCCATGCCCGGCGCCAGCACCACCACGAGCCGCTCCGCCCGGCAGGCCTGCGCGGTCGCCAGCACGTGCCGGATCAGCGGCCAGCCGGCCAGCGGATGCAGGACCTTGGCGCGGCCGTTGCGCATCCGCGTGCCCTTGCCGGCGGCCAGGACGACGATCGACAGACGCTCGCTCAGCATCGCACCTCCGCAGGCTCGACCGGGCGTACCGGGCGGCCTATGTCTCGCCGGCCGCCCGCCTCGCCGCAAGGCCGGGGCCGCGGGCGCGCTCCGCGGCTGCGGCAGGAAGGCGGCGATGGTGGCACGCGCGGTGGTCTTCGATCTCGACGGCACGCTCATCGAGACGGCGCCCGACCTGCACGCGGTGCTGGCCGACCTCCTGGTCGAGCGCGGCCTCGCCGCACCACCGCTCGCCGCGGTCCGCGCCATGGTCGGCGACGGCGCCCGGGCGCTCATCCGCCGCGCCCACGAGTGGCAGGGACTGGGCCTCGGCGAGGCCGAGCTCGAGGCGCTCTACGCCCTCTTCCTCGAGCGCTACACGGCCGAGCCGGCCCGGCTGAGCGAGGTCTATGCGGGCGTCCCGGCGGCGCTCGCGGCGCTGCGCGGCCGCGGCGTGCGGCTGGGTGTGTGCACCAACAAGCCGCAGCGGCCGAGCGAGCTGCTGCTCGCCGCCCTCGGCCTCGGGCCGCTGCTCGAGGCGGTCGTGGGCGGCGACGCCCTGCCGGTCCGCAAGCCCGATCCCGGCCATCTGCGCGCCACCCTGGCGGCGCTCGGCACCGCGCCCGAGGAGGCGGTGATGGTGGGCGACAGCGGCAACGACCTGGCGGTCGCGCGCGCGCTCGGCGTGCCCTGCGTGCTGGTGAGCTTCGGCTACACCGCGGTGCCCGCCCGCGAGCTCGGCGCCGACCGGGTGATCGACCGCTTCGAGGAGCTCCTGCCGGCCCTCGAGGCGGTGGCCGGGTTGCCTTGACAAGCCGAACGGCTGCTTCCTAGATCGTTCGACGGGGCGCTTAGCTCAGCGGTAGAGCACCGTCTTCACACGGCGGGGGTCGCTGGTTCGAAACCAGCAGCGCCCACCATCCCGCCGGCCGATCCGCATCGAGGCTCGTCGGCGGCTCGCGGGAGGCTCGGGAGCTTCGTGCCGCGCTCGGGACGGCCCGGCCCGGGCGGCGCTCGGGAGCCGCGTGCTCCGGCCGGCACGGGTGCTCGCGCCCTCCGCTCGGGAGCTTCGTGCCCCACTCGCAGCGTTCTCCCGACCGCCCGGCCGCGGCCGCCGACCGCGCCGTTCCCGGATCCGGGCCGCGGGCTCGGGAGCCGCGTGCGCCGATCGCGCGGCTCGCCTCGGGAGCCTCGTGCCCGCATCGAACCCACCGGCCCGGGCGGCGCTCGGGAGCCGCGTGCTCCGGCCGGCACGGGTGCTCGCGCCCTCCGCTCGGGAGCTTCGTGCCCCACTCGCAGCGTTCTCCCGACCGCCCGGCCGCGGCCGCCGACCGCGCCGTTCCCGGATCCGGGCCGCGGGCTCGGGAGCCGCGTGCACCGTCGCCGGGTCCCCCGCTCGGGAGCCGCGTGCGCCGATCGCGGGGCTCGCCTCGGGAGCCTCGTGCCCGCATCGATCCGACCGGCTCGGGAGCCGCGTGCCCATGCTCGCATCCACGCCCCGCCGACCGCTCGGGAGCCACCTGCCACGCCCGGCGCGCCACCGCGCCCGACGGATCTCGGTCGGATCTGTAGGAAGATAGACCAATAAGGGAGCGCGCGCAAGCGCGCCCGGTGCTCAGGAGGCGCGGAGCGCGCCCGCCGCCGAGCGGCCGAGCAGCCGCCAGACGCTGGCGGCGCTCACGCCGAGCGTCAGGAGCGTGGCGAGCACCAGCACCGCCGCCGGGCTCGCGAGCGGCAGCACCCAGGGCAGGTCGAGCACCAGCCGGACGATCGCCCAGGCGGCGGCGGCGCCGACGAGCGCGCCGGCGAGCCCGGCGAGCAGCGCCAGGAGCAGGTGCTCGGCCACGAGCACCCGCAGGATCTGGACCCGCGGCGCGCCCAGGATCTTCAACAGCACGGTCTGCTGCAGGTGGCGCCGACGGGCCGCGAGCAGGGCCGCGGCGAGCACCAGGAGCCCGGTCGCGAGCGTGACACCCGCGACCACGCGGATCGCCATGGCGATCCGCTCGAGGGTGGCCGCGACCTCGCGGACCACCGAGCCGATCTCGATCGGCGTGGCGTTGGGCAGCGCCTCGGCCAGCCGGTCGAGGAAGCCCGCCGCCTGGGTGCGGCCGATCTCGAGGGCGGCGATGCGCACGTGCGGCGCCCGGTCGACCACGCCCGGGCTCAGCACGAAGACGAAGTCGAGCCGGCCCGAGGCCCAGTCGACCTCGCGGCGGACATTGGCGATCTCGGCCTCGATCACCCGGCCGAGGACGTTGAAGGCGAGCCGGTCGCCGACCCCGACACCGTAGCCCCGGGCCACCTCGGCCTCGATCGAGACGAGCGGCGGGCCCTGGTGGTCGGCCGGCCACCAGGCGCCGGCCACGAGCTCGGTGCCGGGCGGCGGGCTCGCCTGCCAGGTGAGGCCGCGGTCGCGGTCGACCGTCCAGCGGACGTGCTCGGCGATCGCCGCCCGCTCGACCGGCTCGCCCTTGATGCGGACGATGCGGGCGCGCAGCGTCGGCGCCGCCTGCAGGAGGCGGGCGCCCGGGGTTGCGGCCACGAGCCGCTCGAACGGCGCCCACTGGTCGGGCTGGATGTCGATCACGACGTGGCTCGGGGCCCGCTCGGCGAGCCGGAGCGACAGCTCGCGCACGAGGTTGGCCTCGAGCAGGCCGATCGTGACGAGCGCGCCGAGCCCGGCGCCGAGGCCGACCAGCGTCGGGAGCGCGCCGCTCGCCGGCCGCGACAGGTTGCGCGCGGCGAGCCGGAGGGCGAGCGGGCCGCGCTGGCCGAGGCCGCGGGCGGCGAGCGCCAGGAAGAGCCGCCCGAGCAGCGCCAGGGCCAGCATCGTCACGAGCGCGCCGGCGACGAACAGGACGCCCAGGATCGGCCGGTCGACGCTCGCCACCGCGAGCCCGGCCAGGGCGGCGCCCACGAGCAGGAGGGCCGCGAGCCGGCCGGCCCGCGGCAGCCGGCGGACCGGGGCGACCTCGGCGCGCAGGAGGCTCGCGGCCGAGACCTCGCGGGCGCGGGCGAGCGGCCAGCCGGCGAACAGCGCCGCGGTCAGGAGGCCGGTGAGGGCGGCGAGGCCGAGCGGGCGGAGGTGCAGCCCGGCCTCGACCGGGATCGGCAGCACCCCGGCCAGGACCCCGGCGAGCGCGAAGGGGAGGAGCTGGCCGGCGAAGAGGCCGGTGGCGATCCCGGCCACCGCCACGAGCGCCAGGAGCAGCGCGTAGGCGAGGTCGACCTCGGCGGCGGTGGCGCCCACCGCCTTGAGGACGGCGATGGTCTGGCGCCGCCCGGCCAGATAGCCGCCGACCGCGAGCGCCACCCCGAGCCCGCCCACGAGCAGGGCGGCGAGCCCGGCCAGGGTCAGATAGCTCGCGAGGCGGTCGGAGAAGCGCGCCACCCGCGGCTCGACCTCGGCGGCGGTGCGCAGCCGCCAGCCGGCGTCGACCTCGGCGGCGCGCAGCCGCGGCAGGAGCCCCTCGAGGGCGCCGTCGGGCAGGACGGCGCGGTGCTCGAAGCGCAGGAGCGCGCCCGGGCGGAGCACCCCGCTCGCCTCGAGCGTGGTGCGGTCGAGGAGGAGGCGGGGGCCGAAGCCGGCGAAGCCGCCGAGCCGGTCCGGCTCGCGGACCAGCACGGCGGTGATCCGCACGCTGGTCTCGCCGAGCTGCAGGCGATCACCCAGACGGGCGCCGGTGCGCGCGAGGACGCCTTCCTCGACGACGGCACCGTCGCCCGCGAGCGCCTCGGCCAGGGCGAGCGGCGGGTCGAGCACGACCGTGCCGACGAGCGGCCAGGCCTCGTCGACGGCCTTGAGCGAGACCGCCAGCCGCCGCCCGCCCGGACCGGTCACGAGCGTGGTGGTGCGCACGGTGGTGCTGGTGCGCGCCTCGGGCGGCAGGAGTGTCCCGAGCTCGGCCGGGGAGACCGGGCGGTTGGCGCTCTCGAGCTCGAGGTCGCCGCCCAGGAGCGCGCGGGCGTCGCGGCGGATCGTCTCGCGGACCGATTCGGCCGAGACGCCCACCGTGGCGATCGTGCCGACGCCGAGCGCCAGACAGGCGAGCACGAGGGCGAGCGGGCGGAAGGCGCCGCGCAGCTCGCGGCGGGCGACGGTCCAGGCGACGGCCAGCCGGCCGCTCACGTCGGGCAGCCGGCGAGCAGCACCGGGGCCGGCGCCTCGAGCTCGCGCAGCCGGCCGCCGTCCATGGCGAGCCGGCGGGCGCAGCGGGCGGCGAGGCGGGCGTCGTGGGTGACCAGCACGAGCGTGGTGGCACGCTCGGCCTGCAGCGCGAACAGGAGGTCGACGACCTCGCGGCCGGTCTCGGCGTCGAGATTGCCGGTCGGCTCGTCGGCGAGCAGGAGCTCGGGCTCGTTGGCGAGGGCCCGGGCGAGCGCCACCCGCTGCTGCTCGCCGCCCGAGAGCTGGGCCGGGAAGTGCTCGAGGCGGTGCGCGAGGCCGACCTCGGCCAACAGCTCGCGGGCGCGCGGCAGGGCGCCCGGCCGGCGCGCCAGCTCCATCGGCAGGGCGACGTTCTCGAGCGCGGTCATCGCCGGCACCAGGTGGAAGGCCTGGAACAGGATGCCCACATGATCGCGCCGGAACAGGGCGAGGCCGTCCTCGTCGAGGGTCGCGAGGTCGCGGCCGCAGACCACGACCCGGCCGGAGGTGGCCCGCTCGATGCCGCCGACGATGGCGAGCAGGCTGGACTTGCCCGAGCCCGAGGGGCCGACCACGCTCACCGTCGTGCCGGCGGCGACGGCGAGGTCGAGGCCGCGCAGGATGGCGACCGGACCGGCCGGGCTCGCGAGCGTGAGGTGGACCTGGGTGAGCTCGATCATCGGACGTCCCGCGCGCCGGCCGGATCCGGGCATGCTCGCGGACATGGCGCGGCCGGGCCGGTGCTGCAAGGTGGCGGCGGGCCTGCTCGGGCTGGCGCTGGTCCTGGCGACCGGGCCGCAGGCGGGTGCCGAGGCGGCCGGGTGCCGGATCGCGGTGCTCGGCGATTCGCTCACCGCCGGCTACGGGCTGCCGCTCGCGGCGGCGTTCCCGGCCCGCCTCGAGGCGGCGCTCGTGGCGCGCGGGCTCGCCTGCGCGGTGCTGGATGCCGGGGTCTCGGGCGACACCAGCGCCGGCGGTGCGGCGCGGGTCGAGTGGGTGCTGGCCGAGGGACCGAGCCATCTCATCGTCGAGCTCGGTGGCAACGACGCGCTGCGGGCGCTGCCGGTCGAGCAGCTCCTGGCCAATCTGGAGCGGATCCTGGCCGCTTCGGCCGCCCGGGGCGTGCCGGTGCTCCTGGCCGGCATGCGCGCGCCGCCCAATCTGGGCGAGGCCTACGAGGCGGCGTTCGCGGCCGCCTACGCCGATCTGGCGGCCCGTCACGGCGCCGCGCTCTATCCCTTCTTCCTGGACGGGGTGGCGGGCCGGCCGGAGCTCGTGCAGCCGGACGGCATCCATCCGACCGCGGCCGGCGTGGCGGTGATCGTCGAGCGGATCCTGCCGAGCGTCGAGGGCTGGCTGCGGGCGACCGGCGTCTCGACCCGGGGTTGAGCAGGCTCTCGACCCGATCATCTCGCCGACGCAATCGCTTACCCACAAGCTGTTGATCGTTTCGGGGATAAGCCGGCCGGGCCGGCTCTTGCGGCATAACGTCCCCTCGTGCTTGAGATGCGGGTCGAGAAACGGTCATAAGCCGGCGTCCGCGGCGGGCAGGGCGCGGAGAGCTGGCTTCGGGGAGGGATCGATGTCGGATCTCTACAGGGTCGATCCGGAATTCGCGCGGTCGAGCCATTGCGACCGCGAGCGCTACCGGGCGATGTACGAGCGCTCGATCCGCGACCCGGACGGGTTCTGGGCCGAGCAGGCCGAGCGGCTCACCTGGATCAGGAAGCCGACCCGGATCAAGAACACGAGCTTCGAGGGCGACGTCTCCATCCGGTGGTTCGAGGACGGCCAGCTCAACGTCTGCGCCAACTGCGTCGACCGGCACCTGCCGCGGCGCGCCAACCAGGTGGCGATCATCTGGGAGGGCGACGATCCCGCGGTCGACCGCAAGATCACCTACCGCGAGCTGCACGACCGGGTCTGCCGGCTGGCCAACGTCCTCAAGCAGATGGGCGTCGGCAAGGGCGACCGGGTCACGATCTATCTGCCGATGATCCCCGAGGCCGCCTACGCCATGCTGGCCTGCGCGCGGATCGGCGCGATCCACTCGGTGGTGTTCGGCGGCTTCTCGCCGGACAGCCTCGCCGACCGGATCAACGACGCCAAGGCCAAGCTCCTGGTCACCGCCGACGGCGGGCTGCGCGGCGGCAAGGTCGTGCCCTTGAAGGGCAACGCCGACGAGGCGCTCAAGAAGTGCGCGCCGGACGTCAAGGTCCTGATGTTCCGGCACACCGGCATCGCCGTCGACATGGTCGAGGGCCGCGACCACGACGCCCGCGAGCTCATGGCCAAGGTCGGCAACCAGTGCCCGGCCGAGCCGATGGGCGCCGAGGACCCGCTGTTCATCCTCTACACCTCGGGCTCGACCGGCAAGC
>CAZDFD010000044.1:0-32509 GCA_964504655.1 uncultured Geminicoccaceae bacterium
TGCTCGGCCGTCAAGGGCCGGATCGGTCGGCCCTGGAGATGGACGAAGAGCTTGGCGGTCTCCTCGAGTTCCTCGATCGCGTGGACCGCGGCATCGAGCGAGGAGCCGGCGACGACCGGCCCGTGATTGGCGAGGAGCACGGCATGGTGCCGGTCGGCCACCGCCTCGACCGCCGTGCCGAGCGCCGGATCGCCCGGCGGGATGTAAGGCAAAAGCTTCAGCCGGCCGACCCGCATCACGTAGTAGGCGGTCAAAGGCGGGATCGGCTCCTCGGGGTCGAGCCCGTCCAAAAGGCTGACCGCGACCGACCAGGTGGAGTGGAGATGCACGACCGCGCCGGCCGAGGACCGCGCCCGGTACATGCCCAGATGCATCGGCACCTCCTTGGTCGGCGGGTCGCCCGCGAGCGGCCGGCCGCTGCCGTCCAGCCGGGCGAGCCGGGCCGGATCGAGATCGCCGAGTGCCACGTTGGTGGGCGTGGCGAGGAAACCGCCGTCGGGTAGGCGTACCGAAAGGTTGCCGGAACTGCCGAAGGTGAGGCCGCGGGCGAACAGGGACCGGCCGAGCGCGCACAGCCGCTCGGCGAGCCGCGCCGCCTCGCTCACGGCATCGCCTCGAGCGCGTGCCGGAAGAAATCGCGCCGGCCGAAATTGCCGCTCTTCAAGGCGAGCGCCAGGCGCGGCCCGCGGCCGATCGTGACCGTCGCCGGAACGCCCGGGTCGATCTGCGGGCCGATCGCTAGGCCCTCGACCCCGAGCGCCTGGACCACCGCACCACTGGTCTCGCCGCCGGCCACGACCAGCCGCCGCACGCCGGCCGCCACGAGCTCGCGGGCGAGGCGCGCCATCGCTTCCTCGACCACCGCCCCGGCGCGGTCGCGGCCGAGCTCGCCCTGCACCCGGCGGACCTCCTCGGGCGGCGCGCTCGCGTAGATCAGCACCGGCCCCGAGGCCAGATGCGCCTGGGCCCACGCGACCACCTCGGCGAGCTCGGCGCCGCGGGCGAGCGCCACGGGGTCGAGCCGGCGCGACGGCCGCTCGGCGCGGAACGCCTCGACCTGGCCGAGCGTGGCGGCCGAGCAGGAGCCGGCGAGCACGAGTTCCGGACCCGCAACCGTCGGCAGCGCCGCGGCCTCGGCGCCGCGCTCGGGGAGGAGCCCGGCGCGGCGGAAGTTGGCCGGCAGACCCATGGCCACGCCGGAGCCGCCGGTGACGAGCGGATGGTCGGCGACCGCCTCGCCGATCGAGAGGAGGTCGTCGTCCTCGACGCAGTCGACGATCGCCCAGCGGCAGCCCTCGTGGCGCAGCTCGGCGAGCCGGTCGCGGATCGCCGCCGCCCCCCGCCGCACGCTGCCCCGCGCCACGAGCCCGACCCGGCGCGGCGTCTGGCGGCCGAGCACGCGGACCAGGTTGCTGTCGGTCATGGGCGTGAGCGGGTGGTGGCGCATGTGGGTGTCGGAGAGGAGCGCCTCGCCCACGAACAGATGACCCAGATAGATGGTCCGGCCGGTCTCGGGAAAGGCCGGGCAGGCGATGGCGATCGGCGCGGCGAGCCGGTCGGCGAGCGCGTCGCCGACCGGGCCGATATTGCCCTCCTCGGTACTGTCGAAGGTCGAGCAGTACTTGAAGAGGATCTGGCGGGCGCCCTGCCGCCGCAGCCAGTCGAGCGCCTCGAGCGAGGCCGCGACCGCCTCCTTGGCCGGGCAGGTGCGCGATTTGAGGGCGACCGTCACGGCGTCGACCTCGGGCAGCTCGAGGTCGGGGCGCGGCACGCCGATCAGCTGCACCGTCCGCATGCCGTTCCGGACCAGCATGTTGCAGAGATCGGTGGCGCCCGTGAAATCGTCGGCGACGGCTCCGAGCAGCAGCGGCATCGACGTCCCCTCCCCCGCCCCGGGCGAGCCTCTAGACCAGGAGCGGGCGTGGCGCGAGGGTCTTGACGTCACCCCGTCCCTGCCCATCTGAACGTTCGTCGGATGCCGAGATCGGGTCCGGCTGGCGAAGTCGGCGCGTCCATGGTGGAGCGCCGCACGTCGTGATCGCTCAATGGAGGATCAAATGACGACGATCGATCTGCGTCCCTTCTACCGCTCGGTCCGGGATTTCGACCGGCTCGCCCAGCGCTTGGTCTCGGGCGTGGTGGTGGCCGACAGCGGCCCGGCCGTCGACATCGCCGAGACGGCGGCGGACAAGTACCTGATCCAGATCGCGCTGCCCGGCTGGAAGCAGGACGAGCTCACGCTCAGCGTCGAGAACGGCGTGCTCACGGTCAAGGGTCAGCCGGCCAAGGCCGAGGGCCAGGCGCGCCTCCTGCAGCGCGGCATCCTGCGCCAGGCCTTCGAGCTGCGCTTCGCGCTCGCCGAGCATGTCGAGGTCAAGGGTGCCCGCCTCGAGAGCGGTCTGCTCGACGTCGAGCTCGCCCGCGAGGTGCCGGAGGCGCTGAAGCCGCGGCTGATCGCGATCAACGGCAAGGTCGGCGAACTCGCCAAGGCGGCTTGATCGGCGGCACGGGCTCGTGAGAGGCAGAGGGGCGGCGGCGCGGGCCGCCGCCCCTTCGGCCGTTCGGAGGCCAGGTCATGAGCCGCTCGCTCTACGAGGAGCTCGGCGTCGCCAAGGGCGCCAGCGAGGAGGAGGTCACGCGGGCCTTCCGCAAGCTCGCCAAGACCTGCCACCCCGACCTCCACCCGGGCGACAAGAAGGCCGAGGAGCGCTTCAAGCGCATCTCGGCGGCCTACGAGATCCTGTCCGACAAGGGCAAGCGCGCCCGCTACGACCGCGGCGAGATCGACGAGCAGGGCCGCGAGCGGGCCTTCGCGGGCGGCGGCTTCCAGCCCGGCGCCGGCGGTGCCAGGTTCGAGTTCGGCGGGCCGGGCGGGCTCAACTTCGAGGAGATCCTGGGGGATCTGTTCGGCGGCGGCCGGCGCAAGGCCGGACGCGGCGGCGGCTTCACCGGCGGCTTCGGAGGCGCCGGCGAGGACGTCCGCCTGCAGCTCGAGATCGGCCTCCTCGAGGCCGCCCGCGGTGCGGTCCGGCGCATCCAGCTCCCCGACGGCTCGACCCTCGATCTGACGATCCCGGCCGGAACCGCGGACGGCCAGGTGCTGCGCCTCAAGGGCAAGGGCAGGCCCGGGCTCGGCGGCGCCGGCGACGCCCTGGTCGAGATCCGGATCGCTCCCCACCCGGTGTTCCGACGCGAGGGGCTCGACCTCCTGGTCGACCAGGCGGTCCCGCTCGCCGTGGCGGTCAAGGGGGGCAAGGTGCGCGTGCCGACCCTCGACGGCGAGGTGGCACTGACCGTGCCGCGCCACACGAGCTCGGGCCGCATGCTCCGTCTCAAGGGCAAGGGCCTCAAGGACCCGCGCACCGGCGAGCAGGGCGACCAGCTCGTGCGGGTGCTGATCGAGCTGCCCAAGGAGCGCGAGCTGCTCGAGCTGATCGAGCGCTGGGCCGAGCGACGGCCGCAGGCCGGCTGACGGCGGCGCGTTCAGCCCTTGGCGAGCCCCAGCCGGCGCAGCACGTCGGCGGCCTTGGCCTCGAACTCCCGGGCGAAGGCCGGGAAGGCTTCGGGGCCGTCCCAGAGCGGCTGGACGCCGCGCGCCTTCATGGCATCCTGGACCTCGGCCGAGGCGTGCGCCCGGGCCCCGGCCAGGGCCAGCCGCTGGACGATCGGGGCCGGCAGGCCCTTCGGACCCACGAAGCCGAACCAGTTCTCGTAGGTCCAGCTCGAGCCGACCGCCTCCGCGAGCGTCGGGGTGTCCGGGAAGACCGGCGAGCGGGCCGGGCCCATCACCGCGAGCGGCCGCACCTGGCCCGCCTCGATCAGGGCCTTGCCCTCGATCGGCGAGCCCGTGAACATGGTGATGCCGCCGGCCGTCAGGTCCTTGAGCGCGGGTGCCCCGCCGCGCGAGGGGATCCACTTGATCCGGTCGGGCTCCATGCCCTGGCTCGCCAGCAGGCCGGCGATCGCCATGTGCCAGGAGCCGCCCTGGCCCGAGCCCGAGGCGGTGAAGGTGCCGGGGGCCTCCTTGCGCACCGCGTCCAGGAGCTCGCCCAGGGTCTTCCAGGGCGCGTCGCCCTTGACCGTCACCCCCGCCGGGATGACGGTGATCCGCGAGATCAGGGTGAAGCTCGCGGGCGTGATGTCGGCGAGCCCGACCGTCTTGAGGAAGGCGAGCTCGGGCGAGCCGACGCCGAGCGTGTAGCCGTCCGGCTCGGCATTCGCGATCGCCGCGTGGCCGACCACGCCGCTGCCGCCCGAGCGGTTGACCACGTTGACCGGCACGCCGAGCTCCTTCTCGAGGCCAGCCGCGAAGATCCGCGCCGAGATATCGGTGCCGCCGCCGGCGTCCCAGGGCACCACGATCTGGATCGGGCGCTCCGGATAAGCGGCCGAAGCCGGCAGCGCCGCGAGCGCGGCCGCCGCGCCGATGGTGGCGAGCAGGATGCGACGATGCATGCGGGCCTCCCCCGAACCTCAGGGCCTTCGAGCAGCACGGCGCGGGGCGGCCGGGCAACCCGGCCGCACGCAGATCTCTCATCCCGCGGCGGGGCCGAGCCGCCAGAGCGCGCCGTCGGCGGCGTCGGTCAGGAGATAGACGAGCCCGTCCGGGCCCACCCGGACGTCGCGGATGCGGCCGATCTCGGACTGCAGCAGGCGGTGCTCCTTCACCACCTTGCGGCCGTCGAGCTCGAGACGGACCAGCATCTGCGCGGCGAGCGCGCCCACGAGCAGGCTGCCCCTCCAGCCCGGGATCCGGTCGGCCTCGTAGAAGGCCATGCCGGAGGGCGCGATCGAGGGCACCCAGACGTGCAGCGGATCGGTCACCCCGGGCATGGTCTTGCCGCGGCCGATCGGCAGGCCCGAATAGTCGACGCCGTGGGTGACGAGCGGCCAGCCGTAGTTCGCCCCCTTCTCGATGATGTTCACCTCGTCGCCGCCCCGGGCCCCGTGCTCGTGCTCGAAGAGCTCGCCGGTCACGGGGTGGAGCGCCATGCCCTGGGCGTTGCGGATCCCGTAAGCCCAGATCTCGGGGCGCACGCCCGCCCGGCCGAGGAACGGGTTGTCGTCCGGAATCCGGCCGTCGGCTTCGATGCGGAGGATCGTCCCGGCCAGATCGTCGAGCTTCTGCGCCCGCTCCATCTGGCCGCGGTCGCCGGTCGACACGTAGAGCCTGCCGTCGCGGCCGAACACCAGGCGCGAGCCGAAATGCCGCCCGGTGCTGCCGGCGGGATCGGCCGTGAGCACCACCTCGACGCCCTCGAGGCGGCCGTCGCCGAGCCGGCCGCGGGCCACCCGCGTGACCGCACCGCCGCCGAGCGGCGCCGCATAGGAAAGGTAGACGAGCCGGCTCGAGACGAAGTCCGGGGCGAGCGCCACGTCCAGGAGGCCGCCCTGGCCCCGGGCCCAGACCTCGGGCACGCCCGCGATCGGCCGCGGATCGAGCCGGCCGGCCTCGTCGATCAGCCGCAGGCGGCCCGGCCGCTCGGTCACGAGCATGCCGCCGCCCGGCAGGAAGGCCATGCCCCAGGGGTTCTCGAGCGGCCCGGCGAGCCGCTCGAGGCGCAGGTCGAGGCCGTCCGCCTCGACGATCCGCGCCGGCTCGGCGGCCTCGGCGACGGTCGAGGCCCCGACCTGGAAGCCGTTGCAGGAGGTGGCGAAGCTCACGAAGCCGGCCAAAAGCGGCAGGGCCAGGAGCGCGGAGCGGGGCATCGGATCCCTCCCGTGGAGCGGGTGCCAGGACCTGAGATAGGCTTGCGGGCGGCGCTGCAAACGGGCTTGATCCGGCCCGCGCGCGGAGGGGGTGCCGGAATGGCCGCAGGCGAGCCGGGAACGATCGTCGATCTGTTGGCCCGTGGCGCGGCCGATGCGCCCGCGGTCCTGGCCCCGGGCCGTCCGGCGCTGAGCTTCGCCGCACTCCGGGCGATGCTGCCGCGGGTCGCGGGCGCGCTCCGCGCGCGCGGCATCGGGCCCGAGGATCGGGTCGCGATCGTGCTGCCGAACGGTCCCGAGGCGGCCACGGCGTTCCTCGCCTGCGCCTGCGCGGCCGCGACCGCGCCGCTCAACCCCGCCTACCGCGAGGAGGAGCTCGACTTCTATCTGGGCGATCTCCGGGCGAAGGCGGTCCTGGTCGGCGAGGGCGAGCAGGGCCCGGTGGTGGCCGTGGCCGCCCGCCGCGGCCTCGACCTGCTGCGCCTCGGGCCGGCTCCGGGCGCCGCGGCCGGCAGCCTCGAGCTCGGCCCGGCGGCGCCGCTCGAGCCCGCTCCCGCGGCCGCGGCCACGGCCCTGCTCCTGCACACCTCGGGCACCACGAGCCGGCCCAAGCTCGTGCCGTTGAGCCACGCCAACCTCGTGGCCTCGGCCCGGCACATCGGCGCGACGCTCGCCCTCGGACCGGCCGATCGCTGCCTCAACATCATGCCGCTGTTCCACATCCACGGCCTCGTCGCGGCCGTGCTCGCCTCGCTCGCCGCCGGCGGCTCGGTCTTCTGCACGCCCGGCTTCAACGCGCTCCGCGTCTTCGCCTGGCTCGAGGAGGCGCGGCCCACCTGGTACACGGCCGTGCCGACCATGCACCAGGCGATCCTGGCGCGGGCCGAGCGCAACCCCGAGATCCTGGCCCGCCTGGCGCTGCGCTTCGTCCGCTCGAGCTCGGCCTCGCTGCCGCCGCAGGTCATGCGGGCGCTCGAGGCGGCCTTCCGCTGCCCGGTGATCGAGAGCTACGGCATGACCGAGGCGGCCCACCAGATGACCAGCAACCCGCTGCCGCCGCGGCCCCGCAAGCCGGGCTCGGTCGGCCCCGAGGCGGGCCCGCGCGTGCGCATCGCCGACCCCCTGGCACCGCGCCTGCTCGATCCGGGCGAGGAGGGCGAGGTGGTGATCTCGGGCCCGAACGTCACGGCCGGCTACGAGGCCGCCCCCGAGGCCGACGCCCGGGCCTTCTTCGAGGCGGACGGGCGGCGCTGGTTCCGCACCGGCGACCAGGGCGGCCTCGACGAGGAGGGCTATCTGCGGCTCACCGGCCGGCTCAAGGAGATCATCAACCGCGGCGGCGAGAAGGTGAGCCCGCTCGAGGTCGACGAGGTCTTGATGGACCACCCGGCGGTGGCCCAGTGCGTGACCTTCGCGATCCCGCACGACAAGCTCGGCGAGGACGTCGGCGCGGCGGTGGTGCTGCGCGAGGGGAGCCATGCCAGCGAGCCGGAGATCCGCGCCTTCGCGGCCGCGCGCCTGGCCGACTTCAAGGTGCCGCGGCGGGTGGTGATCCTGGCCGAGATCCCCAAGGGTGCCACCGGCAAGCTGCAGCGCATCGGCCTCGCCCAGAGGCTCGGCCTCGGCTGATGCGGATCTGCGTCTTCGGCGCCGGGGCGATCGGGGGCTATCTGGCGGCCAAACTCGCGCAGAGCGGCGGACCCGAGGTCTCGCTCGTGGCGCGGGGCCCGCACCTCGAGGCGATCCGGTCCCGCGGCCTCGTCCTCGAGGCCGGCGGTGAGCGGATCTCGAGCCGGCCACACGCCGCCGCCGACGCCGCCGAGCTCGGGATCCAGGACTTCGTGCTCGTCACCTTGAAGGCGCACCAGGTCCCACCGGCGATCCCGGCGCTGCGGGCGCTGGCCGGGCCCGAGACGGCGTTCGTCTGGGCGGTCAACGGCGTGCCCTGGTGGTACTTCTTCGGTCTCGAGGGGCCCTGGCGCGACCGCCGGCTGGCGAGCGTCGATCCGGACGGGGCGATCTGGCGCGAGCTCGGCCCCGAGCGGGCGATCGGCTGCGTCGTCTACCCGGCGGCCGAGGTCGTCGAGCCGGGGGTGGTCCGGCTGGTCGAGGGCGACCGGTTCTCCTTGGGCGAGCCCGGCGGGGCGCGCAGCGAGCGGGTCGAGCGGCTCGCCCGGGCGCTCGTGGCGGCCGGCCTCAAGGCGCCGGTGCGGCCGCGGATCCGCGACGAGATCTGGGTCAAGCTCTGGGGCAACCTCGCCTTCAACCCGGTGAGCGCGCTCACCGCCGCCACCCTCGATGTGATCTGCGCCGATCCCGGCACCCGCGCGCTCGCCCGCGCCATGATGCTCGAGGCGCAGGCGGTGGCGGAGCGGCTGGGCGTGCGCTTTCCGATCGACGTCGAGCGGCGGATCGAGGGCGCCGCGCAGGTGGGCGCCCACCGCACCTCGATGCTGCAGGACCTCGAGCGCGGCCGGCCGCTCGAGCTCGGCGCGCTGGTCGGCGCCGTGCTCGAGATGGCCGGGCTCGTCGGCCTGCCCGCCCCGACCATCGCGGCCGTGCACGCGCTCGTCCGCCTGCGCGCCCGGACCGCCGGCTGCGCGATCGGCTGACGGCCGCTCAGTCGAGCAGCCGCTCGGCGCCCTGCGCGTAGCGCTCGAGCGCCGCCCGGTCGCGGACCAGGATCTCGCCGCGGCCCTTGGCGAGCACGCCGCGGCGGGCGAGCTCGCTCATCACCCGGCTGACCGCCTCGCGATGCGTGCTGACCTTGGCCGCGACGTCGGCGTGCTTGGGCGGCGGGGCGATGCGTGCGGGTCCCCTGCCCTCGGGCCCGGCGAGCCGCAGGAGCTCGGCGCAGATCCGCGCCGGCACCGGGCTCGCGAACTCGTAGACCCGCAGGCTCAGGGCGCGGACCAGACGCGCGAGCTTCTTGAGGGTGGCCTCGGCGACCGCCGGCTCGCGCCGCAGCAGCGCCGTGAAGTCGGCGGCACTCAGCGTGCCGACGAGGGCGTCCTCGAGGGCCACCACGTCGGCCGAGCGCGGCCCGCCGTCGATCGCCGCGATCTCGCCGAAGCTCGACCCGGCGGCGAGGTCGCGGAACGCCACCTCGCGGCCGTTCTCGGCGAACATCGTGACCCGGACGCTGCCCGAGAGCACGAAGTAGACCTCGCGGCCGGGATCGAGGTGGCCGACGATCGCCCGGCCGGCGTCGACGTGGCGGATCCGCACCGCCGGCAGGAGCGCCGCCAGGCCGGGCTCGTCGAGCCCGGCGAGCAGGTCGACCGTCTTCAACCTCTGGGCGAGAGGCACGCCCTCCGCCAGCCGGATCGCGGGCGCCGCCGGGATCACGCCGACGCCCACCCGGGCGCGCCGATCGGCCGCCATGGCCGCCGGGCCGCTCCGCCGACGGAGCCCGCGAGGTGACGGATCGTGGCGATGGCCATCCTCCCGCTCGGCCGAGAGATGGGACGCCGGACCGCGCCGTGGAAGGGTGCCGGGAGCATATTTCAACCATAAAGAGAAAATGCACGCCCGTCACGTCCGGCCCGATTCCGGCGGTGCGGCCGAACCGGCGCTTGCCCGCGATGCCACGTCCGTCCTATGGGGCCCAGGGGGAAACGCCATGGGGAGGAGACCATATGCGCGCTCGGGTTCTGGTCGTTCTCGGCCTCACCGGGCTCGGCCTCGCGGCCTGCACGGCCGTGCCGCCCGGTGCCGCCAACCGGGCCGAGGAGGAGTGCCGCGCCGAGGCGCGCCACGAGGGCTTCCGCGAGATCGAGGCGGACGCCTCGCAGACCGGCATCGGCGACACCGTGCCGGTGACCATGCGGGCGGTCCGCGACGGCCAGCGCTACAGCGGCTCCTGCACCTACGATCGCAGCAGCCGCCGCGTCCGGCTGAGCATGAGCCGCGGCGAGGAGGTCGACAGCGACCGTGTGGCGCGGGCCCGGGACGCCTGCCGCGGGGAGGCGGTCGACCGGGGCTACGACGTGCGCGGCATCGGCGACGTCCGAAGGGTCGGCGATTCGGTCCGCATGAGCCTGGACCTGCGTCGCCGGGGCCGCGGCTACGAGGGCTATTGCCGCTACCAGGACCGGCGAGCCGACCTCGAGATCCGTTGAGGCTCCGCGGGCGGCCGACCCCTGGGACATCGGGGAGTCACCGCTCGCCGAGGAGGCGACCTGATAAACTTTTGGTCGCATAGCTGGCTGCGTCGCGTTACCGCAGGCTGTGAATACTTCCGCCTTGCGAGACCTTGATCCATCGTCACCACGATATCGAAGGGATCGATCCGGGCGCCATGGCGGTCATCATCGGCAACGATCGCGGGCGCCCGCCGTTCGGTGGCGCCGCCGAACGACTCGTCGGCACGGCCGAGGATGACGAGATCCTGGGCGATCCGTTCAGCAGCGAGAACCGCGCCGCCTTCCCCGACAATGGTCGCACGCTCGATGCCGGCCGTGGCGGGCGCGACACGATCCTGGCCCTCGAGGGCTCCGATCTGGTCCTGGGCGACGCCTGGATCGTCCAGGGAACGGGCCGGGGCGCGGGCGACGCGATCCTCGCCGGTCCAGGTCCCGATGTCGTCTTCGGCGACGCGCACCGGATCCGTGGCGAAGGCCGCGGCGGCGACGACCGGATCGGCCTCGGCGAGGGCGACGACCTCGGCACCGGTGACGCGCAGACGCTCGAGGGCACGGCTCGCGGTGGTCGGGACCACCTCGACGGCGGGCCGGGCTTCGACTTCCTCTATGGCGACGCGCGCTTCCTCCTCGAGGCGAGCCGCGGCGGCGACGACGAGATCAGAGGCGGGGCGCTCTTCGACCTGCTGGTCGGCGACGGCGAGGCGATCGAGGGCTCGGCGCGCGGCGGCGACGACCGGCTCGTCGGCATGGGCGACGGCGACGAGCTCTACGGCGACGCCCAGAGCATGAGCGATCGGGCCCGCGGCGGCGACGACCGGCTGGTCGGCGGTGCCGGGCAGGATTTCCTCGTGGGCGACGCGCTCGGGGCGAGCGGCGATGTCGCCGGCGGCCGTGACCGACTGCTCGGCGGCGCCGACGACGACCTCCTGGTCGGCGACTTCGCATCGGCGGAGAGCGGGGTCCGCTACGGCGCCGACCTGCTGGACGGCGGCCCGGGTGACGACCAGCTCTACGGCGATGCCATCGATCCGGGCGCGGGTCCCCTCGGGGGCGGGCGCGACGTGTTCCGCTTCGGCCCGAACAGCGGCCTCGATGCCGTGCTCGACCTCGAGCTCGGCCGGGACATCCTCGATTTCCGCGGCTTCGGCGGCGATCCGGCGGGTGTGCGCTTCGAGGAGCTCGGGGCGGCCGTGCGGATCGATCTCGACGGCACCGACGCCTCGATCCAGGAGGTGGTCCTGCTCGGGGTCGCCCTGGATGCCGTCCTGCGCGAGCTGGATCGCACGATCCTGTTCTGAACGCCGGGCGCCTCAGCGGCCGAGCGCCCGGGCCAGCGCCGCGACCAGCCGGTCGCAGTCCTGGGCGTCGGTGTAGAGGTGCGGCGTGATCCGCAGATGGGCGCCGCGCCGGGAGACGAACACGCCCGCCGCGGCGAGCCGCTCGACCAGATCGGCCGGGGCGTCGGCCGGCAGGCGCAGGCCGAGGAAGTGCGGCCCCCGCACCCCCTCCTCGAGGGCCCCGAGGCCGAGTTCGCCGAGCCGCGCCGCGAGGCCGCGGTTGATGCCGGCAAGCGAGGCCGCGATCCGCTCCACGCCCCAGGCGAGGAGCTGCTCGAGCGCCGTGATCGCCACCGGCAGGAGCGCGAAGCTCGAGCGCTCGCCGACATCGAAGCGGCGCGCGCCCGGCGCGTAAGCATCCGTGTAGTCGACCAGCCGGGCGAAGTCCTCGGCCCCGGCCCGGGTGATCCAGCCCTCCTCGATCGGCCGGCCGTGGCGGCGGTGCGGTGCCACCCAGAGGAAGCCCAGGCCGTAGGGGCCGAGCAGCCACTTGTAGGTGGCGGTCACGGCGAAGTCCGGGGCCACCGCCGCCAGATCCAGGGGCAGGGCCCCGGCCGACTGGGTGAGATCGAGGACCAGCGCCGCACCCAGGGTGCGGCAGCGCGCCCCGACCGAAGCGAGGTCGACGATCCGCCCGTCGGTCCAGCGGCAGTGCGGCAGCGCCACGACCGCCACCCGCTCGTCGAGGCTCTCCAGCACCGCCGGGCCGAGCGCCCCGTCCGGGCCGGCCTCGACCGCCACGACCTCGCCGCCCTGCTCGGCCACCAGCCGGCGCCAGGGGTAGAGGTTCGAGGGGAACTGGTCGGCCAGCACCAGCACCCGGCGGCCGGGACCGACCCGCAGATTGGCCGCGGCGACCGCGATGCCGTAGCTCGCCGCCGGCACGATCGCGACACCCTCGCCGTCGACGCCGAGGAGCCGGGCCGCGAGCTCGCGCGCCCGCTCGGGCTCGGTGAAGAAGTCGGCCGGGCGGATGGTCCAGGGCCGGGCCTTGCGGGCGAGGCCGGCGGCGCCCGCCTCGAGCGAGGCCCGCAGGAGCGGTGTCATGTAGGCGGCATTGAAATAGGCGACGTTGCGCGGCAGGTCGAACAGGTGGCGCTGGCAGGGCAGTGGCTCGGCCAAGGGGCGCGGCTCCGGCGGGCTCGGGCCGCCATCCTGCGTCGCCGCCGGCACGGCGGGAAGCCGCGGCGGAGGGAGAGGACGGTGGACGAGACGCTCGTCGTGTTCGACCTGGGCGGGGTGCTGATCGACTGGGAGCCGCGCCGGCTCTACCGGCGGATCTTCGCCGAGGAGGCGGCGATGGAGCGCTTCCTGGCCGAGGTCTGCACCGCCGCCTGGAACGCCGAGCTCGACCGCGGCCGGCCGTTCGCCGAGGCCATCGAGGAGCTGGTCGCCCGCCACCCGGAAGAGGCCAGGGCCATCCGCGCCTGGCGCGAGCGCTGGCTCGAGATGATCGGCGGGCCGATCGCGGGCACGGTGGCACTGCTCGAGCGGCTGGCCGGACGCGGCACCCCGCTCGTGGCGCTGTCCAACTGGTCGGCCGAGACCTTCCCGCTCGTGCGCGACGATCCGAGCTACGCCTTCCTCGGACACTTCGAGACCATCTTCCTGTCGGGCGAGCTGGGCATGATCAAGCCGGAGCCCGCGATCTTCGCGCATCTCCTGGCGGCGACCGGTCGGGCGGCCGAGCGCTGCCTGTTCATCGACGACAGCGCCGCCAACATCGAGGCCGCGCGCCGGCTCGGCTTCGCGACCCACCGCTTCCGCGCGCCCGAGCTCCTGGCCGACGAGCTCGCGGCCCGCGGGCTGCTCGCCTGAGGGCCGCCGGCACCAGGGCCGGACGCGCGCGCCGCGTCCTCCTCCGGCTCGCGGCGGGCCTCTCGGCCCTGTTCGCCGCCGCCCTGGCCGGCCTCGCCTGGCTCCTGCTCGCCTCGCTGCCCGGGCACCGGGGCGAGCGGGTCCTGCCCGGCCTCGACGGGCCGGTCCTGGTGCTGCGCGACGCCCACGCGGTGCCGACGATCCGCGCCACGAGCGAGGCCGACGCCTACCGGGCGCTCGGCTTCGTGCACGGCCAGGACCGCCTCTGGCAGCTCGAGCTCACCCGGCGGATCGGCCGCGGCCGCCTGGCCGAGCTCGTGGGCGAGGCCGGCCTGCCGGTCGACCGGCTGATGCGCACGCTCGGTCTCGCCGCGGTCGCCGAGGCCGGCCTCGAGGCCTACCGCCCCGAGGAGCGCGCCTTGCTCGAGGCCTATGCCGCGGGCGTCAACGCGGCCATGGCCGCGGCCCGCCCGCTGCCGCCCGAGTTCCAGCTGCTCGGGCCCGCGCCCGAGCCGTGGCGGCCGGCCGACAGCCTGCTCGTGCACCGGCTGATGGCGCTCGAGGTGAGCGGTGCCTGGCGGCGGGAGCTCTTGCGCGCCCGCCTCGCCCGCCGGCTCGATCCCGGCCAGCTCGACGACCTCCTGCCGCCGGCCGACCCGGGCGAGCCGGTGAGCCTCGCGGCCGTGGACCTGCCGCCGGCGGGGCTGCTCGACCAGCTGGCCGCGGCGCTCCCCGAGCCGGCCCCGGACGCCGGGCTCGGCTCGAACGTCTTCGTCCTGGCCGGCCCGCGCACCGCCTCGGGAGCCCCCCTGCTCGCGAGCGACCCGCACCTGCCCTTGCGCGCCCCGGGCATCTGGTATCTGGCCGCCCTCGAGGCGCCCGGGCTCGAGGTCGTGGGCGGCACGATCCCGGGCCTTCCGCCGGTGGTGATCGGGCGCAACCGCGAGGTCGCCTGGGGCCTCACCACGACCGGCGCCGACACCGAGGACCTGGTGCGGATCCGCAGCGATCCGGCCGACCCGGGCCGCTACCGCGTCGCCGGCGGCAGCCTGCCGTTCGAGACCCGGCTCGAGACCATCGGCGTGCGCGGCGGCGCGCCGCAGCAGCTGCGGGTGCGTGTCACCCGCTTCGGGCCGGTGCTCTCGGACATCGTGCCGGCCGCCGCCGAGGCGGGCGGGGCCGACGAGGCGCTGGCACTGCAGTGGACCGCCCTCGCCAGCGACGATCGGACGGTCGCGGCCGGCCTCGCCATGGCGCGGGCGCGCGACGTCGACGAGCTGGTCCTGGCGCTGCGCGACTTCGCGAGCCCGGTCCAGAACGTGGCGGTGGCCGACCGGCGCGGTCGGATCGGTCTCCTCGCGGCCGGTCGGGTGCCGATCCGCGCCGAGGGCGACGGCCGGCTGCCGATGCCCGGGTGGACCGGCGCCGCCGACTGGCTCGGCCACCTGCCGTCGGCCGAGCTGCCGCGCCGGCTGGATCCGCCCGCGGGGCTGCTCCTCAACGCCAACAACCGGCTGGTGGGCCCGGACTATCCGCACCTGATCACGGCCGAGTGGGACGGGCCGCTGCGCGCCCTGCGCCTGCACGAGCTGCTCGACGCGCGGACCGGGCTCGATGCGGCCGCGGCGCGCGCCGTCCAGCAGGACCTGCGCTCGGGCGCGGCGCGCGGCCTCGTGCCGGTGCTGGTCGAGCAGGCCCGGGCCGTGGTCCCGGAGGGCACGCCCACGGCGGCGCTGCTCGCGGAGCTCGCCGCCTGGGACGGCACGGCCGCGGCCGACCGCCACGAGCCGCTCCTGTTCGCGGCCTGGCTCGCGGCGCTCGGCCCGCGGATCTGGGCCGACGAGCTCGGTCCGCTCGCGGCCGACTTCCTCGGGCCGCGGTCGGAGGTGCTGGAGCGGATCCTGCGCGCGCGACCGGCCTGGTGCGACGACCGGACGACCGCCCGGGTCGAGACCTGCCCCGAGCGGGTGGCGGCGGCACTGGTCGCGGCGGCGGCCGCGCTCGAGGCGCGGCTCGGCCCGGACCGCTCGGCTTGGCGCTGGGGCGAGCAGCATCGGGCGGTGATGCCGCACCGGCCGCTCGGCGAGCTGCCGGTGCTCGGCCGCCTGGTCTCGCCGGCGCCGCCCGTGGGTGGCGACGCCAGCACGGTGGCGGTCGCCGCCTGGCGGGCGCTCGGCCCGGGCGGGCCGTTCCCGGCCCACCACGCGGCCGGCCTGCGCATCGTGGCCGACCTCGCCGCACCCGGGCTCCTCGCGATCACCGCCACGGGCCAGGTCGGCCACCCGCTCTCCGGGCACTATCGGGACCTGACGGCGCTCTGGGCCGAAGGTCGCGAGCTCCGCCTCGACCCGGCCCGCGCCGAGGCGCTGGCGGTCCACCGGCTGCGCCTGCTGCCGCCGGAGGTCTCGACGGGCGATGCTCGTTCGAGGTAAGAGTTACACCCGAGACCATCGGCTCGGGGGAGAGATCGGGTGATCGGGCAGGGCTCCTCGTTCGGCCGCCGGTTGCGCTCGCTTCGGCTCTCCAAGGGGTTGAGGCAGGCCGAGCTGGCGCGGCTGGTCGGCCGCCACCAGACGGCCATCGGACCCTACGAGCGGGACGAGTACGCGCCGGCCCCGGACATCGTCGAGCGGCTCGCCCGGGCGCTCGACACGAGTGCCGAGTACCTGCTGTTCGGCCGGCACCCGCGGCGCAGCGCGATCCGCCTCGTGGGCCGGATCGGCCCCGGCGGGCTCGCCGAGGCGGCCGAGCTCGGCACGCTGGCCCTGCGCGACGATCAGCTGGTGGGCTGGCGGGTGACGGACGAGACGATGCAGCCGGCCTACCGGTCCGGCCAGGTGGTGCTGGTCGTGGCGGCGGCCGAGACCCGGCTCGAGGATCTGCTCGGCCAGGACGTGCTGGCCGATCTGGCGGACGGCCGGCGGTTGCTGCGCCGGCTGCTGCCGTCGGCTCGACCGGAGGTGTTCGACCTCGCCGCCTGGAACGCCCCGACGCTGGCCGGGGCGAGCGTCGCCGCGGCCCGCCGGGTGGTCGGGGCGGCGGCCGCCGAGGCCTTCGCGGCGAGTGGGGCGGAATGACGGGTATCGCCATTCAGGTTGATGAGAAATTCTCTTTTCTCTGGAAGTTTAAAAAACCCACGGTATTTTAACCAAATCCGATCCGAACCGAGCCGGGCTCCAACGACGTGCCCTCAGCCCTCCGGAGACCACGCCTCATGAACCAGCTCGCCAGCAAGGTCGTCGGTCGCGGCGCAGGCGGGCGCAGCCGCGCCCTCGACGTCGACCATTACGTGAGCTTGCGGATCCGCCAGCGCCGGATCATGCTCGGCCTGACCCAGCAGCAGATGGCCGAGCTGATCGGGGTCACCTACCAGCAGGCGCACAAGTACGAGACCGGGATCAACCGCATCTCGGCGGGCCGCCTCTACCAGATCGCCCACGCCCTCGGCGTCGACATCGGCTACTTCTTCGAGGACGCCGATCCCGAGCACAAGGTCAAGCCGCGGCAGGCCGAGCTGATGCCGCAGCAGCGCATGCTGCTCGAGCTGGCCCGCAACTTCGCCAACATCCCGAGCCGCAAGCATCAGGACGCGATCTGCAACCTGGCGCGTGTGCTCGCCGCCGGCGAACGGGAGGAGTGAGACGCCCGGCACGGCACCTCAGCCCGCGGCGCCGCCGCGACGCGCGGCGGCCAGCCGGATCACGCGCACCGTCTCGGCCCAGAGGCCGAGCCCGTCGAGCTCGTCGAGCCCGAACCAGCCGACCTCGGCGGCGTCGCTGCCCGGCCGGGCGGCGCCCGCCGCCGCCTCGGCGACGACGTCGACCAGCGTGTAGTGCCAGCGCACCCCGCCCCGGTCGTCGCGGGTGATCGAATCGACCACCGTCAGGAGCTCGACCCGCGCCAGCTCGAGCCCGGTCTCCTCGCGCACCTCCCGGCGGGCCGCCTCGAGCACCGTCTCGCCGAGCTCCTGCGCGCCGCCCGGCAGCGACCACTGCCCGGCCCGCGGCGGCTTGCCGCGGCGGATCAGGAGCACCCGCCCGTCGTGCCACACCACCGCCCCGACACCGACCACGGGACGGCTCGGGTAGTCGCGGCTCAAGGCCCGCTCCCCCGGGCCCTGACGGCCCGCCGGCGGCCCCGGCCGGACCGGAGCCGCTTGCACCAATTCAACCTTTGCGTTAGATTGGTCGCCGTTCCGGGCGCAGGCGGACCGAGCCGCAGCACCCGGGACGGCTCGATGTCTAGACGGACCCCGGGAGAGGGCTGCCCAGCCGGGCAGCCCTCTCTCCGTTCGTGCCCGGTTCGGCAGCCGCCGGCCGGCCGCGGGGAGGGCCGGGCCAGCGCCGCCGGGATCGCTAAAACTTTAGCCAAATTTTCACCTCATTCTTGATATCGACCCGACCGCTCTCTACCGTGGCGGTGGAGGTGCCGGGCCGGCTCGGCGTTCGGGGCAGCATGGGGCGGGCGACCACCGGATGGCCAGGATAGTCGTCATCGACGACCGCGTGACCGGCCGCAACATCCTGACCCGGCTCGCCCGCTCGGTCGAGGAGGGGCTCCAGGTGCACGCCTTCGCGAGCGCCCGCGAGGCCTACGAGCGGATGACCACCGACCTGCCCCCGGACCTGGTCATCACCGACTACAACATGCCGGAGATGGACGGGGCGGCGCTGATCGCCCGGATCCGCGCCACCGAGGCGCTGGCCGACGTGCCGGTGGTCGTGGTCACGGTCTACGAGGACCGGGACTTCTGCTACCGCGCCCTCGAGGCGGGCGCCACCGACTTCCTGCTGAGCCCGGTCGACCACCTGGAGTTCCGCGCCCGCGCCCGCAACCTCCTGGCGCTGCGCCGCCAGCGCCAGCTCCTGGCGCAGCGCGCCGCCGCCCTCGAGCAGGCGCTCGCCGAGCGCGGCCCGAGCTGGCGGCCGAGCGAGGAGGCGCTCTCGGCCGAGCTCCTCGACCGGCTGCCGGTGGCGATCAGCGCCACCGACGAGCAGGGCCGGCTGGCCTTCGTCAACCGCGCCTACGAGACCCTGTTCGGGGTCGAGCGGGCGGCGGTCGTCGGCCGCCCGGTCGTGGAGATCCACGGCGAGGAGTTCGCCACCCGCCACGGCGTGCTCGACGACAAGGTGCGCGAGAGCGGCCAGCCGCTCCTGGTGCCGCGCTACGACACCATGCTCGGGCCGTCGGGCCTGCGCTGGCTCGCCGTCACCAAGGCGCCGCTCGCCGGCGCCGCGGGCGGCCAGGAGCGGGTGGTGACCGTGGCGCTCGACATCTCCGAGCTCAAGGTGGCCGAGGCGGCCGGCTCCGAGGCGGCCCGCCACGATCCCCTGACCGGCCTCGAGACCCTGCCCTGGTTCCGCGAGCGGCTCGAGCAGGCGATCGCCCGCGCCCGCCGCCAGGGCGAGCTCTTGGCCCTCCTCCACCTCGACCTCGACCGCTTCAAGGGCGTCAACGAGGCCTTCGGCGAGGCGGTCGGCGACAAGCTGCTGCGCGCCGTGGCGCAGCGTCTGGCCGGCCGGCTGCGCGAGAGCGACCGGATCGGCCGGCTGCGCAGCGACGAGTTCGTGATCCTGCAGAGCGAGCTCAAGCGGGCCGAGGACGCGGCCGAGCTCTGCCGGCGGCTGAACGAGGCGTTCGCCGAGCCGTTCGTGGCCGACGGCCAGGAGATCCACCTCTCCGCCAGCCTGGGCGTCACCCTCTATCCGGCCGACGGCCGCACGGCCGAGACCCTGCTCAAGAACGCCGATCTGGCGATGTACCGGGCCAAGGCCTCGGGCCGCGACGCCTACCGCTTCTTCGCCCGCGAGATGAACCTCGCGGCGCGCCGCGCCGTCACCCTCGAGCGCGAGCTGCGCCAGGCGCTCGCCGCCGAGCAGTTCCTGGTCCACTACCAGCCGCAGCTCGACCTGGCCTCGCGCCGGGTGGTCGGGATCGAGGCGCTGGTGCGCTGGAACCATCCGCACCGCGGCGTGCTGCGGCCGGGCGAGTTCATCCGCCTGGCCGAGGAGATCGGGCTGATCGCGCCCTTGACCGCCTGGGTCCTGCAGACCGCCTGCGCCCAGCACCGGCGCTGGCGCGACGAGGGCCTGGGCCCGCTCCAGCTCTCGGTCAACCTGTCGCCGGTGCAGTTCCGCGAGCGCGGCGTCGAGCTCCTGATCGAGCGGGTCCTCAAGGACAGCGGCCTCGCCCCCGACCAGCTCGACGTCGAGCTCACCGAGAACGCGGTCATCGAGAACAGCCAGACCGCCTCGGCCAGCCTGCGCTACCTGCACCAACTCGGCGTCTCCCTCTCGCTCGACGACTTCGGCACCGGCTACTCCTCGCTGTCCTACGTCAAGCGGCTGCCGGTGCGCCGGCTCAAGATCGACCAGTCCTTCGTGCAGAACCTCGAGCAGAGCGCCAACGACGAGGTGATCGTGCGCGCGATCATCAATCTCGGCCACAGCCTGGGCCTGACCGTGATCGCCGAGGGCGTCGAGACCCGCGGCCAGCTCCGCCGGCTCGAGGCGCTCGGCTGCAACGAGGTCCAGGGCGACTTCATCAGCCCGCCCCTGAGCGCCGCCGACTTCGCCCGGCGGATGCTCGAGGGCTCCTGGGCCTGAGCGGCGCGGCGCCGATGGCAGCGGCCCGCGGTCCCGCCCGGACCACTCCCGACCCGGCGCGGGCCGAGCCGCGCCCGGGCGGCGCGGCCGGGCTCCTGCGCTGGTGCCGGCTGCGGCTGCAGGGCCGCCCCGACACCGAGCACGAGCAGGCGGTGATCCGGATCGCCTTCGCGCTCTTCATCGCGGGCTACGTGCTCTTGCTGCCGGCCGACCTCGCCGACCGGGCGACGATCGTCTCGGCGGGCCTCGCCATCAGCGGCGCGAGCCTCCTGGGTGCCGTGCTCCTGCTCGGCCACATCGTGCTGCGTCCCGAGGCCGTGCCCGGGCGGCGCCTGGCCGGCATGCTGATCGACACGGTCGGCCTCAACGCGGTGATGCTGGTCGGCGGCTTCGCCACCGCGCTGTTCTACCCGATCCTGCTCTGGGTCATCCTCGGCCACGGCTTCCGCTTCGGGAAGCCCTACCTGTTCGCCGCCGCGGGCACCTCGCTCGTCCTGTTCGCGATCGTCATCACCGGCAACGCCGAGTGGCGCACCGTGCCGGCGCTCGACATCGCGCTGCTCCTGGCGCTCGTGATCCTGCCCGCCTACTTCTCGGTGCTGCTCGGCAAGCTCAACCAGGCGATCGAGCGGGCCGAGGAGGCGAGCCGGGTCAAGAGCCGCTTCCTCGCGATGATGAGCCACGAGCTCAGGACGCCGCTCAACGCCATCATCGGCATGAGCGATCTGTTGGCCGGGACGCGCCTGGACGCCGAGCAGGGGGCGATGACCGGGACGGTGCGCAGCGCCGCCCGCACGCTTCTGGCCCTGGTCAACGAGATCCTCGATCTCGCCCGGCTCGAGGAGCGCCGCTACGCCCTCGACCGGGTGCCGTTCGACCTGCACGCCCGGCTCGCCCTGGTGCGCGGGCTCCTGCAGCAGGCGGCCGCCGAGAAGGGCCTCTATCTGCGCCTGCGGCTCGACCCGCGCACGCCGTTCCGGCTGGTCGGCCCGGTGCAGGCGCTGCACCAGGTGCTGCTCAACCTGGCGGCCAACGCCGTCAAGTTCACCCACACGGGCGGGGTCCTGATCGACGTCCGGCCGCTGCCCGGGGCGAACGGCGCGGTCCGCCTCCGCCTCGAGGTGCAGGACACCGGGATCGGCATCCCGCCCGACCGCCAGAAGGCGATCTTCGAGCGCTTCACCCAGGCCGAATCGGCCACCCACCGGCTCTATGGCGGCACCGGCCTCGGGCTCGCCATCGCCCGCGAGCTGGTGAGCCTGATGCGCGGCGAGCTCGGTGTCGTGAGCACGCCCGGGCGCGGCTCGAGCTTCTGGGTCGAGGTCCCGCTCGAGCCCGATCCGGCGGCGCCGGCCGAGGAGCCGCCGTTGGTCGGGACCGTCGTGCTCCTCGGCCTCTCCGACGCGCTCGCGGGCCGCCTGCGGCGGCTCGGCCTGGAGCCGCTCGAGGCGGCGACGATCGAGGACGCCCTGGAGCTCCTGCGCGCCCGCTCGGCCGGGAGGGTCGTGCTCGCCGATCCGACCAGGGTCGAGATCCGGGCGCTCGCCGACGCGCTCGTCGGGCTCGGCGAGCGGGTCGATCTGGTGGCCGTGGGCGGTGCCGGCGTCGACCATCCGACCCTGACCCTGGCGGATCTCCCGGCCGAGGTCGACGAGGCCACCCTCGGGAGCTGCCTGCGCGCCGCCCTGAGCCCGGCCGATGGCGGGATCGCCACCCCGGCTCCGGTCGTGCGGCGGGCCGCCCGCGCCGCCCGGCTGCTCGTGGCCGAGGACAACCGCACCAACCAGAAGGTGATCAAGGCGATCCTCGAGCGCGGCGGCCACCGCGTCGTGCTGGTCGACGACGGCCAGGAGGCGGTCGAGCGGCTCGAGCGCGAGCGCTTCGACCTCGTGCTCATGGACCTGGGCATGCCCGGGCTGGGCGGCATCGAGGCGGTCAAGCTCCTGCGCTTCCTCAAGGATCCGGCCGAGCTGCCGCCCATCCTGGCGCTCAGCGCCGACGCCTCGCCGGACTCGCGCGAGGCCTGCCGGCAGGTCGGCTTCAGCGGCTACCTGACCAAGCCGGTCGACGCCGCCGAGCTCCTCGAGGCGATCGACCGCCAGCTGGCGCCCGCCGGCGCCGCCCCGCCCGCGGCCGCGGCCACGGGCGAGGCCGCCCCCGCCACGGCCGGAGCCGCCGGCCACGACCCGCTCGACCGGCGCCGGCTCGAGGCGCTCCGGCAGCTCGACGACGGCGCCGGCTTCCTGGCCGAGCTGGTCGAGGACTTCCTGGCCGACGGCCGCGAGACGATCGAGCGGCTGCAGGCGGCGATCGAGGCCGGCGACGCGCGCGCCTTCCGCGACCAGGCGCACGCGCTCCGCTCGAGCGCCGCGCATGTCGGCGGCCGCTCGGTGTTCGAGCTGTGCCTGACCTGGCGGTCGATCGACGACGCCGCCCTCGTGATGCGCGGCCGGACCGAGCTCGGCCGGCTGCGCGAGGAGTTCGACCGGCTCGAGGCGGCGCTGCGCGGCTATCTGGCCGGGCTCGAGGGCGCGGCTCCGGCCGGCCGCGGCTGAGGCCGGCCGGCGGGCGGCTCAGACCGGGGCCGAGGCGCGCTTGCGCTCCTGCACCCGGGCGAGGCAGTCCATCCGCCGCAGATCGTTGTCGGCGAGCCGCATGGCGAGGTCGACCCAGAGGTCGACGACGTCGGTGAGCTCGCGCCGGCTCACCGGGTCGACCCGGTGGCGGACCTGGCGGAGCGT
Organism: uncultured Geminicoccaceae bacterium; assembly: GCA_964504655.1. Taxonomy (GTDB): domain Bacteria; phylum Pseudomonadota; class Alphaproteobacteria; order Geminicoccales; family Geminicoccaceae; genus JANXAZ01. The sequence continues at coordinate 22,356 of CAZDFD010000044.1, forward strand.
CTTCAGGGTGCGGAAGCGCGGCGCGCTCTCGGCCACGAGCGCGCGCAGCGCCGCCTCGCCCTGGCCGGGCTCGCACACCCGGTCGACGAGACCCAGCTCCTGGAGCTCGTCGGCGCTGCGGGTGATGCCGTCCTCGACCAGCTGCTTGGCGAGGCCGGGGCCGACCTTGCGCTTGAGGAAGCTGTAGGCGCCCATCCCCGGGAACAGGTTGAAGAGGATCTCGGGCAGGCCGAACTTGGCGCCGCGCTCGGCGATCACGACGTCGTCGGTCAGCATCGCCTCGAAGCCGCCGCCGATCGCATCGCCCTGGATCAGCGCCACGGTCAGGATCGGCAGGTCCATGCCGACATGGTTGTCGTGCAGGATGTCGATCGCGAGGTGCGCGTAGGCCCGCAGGCCGGCCTCGTCGCCGGCCCGGATCAGCCGCGTGAAGGTCGCCAGATCACCGCCCAGGCTCCACGCCTTGGGGGCGTCGGAGGCCCAGACCAGCCAGCGGATCGGGCACTCGTCGAGCGAGGCGCCGGCGTAGAGGTCGCGCAGGTGGAGCTGGAAGTCGCGCATGTCGCGCATGATCTCGGGCGTGTAGCAGGCCCGCTCGCGATGCTTCATGCGCGCCCAGAGGATCCCGGTCTCGGGCTCGAAGCGGGTCGCCAGGTGCGGGTAGTCGAGGTCGAGGGCGCGGCTGCGCGGGACGAAGGGCAGCACCGCCGGTCGGACCGGCATCGCCGTCCTGACCGGCAGGTTGTCGTTGTCGGTCCGCGCCAGGAGGGCGTGCAGCGAGCGGGTCGACACGGCCATCGTCGTTCTCCCTCGACCGTCGCGCCCGTCCTTGCCGTGGGCGGTCCGGTCTCTCGTCGGCGGTATGCTTTCCGGAAACTATGGTTAATTTGAGATCGGGAGAGCCGCAACAACTTTCGATTTCGATTTGCAGCGTATTGCTTGGCAAATCTCAGCAAAACTCGCGGGCATTTTAGGCGCTTTGGCGGATGGGCTCAACGCCGCGGTCCCCAGGGGCCCGAAGGGCCCCGCCGCCGCACCAGCACCGCGCCCACCAGGAGGCCCGCCAGGAAGCCGCCGACATGCGCCCAGAAGGCGATCCCGCCGGCGTCGGACGGGGCCAGCGCCGCCCCGGCGAGCTGCATCGCGAACCACAGGCCGAGCAGCCAGCCGGCCCGGATCCGCGGCAGGAAGAACGGCAGGATCGGTACGAACACCAGCACCCGGGCGCCCGGGTAGAGCACCAGATAGGCGCCGAGCACCCCCGAGATCGCGCCGCTCGCACCGACCATCGGCAGCCGGCCGCCCGGCTCGGCGAGCACCTGGAGGGCCGCCGCCGCCAGGCCCGCCGCGAGGTAGAAGACCAGGAAGCGGAGGTGTCCGAGCCGGTTCTCGACATTGTCGCCGAACACCCAGAGATAGAGGAGGTTGCCGAGCAGGTGCAGCCAGCCGCCGTGCACGAACATCGAGGTGAAGAGGGTCCAGCCGGCGGGGGCGGCCTCGAGTGCGGGCGACAGGCGGGCCGAGCCCGTGAGCACCGCCGGCACGAGGCCGAGCCGCCAGGCGCTCCGCTCGAGCCCGCCCAGGACCGTGAGCTGGGCCAGGAACACGGCGAGGCAGACGGCGATCAGCCCGACCGTCACGACCGGCGGCCGGTGCGCCGGGTTCTCGTCGCCGATCGGGATCACCGCGGCCGGGCCCGGCGCCGCGGCGCGCGGTTCGCGCTCAGCTCCGCCCCTCGCCGACGGCCCGGCCGGCGGCCAGCCAGCGGCGCGCCTCGAGCACCCCGAACAGGCTCGCGCCCAGGAGCAGCGGCAGCATGTAGTAGCAGGCGCGGAAGGCGATCAGCGCGCCGATCACCGCCGCGGTCGCCTCGGCGGGCGGGTCGATCAGCACGAGGGCCGCACCCTCGAACACGCCGAGGCTGCCGGGCACGTGGCTGATCAGGCCGAGCGTGATCGCCGCCACGAACACACCCAGCGTCTCGACGTAGCCGAGGCCGAGCTCGGCCGGCAGGAGCACGTGCAGCGCGGCCGCCACGCAGGCGAGGTCGGTGACGCCGAGGCCGATCTGCAGGGCCGTCACACGCGCGCAGGGCAGCACCAGGACCTGGCCGCCGACCCGGATCGGGCGGTGGAACCAGGTCCCCCAGACCAGGACCGCCAGCACCACGCCCAGGAGCCCGGCGCCGAGCAGCCGCCACCAGGCCTCCGAGACGCCCGCGGCACGGGCCAGCACGTAGGGCTCGATCAGGAGCGTGCCGCCGACCAGCGTCAGGCAGCCGAGCCCGAAGGTGGCGGTGAAGAAGACCTGGATCTTGGCGACCTCGTACAGCCCGAAGCCGTGCGCGCTGTAGAGCTTGTAGCGCACCGTCGCGCCCACGAAGAGGGCGAAGCCCACGGCGTGCGCGATCGACTGCGTGATGAAGGAGATGAGCCCGGCCTGGCTCCACCGGATCGGCCGGCCGATGAACTGGCAGGCGTAGTACTCGTAGCCGAACAGGGCCACGAAGCTCGCGAAGCTGAACAGGATCGCCAAGAGGATCCGCCAGGCCGGGATCGCGGCGAGCTCGGCCTCGAGGTCGGCCAAGCTCACATGCGCCGCCCAGCGCTGCAGGACCCAGAGCGCCAGCGCCAGCATGCCGACGCCGATCAGGACCGAGACCAGCCGGCGCAGCAGCAGGCCGGCCGGGCGCGGGCTCGGCCGCGTCGGCGCATCGGGCTGCCTCGGCTGCTCGATCACCACCTTCCGTTCCACCGCCCGCCCGGCACGGAGCCGGTCCGCGACGGCCGCCCGGCCGCCCGCACGCACCGCCCCCCGACCGACCGGTAGCCGATCCGCTCCGAGCGCGCGACAGGAGAAGCGTCCGTCCGCCCGCCCCGACACCATGCCGCAGCGTACCTGAGGAATCGTGAACGCCGCGCGACCCGCTTGCGGGTGGTGCCGCGGCGCCGCATAGGAGCCTCATGCGGCGTGTGCGGGTGGTCGAGGAGGAGGAGCTGCGGGCGGGCGGTGCCGCGGCGCCGGGCCGGGCGATCCCGGCCTCGGGCGATCCCCGCGTCGACGGGCTCCTGTCCGGGCTGAGCTGGGCGGATGCCCCCGGCGAGGCGGTCACCCTGACCTTTTCGTTCCCGACCTCGGCGTCGGTCTATCCGAGCGGCTACAGCGCCGCCGACGAGCCCGGGGACGGCTTCGCGCCCTTGTCCGAGGCGCAGCGCGCGGCGGTCCGCGCCGCCCTGGCGCAGTGGTCGGAGGTGGCCGACCTGCGCTTCGTCGAGGTCGGCGGGGCGAGCGAGGCGACGCTGCGCTTCGCCGCCAGCGCCGCACCGCGCACCGCCCAGGCCTACTACCCGGGCGACGACGCGGCCGCCGGCGACGTCTGGCTCGGCCGCTTCTTCCCGACCGAGGACGGCTACGAGCCGGGCAGCTACGAGCGCCTCGTGCTCCTGCACGAGATCGGCCACGCCCTCGGCCTCAAGCACCCGCACGAGCCCGAGCTGATCGCGACCCGGCTCGGCCGCGCCGAGGACCAGCTCGGCTTCACCATCATGAGCTACCGCCCCTATGCCGGGGCCGACGTCGACCGCCCGTTCCTGGGCGACGACTTCCCCTCCTCGCCGATGCTGTTCGACATCGCGGCGATGCAGTATCTCTACGGTGCCGCCGCGAGCGCCAATCCCGGCGACACGGTCTACCGGTTCGAGGCGGGCGAGCAGGTCTGGCGGACCCTCTTCGACACCGACGGCACCGACACGATCGACGTGTCGGAGCTCGTCCGCGGGGTGCGCCTCGACCTGCGCGCGGCTGCCCTGAGCGAGGTCGGGCCGCCGGCCGACACCGGCGGCCCGCCGCAGCGCAAGACCCTCGCGATCGGCTTCGGGACCGACATCGAGAACGCGATCGGCAGCGAGGCCGCCGACCGCATCTCGGGCAACGCGCTCGCCAACCGCCTCGAGGGCCGCGCCGGCAAGGACACGCTCGAGGGCGGGGCCGGCGACGACGTCCTCGTGCCGGGCCCGGGCGACGACCGGGTCGAAGGCGGGCCGGGCGTCGACCGGGTGGTCCTGGACGGCGCCTTCGCCGAGTTCTCGATCCGCATCAAGGGGCAGAAGGTCGAGCTCGCCGACCTGCTCGGCGGCAGCGGGTCGGACGGCCGCGACCGACTGCGCGGGGTCGAGCTCCTGGCGTTCGACGACCAGGTGGTGAGCCTCGAGGGGGCGACCGCGAGCCTGCTCGCCCCGGCCGAGGCCGCGCCCGGGTTCTAGCCCCGGCGGCGCGCCGGCCGGAGCGTCCCGGCGCGCCGGACGGAGCGTCCTAGAAGGCGACCCGGTCGCCGCCCTTGAGCGCCAGGATCTCGCGCGCCTCGGTCGGGCTCGCGACCGCGAGGCCCAGGCCCTCGATGATCTGGCGGGCCTTCCGGACCTGCTCGGCGTTGCTCGAGGCGAGCCGGCCGGGCCCGATCCACAAGGAGTCCTCGAGGCCGACCCGGACGTTGCCGCCCATCGCCGCGGCCATGGCGGCGATCGCCATCTGCGCCCGGCCGGCGCCCAGTACCGACCAGTGGTAGGCCCTGCCGAACAGCCGGTCGGCGGTCCGCTTCATGTGCAGCACGTCCTCGGGGTGGGTGCCGATCCCGCCCAGGATCCCGAACACCGTCTGCACGAACAAGGGCGGCTCGACCAGCTTGCGGTCGAGGAAGTGGGCCAGGTTGTACAGATGCGCCGTGTCGTAGCACTCGAACTCGAAGCGGGTGCCGTTGCCGGCGCAGGTCCGCAGGATGTACTCGATGTCCTTGTAGGTGTTCTTGAAGACGTGGTCGCGACTGGCCTCGAGGTAGGGCCGCTCCCAGTCGTGCCTGAACTCGGTGAAGCGGCCGAGCATCGGGAAGATGCCGAAGTTCATCGAGCCCATGTTGAGGCTGGCGACCTCGGGCTTGAAGGTGGCGGCGGGCGCCACCCGCTGCTCGACGGTCATGCCGAGGCCGCCGCCGGTGGTCAGGTTCACGACCACCTCCGAGCGCTGCTTGATGAGCGGCAGGAAGCGGCCGAAGGCCTCCGGCGTCTGGTCGGGCCGGCCGGTCGCCGGATCGCGCGCGTGCAGGTGCACGATCGCGGCGCCCGCCTCGGCCGCACCCACGGCGGCATCCGCGATCTCCTCGGGCGTCACCGGCAGATGCGGCGACATCGAGGGCGTGTGGATCGCACCCGTCACCGCGCAGGTGACGATGACCTTGCGCGCTTCGGCCATCTTCGCCCCCCTTGCCCGATCCCGGCGCCGAGCCTCTGGCCGAATATCGCCGGCCGGCGAAGGCGGCAAGCTCGCGGGGCGCACGGCACCCCGCCGGACGGGGCGGGCGAGGTCCCCGGCAGCCGGCCGCGCCCGCTCGATCCTTCGCGCAGGCTCGGTCGACGCGGCTCAGCTCGCCCATCTCGCTCGACAGGCCGGGCGAATCGCCCGCCGATCGCCGAACCCGCTCAGGCCGAGACCGCGAGCCTGCCGTCGAGCCGGGCCCCGTGCTCCGGCCGGATCACCCCGATCTGGCGGATCTGGGCCACCACCTCGTTGCGGTAGACGAAGCCCGTGTCGCGCTTGGCGTGGCGGGTGAGATCGTAGCCGCGGATCCCGCCGAGCCCGGCGATCTCCCGCCCGTTCCAGGCCTCGGCGAAGCCGCCGTTGCCGATGTAGCTGCCGAACAGCACGCGGAAGCGCCGCTCGCGGACCTCGGCGAGCGGCCGGCCCTGGATCTCGATGTCGACCGCACGCGCCTGCGCTGCCGCGCCGCCGAGCGCGATCCGGTAGCGCAGGCCGCGCGAGAAATGGAGGAAGCCGCGCGAGACGTAGCCCTTGAGGTCGACCGCGTTCGCCCCCTCGAGCTCCTCGGGCCGGACGATCCGCTGGGCGTTGCTCGCGAGCATGGCCTCGAGGTCGGCCCCGGTGAGCTCGAAGATCTGCACACTGTCGGTGAACGGCATCACCGCGAACCAGTCGGAGAACGTGATCGGGCCTCGGGGCGGGATGCCGGCCACGAGCCCCGTGGCGTTGAAGACCGCGATGTCGACGGCACCGTCCGGGAAGGCCTCGGCCGAGCGCGCGACCACGAGGTCGTTCATGAGGTTGGCGATCGCCGTCTCGCGCAGATAGCGGTCCTGGATCGTCCGCTCGGTGCCGATCTCCGGACCGGCCTCGACCTCGCCGATGACCGCGCCCAGGCGCTTGTCGAGCCGGGCCAGCATCGGCGCCATGACGATCTCCTGGAAGGCCTGGTCGACGTCCTCGGGCTGCTGGACGGTCCGCGCCTTGGGATCGTCGGCCGGAATGCGCCGGTCGGCACGCTTGAGCGCCCGGAGCCGAGCACCGATCTCCCGCGCCGCGGGCTTGCCGACCTCGAGCTCGACCACGACCTCGCCCAGGTGCGAACCGTGCGAGCCGGCCTGGGCGATCACCACCCGACCGTCGAGCAGGTTGCGCGGCTCGAGGGCCTCGGCGTTGAGCACGGTGTGGGTGTGCCCGCCCAGGATCACGACGGTCTTGTCGGTGAGGCGGACCGCCGCCTCGGCGATCGCCGTGTCCCCCTCGCCGATCGCCCGCTCGGCGCCGGCCTTGCCCGAGCGGTCGAAGCCCGCGCCGTAGCCGAGGTGCGAGAGGATCACGACCAGATCCGAAGCCTCGGCGACGACCGGCAGGAGCCGGCTCAGCACCGCGAGCGGCGAGGCCACGGCGAGGCCGGGGTTCTCGCGCGTGCCGACCCGGGTGTCCTCGGCGGTGGTGAGGCCGATCAGCCCGATCCGGAGGCCCTTGGCGAGGCCGATCACGGCCGGATGGTGGAAGGCCCCGGGCGGCAGGTCGACGGCGCCGTGGACGTTGGCCGAGAGCGCCGGGACCGCCGGGTGCCGGCGGAGCGCCTCGCGCAGCAGCGCGGTGCCGCGGTCGAACTCGTGGTTGCCGAGCGCCATCGCATCGACCCCGGCGACCGCGAAGGCCTGGTAGGCCGGATGGACGATCATCTCGGCCGCGCCGAAGCCCAGGAGCTCGTCCATGACCCCGCCGGTCTGGTCGTCGCCCGAGGAGGTGAAGAGCACGATCTCCTCGGGGCCGGCCGCGGTCCGGGCGGGGCGGACGAGCTTGACCATCTGGCCGAAGGCATGGGTGTCGCCGCGGACCGCGTGCGGGCTCGAGAGGTAATTGTGCAAATCGTTGAAGTGGAGGAGCCGCACGCGCCGCCGGGTGCCCGAGGCCGCCGCCGGGAGGAGCGGGGCCACGGGCGTACCGGCGATCGGATCGCCCGTGACGGCCCAGAGCGCATCCAGGGCACCGGCGGGGTTCGGCGCGAGCCGCATCGTCTCCGCCGCCGCCGCGGCCGCAGGCACGAGCATCCCACCGCCGAACGGAACCATCGCCGCCAGCGGCAAGAGGAAGGTCTCGCGCCGTCGCATCCTCGTTCCTCCGGGCTGCCCCGAGGCCGCCTAGGGCCCCGCGGCGGCAGGTTCGTGACGACGCGCCGGTCGATCGCACGGGAGCGGCCGGCACGACCGGGCGAGCGACCGGCCCCGCGCGTTCGGGTCGCGCCGGCGTCGGTTGCGCGATCGGCGCGCTCGTCTAGATGGAGACCGGGAGCGTTGGTCGCCGCCCAGGCGGATCGGAGGAGCGCCCGTGCCGTTCGAAGTCGCCCTCCGCCCGCGCCTGGTGCGGTGCCTCCTTGTGGTCGGTGCGCTCGCCGGTTGCGGGCCCGAGGCCGAGGAACCGGTGCCGCAGGTGCGGCCGGTCCGCGCCATCGAGGTCGAGCCGCGCGAGGTCGCCGAGCCGGTCGTGCTCACCGGCCGGATCGCCGCCGCCGACGAGGTGGCCCTCGGCTTCCGGATCGGCGGCAGGCTCCTCGAGCGGCCGGTGGCGATGGGCCAGACCGTCGAGCCGGGCCAGCTCGTCGCCCGCCTCGAGCCGCAGAACGAGCTCAACGCGCTCCGCACCGCGGAAGCGAACCTGGCCGCGGCCCAGGGTCAGCTCGACGAGGCCCGGGCCGAGTACGGCCGCCAGCGCCATCTCGAGGAGCGCGGCTGGGCGGCGCGCGCGGTCTACGAGCGGGCACGCCAAGCCTACCAGACCGCCCAGGCGCGGGTCGATGCCGCCCGCGCCCAGCTCGAGCTCGCCCGCGACCAGCTCGCCTTCACCGAGCTCCACGCCGACGCGCCGGGCGTGGTCGTGGCGGTCCTGGCCGAGCCGGGCGAGGTCGTGGCGGCCGGCCGGCCGGTCCTCCGCCTCGCCCGCGAGGGCGGCCGCGACGCGGTGTTCGACGTCCCGGCCGGGATCATCCGCCGGGCCCCGCCCGAGCCCGTCATCACCGTCGAGCTCGCCGACGATCGCGCGATCCGCGCCAAGGGCCGGGTCCGCGAGGTCTCGCCCGAGGCCGACCCGATCACCCGGACCTTCGAGGTGAAGATCGGGCTGATCGAGCCGCCGGCCGCGATGCGCCTCGGCGCCACCGTGATCGGCCGGATGGAGACCCAGGCGAGCGAGGTCCTGGAGATCCCGGCGAGCGCGCTCTTTCGCCACGACGGCCGGCCGGCGGTCTGGGTGGTCGACCGGCAGAGCTCGTCGGTGGCGCTGCGGCCCGTCGAGGTCGCCCGGTTCGATTCTACGAGCGTGGTCCTCGCCTCGGGCCTCGAGAAGGGCGAGCTCGTGGTCACCGCCGGGGTCCAGGCGCTGCACCCGGGCCAGAAGGTCCGGCTCGCCGGAGCGCGGCCGTGAGCCGGTTCGACCTCTCGGCCTGGGCGCTGCGCAACCGCTCGGTCGTCGCCTATCTGATGCTGCTGTCCGTGGCGGCCGGGATCCTGGCCTTCCTCGAGCTCGGCCGCAACGAGGACCCGGCCTTCACGATCAAGACCATGGTCGTCTCCGCCGCCTGGCCGGGGGCGAGCCTCGAGGAGACGCTCGACCAGGTGACCGAGCGGATCGAGCGCAAGGTCCAGGAGCTCGAGGGCCTGGACGTCGTCCGCAGCTTCACCCGCGCCGGGCTCACCACCGTCTTCGTCGACCTCGACGGTGCGGTGCGCTCGGCCGACGTGCCCGAGGCCTGGCAGCGGGTCCGCAACGATGTCGCCGACATCTGGCCGCGCATGCCGCAGGGGGTGCTCGGCCCCTTCTTCAACGACCGCTTCGGCGACGTCTTCGGCATCATCTGGGGCTTCACCGCCGACGGCTTCTCGCACCGCGAGCTCAAGGACCGGGTCGAGGCGATCCGAAGCGAGCTCCTGCGCGTGCCGGACGTCGCCAAGATCGAGCTCCTGGGCGCCCAGGACGAGGTCGTCTTCCTCGAGTTCTCGATGCGGCAATTGGCCAGCCTGCAGCTCGACCGCCAGGCCCTTCTGGCCGCCATCGCGCAACAGAACCTCGTGCGGCCGGCGGGCATCGTCGAGACCGGGGAGGAGCGGATCGCGCTCCGGGTCACGGGCGCGTTCGGCGACGAGCGCGACATCCTCGACATCACCTTCACGGCCGGCGGCAGGCGGCTGCGGATCGGCGACATCGCCGAGGTCCGCCGCGGCCTGGCCGATCCGCCGCAGCCGCTCTTCCGGGTCGGCGGCAAGCCCGCGATCGGGCTCGCGATCGCCATGCGCGAGGGCGGCGACATCCTGGCGCTCGGCGCGAACCTGAAGAAGGCCATGGCGCGGATCACCGCCGAGCTCCCGGTCGGGATCGAGCCGCATCTCGTGGCCGACCAGCCGCAGGTCGTCGAGGAGGCGATCGCCGACTTCATGACCTCGCTCTGGCAGGCGGTCGCGATCATCCTGGCCATGAGCTTCCTGAGCCTGGGCGTCCGCCCGGGCCTCGTGGTGGCACTCGCGATCCCGCTGACGCTCGCGATCGTCTTCGCGGTCATGCTCCTCCTCGGCATCGACATGCAGCGCATTTCGCTCGGTGCGCTGATCATCGCGCTGGCGCTTCTGGTCGACGACGCGATGACCACGACCGACGCCACGGTGACCCGGCTCGCCGCGGGCGATCCGATCGACAAGGCGGCGACCTGGGCCTTCGGCGCCTACGCCAAGGCCATGCTCGCGGGCACGCTCGTCACGATCGCGGGCTTCGTGCCGATCGGCTTCGCCGCGAGCTCGGCGGGCGAGTACACCTTCACCCTCTTCGCGGTCGTGGCGATCGCGCTC
>CAZDFD010000045.1:0-32109 GCA_964504655.1 uncultured Geminicoccaceae bacterium
CGCCCGCGCCCCTACTGGCGGACGAGCTCGACGCGGCGGTTCTTGGCGCGGCCTTCCTCGCTGTCGTTCGGGGCCTTGGGGGCGAGCATGGCGACCCCGGCCGGGGCCAGGCGGGCGGCGGCGATGCCGTGCTTCTTGGTGAGCTCGTCCACCACCGCCTGGGCGCGGCGCCTGGAGAGGCCGAGATTGTAGTCGAGGCCGCCCTGGTTGTCGGTGTGGCCGACGACGTAGAGCTTCAGCGCGGGCTCGGCCTTCAGGAGCTTGCCGATCTCGGCGATCGTCTCGGCCGATTCCGGCTTCACCACCGCCTTGTCGGTGTCGAAATGGATCCCGTAGAGCGAGACCGAGCCGGTCTCGGCGATGCCCTTGGCCATGGCGGTGGCGTCGACCGTCACCATCCGCTCCTCCATGGCGCCGACCTCGACCACCTCGAGGAGCACCGCCGGGCCCGCCTCCTTGCGGCCGCGGGCCTCGAAGCCGAAGGATTTGGCGACCAGGAGCTGGACCCAGGTCCGGCGCGGCCCGTCCTCGCGGAGGGCGGTCAGGAGGCGCTCCTCGGAGCTGCCGGTGAAGGCGTCGTTGACGAGCAGGCCCGCACCCTGCGCGGTCCTGGCCGGCAGGGGCTTCGAGCCGAACAGCACGTAGCCGAGCAGCCCGTCCCGCCGCCCGCAGGCCTCCTTGGCGCACGAGAACAGCGTGGTGAAGCCGGCCTCGGCCAAGGCCTTCTCGTAGTTGCGGAAGACCTCGAGCGAGGAGCGGCCGTCCGGGGCCATGTAGAGCCGGCGCGAGCGCCTGCCCTCGACGGTGCGGCCCTTGCTGAACGCGTCCTTGCCGTCGGGGCCGGTCAGATACGGCCCCTCGACGATCAGCTGCTCGTCGAACGCCTTCTCCTCGATCGCGAGCAGGATCGAGCCCTCGTAGCGTTTGATCGCGGGGTGGTCGCGGCCGCCCGCCACGTCCTTCAGGGCCTGGGCGGCGGCCGGCGCGGCGGTGACGAGGAGGGCCAGAAGGCCCAGGAGTGGTCGCAGCACGGTCGATCTCCCTGAGGGCTCGCAGGCGGAGGGTAGCCCGACCTCGAGGTGCATGCAGCCGGATGTCACTCGACCTCGGGATACCGCTCGGCGAAGCCGTGGTCGGCTCGGGCGAGGCGGGGGCCGTTCGGGGCGAAGCGGGGGTGGCGGTGCCAGGGGGTGGCGTGCGCGCGGGCCAAGCTCGAGATCGCTTCGAGATAGGGGACGGCGCCGTCGCGGAGCCGAGCGCGCATCCGCGCGGCGTCCGGCCAGGCCTCGAAGGCGTCCCACCAGATCGCCCGGCCGGCGAGGAAGCCCGAGGCGCCGGCCCGGAAGGCGTGGACCAGCACGCGGCGGAAGGCCTCCGGGCCGGCACCGGCACTCAGCATCACCCAGGGCCGCCCGGCGGCCCGAGCGAGCGCGTCGAACAGCGGCTGGACCCGGGCGCTCTCCGGGCCGTCGGGGTCGGGCACCCGCTCGGCCGGGATCGGGCTCTCGAGCTTGAAGAGATCGACGCCGTAGGCCGGGTCGGCGAAGGTCCGCACGCTTTCGAGGACGAGCTCCGGGCGCTTGGCCGGGTCCTCGAGATAATCGCCGCCGGGCCGCGCGTCGGCGAACGGGTAAACGAGGAGCTCGAGGACGAAGGGCAGGTCGTGCGCCCGGCAAGCGGCCCCCACCGCGCGCACATAGGCCTCCTGGTGGGCCCGCACCTCGGCCGCGGCGTCGGGGCGGTACCAGGCCAGGACCTTGACCGCATCGCCGCCCATGCGGCGGATCTTGGCGACCGACCAACCGGGGATCGAGGCGCTGCGCCGGCCGCCCGGGCCGTCCGCGAAGGCGTGGCTCTCGAGGGTGAGGAGGAGCCCCCGCTGCGGGTCGAGCGCGTCCCAGGCGAAGGGCCAGGCCCAGACGGGGTCGACCAGCGTCGCCGAGGCGTGCGGGGCGAGCTCCTCGACCAGGAGGCGCTTGACGGCGCTGACCTCGAGGTCGCGGGCTTCGCCCGAAAGCGCGCGCAGCCGGTTCATGATCGGCGGCCGCTGGTCGACCGCGAGCATGCGGAAGAGGCCATGGCGGTCGGCCAGCCGACGCAGGCCCCAGAGCTTGCCGGCGGAGAGGCCGCCCGGGGGGAGCGTGGTCACCGGTCGGCCTCCGGGTCGGGGTGGGCGGCGAGAAGTTCCAGGACCTCGCCGCTCGTGGGGAAGGCGGCGCGGCCCGATGGCCGGCCGCAGCGGATCGCCGCCGCGGCGGCGGCGAAGCGGAGCGCCTCGCGCCAGCCCCGGCGCTCGCCGAGGGCGGTGGCGAGCGCGCCGTGGAAGGTGTCGCCGGCACCGAGCGTGTCGACCGCCCGCACCGCGAAGGCCGGCAGGTGCGCGGTCCGCCCGGCCTCGCGCAGGAGCACGCCCTCCGAGCCGAGCGTCACCGCCAGCCGGGCCGGGCTGCGCGCTTCGATCCGGGCGAGGCCCGCGGCCGGGTCGGCCGCCCCGGTCCAGCGCTCGAGCCCGTCGCGCGACCAGCAGAGATGCGAGGCGGTGGCGAGGAGCTCGCCGGCCCAGGGCTCGGCCATGGCGTGGTCGAGGTCGGCCAGGCCCGGGACGCCGCGCTCGCGCGCGGTCCGCAATGCCGCCACGGCGGCCCGCGGCCAGCGGCCGTCGACGAGCAGCGCGTCGAACGCGCCGAGTGCTGCCGTGGCCGGCGCCGGCGCGTCCTCGAGCAGCGAAGGATCGCTGTGGTTGACGAGGAGCCTCTCGCCGGCCGGATCGACCAGCACCGCCGAGAGCGAGGAGGCCAGTCCGGCGACGCGCTCGACCGCCTCGGTCGGGACGCCGAGCGCCTCGAGCTCGGCCAGGATCAGGGCACCCGGCGGGTCCCGGCCGATCCGGGAGACGAGGCGCGCCGCGGCACCGAGGCGCGCCGCCGCGGCGGCGGCGTTGGCGGCCATTCCGCCGAGCACGGTCAGCCGGTCCCGGGCCAGGTACTTGCGCGCCACCGGCGGCAGCTCGTCCACGAGCAGCACGAGGTCGAGCACGGCGATGCCGACGGAGGTGAGCCGAACCGCCACCGAGCCCGCCTCCGGGTTGCCGCACGCGGCAACGGATCCTAGAGGCGGGGGCGCCGGCCGTCCACCACGCCCGGCGGGGAGGTGCCCGTTGGCCGAGATCGTGATCAGCGAGCTCATGGACGAGGCCGCGGTCGCCGACCTCGCCCGGGACCGCACGGTCCGCTACGAGCCCGACCTGGTCGACCGCCGGAGCGAGCTCCTGGCGTCGCTCGGCCGGGCCCGGGCGCTGATCGTCCGCAACCGCACCCGGGTCGACGCGGAACTCTTGGCGGCGGCGCCCGCCCTCACGGTGGTCGGGCGGCTCGGCGTCGGGCTCGACAACATCGACCTGGCGGCCTGCCGGGGGCGCGGGATCGCGGTCTGCCCGGCCACCGGCGCCAACGACGTGGCGGTCGCCGAGTACGTGATCGCGGCCGTGCTGATCCTCCTGCGCGGCGCCTTCGGCGCGACCCCGGCCGTCCTCGCGGGCGGCTGGCCGCGCGAGGCCTCGATCGGCCGCGAGGCCCTGGGCCGCACGCTCGGGCTCGTGGGCTTCGGGCGGATCGCCCGCGAGGTCGCGGCCCGGGCCCGGGCGCTCGGCATGAGGATCGCGGCCTTCGACCCGCTCCTGCCCGAGGACCACCCGGCCTGGTCCGGGGTCGAGCGGCACCCGACCCTCACGGGCCTCCTCGAGGCGGCCGAGGTGGCGAGCCTGCACGTGCCCTTGACCGCGGAGACCCGCCATCTGCTCGACGCCCGGGCGATCGCGGCGATGCGGCCGGGCGCCATCCTGATCAACACCGCGCGCGGCCCGGTGGTCGAGGCGGCGGCGGTGGCGACGGCACTGCGCGCGGGCCGGCTCGGCGGCGCGGCGCTCGACGTGTTCGAGGCGGAGCCGCTCTCGGCCGAGGCAGCCCGGATCTTCGCCGGCTGCCCGAACCTGATCCTCACCCCGCACATCGCCGGGATCACGGTCGAGAGCAACCAGCGGGTCTCGGCGATGGTGGCCGACGCCGTGCGCCGCGCGCTCGCCCCAGGCTGAGCCTCACCAGCCGAAGCGCCGCAGCACGAACTCCGGGGGAGCGAGCCCGTGCCGGGCGGCGAGGCGCTCGACCGCGACGAGGAGCGCGTCCTCCGGTCCGTCGACCGGGAGGTCGCCGGCATGGATACCGGCCGCCACGAGGCAGGTCCGCAGTCCCTGCGCGCCGGCGCCCGCGACGTCGTGCTCGAGGCTGTCGCCCACGGCCAGGATCGCCGCGCGCGGAAGCCCGCCCAGGGCGCGCAGGCAGGCCTCGTAGATGGGCGCGTGCGGCTTGCCGACATAGAGCACGCGGCCGCCGAGCGCCTCGTAGATCCGGGCGAGCGCGCCGGGCGTGTCCTGCAGGCCCGCCGGTGTCGGCGCCTGGCGGTCGGGGTTCGAGCAGACGAGCGGCAGGTCGCGGGCGCGGGCCGCCGCCGCGAGCGGCCGGAAGGCCTCGGCCGGCCGGCCCTCGAGCGCCGAGACGAGGAGGAAGTCGGCCGCCTCGACCGTCTCGACGAGCTCGAGGCCGAGCCCGTCGACCGGCCCGAGGTCGCGGTCGATGGTCAGGAGCAGGCAGCGCCGGCCGAGCTCGCTCCAGGGCGGCGCCGGGCGCTCGCGCAAGAGCCGCCAGGCGGCCTCGCCCGAGGTCACGACGTCGGCCGTGCGCTCCGGCCGGAGGCCCATGGCGGACAGTCGCGCGCGGTTGGTGGCGGCGCGCCGGCCGGAGTTGGAGAGCAGCACGATCGGCGCGGCCAGGGCGAGGAGCCGGTCGAGCGCCTCGGGCGCGCCCGGCAACGGCCGCTCGCCGTCGTGCAGCACGCCCCACTGGTCGAGCAGGAAGCCCCGGAAGGAGGGGGCGAGCGCGCCCAGGCCGGGCACGAGACGGGGGCGGGACATGGGCGCTGCTGCCGGATGGTCGCTCGGGCCCGGGCTCCCTAGGATGGCCCGGGCCGCCCGGCAAGCCGCGGTCCGACCGGAGCGGAGGAGCGATGTCCGGAAAGCCGCGCGGGCGCGAGCTCGGCCTGCCCTTCAGGGGGACGCCCGGGCCCCTGAACGCCATCACCGATGTGCCCGGGGTGCTCGTCGGGCTCACCACCCTGATCGAGGGCGAGGGCCCGCTGGTGCCTGGCCGGGGCCCGGTGCGGACCGGGGTCACGGCGATCCTGCCGCGCGGCCGGGAGCCCGCCTGGCGGCCGGTCTGGGCCGGCTTCCACGCCTTCAACGGCAATGGCGAGATGACCGGCGTGCACTGGATCCGCGAGGGCGGCTGGCTCGCCGGCCCGATCCTCCTGACCAACACCCACGCCGTCGGCATTGCCCACCACGCCGCGGTGCGCTGGATGCTGCGCACCCATGCCGCGGCCTTCGCGGAGGCGCACCGCTGGGCGATGCCGGTGGTGGCCGAGACCTATGACGGGGTGCTCAACGACATCAACGGCCTGCACCTCGCCGAGGACCACGTGCTGCAGGCGCTCGACCGGGCCGACGGCGGGCCGGTCGCCGAGGGCAGCAGCGGCGGCGGCACCGGCATGATCGCCTACGAGTTCAAGGCCGGCACCGGCAGCGCCTCGCGCCGGGTCGGGGCCGGCGGCCTCGAGGGTGTCGTGGGCGTCCTCGTCCAGGCCAATCACGGCCGGCGGCCGCAGCTCCAGGTGCTGGGCGTGCCGATCGGCGAGCATCTGGTCGAGGACCGGCTGTTCGGTCCGGAGGCGGGCTCGATCGTCGTCGTCGTGGCGACCGACCTGCCGCTCCTGCCGCACCAGCTCGCGCGGCTCGCCCGGCGGGCCGGGCTCGGCATGGCGCGCGGCGGGACCACCGGCGGCAACGGCTCGGGCGACCTGTTCCTCGCCTTCAGCACGGCGGGGGGCCCGGAGCTCGGCGCCGCCTCGGGCAGCCACGGGGCGCTCGGCGACGGCGCCCTCGACCCGCTGTTCGCGGCCGTCGTCGAGGCGGTCGAGGAGGCGGTGGTCAACGCGCTGCTCGCGGCCGAGCCGATGCGGGCGCTGCGCCCGGCCGGGCGGCTCGTGCCGGCGCTGCCGGCCGACCGGCTGCTCGCCCTGATGCGCCGGCACGGCCGTCTCGCCCAGGCGGTTGCGGAGGGGCCGGGGCGGCCCTAGGCTCACGCGATCGTTGGGCTCTCGGGGAGGACGGGACGATGACGCGGGTGAGGACGGGGTCCTGGCTCGGTCGGCTGGGGCTGGCCGCGTTGCTGATCGGTGGCACGGCGCTCGGCGCGGCCGCCGAGAGCGTGCTCCGGATCGGCAACATGGGCGAGCCGCAGTCGCTCGACCCGCACAAGGTCGCCGGCACCTGGGAGAACCGGATCATCGGCGACATGTTCATGGGCCTCACGACCGAGGCGGCCGACGGCTCGACGATCCCGGGCGCCGCCGAGAGCTGGACGGTGAGCGACGACGGGCTCACCTACACCTTCAAGATCCGCGACCATCTCTGGTCGGACGGCACGCCGGTCACCGCGGACGACTTCGTCTACGCGCTGCGCCGCATCCTCGACCCCAAGCGCGCCGCCAAGTACGCCTTCATCCTCTACCCGATCGCCGGCGCCAAGGCGTTCAACAAGGGCGAGACGACCGACCCCGCGACCATCGGGGCGAGCGCGCCCGACCCGCGCACGCTCGTCATCCGGCTCGCCAACCCGACGCCGTTCTTCCTGGCGCAGCTGACCCACTACACCGCCTATCCGGTGCCGCGCCACCTGGTCGAGGCCAAGGGCGAGGACTGGGTCAAGCCCGGCACGATCGCCGGTAACGGCGCCTACACCGTGGTCGAATGGGTGCCCAACAGCCAGATCACCGCGGTCAAGAATGCGAAGTTCTACGACGCCGCCAATGTCAAGATCGACAAGGTGATCTTCTATCCGGACGAGGAGCGGGCCGCGGTCCTCAAGCGGTTCCGCGCCGGCGAGGTCGATCTGGCGACCGACTTCCCGTCGGACCAGATCGACTGGCTGAAGGCCAACCTGGCGGCGGAGACGCGGATCAACCCCTATCTCGGGATCTACTATTACCCGATCAACAACGTCCGGGTGCCGTTCTCGGACAAGCGAGTGCGCGAGGCGCTGTCGATGGCGATCGACCGCGAGGCGATCACCGACAAGGTGCTCAAGACCGGCGAGATCCCGGCCTACAGCTTCGTGCCGCCCGGCACCGGCAACTATGGCGAGCCGGCCTACGTGGCGTGGAAGGGGCTGCCGCAGGCCGAGCGCGCGACGCGCGCCAAGGCGCTCCTGGCCGAGGCCGGCTACGGCCCCGACAAGCCCTTGAAGGTCACCCTCAAGTACAACACGAGCGAGAACCACAAGAAGATCGCGATCGCGGTCGCCGCGATGTGGAAGCAGCTCGGTGTGGCCACCGAGATCGTCAACAGCGAGGTCAAGGTCCACTACAACCAGCTCGAGGAGAACGACTTCGACGTGGCGCGAGCCGGGTGGATCGCGGACTACGATGATCCCGAGAACTTCCTGTCGCTGCTGGCGACCGCGACGGGCAAGCAGAACTACGGTCGGTACAGCAACGCCGAGTTCGACAAGCTGATGGACGAGGCGGCGCGGACCGCCGACCTCAAGAAGCGGGCCGATCTCCTGCGCCGGGCCGAGGCCATCGCGCTCGCCGACGCGGCGACCATCCCGATCCACTACTACGTGTCCAAGAACCTGGTGAGCCCGAAGGTCAAGGGCTGGGTCGCCAACACCAAGGACATCCACCGCACCCGCTGGCTGTCGCTCGGCGGTTGAGGCGGGGGAGCGCGGCCCCGCCCGGCGGGGGCCGCGCGGGCCATGCTCGGCTACGCGCTCCGCCGCCTGCTCGGCAGCCTGCCGACGCTCTGGGCGATCGTCACGCTGGCGTTCTTCATGATGCGGCTGGCGCCGGGCGGGCCGTTCACCCTCGATCGCTCGCTGCCGCCGGCGATCGAGAAGAACCTCCTGGCGGCCTACCGGCTCGACCAGCCGCTGTGGCGGCAGTATCTGGACTATCTGGGCGGGCTCCTGGTCGGCGATCTCGGCCCGTCCTTCAAGTACCAGGACTTCACGGTCGCCGAGCTGATCGCCTCGGGCTTCCCGGCGAGCCTCAGGGTGGGCGGGCTCGCGATCCTCGTGGCGGTGCTCGCCGGGGTGACGCTCGGCACGCTCGCGGCGCTGCGCCAGAACCGCCGGCTCGACCATCTGGTGATGGCGGCGGCGATGGTCGGCATCGCCGTGCCCAACTATGTCATGGCGCCGATCCTGACGCTGGTCTTCGGGGTGCACCTCGCCTGGCTGCCGGTCGGCGGCTGGGGCGGCGGCGCGCTGCGCAACCTCGTGCTGCCGGTGACCGCGCTGGCGCTGCCGCAGATCGCCTACATTGCCCGGCTGACCCGCGGCTCGATGATCGAGGCGCTCGGTCAGAACCATGTGCGGACCGCCCGCGCCAAGGGGCTCGGCGAGCGCATCGTCGTCGTTCGCCACGCGCTCCGCGGCGGGCTCCTGCCGGTGGTCTCCTATCTCGGTCCGGCCACCGCCGGGCTCGTCACCGGCTCGGTGGTGATCGAGACCATCTTCAGCATCCCGGGCATCGGCCGTTACTTCGTGCAGGGCGCCCTGAACCGCGACTACACGCTGGTCATGGGGGTCGTGATCTTCTACGCGGTGCTGATCATCCTCTTGAATCTGCTGGTCGATCTGCTCTACGGGCTGCTCGACCCCAAGGTCAAGCACGACTGATGGCGAGGGCGGTCCCGGTGCTGGAGGAGGCGACCGCGGCCCCGGCCGGCCGGAGCCTCTGGCAGGACGCGCTCCGGCGGCTCCTGCGCAACCGCGCCGCGGTGGCGGCGCTCCTCGTCCTCGGGCTGATCGCGCTCCTGGCGCTCCTGGCGCCCTGGCTCAGCCCGCACCCCTACGACGAGGTTTACTGGGACCGCATCGCGGTGCCGCCCGATCCGGCCAACGCCCACTGGTTCGGCACCGACGGGAACGGCCGCGACCTGTTCGTGCGGACCCTCTACGGCGCCCGCGTGTCCCTGGCCGTGGGCCTCGTCGCCACGCTCGTCTCGCTCGCCATCGGCGTCGGCTGGGGGGCGATCGCGGGCTATCTGGGCGGCCGGGTCGACGCGGTCATGATGCGCATCGTGGACGTGCTCTACTCGCTGCCCTTCATGTTCTTCGTGATCATCCTGATGGTCGTGTTCGGCCGCAACATCCTCCTGATCTTCGTGGCGCTGGGTGCCGTCGAGTGGCTCACCATGGCGCGCATCGTCCGCGGCCAGACCCTCTCGGTGAAGCGCAAGGAGTTCATCGAGGCGGCGCGGGCCGCGGGTGTCCGGCCGCTGACCATCGTCCGCCGGCACGTCGTACCGAACGTGCTCGGCCCGGTCGTGGTCTACGTCACCTTGACCGTTCCGCACGTGATCCTGGTCGAGAGCTTCCTCTCCTTCCTGGGCCTGGGCGTCCAGGAGCCCTTGACCTCCTGGGGGGTGCTGATCAGCGAGGGGGCGGGGCAGATGGAGAGTGCTCCCTGGATGCTGATCTTCCCGGCCTGCTTCCTCGCGGTCACGCTGTTCTGCTTCAATTTCCTGGGCGACGGGCTCAGGGACGCCCTGGATCCCAAGGACCGATGAACGCCGCCCCGGCCGCGCCGGTGCTCGAGATCCGCGGGCTCACCACCCGCTTCGCCACGCCCGACGGCCCGGTCCTGGCGGCCGACCGGGTCGAGCTCTCGATCGGCCCGGGCGAGAGCCTGGGCGTGGTCGGCGAGAGCGGCTCGGGCAAGACCCAGATCTTCCTCTCGGTGATGGGGCTGCTCGCCCGCAACGGCCGGAGCGAGGGCTCGATCCGCTGGCGCGGGCAGGAGATCCTGGGACTGCCGCCGCGCCGGCTCGACCGCATCCGCGGCGCCGGCATGGCGATGATCTTCCAGGACCCGATGACCTCGCTCAACCCCTACCTCACGGTCGGCCGCCAGCTGGGCGAGGTCCTCGAGGTACACAAGGGCGCGAGCGCCGCCCAGGCGCGGGCGCGCTCGCTCGCCATGCTCGAGCGGGTCGGCATCCCCGAGGCCGCCCGCCGGCTCGACCAGTACCCGCACGAGCTGTCGGGCGGGATGCGCCAGCGGGTGATGATCGCCATGGCGCTCCTGTGCGAGCCTGAGCTCCTGATCGCCGACGAGCCCACGACCGCGCTCGACGTCACCATCCAGGCGCAGATCCTGGATCTCCTGGCCGAGCTCAGGCGCGAGCTCGGCATGGCGATCGCGCTCGTCACCCACGATCTGGGCGTGATCGCCGGCCTGACCGACCGGGTGCTCGTGCTCTATGCCGGGCGGGTGGTCGAGGAGGCGCCGGTCGAGGCCCTGTTCGCCGCGCCGCGCCACCCCTACACGCGCGGCCTCCTGCGCTCGATGCCGCGCCTGTCTGGACCCCTGCCCGAGGCGCTCGAGGCGATCCAGGGCCAGCCGCCCGACCTCGTGCGGCTGCCCAAGGGCTGCGCCTTCGCGCCCCGCTGCCCGCAGGTCCACGCCCGCTGCCGGGTCGAGCCGCCGGAGCTGCGACCGGCCGGCCCCGGGCGCCGGGTCGCCTGCCACCTCGAGGCGCCGGCGTGAGCGCGCCGCTCCTCGAGGTCCGCGACCTCTCGGTCCACTTCGAGCTCGGCGGCGGGCTGTTCGCCCGGCCGCGCCTGTTGCGCGCGGTCGAGCGGGTGAGCTTCACCGTGGCGGCCGGCGAGAGCCTGGGTCTCGTGGGCGAGTCGGGCTGCGGCAAGTCGACGGTCGGCCGGGCGGTGCTGCAGCTCGTGCCGCCGACCTCGGGCCGCGTGCTCTGGCTCGGCCAGGACCTCGCCCGGCTGCCGGCGGAGGAGCTGCGCGCCCGCCGCCGCGAGCTGCAGATCGTCTTCCAGGACCCGCTCGCCAGCCTCGATCCGCGCATGCCCGTGGGCGAGATCATCGCCGAGCCCTTGGTCACCCACGAGCCCAGGCTCGGCCGCGCCGAGGTCCGCGCGCGGGTCGAGGCGGCGATGGCCGAGGTCGGCCTCCTGCCGCAGATGCGCAACCGCTACCCGCACGAGTTCTCGGGCGGCCAGTGCCAGCGGATCGGCATCGCCCGGGCGCTGATCCTGCGGCCGCGGCTCGTGGTCTGCGACGAGCCGGTCTCAGCCCTCGACGTCTCGATCCAGGCGCAGATCGTCAACCTCCTGGCCGAGCTGCAGCGCCGGCACGGCCTCTCGCTCCTGTTCATCAGCCACAATCTCGCCGTCGTCCGCCAGGTGTGCCAGCGGATCCTCGTGCTCTATCTGGGCCGCATCGTCGAGCTCGCGCCGCGCGAGGCGTTGTTCGCGGCACCCCGCCATCCCTACACCCGGGCGCTGATCGCGGCCGTGCCCGAGCCCGACCCGGCGCTCGAGCGTGGCAAGCGGCGGGTGCTGCTCCAGGGCGAGCTGCCCTCGCCCCTGGCCCCGCCCTCGGGCTGCGTGTTCCGCACCCGCTGCCCGATCGCGAGCGAGCTCTGCGCCCGCGAGGTCCCCTACCTCGCGACCCTCGCCCCCGACCACGACGTCGCCTGCCACCATGCCGAGTGACGGGCCCCGGCGGCGGCGCGCCAGCGCAGCGGCGCTCGCGGCGTTGGCGGCACTCCTCCTGCCGGCCGGGCCGGCGCGGTCCTGCGGGCCGGACAGCGACTGCCCGGTCGCGGGCGGCAGCTACCGCCTGGCCCCGCCGCCCGGCCGCGACACCGGTGCGCCCCTGCCCGCCGCAGTGTTCTTGCACGGCTGGCGCGGCTCGGCCGCCGAGACCATGGCGGATGCCGGCATGGTGGCGGCGTTCGCGGCCGAGGGCGTGGCGCTCGTGGCGGCCGACGGGCTCGGCGGCGGCTGGTCGTTCGGCCGGCGCGCCCGCGAGGGCCGCGACGAGGCCGCCTATCTGGACGCCGTCGTCGCCGACCTCGCGCGGCGGATCCCGCTCGACCGGGACCGGCTCTGGCTCGCCGGCTTCTCGCTCGGCGGCTCGATGGCCTGGTATCTCGCCTGCGAGCGGCCCGGGCCGTTCGCGGCCGTGGTCGCCGTCGACGGCGCTTTTTGGGAGCCCCTGCCCGAGCGCTGCCGGGCCGACGGGCCGCCCCTCCTCCATCTGCACGGGCTCGCCGACGCTACCGTGCCCCTCGAGGGCCGGCGGATCCGGGCCGGGCTGCAGCAGGGCGACGTCTTCGCCGGGCTCGCGATACTCCGCGCGAGCCGCGGCTGCCCGAGCCTGCCGGACCGGCTCGAGGGCGACTTGGCGCGGCACTGCCGGACCTGGACCGGCTGCGCCGCGGGCAGCGGCGAGCTCCGCCTCTGCCTCGGCCCCGAGGGCCATTGGCTGCCCGAGGGCTGGGTGGCGCGCGCCTGGACCTGGGTACAGGCGGTGACGCCCTAGCGCCGCGGCTCCGCCGTCCGCTCCTCGGGTGCTCTGAGGCTGCCGAACTGGCGCAGCAGCAGGAGGTCGTAGAGAATCTTGAGGCTGCCGCAGAGCAGGAGCGGGGTAGCGGCGTGGCCGGCTGCCAGGAGCGCCCCGGCGAGCGCCGGGCTCACCGCCGCGGCGAGGCTGCGCGGCACCGCGGTGAAGCTGGCGGCGGCGGCGCGCTCGGGCGCGGTCACCACCGCCATGACGTAGGAGGAGCGGGTCGGCACGTCCATCTGCGAGAGCGCGGCGCGGACCAGGAGCAGCGCCATGGCCAGCCACAGGCTCGGGGCGAGTGCCGCCAGGATCAGCGCCACGCTCGAGGGGATGTGCGTCCAGACCATGGTGTTGATCAGACCGAAGCGCCGCGCGAGCCGGGCCGCGAGCGGAAAGGACACGGCCGACAGCAGCCCCGACCAGAAGAAGAAAGCACCCGCCACGGCGAGCGACAGGCCGAACCGCTCGAACAGCCAGAGCGCCAGCAGCGACTGCACGGCGAGGCCGCCGGCGAACGCGTCGAGGCTGAACAGCGCCGCAAGCCGCAGCACGATCGGTCGCGACGGCCCGAGCAGCGCCGCCGGCACGGCACCGGTCCCGCCCAGTGCCGCGGGCAGTCGCGCGTAGAGGACGGCGACGGCGAGCCCGAGTGCCGCGTAGAGCACGAACATCGCGCGCACCGCGCCCGCGAAGTCGTGGCCGGCCCGGGCCAGGAGGTCGGGCAGGCCGGCCAGGAGCGCGCCCAGGGCCGCGGCGAGGGCGCCGACGAGGCTGTAGCGGGCGAAGGCCCGGGTCCGCTCGGCGTCGCCGACTGCAGCGGTGAGCGCCGCGTGCTCGAGCGGCACGAACACGCTGACGCTGCCGGATGAGGGGTTGATCGTGCCGAGGAACGCCACCACCAGGAGGAGCGCCCAGGCGTCGACCCCGAAGAAGGCGACGCCGGTGGCGACCATCAGCGCCGCTGCGCCCAGGAGCAGGCGCCGCATCGGCAGGCGCGGGCCTGCCAAGCCCAAGCCCAGGGTCAGGCAGGCCGAGCCCAGGAGCGCCACCGTGGCGACCACGCCGACCTCGAAGGGGCTCAGCCCCAGGCCGAGCAGGTGGACCGGCAGCAGGACCGCGACCAGCCCGTCGCCCAGATCGCGCAGGCCGCGCGCCATGAGCAGACAGGCGACCACGCCCGGCGCGGTCAGGGTGGGCATCCGCGAGCCCGGGGCGCCGACGGCGCAGCGGCCGGCCGGTTTCGTGGGCGCCCGGGTCAGGCGGCCAAGTGACGCTGCATCCAGGCGAGGCAGCGTTGCCAGCCGTCCTTGGCCGGGCCCTCGCGGTAGGAGGGACGATAGTCGGCGTGGAAGGCGTGCGGCGCCTCGGGATAGACGACGAACTCGACGGTCTTGCCGGCCGTCTTCGCGGCCTCCTGGAGGAGCTCGACCGTGTCGACCGGGATCCCCTGGTCCTTGCCGCCGTAGAGGCCGAGGACCGGGGCCTTCAGGGCCTCGACCAGATCGATCGGGTGCTTGGGCTGGTTCGCCGTCGGATCGCCGACGAGCCTGCCGTACCAGGCGACCCCGGCACTGAGCCCAGGCCGGTGCGCGGCGTAGAGCCAGGTGATCCGCCCACCCCAGCAGAAGCCGGTGATCGCCAGGCGCGCGGGATCGCCGCGGCCCGAGGCGGCGGCCCAGGCGGCGGTGGCGTCCAAATCGGCCATCACCTGCGCGTCGGGCGCCTTGGCCACGACCTCGCGGATCAGGGCCTGGATGTCCGTGTACTTGGAGGGATCCCCCTGGCGGGCGAAGAGCTCGGGTGCCACGGCCAGATAGCCGGCCTTGGCGAAGCGCCGGCAGACGTCCTTGATATGCTCGTGCACGCCGAAGATCTCGGAGACCACGAGCACGGTGGCGAGCCGGTCGCCGGCGGCGGGCGCGGCGCGGTAGGCCGGAATGGTGCCGTCGGGAACGGGCACCTTGACCTCCCCGGCCTCGAGGCCCTGGGTGTCCGTCGTGATCATGGTCTGCGCCTGGACCGGCTGGACGGCGCGGGCGAAGCCCACGGCCAGGCTGGTCGTCGCGAAGGCCTGGGCGAAGCCCCGCCGGCCGAGCTCGGCCTTGGGCTGGAGCGAGCGGAGATCGAGGGTGTCGTTGCGCACGGGCGGGCCTCCCCGGAACAGCCACGCGTCAAGCTAGGCGGACGCACGGTGTCCGGCTAGGTCTCCCGGGCAGGCCAGCGATCGGAGCCGCGCAGCCCTTGAACCCGTCCGCGCCAGCCACCACCGGCTTCGTCGCGCTTTACCTCCGCGTCATCGGGCTCCTGCGGCCCGACCGCGGGGTGGTGGTGGCGATCTCGCTCGCCAACCTGCTCGTGGCCGCCATCGCCTTCGTCGAGCCGATGCTGTTCGGCCGGGTGGTCGACCTCCTGACCGGGGCGGCACCCACGGGCGAGGGGCCGCTCGCCGGCACCGGCGGGATCCTGCTGCTGTGGGCGCTGGTCGGCCTCGGCGGCATCGGCCTCTCGATCCTGGTCGCCTGGCAGGCTGACCGGCTCGCCCACCGCCGCCGCCTGGGCGCGCTCCAGGGCTTCTTCGAGCACGTCTTGACCCTGCCGCCGGCGTTCCACGACGCCACCCACTCGGCGCGGCTCCTCAAGATCATGCTGACCGGCGCCGACCACCTGTTCGCGGTCTGGCTCGGCTTCTTCCGCGAGCATCTGGCGAGCCTCGTGGCGCTGTTCGTGCTGCTGCCGCTGACCCTCGTCCTCAACTGGCGGCTCTCGCTCCTGCTGATCGCCTTGGTGCTGGTCTTCGCGCTCGTCACCTGGCTCGTGATCCACAAGACCCACACGCTCCAGTGGGAGGTCGAAAGCCACCACTCCGACCTCGCCCAGCGCGCCGGCGACGCGCTCGGCAACGTCGTCCTGATCCAAAGCTTCGTGCGGCTCGGGGCCGAGCTGCGCGGGCTCAGGGACGTGACCGGCCGGCTGCTCGCGGCGCAGTTCCCGGTGCTCGGCTGGTGGGCGCTCTTGACGGTGCTGACCCGCGCCGCCGCCACGGTGGCGACGCTCGCCATGTTCGCGCTCGGCGCCTGGCTGGTGCGCGCCCGGCTCACCACGGTCGGCGAGATCGTGACCTTCATGGGCTTCGCCACGCTCCTGATCGGCAAGCTCGAGGCGGTGCTCGGCTTCACCCGGGCGCTGTTCTTCCAGAAGCCGGCGCTCGAGGAGCATTTCGCCGTGCTCGACACGGTGGCGGCGGTGCGCGACCGGCCGGGGGCGGTCGAGCTCGGCACGGCGCGCGGGGCGGTGCGCTTCGAGGGCGTACGGTTCGGCTACCGGCCGGGCAAGCCGGCCCTGCACGATCTGTCGATCGACATCCCGGCCGGCACCAAGGTGGCGATCGTCGGCCATTCGGGCTCGGGCAAGAGCACCGCCCTGGCCCTGCTTTTGCGCCTCTACGACCCGGACGCCGGCCGGATCACGATCGACGGGCACGATCTCAAGGACCTGACGCTCGAGTCCCTCCGCCGCAACGTCGGGGTGGTGTTCCAGAACAGCACCCTCTTCCAACGCTCGATCGCCGACAATCTGCGGGTCGGGCGGCCGGAGGCCACGGACGAGGAGCTGGTGGCCGCTGCCCGGCTCGCCCAGGCGCACGACTTCGTGGCGGCCCTGCCCGAGGGCTACCAGACGCTCCTGGGCGAGCGTGGCGCCCGGCTCTCGGGCGGCGAGCGCCAGCGCCTCGCGATCGCCCGGGCGCTCCTCAAGGACCCGCCGATCCTGTTGATGGACGAGGCCACCTCGGCGCTCGATGCCGCGACGGAGGCGCGGCTGCAGCAGGCGCTCAGGGCGGTCATGAAGGGGCGCACCGTACTCGTGATCGCGCACCGCCTGTCGACCATCCGCGACGTCGACCTCGTGCTGGTGCTCGACCAGGGCCGGCTGGTCGAGCAGGGCAGCTACGACGCGCTCGTGGCCAGGGGCGGCACCTTCGCCGGGCTCGTGCGCGCCCAGCTCTTCCTCGAGCCCGAGCGGGCGGCGGCCGGGCCGGCGGGCGGCTGAGCGGGCGGGCTCAGGCGGCGAGCCCTGCCCCCCGGCCGGGCTCGGTCGGCGGCCGCGACGGCTCGGGCCGGAGCCGCGGCCGGCCGCTGCGCAGGAAGCCCAGGAGTGCCGGCAGATCGTCCGGCCAGTGCACCCAGGCCTCGAGATGGACGCGCTCGAGCAGCTCGGGATCCTCGAGCAGCGCCCGCCGCTCGGCCGGCGCCAGATGCTCGGGCCCGAGATGGACCGCCTTGCGCTCGACCAGCCGGCGCTCGGCCGGTCCGAGCGGCGGGCGGGTGCGGAAGGCGCGCACGAGCTGCAGGTGCAGGGCATTGCCGGCCGGGTCCAGGACCACGCGCACCAGCCGGCCGAGCGCCGGCTCCGGCTCCTCGTCCTCCGCCCGGCCGGCGCGGGCGTCGAGCTCCCACATCACCGCCGGCGGCTCGCTGTCCTCGCGCACCAGGAGGAGCCGGGCGCGCGCCGCGGCCTCGCCGAGCCGCTCGCTCGCACCCAGGAGAGCCAGCGGCACCGACAGCACGAGCCCGGCGGTGACCGGTGCCAGCCACCAGAACAGGAGCGGTGCGGCGAACCAGACCGCCGTGGCGGCGGCGAGCCCGATCAGGGTCGGCCAGAGGAAGGCGCGCAACGCTTGGCCGAACGCGCCGCCGCCGGCGCTGCGCCGCTGCGGCTTCCACTCGATCGAGGTGCCGAGGAGGATCGAGACCACGAACCAGCTGTGCAGCACCATCATCACCGGTGCGAGCAGCGCCGAGAACAGGGTCTCCGCGAGTGCGCTCAGCACCAACCGCGGCCCGCCGCCGAGCGCCCGCCGCCGCGCGCCGTCGAGGAGCGCCAGGGCCAGGCCCAGGAGCTTCGGGACGAACAGCAGGCCGAGGGTGATCGCCAGCAGCAGCAGCGCTTCGTCGGCGACCGAGACCGGCAGGATCGGGAACGGCCAGCCCTCGGCGAAGTAGATCGGCTGGCGCTGGGTCAGCTCCCAGGCCTGCAGTCCCGAGAGCAGCAGGAACAGCGCCCAGAGCGGCGAGGTGACGTAGGACATGATGCCGATCGCCAGGTGCAGCCGGCTGACCCAGTGCAGGTGCCGGGCGGTGAGCACCCGGGCGTGCTGCAGGTTGCCCTGGCACCAGCGCCGGTCGCGCACGGCGAAGTCCTCGATCGTCGGCGGCGGCTCCTCGTAGCTGCCGTCGAGGTTGTCGGCGATCCAGACCTGCCAGCCGCCGCGGCGCATCAGCGCCGCCTCGACGAAGTCGTGGGAGAGGATCGGTCCGCCGAAGGGCGCCCGGCCGGGCAGCGCCGGCAGGCCGCACAGCTCCATGAACGGGCGGATGCGGATGATCGCGTTGTGGCCCCAGTAGTTGCCCTCGCCCCTGGCCCAGAAGGCGAGCCCGGCCGCCGAAAGCGGCCCGTAGAGCTCGCCCGCGGTCTGCAGCACGCGGGCGAACACCGTCCGCCCGCGCACCAGCTTGGGCGGTGCCTGGATCAGCCCGACGCCGGGATTGGCGTCCATCCGGCGGATCAGCTCGAGGATCGCCGCTCCGGTCATCAGGCTGTCGGCGTCGAGCACCACCATATGTGCATAGTTGGCGCCGAAGCGGCTGAGGAAGTCCTCGATGTTGCCGGTCTTGCGGCCGAGGTTGCGGTCGCGTCGGCGGTAGAAGATGCGGTCGGCGTCGCCGACCCGCTGGCGGAGCTGGCGCCAGGCCTCGACTTCGGCGAGCCAAACGTCGGGGTCGGTGGTGTCGGACAGGACGAACAGGTCGCAGCGCCGGTCCTCCGCGGCGCGGCGGCGCAGGTCCAGCCACATCGCCTCGAGACCCGCGAATACCCGGGCCGTGTCCTCGTTGTAGATCGGCATGACGACTGCGACCCGGCCGGCGGCGTCGCCGGGGTCGGGCAACGCCGGCTGGGCGGCGTGGCGGCGGGCCCAGCGCGCGAGCAGCACGAGGAAGCCCGCGACCAGCGTCCAGAAGGACTGGGCGAGCCACAGCATGAGCGGCGTGAACACGGCCAGGTGCGCGAGGTCGATCGCCGTGAGGCCGTTCGCACCCAGGATCTGGGCCAGGATCGAGATGCCCCAGACGGTGGTGGTGGCGATCAGCAGGAGGAAACCAGCGCGGCGCCGGCGCGCAGTCCGGTCGATGCCCGGCAGGAGGCCGCCGCCGCGCGCCGTCCGACTGGCGCCGCCGCGGGTCTCGCGCGGGATCAGCACCGGGCGCGGCAGCCAGCGGCCGCGCCGCCAGCGCAGCGCCGGGGCGAGCGACTGGCGGCGGATCGCGGCCGGCCGGCTCGAGGGTGCGAGCCGCTCGTCGGCGGCGCCGGTGGGCAGCCCGCCGGCAAGCTCGGCGTGCGCCGCCTCGAGGCCGAGACGGATCGCCTCGACGGTGCTGTCGGCGATCCGCTCGGCGGCCAGCCTCCGGGTCAGCTCGGCGGCGCTTGCCGCGGCGGCCGCGGGCTCGAGCCCGGCCGCCGCCAGATAGGCGGCGACCCGCTCGCGGGCGGCCTGCCAGCGCGCGGCGCGGCGCGCCTCGGCGGCCTCGGCGGGCTCGATCGTGGGCGACGGCATCGACGGTTCTCGCGGACTTCCTCGGGCCTCAGCTCTTGTCCAGCCGGTAGATCCAGGTCTCGCTCACCGCCCGGTCGCCGGCCAGCAGCACGCAGCGCAGCTCGACCGGCCCGCCGCCGGTCGGCTCGACGTCGAAACCGACCCGCCAGGAGGCCCCGTGCGGACCCCCGGAGGCCGGTTGCGGACCGTCGCGCACCGCGACCGGGCCGAGCTTGGCGTTGGCGGCGCCGACGCGGGCCTTGAGCTCGGCCGCGGGCGGTCCGTCCGGCGGCCGCTCGAACTCGATCAGCACGCGGCGCGGGGCGCCGCCCGCAGCCCCGACCCGGGTGGACCGGGTGCGCCCGACCGAGGGCTCGACCGGCGAGGCCAGCGACCAGACGAGGGCGTAGGCGAAGCGCAGCTCCTGGCCGGCGGTGACCGGGGCCTCGGGCGTCCAGAAGGCCACGATGTTGTCGCGCCGCTCGTCCTGGCTCGGCACCTCGATCAGGCGCACCGAGCCCTTGCCCCAGGTGCCGCGCGGCACCACCCAGAGGTTGGGGCGGGTCTCGAAGCGGGCGTCGAGGTCCTCGAAGGCACGGAACTCGCGGGTCCGCTGCAGGAGGCCGAAACCGCGCGGGTTCTCGTCGACCAGGACCGACAGCCTGAGCTCGGCGGGGTTGGCCACCGGCCGCCAGAGCAGCTCGCCGGCGGCGGTCCACATGGCGAGGCCCTCGACGTCGTGGGCGGCCGGGCGGAGGTCGTCGACACCGCCCCGGTCGTGCGCACCGAACTGGAACATGCCGCTCAGGGGCGCCATGCCGACCTGCTCGACCGGGGCCCGGAAGAACAGGTTGGCATCGACGTCGATGCGCGTCTGCTCGCGCACCACGACCTCGAAGCGGTAGGCGCCGGCGACGCTCGGGCTGTCGAGCAGCGCGTAGAGGGTCAGCGGATCGAAGGGCTGCTGCGGCCGGACCAGGAAGAACTCGCGGAAGGCCGGGAACTCCTCGGGCCGGCCGAGGCCGGTGTTGAGCGCCAGCCCGCGCGCCCCGGCCCCCATGCTGGTGCCGCGGCCGACGGCGCGGAAGTAGCTGGCGCCGAGGAAGGTCAGGAGCGGCTCAAGCGGCTCGCCGGCGGCGCGCGGGAAGAGGATCGTGAAGCCGGCGGCGCCCAGGCTCTCGGGCAGCCCCTGGCGGCCGGCCAGATCGCCGAGCTCGAACTGGTCGGGCGCCGCCGTCCAGGGCGTGGCGTGCCCGTCCTCCACGAGGTGCAGCTGGACAGGCTGGCGGTGGATCCACCCCGCCGGGTAGGGCTGCACCCGATAGGCCGGCTGCTCGCCCCAGATCAGCCGGTCGGGTCGCAGCCGCAGCCGACGCCACGCCTCGGCGCTGAGCCCGGCCTGCCAATCCGGCACCTCCCGCGCCGGCGCGAACGGCCGCGCCGCCAGGGCCCGGGTGCGCTCGATCAGTCGCTCGAAGGAGAAGGGCTGGCCGGGCGCTGCGGACGCCGGGGCCTGGGCCCGGGCCCGACCGGCGGCCCAGGCGACCGCCGCCAACCCCGCTAGCGCGCGTCGGCTCGTGCGAAGCTCAGCCATGCCGGTCCGCGACGCTCCTCCCCGGGGCCGGATCCGGCCCGGCCCACGGCTCCCCGCCACCGGGCCCCGGGCCGGCGGCACCCCCTATATGGCCCCGTTCATCGCAGCGCAGAAGAGCCGCAACCGCGGCCGCGGCGCGGCGTCGCCGGCGGCTTCAGAAGCGGCAGCGGCCGGTGATCTCGAGCCCCGCCGGCCCCTCCAGCCGCAGCGCGTCCAGCACCAGCCGGGCCGAGGCCAGGTCGACGCAGCGCAGCACGAAGCGCGGCTTCTGGTCCCGGTCCATGGTGATCGAGACCACGTGCTCGGCCCCCTGGGTCTTGTCGACCACGACCGTGGCGATGCGGTTGCGGTCGATCTGCAGGAGCACGCCGCCGGCCTTGGTCGGCTCGACCGCCTGCTGCAGGAGGACCGGGTCGGGGGCCGCGAGCGCGGTTCCGGCGAGCAGGAGCGCCGGTGCCGCGAGGAGGGCTCGGATCGGGGCGCGCATGAGGCTCGGCCGCTGTGGCGTGGCGGCCGCGAGACTGGCAGAAACGGCGCGCCGATCAAGCGGGAGGCGAACGTGACGGTGGTGATCGAGCCGGCCGGGACGGTCGAGGACGAGCCGGTCCGGCGGGCGGTGTTGCGCAACGGTCGCGGCCTCGAGGCGGCGGTCTCGAGCTTCGGGGCGACCCTCGAGTGGCTGCGCCTGCCGGGCCGGGACGGCGCGCCGGTCGAGCTCCTGCTCGGCTTCGACCACCCGCGGGACTATGCCGAGCGGCCCGGCTCGGTGGGCGCCACGGTCGGCCGCTTCGCCAACCGGATCGCGCACGGCCGCTTCACCCTCGACGGCCGGACCTACGAGCTGCCGCGCAACCAAGACGGACGGCACAGCCTGCACAGCGGCCCGCGCGGCCTGGGCCTGCGCAACTGGAGCCTCGAGGCGGTCGCCGGCGCCTGCGCGGTGCGCCTCGCGATCGTCTCGCCGGACGGCGACAACGGCTTTCCCGGCCGGCTCGTGGCTGGCTGCACGTACGAGCTCGACGAGGCCGACGTGCTGCGGATCGAGATGACCGCCACGACCGACGCCGCGACCCCGGTCAACCTCGTCAACCACACCTACTGGAACCTCGCCGGCGGCGGCACGATCGACGGCCACCTCCTGCAGCTCCACGCCGACCGGGTGCTCGAGGTGGACGAGGAGCTGATTCCGTCCGGGCGGATCCTCGAGGTGGCCGGGACGTCGCTCGACTACCGGCGGCCGCGCCGGCTCGACGATCGCGGACCGCCGCGGCTCGACCACTGCTTCCTCGTGCCGGGCCAGGGGCTGCGGCCGGTGGCGCGGCTCGAGGATCCGGCGAGCGGGCGCGCCCTCGAGCTCCTGGCCGACCAGCCCGGGGTGCAGGTCTACAGCGCCTCGAAGCTCGACGTGGCCGGCCGCGGCGGCCGGCACTACGGGCCCGGCAGTGGACTCTGCCTCGAGACCGAGGCCCTGCCCGACGCACCCACCCACGCCCACTTCCCGAGCGCGATCCTGCGGCCGGGGGAAGTTTACCGGCACCGCATGGAGTGCCGGCTCGCGCGCGGCTGACGCAACGCCGCCCGCGCGCCGCTGGGCTTGCCGGGTGGCGGCCGGCATGCTCCTAGAGCGCGCACGCGGAACGGGGAGGGTCGCGCCATGAAGCTGTTGCGCTGGGGTCGGTCGGGCGAGGAGCGGCCGGGCATCCTCGATGGCGAGGGGCGCATGCGCGACCTCTCGGGCGTGGTCCGCGACATCGACGGCGACGCGATCGGCCCCGAGGGGCTCGCCCGGATCCGCGCCGTCGATCCGTCCACCCTGCCGCTGGTCCAGGGCACGCCGCGGATCGGCCCGTGCGTCGCCGGGGTCGGCAAGTTCATGTGCATCGGTCTCAACTACTCCGACCACGCCGCCGAGACGGGTGCCAAGGTGCCGCCCGAGCCGGTGCTGTTCCTCAAGGCGACGAGCGCGATCAGCGGTCCCTACGACGACGTTCGGATCCCGCGCGGCTCCAAGAAGACCGACTGGGAGGTCGAGCTGGGCGTGGTGATCGGCAAGGCCGGCCGCTACATTCCCGAATCCGAGGCCATGGACCACGTCGCCGGATACTGCATCGTCAACGACGTCTCCGAGCGCGACTGGCAGGCCAACCGCTCGGGCACCTGGACCAAGGGCAAGTCGTCCGACACCTTCGGGCCGCTCGGCCCCTGGCTCGTCACCAGGGACGAGATCGCCGACCCGCAGAACCTCGGCATGTGGCTCGAGGTCGACGGCCACCGCTACCAGAACGGCAGCACCCGGACGATGGTCTACGGGGTGCGCTTCTTGGTGCATTATCTCTCGGAGTTCTTCACCCTCCATCCGGGCGACGTGATCTCGACCGGCACGCCGCCTGGGGTCGGGCTCGGGATCAAGCCGGAGCCGGTGTTCCTCAAGGCCGGCAACCGCATGCGCCTCGGGATCGACGGGTTGGGCGTGCAGGAGCAGCGCTGCGTCCAGGACTGAGCGGAGCGGCCCCTCTCAGGAGGGCGGCCGCGCCAGGAGGTGCAGCTCGACCCGCTCGCCGGGGCCGGCGGCGCGGAGTGCGAGGCCGCCCGGCGGCAGCCCGGTCTCGGCCACCAGCCGGGCGACCGCCCGGGCCCGCTCGAGCGCCACGGCCGGGGTGGCGCCGTGACCCACCACCTCGAGGCCGGCGCCGCGCTCCCGCGCCGCGGTCGCGGCCCGCTCGAGCTCGGCCCGCGCCGCGGCCGGCAGCGTCCCGCCCGGCGAGGGCGGCGGCAGGCTGGCGAGCGGTGGCTCGCGCGCGGCCGGTGCGGCGGGCGGCGCCGCCGCGGGCGTGGGCGCCGGTGGTCGGCTCGCGGGCGGCGCCGGTCGGGCCACGGCCGGGCGCGGTGCCGTGGCCGAAGCCGGCGGGACCGCCGCGGCGGGCTCGGGAGGGGTCGAGGCGGGCTCGGCCGGTTCGGGCCGGCCGACCGCGAGGCGGCCGCCGAGCTGGTCGAGGAAGCGGTCGAGGGCCGGACTGTCGGGCGTCGGCGCGGCGCGGCCGGCCGGGCCCGCCGCGACCCTCTGCTCCGGCCCGAACGGCTCGTCCTCCTCGGCGAACGCCGCGGCCGCCCCGAGACCGTCGGCGGCCGGCTGGCGGCGCACGAGCTGACGCAGGAACGAGTTCAGGCTGTCGTCGTCGCTCTCGCTGCGGATCCGCTCGGCGACGATCGCGGCCTCGACGTTGGGCGGCGCCGCGGTCGGCCGGGGCGTCGGCGCCGGTGGCCGCGGCGGCGGCTCGAGGAGCCATGCGGGTGGTGGCAGCGCCGCCTTGCCGGTGCGCTGGCGGAGGGCCGCGGCCTCGAGCGCCGCGGCCGCACGATCCGCCTCGAGCGCCGCTCCGATCGCCCGGCGCTCCTGTACGGTCGCCGACAGGACCGGACGCGCCGGCACCTCGTACAGCGACGGACGGTCGTCGGCGGCGCAGGCGGCGAGCCCCAGGACCAGCGTCACAGCGGCCGGCGCTCCCCCGGCGCGCCCGCGGATGCGGCGCCTGACCGCGTCGCCATTGGCGACCGCCGAAGCTTCGTCTACTAGCCGCATCGGCGGGTCGCCCGATGGTGGCAAGCGAGGGTCCGGAGCGGGCCGGGCCGAGCGTCGACGGTGATCATAGGGGATCGAAGGATGGCAAGGCAACCGGAAGCCGGCGACGCGCCGCGGTCCGACGAGATGGTCCAGATCATGAGCGAGATCGCGGCCCGGAGCCGCGCGCTGGTCGAGGACTTCCTGACCCGCCAGAAGCTGCTCGACACGCAGAACGCGGCCGTCAACCCGAACGCGATCGGCTCGGCCTTCCTCGAGCTCACGAAGCAGCTCATGACGAGCCCGTTCGAGCTGGCGCAGGCGCAGTTCGAGCTGTGGCAGGACTATCTTCGGCTGTGGCAGGGCACCACCCACCGGCTCCTGGGCCAGGAGGTCGAGCCGGTGATCGCGCCCGAGCGCGCCGACCGCCGCTTCAAGGACCCGGCTTGGTCGGACAACGTGCTGTTCGACTTCGTCAAGCAGTCCTACCTCCTGGCCTCGCGCTTCCTGGTCCAGACGGTCAGCGAGACCCAGGGCCTCGATCCCAAGACCCGCCAGAAGGTCGAGTTCTACACCCGACAGTTCGTCGACGCGCTGGCGCCGACCAATTTCCTGCTGACCAACCCCGAGGTGCTGAAGGCCACGGTCGAGACGCGCGGCGAGAACCTGCTCCGCGGCCTCAAGAACATGCTCGAGGACCTCGAGCGCGGCAAGGGCCGCCTCGCCATCAAGATGACCGACTACGACGCCTTCGAGGTCGGCCGCAACATCGCCACCACTCCGGGCAAGGTCGTCTTCCAGAACGAGCTCATGCAGCTCGTCCAGTACGAGCCGACCACCGCCCAGGTCTACAAGAAGCCCTTGTTGATCGTGCCACCCTGGATCAACAAGTTCTACATTCTCGACCTGCAGCCGCAGAACAGCTTCATCAAGTTCTGTGTCGACCAGGGCTTCACGACGTTCGTGGTGTCGTGGGTCAACCCGGACGAGCGGCTGGCCCACAAGAGCTTCGAGAACTACCTGGTCGAGGGCCCGCTCGCGGCGATCGACGCGATCCGCGCCGCCACCGGCGAGAAGGACCTGACGGCGATCGGCTACTGCCTCGGCGGCACGCTCATGGCGAGCACGCTCGCCTGGATGAAGGCCAAGAAGGACCGGCGGGTGGCCGCCGTCACCTTCTTCACCACACTCGTCGACTTCAGGGAGCCGGGTGAGCTCGGCGTGTTCATCGACGAGGAGCAGCTCGCCACCCTCGAGGAGATCATGGCCCGCCGTGGCTATCTCGACGGCGCCGAGATGGCCACGACGTTCAACCTGCTGCGCGCCAACGACCTGGTCTGGTCGTTCGTGGTCAACAACTATCTCATGGGCAAGGAGCCCTTCCCGTTCGACCTGCTCTACTGGAACTCCGACAGCACGCGCATGCCGGCGGCCATGCACAGCTACTACCTGCGCAAGTTCTACCACGAGAACAAACTCGTGGAGCCGGGCGGGCTGTGCATGGCCGGGGTGCCGATCGACCTGCGTACGGTCGACGTGCCGGCCTACCTGGTGGCCACCCGCGAGGACCACATCGCACCCTGGAAGAGCGCCTACGCCGCGACCCAGCTTTACCGCGGCGAGCGGCGCTTCGTGCTGGCCGGCTCCGGCCACATCGCCGGGATCGTCAACCCGCCGGCCTCGGGCAAGTACGGCTTTTGGACCAACGACGAGCTGCCGGCCGACCCCGAGGCCTGGCTCGCCGGCGCCACCCAGCACAAGGGCTCCTGGTGGAGCGACTGGGCGGCCTGGAACGGCGGCCGCTCGGGCCCGCAGGTGCCGGCCCGGCGCCCCGGCGAGGGCGGCCTGCCGGTGCTCGAGGAGGCGCCCGGCTCCTACGTCCGGATCAGGGCCGCCTGAGGCCGCGGACGCGGCGCCCGGGCGGGCTCACTCGCGCCAGCCATAGGCGACCTCCTTGAGGCGCACACCGCCCAGGAGCGAGCTCGCCTCGCCGGCCGGCTCGAGCCCGAGATGCTCGTAGAAGGCCCGCGCCGGCCGGTTGGCGGCGAGCACCCAGACCACGAGGTCGGGCATGCCGGCCACGGCGAGCGCGTAGTGGACGGCGTCGAACAGGCCACGGCCGGCGCCGCGCCCCTGCGCCGACCGCAGCACGTAGAGCAGATTGAGCTCGCCGGAGAAGCCCTGGTGCGAGCGGCAGCGGCCGCCCGAGGCGAGGCCCACGATCTGGCCGCCGATCACCGCCAGGAAGGTGGCGCTCGGGCCGGCGAGCGTGCGTCGCCAGAGCCGCTCGTGGCCGGCGTAGGAGAGCGCTGCCAGGTGACTCTCGGGCAGCATGCCGCGATAGGTCTCGCGCCAGCTGTCGACCTGGACGCGGGCTAGCGCCGCGGCGTCGCCCGTCCGCGCACGGCGGACCACCAGATCGCGCACACCCGCCTGCTCCGGGCCCAAGCTCCCTCGCTCCCGCGTTCCTCTCTGGGCCGCAGCAGAACAAAGTCGCGACGCCCGGTCAACCGCCAAGGACGCGCTCAGGGTCCGGGCGGAAGCTCGACCCAGCGCCCGGTGCGCGCCGCCTCGACCGCCGCCTCGACCATCGCCAGACCCCTGACCCCGTCCTCGACCGTCGGCAGCGTGCCTTCGGGCGGTGGCGGGGCGAGCCCGCGGCGGGCGAGGATCGCCTGCGCCGCGTCGCGGTAGAGGTTGGCGAAGGCCTCCTGGTAGCCCTCGGGATGGCCGAGCTCGGTCCGCACGAGCCGCGCCGCCTCGGCCGCCAGACCCTGGCGACGCCGGGTCAGGACCTCCTCGAAGCCGCCGAGCCGGCGGTGGCGCAGCTCGTTCGGGCGCTCCTGATGCCACTCGAGCCCGCCGAGCGCGCCGAAGATGCGGAAGGCGAGCCCGTGCTCGGCGCCGGCCGCGGCCTCGGTGACCCAGAGCGTGCCGACCGCACCGCCCGACCAGCGGCAGAGCAGGCAGGCGGTGTCGTCGACCGTGCGGCCCGGGACCGTTGCGCGGACATCGGCAGCCACCGCCTCGAGCGCCAGTCCGCTCACGAAGGCGCCCAGGTGATGGGCGTGCGTGCCGATGTCGCCGAGCACGAGCGAGGGGCCGGTGCGGGCCGGGTCGAACCGCCAGGTGCGGCCCTCGCGGCTCGCCTCCACCAAGGTCGCGTTGTGGCCCTGCACATAGGCGAGGTGGATCTGGCGGACCGGGCCGATGGCGCCGTCGCGGACCATGGCGCGGGCCTGATGGACCATCGGGTACGCGCTGTAGTTGTAGGTCAGGACGAACAGCCGCCCGGTCCGCCGCACCGCGTCGGCGAGCGCCAGGCCGTCGGCCAGGGAGGCGGCGAGCGGCTTGTCGCAGAGCACGTCGAGCCCGGCCTCGAGGGCGGCCGTGGCGTGCGGCAGGTGGTCGGCGTTGGGCGTCATGACCGCCACGACCTCGATGCCGTCGGGGCGCGCCCGCTCGGCCGCCAGCATCGCTCGGACGCCCGGGTAGCAGCGCTCGGCCGCGAGCCCGAGCCGGATGCCGACCGCGCGGCCCTTGGCGGGGTCGGAGGAGAGCACGCCCGCGACCGGCTCGAACTGGTCGTCGAGCCGGGCGGCGGTGCGGTGGACCGGGCCGATGAAGCCGTGGCTGCCGCCGATCAGACCGAGCCGCAGCCGCCGGCCGAGGGCCTCGAGCACCGGGTTCATGCCGCCTCCCCGCGCCACCCGCCGAGCCTAGGACCGGGTGCGCCCGGGGTCCAGCGCGCCCCCTCAGCGGCGACGGTCGAGCAGGGCGCCGAGCAACGCCAGGCAGCGCAGCGCCAGCCGGGCCAGGGGCAGGAGCACCTGCAGCACGAGCTCGACCAGGAGCGCCGCGGCGGCGAGCGAGCCCAGGAGGGTGGCCGGCCGGTCGATCGGCCCGGTCGCGGTCGCGAGCTCCCAGAGGCCGTGCGCGAGGCCGACCGCCGCGGCCGCGAGGCGCGCCCGGGCCGGGCTCGCGACCAGGGTCCCGGCCGCCAGCACCGGAGCCAGGACCAGGGGGTCGACGAGCGTGCCGGCGAACCCGGCGAGCCCGTCGAGCAGCGCGCTCTCGAGGGAGCCCGCGGGCATGCACCGATGATCGCAGGTCGAGGCGCCGCCGGGAAGGCGGCCGCGGCCGTCGCGCTGCTGTCATCCGCTGGTCGCGTCGCCGTCGTGGACAGGCCCTACGCTCGCCCACGGGTTGCAACGGGGCCGCACGTCGCGGCGGCCCGAGCCATTGGAGGCGGCATGACCAGCCTCGCCCGATCGGGCCCGCTCGAGGCGCGGCTCGTGCTCGACCGCGCCGAGCTCGTGGCCGCGCAGGAGCTGCGTTACCGGGTGTTCTTCGAGGAGCAGGGGGCGGTGGCCGACCCGGTGACGCGACGCGCCCGGCGCGACGTCGACCGCTTCGACGGGCTGGCCGACCACCTCGTGGTGATCGACCACGAGCGCTCGACGGCGCGGCGGCCGGCGGTGGTCGGCTGCTACCGGTTGCTGCGCGAGAGCGTGGCGCGGCGCGGCGGCGGCTTCTACAGCGAGGCCGAGTTCGATCTCGCGCCGCTCCTGGCCCGGCCGCGGGAGCCGGAGCGGGGCGAGCTGCTCGAGCTCGGCCGTTCCTGCGTCGACCCGGCCTACCGCAACGGCACGGTCATGCAGCTCCTGTGGCGGGCGATCGCGCTCTACCTCGACGCGCATGACTGCTCGCTCATGCTCGGCTGCGCCAGCCTGCCGGGCAGCGATGTGGCGGCGGTCGCCGGCCAGGTGCGCTACCTGCACGAGCGCCATCTGGCGCCGCTCGGCCTGCGGCCGGTGGCGCTGGCGGCGCGACGGGTGGCGCACGAGCCGTTCGCGGCCGACGGCTTCGATCCGCGGGCCGCCTTCCGGGCGCTGCCACCGCTCGTCAAGGGCTATCTGCGGCTCGGTGCGATGATCGGCGAGGGCGCCGTACTCGACGAGGCGTTCAACACGATCGACGTGTGCATCGTGCTGCCGACCGAGCGGATCGGCGCCCGCTATCTCCGCCATTACGGGGCGGCGCCGCCGGCCGCGCCCGCCCCGGCCGAGCCCGAGCTGGTCGCCTCGGCGTGAGCCCGGGGCGCGTCCGCGCCATCGCGCGGCTCGTCGCGTTCGCCGCCCTCACGGCCGGGCTCCTGGCCTGCTGGGCGATCACCCGGCCGCTCGGGCGGGCGCCCGTGCGGCTCCTGCGCCGACTGTGGTGCCGAGGCGTGCTCGGGCTGCTCGGCATCCGCCTCGTGCACCGCGGCGCGCCGATCCGTGCCTGCCCGGTTGTGCTCGTGCCGAACCACGTGTCCTATCTCGACATCGCGATCCTCGGAGCGCTGGTCGACGCCACCTTCGTCGCCAAGGCCGAGGTCGCGGGCTGGCCGCTGCTGGGCCTCCTGGCGCGGGTCACGGGCACCATGTTCGTCCGCCGCCACTGGCGCCAGGCCAAGGTGCAGCGGGACGCCCTGGCGGCGCGGCTGCGGGCGGGCGAATCGTTCGTGCTGTTCGCCGAGGGGACCAGTTCCTCGGGGCTCGACGTGCTGCCGCTCAAGACCTCGCTTCTCTCGGTCGCCGAGCCCTGGGTGCTCGACCGGCCCGTGGCGGTGCAGCCGGTGGTGGTGGCCTACCGACGGCTCGCCTGCGGCACGCCCATCGGACCCGACAACGCCGAGCTCTACGCCTGGTGGGGCGAGGCGACGCTCCTGCCGCATCTCTGGCGACTGCTGCACCGCGACGGTGTCGAAGTCGCGGTCGAAATCGGCGATCCCGTCCTGTCCTGGTCGGTGCGCAGCCGCAAGCTGCTCGGGGCCGAGCTCAGGACCCGCCTGCGGTCCGGCCTCGCTGCGGCGCGCTGCGCCGCGGACCCCGCGGACGCCGCTCTCCCGGCCGCCGCCTGACGCAGCGCAAAAAGAAAGGAGGCCGGAGCCTCCTTCTCAGATCGGACCTGCGTGTGCGGGCTTAACGCCTCTTGATGGACAACAGGTTACCGCCGTGACATGGTCGCCGGCAAGAGTAGATTTGGCGAATATCAGAGGCTCTTTTCAACTATGAGTTTCTTGATCTCGGCGATCGCCTTGGCCGGGTTCAGCCCCTTCGGGCAGGTGTTGGTGCAGTTCATGATGGTGTGGCAGCGGTAGAGCTTGAACGGATCCTCGAGGTCCTGGAGCCGCTCGCCCGTGGCCTCGTCGCGGCTGTCGGCGAGCCAGCGATAAGCCTGCAGGAGCGCCGCCGGCCCGAGATAGCGGTCGCCGTTCCACCAGTAGGACGGGCAGCTGGTCGAGCAGCAGGCGCACAGGATGCACTCGTAGAGCCCGTCCAGCCGCTCGCGCTCCTCCGGGCTTTGCCGGCGCTCCCTGGCCGGCGCCGCGGTGTAGGTCTTGAGCCAGGGCTGGATCGATTCGTACTGCGCCCAGAACCCGTCCAGGTCGATCACCAGGTCCTTGACCACCTTCATGTGCGGCAGCGGGTAGATCTTGACGGTGCCCCGGATGTCCTCGATCGCCTTGGTGCAGGCCAGGGTGTTGTGGCCGTCGATGTTCATGGCGCAGCTGCCGCAGATCCCCTCGCGGCAGGAGCGGCGGAAGGTGAGCGTGCTGTCGGTCTCGGCCTTGATCTTGATGAGCGCGTCGAGGACCATGGGCCCGCAGTCGGCGAGATCGATCGTGAAGGTGTCGAGGCGCGGGTTGCCGCCACTGTCCGGATCGTAGCGGTAGATCTGGAACTCCTGCGGCCGCTTGGCGCCGGGCGGGCCGGCGTGGCGGCGCCCCGGCTCGACCCGGCTGTTCCTCGGCAGCGCGAACTCGACCATCGGATCACCCCTCTCCGCCGGCTCAATAGACCCGCTTGCTCGGCGGCACCGGCTCGACCTCGTTGGACAGCGTCGTCAGATGCACCGGCCGCGTGTCGAGCCGGACCGCCGACCGCTCGTCGACCCAGGCCAGGGTGTGGACGAGCCAGTTCCTGTCGTCGCGCTCGGGGAAGTCCTCGCGCGCGTGGGCGCCACGGCTCTCGGTGCGGAAGCGGGCTCCGTGCAGGGTCGCCGCCGCCTGCGGCATCAGGTTGTGCAGCTCCAGCGCCTCGATCAGATCGCTGTTCCAGATCAGCGAGCGGTCGCTCAGTTTGAGCCGGTCGAGCTGACCCGCTACCTCGGCCAGCCGGGTGCAGCCCTGATCGAGCGTCGGGCCGTCGCGGAACACCGCGGCGTGGCGCTGCATGGTGCGCTGCATCGCGAGCCGGATCTCGCCGGTCGGCAGGTCGCCGCTCGCCTGACGGATGCGGTCGAGCCGCTCGAGCGAGGCCTCGCCGGCGCCCTTCGGGAGCGGCCGCGCCGGCCCGCCGGGGCGGACCAGCTCGGCCGCCCGATGCGCCGCGGCCCGGCCGAACACGACGAGGTCGATCAGCGAGTTGCCGCCCAGCCGGTTGGCCCCGTGCACCGAGGCGCAGGCGGCCTCGCCGACCGCGAGCAGCCCCGGCACCACGGCGTCCGGATCGCCCTCGCGCGGCGCCACGACCTCGGCCCGCCAGTTGGTCGGGATCCCGCCCATGTTGTAGTGGCAGGTGGGCACCACCGGAATCGGCTGCCGGGTCACGTCGACGCCGGCGAAGATCTTGGCGGTCTCGGAGATCCCTGGCAGCCGCTCCTTGAGGACCTTGGGGTCGAGATGCTCGAGATGCAGCTCGATATAGTCCTTGTTGGGTCCGCAGCCGCGGCCCTCGTTGATCTCGATGGTCATCGAGCGCGAGACCACATCGCGCGAGGCCAAGTCCTTGGCGGTCGGCGCGTACCGCTCCATGAAGCGCTCGCCCCGGCCGTTGGTGAGGTACCCGCCCTCGCCCCGCGCCCCCTCGGTGATCAGGCAGCCGGCGCCGTAGA
>CAZDFD010000046.1:0-31453 GCA_964504655.1 uncultured Geminicoccaceae bacterium
AGGCGATGCACCCGTTCTACGTGATCCGGGCCTTGGGCGGGGTCCTGTTCCTGACCGGGGCCCTGGTCATGGCCTACAACCTCTACCGCACCACGCGCGGCGACATCCGGACCGAGGAGGCGATGGCGGTCGGCGCCACCGCCCGCCTCGCCGCCGCCGAGTGAGCCCGAGGGAGACCGACCCATGGCGCTGATCGCGCATCACGAGAAGGTCGAGACCCGCGGCCTCCTCCTCCTCGTCCTGATCCTCGTCACCGTGTCGATCGGCGGCATCGTGCAGATCGCACCCCTGTTCACGATCGAGAGCACGATCGAGCGGGTGCAGGGGGTCCGCCCCTACACGCCGTTGGAGCTCGCCGGCCGCAACATCTACATCCGCGAGGGCTGCTACAACTGCCACAGCCAGATGATCCGGCCGTTCCGCGACGAGGTCGAGCGCTACGGCCACTACAGCCTCGCGGCCGAGAGCATGTACGACCACCCGTTCCAGTGGGGCAGCAAGCGGACCGGACCGGATCTCGCCCGGGTCGGCGGCAAGTACTCGAACGAGTGGCACGTCGCGCACATGGTCAAGCCGCAGAGCGTGGTGCCGGAGAGCGTGATGCCGGGCTACCCGTTCCTCCTCGAGCGCGAGCTGCGCTTCGAGGACGCGGCCGAGCATCTGCGCACGCTCAAGGCGCTGGGCGTGCCCTACAGCGAGGAGATGATCGCCAACGCCCGGGCCGACCTCGCGGCCCAGGCCGCGGCCGAGGGGCAGGAGGCGCTGCTCGCCCGCTACCCCAAGGCCGCGACCGGGGTCTTCGACGGACTGCCCGAGCGGCTCACCGAGATGGACGCGCTCGTCGCCTACCTGCAGATCCTCGGCCGCATGGTCGATCTGACCGACGTGCGGATCGAGGACCTCTTGCAGTGAGCCGCCCGCGGTGAGCTCGATCCTGCCGGTGCTGCGCGAGCTGTGGCTGGTCTGGCTCGTGCTGCTGTTCCTCGGGATCGTGGCCTGGACCTTCTGGCCGTCGCGCCGGGACCGGCTCGAGCGACACGGCCGCATCCCCTTCGACCACAAGGACTGAGCCGATGTCGAGCAAGGTCGAGACCGACAGCCTGACCGGCACCGAGACCACCGGGCACGAGTGGGACGGCATCAAGGAGCTGAACACGCCGCTGCCCAAATGGTGGCTGTACACCTTCTACGCCACGATCGCCTTCTCGGTGCTGTGGTGGATCCTCTACCCGGCCTGGCCGAGCCTGAGCGGCTACACGCCCGGCATCCTCGGCTCGAACCAGCGGCTCGAGGTCAAGCAGCGGCTGGCCGAGGCGCGCGACCGCCAGCGGGTCTGGCTCGACCGCATCGCCGCCGCGGGCCCCGCCGAGATCAAGGCCGACCCCGACCTCGCCCGCTTCGCCATGGTCGGCGGCGCCGCCGCGTTCGGCACCAACTGCGCCCCCTGCCACGGTGTCGGCGGCGCCGGCCAGGGCTTCTTCCCGGCGCTGGTCGACGACGAGTGGATCTGGGGCGGCTCGCTCGAGGCGATCGAGACCACCATCCGCCACGGCATCCGCAACGCCGACGATCCCGAGGCGCGGATCAGCGCCATGCCGGCCTTCGGCGCCGACGGCATCCTCGACCGCGCCCAGATCCGCGACGTGACGCAGTACGTGCTGAAGCTCGCCGGCCGCGCCGCCGACCCGGCCGCAGCCGCGCGCGGCGCCGGCCTCTACGCCGAGAACTGCACCTCCTGCCACGGCGAGGAGGGCCAGGGAAACGCCGATCTCGGCGCGCCGCGCCT
The DNA here is from genome assembly GCA_964504655.1 of uncultured Geminicoccaceae bacterium. Lineage (GTDB taxonomy): Bacteria > Pseudomonadota > Alphaproteobacteria > Geminicoccales > Geminicoccaceae > JANXAZ01. Next base: position 1,787 of record CAZDFD010000046.1, read on the forward strand.
CTCCGACGCGATCTGGCTCTACGGCGGCACGCCCGAGGCGATCGAGGCGCAGATCTGGCGGGCGCGGCAGGGGGTCATGCCGCCCTGGCAGGGCCGGCTGCCCGAGGAGACGATCAAGATGCTGACCGTCTACGTGCACGGCCTGGGCGGCGGCCAGTAGCGGCGGGCCAGCTTCCAGCCGGCCACGGCGGGCGGGTCGCCGCCATGGCCGGCCCGCCGATCGTCCACCACCCGGCCTACAGCGTGCCGCTGCCGGCCGGGCACCGCTTTCCGATGGGCAAGTTCGCGGCACTCGCGGCGGTCCTCGAGGCGCGCGGCCTGCTCTCCGCGCGCAACCGCGTCGTGCCCGAGCCCGCCGACCCGGACCGGCTGGCGCTCGCCCACGACCGCGCCTGGGTCGAGGCGGTGTTCGCCGCGCGCGTCGACCCCGCGGCCGAGCGGCGGCTGGGGCTGCCCCTGACCCCGGCCGTGGCGGCCCGCGCCCGGGCCGCCACGGGCGGCACGCTCGCCGCCGCCCGGCTCGCCCTCGAGCACGGCCTCGCGCTCAATGCCGCGGGCGGCAGCCACCACGCGTTCCGCGACGGCGGCGCCGGCTTCTGCGTGTTCAACGACCTGGCGGTGACGGCCCTGGCGCTCCTGGCCGAGGGTCGGGCGGCGCGGATCCTGGTGCTCGACCTCGACGTCCACCAGGGCGACGGCACCGCCGCGATCCTCGCGGGCGAGCCGCGGGTGGCCACCGTCTCGCTGCACTGCCGCTGCAACTTCCCGGCCCGCAAGCAGCAGTCGAGCCTCGATCTGGCGCTCGATCCCGGCACCGGCGACCGCGCCTATCTCGACCTCCTGGACGGGCTCTTGCCCGGGCTCCTGCGCGCGCCGCGGCCCTCGCTCGTGCTCTACGACGCCGGCGTCGATCCGCACGCCGCCGACCGGCTCGGCCGGCTGGCGCTCAGCGACCGGGGCCTGGCCGAACGCGACCGGCTGGTGCTCGAGACCTGTCGCGCGCTCGGCGTGCCGGTGGCGGCCGTGATCGGCGGCGGCTACGACCCGGACCCGGGCACGCTCGCCGCCCGCCACGCGATCCTGTTCGAGGTGGCGGCCGAGCTCAGCCGGCCGCGGGTGCGGCGCGGAAGATCTTGCCGGGATTGAGGATCCCGGCCGGGTCGAGGGCCCGCTTGAGGGCCGCCATGACCGCCACCGCCGCCCCGTGCTCGCGCTCGAGGCTGTCGATCTTGCCCATGCCGATGCCGTGCTCGCCGGTGCAGGTCCCGCCCATCGCCAGGGCGCGGCCGACCAGCCGCTCCTTGACCTCCAGGGCGCGCGCGATCTCGGCCGGATCGTCCGGGTCGACCAGCAGCACGAGGTGGAAGTTGCCGTCGCCGACATGGCCCACGATCGGCGCCAGCACGCGCGCCCGGGCGAGGTCGGCGCGGGTCTCCTCGATGCACTCGGCGAGCCGCGAGATCGGCACGCAGACATCCGTCGCCCAGCCCCTGGCCCCGGGGCGGAGGGCGAGTGCCGCGTAGTAGGCGTCGTGGCGGGCCTGCCACAGCCGCGAGCGGTCCTCGGGCCGGGTGGCCCAGCGGAACGCCTCGCCGCCCTCCTCGGCGGCGATCGCCCCGGCCGCCTGGGCCTGCTCGGCCACGGCCGCGGCCGAGCCGTGGAACTCGAGGAACAGGGTCGGCGCCGCGCGGTAGCCCTCGAGCCGGGCGAAGGCGATGCAGGCGGCCATCTGGAGCTCGTCCAGGAGCTCGAGGCGGGCCACCGGGATGCCGGCCTGGACGATCTGGATGACGCTGCGCACCGCCGCCTCGGTCGAGGGAAAGGCGCAGACCGCGGCCGAGATCGCCTCGGGCAGGGGGTGCAGCCGGAGCCGCACCTCGGTGATCACGCCGAGCGTGCCCTCCGAGCCGACCAGGAGGCGGGTGAGGTCGTAGCCGGCGGCCGACTTGCGGGCCCGACCGCCGGTGCGGATCACCCGCCCGTCGGCCAGCACCACGGTGAGCCCGAGCACCGCCTCGCGCATCGTGCCGTAGCGCACCGCGTTGGTGCCCGAGGCGCGCGTCGCGGCCATCCCGCCGATGGTCGCATCCGCCCCGGGGTCGATCGGGAAGAACAGACCCAGATCGCGCAGATGGGCGTTGAGCTGCTTGCGGGTCACGCCCGCCTCGACCAGCACGTCCTGGTCCTCGACGTTGGTCTCGAGGATCCGGGCCATGCCCGAGAGGTCGATCGACAGCCCGCCCGCGGGCGCCGCCACGTGGCCCTCGAGCGAGGTGCCGACGCCGAAGGGGATCACCGGCAGCCGGTGCGCGGCGCAGATCTCGACCGCGAGCGCCGCCTCCGCGGTGGAGGTGGCGAGCAGCACCGCATCGGGCAGCAGGCAGGGATGGAAGGCCTCGCCGCGGCCGTGCTGCTCGCGCACGCCCGGGTTGGTCGACAGCCGCTCGCCGAACCGCTGCCGCAGCGCGCCGATCGCCGCCTCGACCCGGGCCGCGTCGCGCTCCGCCGCCACCGCCGCCACCGTGCCCTGCATCGCTCCCCCGCGCTCCCGCCGCGCCCCACGGCCCCCCGGCGCCCGTCGGCACTCTAGCGCCCGGCGCCCGGGGGCGGCGAGCCCCGGCTCACCCGGCGAAGCTCTCCACGAGCCCGCCGACCAGGAGGTACCAGCCGTCGACCAGCACGAAGAAGATCAGCTTGAAGGGCAAGGAGACCATCACCGGCGGCAGCATCATCATGCCCATGCCCATGAGCAGGCAGGCCACCACCATGTCGATCACCAAAAACGGCACGAACACGACGAAGCCGATCTCGAAGGCGCGGCGCAGCTCACTGATCATGAAGGCCGGCACGAGCACCCGGAACGGCAGCTCCTCGGCCGATTTCGGCGGCTCCAGCCGGGCGATCTCGAGGAACAGGGCCACGTCCTTGTCGCGCACCTGGCGGCGCATGAAGCCGTGGAAGGGCTGCGCCGCCCGCTCGAGCGCCACGCTCTCCTCGATCTCCTCGTCGACCAGCGGCTGGATCCCCTCGCGCCAGGCTGTCTCGAAGGTCGGCGCCATGACGAAGACGGTGAGGAACAAAGCGAGGCTCACCAGCACCGGGTTGGGCGGCGACTGCTGCAGGCCGATCGCGGTGCGCAGGAGGGACAGCACGATCACGATCCGCACGAAGGAGGTCACCATGACCAGGATCGAGGGGGCGACGCTCAGCACCGTGACCAGGAGCGCGAGCTTGACCACCTGGCCCGTGAAGCTGCCGCCGGCGCCGAGATCGAGGCTGAGCGACTGGGCCGCGGCCGGCTGCGCGAGGAGCGTCGCGAGCGCGAGGAGGAGCCCGATCGGAACGACCGCGCGCCTCAAGGCCCCGGCTCCGGCACCTCGGGCCGGCCGATCCCGGTCTCGATCAGGAGCGGCGGGCCCACGCCCAGGAGGACCAGGTGCTCGACCCCGTCGCGGCGCACCAGGAGGAGGCGCGTGCGGGCGTCGAGCCAGCGCTGCTCGACCAGGGCCAGGCGCGCGCCCGCGGAGCCGCCCAGCCGGCGGTGCAGCTCGAGCCGCCGGGCGAGCCAGGCGAGCAGGCCGAGGAGGCCCAGGACGGCCGCCAGCGCGGCCGCGGCACGGGCGAGCTCGAGCGCCTCCATCGGGCGGCTCAGCCGGGCCTGGCCGCGGCGTAGCCGCGCCGCGCCGCACCGGCCCGCTCGAGCCGGAGCAGCTCGCTCCGCAGCCGGCCGCGCTCGGCCGCCAGCTCCTCGGCCAGGAGGCCGACCTCGTCGAGCAGGGCCAAGAGCGCCGCCCGCTCCTCCGGGCCGTCCGGCGGCCGCCGCTCGGACTCGCCGAGCGCCTCGAGGCCCCGGGCGAGCGGCTCGAGGCCGACCGTGCCGCCGGCCCGCAGCCGCGCGCGCGCGGCCGCCACCACCGCCAGGAGGCCGCGCCAGGCGGCCGCCCGGCCGGGCCCGCTCAAGGCGCCCTCGCAGAGCTGCGCTCGGCGGCGCGGCGCGCGTCGAGGCGGTAGAGATGGACCAGGATCTCGGCCACCGCGGCGAACGCCACGGTCGGGATCGGCGCCCCGAGCTCGAGCCGCTCGAGCAGTGCCACGAGGGCCGGATCCTCGCGCACCGGCACGCCGTGCGCGCGGGCGAGCGTGCGGATCCGGGCCGCCAGGTGGCCCCGCCCCTTGGCGGTGACCCGCGGCACCCCTCCCCGCTCCGGGTCCCAGCGCAGCGCCAGCGCGATCTCCGAGCCGCCCATCTCCGGCCTCCGTCCGTCCGCCGCTTCCGAGACTAGGGCCGATGTGGTTAACGGACGGTTGACGGACCTGCGCAGGGACGACCGGCATGGAGCTGAGCGAGGAGCAGATCCGCCGCTACGCGCGGCACATCGTGCTGCCCGAGATCGGCGGCACCGGCCAGGCCCGGCTCCTCGCGGCGCGGGTGCTCGTGGTGGGCGCGGGCGGGCTCGGCGCACCGCTGCTGCTCTACCTGGCGGCGGCCGGGGTCGGCACGCTCGGCATCGTCGACTTCGACCGGGTGGACGCCTCGAACCTGCAGCGCCAGGTGCTGTTCGCGACCGCCGACCAGGGTGCGGCCAAGGTCGACGCCGCGGCCGACCGGCTGCGCGCCCTCAACCCCGGCATCCGGATCGAGCGGCACAAGCTGCGGCTGGAGCCGGACAACGCCCGGGCGCTGGTCGAGGCCTACGATCTGGTGGCCGACGGCAGCGACAGCCTGGCGACGCGGCTCGCCGTGCACGACGCCTGCCGGGCGGCCGGGCGGCCGCTGGTGAGTGCCGCGGTGCAGGGCACCGACGGCCAGCTCACCACCTTCAAGTCGCATCTCGGCCCGCCCCACCCCTGCCTGCGCTGCCTGTTCCCCGAGCCGCCGCCCGCCGACGCCCTGCCGTCCTGCGCCCAGGCCGGGGTGCTCGGTCCCGCCGCCGGGGTGATGGGCTGCCTGCAGGCGGTCGAGGTGGTCAAGGAGATCCTGGGCCCGCCGCTCGCCTCGGCGAGTGGCACGCTCCTGCTCTACGACGCGCTCGCGGCACGCCTCGAGCGGCTCAGGGTGCGCCGCGACCCCGCCTGCGCCGGCGCCTGCCGCCGGCCCGGCCCCGGGCCGGCCCCCGGGTCGGCGTGAATTCGCGCCGCACGAGAGTGACTTAGGGTGCGCTTTCCGGCACGCGGCCGGTTGCCGGGCCGGGGCGGCTTGCGCTAAGCAGCCGCCGCCCGGCGCATGGCCGGGGGCGTCGGCCCCCGGGCGGTTCCGGCGGGAGGTCGGATGGCGGACATCATCCCCGAGGGCTACCGGCCGTCCGAGGACGAGCCGTACATGAACCCGCGCCAGGCGGAGTATTTCCGCCTGAAGCTCCTGCGCTGGCGCGACGACATCCTGTCCGGCTCCGGCACGACGCTGCGCCAGCTCCAGGAGGAGGAGAACCGGCTCGCCGACCAGAGCGACTGGGCGTCGGCGGAGGTGCAGCGCAGCTTCGAGCTGCGCACCCGCGACCGCGAGCGCAAGCTCCTGGCCAAGATCGACGCGGCGCTGCGGCGGATCGAGGACGGCTCCTACGGCTACTGCGAGGAGACCAACGAGCCGATCGGCATCAAGCGGCTGGAGGCCCGGCCGATCGCCACCTTGAGCATCGAGGCGCAGGAGCGGCACGAGCGGCGCGAGCGGGTCTACCGCGAGTGAGGCGGCCGGGGCCGGCCGCGCCTCAGGGCTCGAGCTCGACGTCCCAGTAGAGATAGTCCCGCCAGCTCCGGTGCAGGTAGTTGGGCGGGAACAGCCGGCCGTTGCGCTGCAGCTGCTGCATGGTGGGCGTGGTCGGCCGGGTCGCCGGGTGCAGGCCGCACTCCTGCGGCAGCCGGCTGCCCTTGGCGAGGTTGCAGCGGGTGCAGGCGGTGACGATGTTGAGCCAGTGGGTGCGGCCGCCGCGCGAGCGCGGCACCAGATGGTCGAAGGTCAGCTCGTGCGCCGGGAAGGCGCCGAGGCAATACTGGCAGGTGAAGCGGTCGCGCAGGAACACGTTGAACCGGGTGAAGGGCGGCCGACGGTTCTGCGGCACGTACTCCTTGAGGGCGACCACCGAGGGCAGGTGGAACTCCGCCCGGGCCGAGCGGATCGTCCGCTCGTAGTGCGAGACCACGTCGACCCGGCCGAGGAAGATGGCCTTGATGGTCTCCTGCCAGCTCCACACCGAGAGCGGGTAATAGGAGAGCGGCTGGTAGTCGGCATTGAGGACCAGGGCCGGAAAGCCGTTGAGCGGGATCATGGCCGTGCCCACCACGCCGACGATGCGGCCCGCGGCGGGCGCGGTCCGTGCGGTTCAGCTTCCTCGCTGGCGGCTGGTCCCATCGGCCGTGACGTTCCGCTCCTCCTCGCTCGCCCGCGAGTTAGCCTAGCGGGGTGACCGTTGCGAGGCAATCGCCGTCGCCGGCCACCGCGGCATCGGCTGGAACCGTTCCAGTTCCAAAAGATCCCCCGGTGCCGCCGGACGGTGCGCGCGGCCCTTCCGGTCCGCCGGCCCGCCCGCTACATCGGCCGCTCGGGGGTCGGGTCGGGAGGGCGCGGCTTCGAGCCGCCCCGACCGAGCGCTCGCCAGGGGACCAGGCGCCAGGGGGATGGCCACCGCGACCAGCACCGTCTCGAGCCCGGGCGCGCTCGCCGACCCCGGCCGCGCCAGCGGCCCGCCGACGCTGCCGCGCCGGGCCCTGCCGGCGGCCCTGCTCCTGGCCCTGGTGGCGGCACCGGTGCTCGTGCTGGTCGCCTATGTCGGCCAGCCCGACGCCGGCCTCTGGGCGCACCTCGCCGGCACCGTGCTGCCCGGCCTCCTGCGCGACACCGCCCTGCTCGCGGCCGGCGTGGCCCTCGGCAGCCTCCTGGTCGGCGCCGGCACCGCCTGGCTCGTCACCCTCTACCGCTTCCCGGGCCGGCGGATCCTCAACTGGGCGCTGGTCCTGCCGCTCGCCATGCCGACCTACGTGCTGGCCTATGCCTGGACCGACCTCCTGCAGGTCACCGGACCCGTGCAGACGACGCTGCGCGCGCTGACCGGGCTCGGCGTGCACGAGCTGTGGTTCCCCGAGATCCGCTCGCTCGGCGGCGCCGTGCTGGTGCTCACCTTCGCCCTCTACCCCTATGTCTACCTGCTCTGCCGGGCGGCCTTCCTCGAGCAGTCGCAGTGCGCCCTCGAGGTCAGCCGCACGCTCGGCTGCGGCGCCGGCGGGGCGTTCCGGCGCGTCGGCCTGCCGCTGGCCCGGCCGGCGGTGGCCGCCGGGGTGGCCTTCGTGGTCATGGAGACCATGGCCGACTTCGGCGCCGTCAAGCATTTCGAGGTCGGCACGCTGACCACCGCCATCTACCGGGCCTGGTACGCGCTCGGCAGCCCGGTCGTGGCGGCCCAGCTCGCCCTCCTCCTGCTCGCGGCGGTGCTCACGGTGCTCGCGGTCGAGCGCTGGGCGCGCGGCCGCGCCCGCTTCGCCCCGACCACGGTGCACATCTTCCGCAAGCGCCGGCTGCCGCTCGGCCGCGCCGCCGGGCTCGCCGCCGCCCTCGCCTGCGCGCTGCCGGTGCTCCTGGGCTTCGCCCTGCCGGTCGCGGGCCTCGTGGCGATGGCCGTGGGCGAGCAGCACGAGCTGGGCGCCGCCCGGCTCCTCGAGCTCACCCGCAACACCCTCCATCTGGCGGCGCTCGCGAGCCTGCTGATCGTGGCCGTGGCCGTGGCCGGGCTCTACCTCGCCGGCCGCGAGCGGGGCACGCTCGCGGCCCGGCTGGTCCGCCTCGCCACCCTCGGCTACGCCGTCCCGGGCGCGGTCGTGGGCGTGGGCCTCCTGATCCTCTTGGGCTGGCTCGACCGGACGCTCGACGGGCTCCTCCAGCGCGCGCTCGGCACCGGCCTGCCCTGGATCCTGACGGGCTCCCTGGGCGCGGTCCTCTACGGCTACCTCGTCCGCTTCTACGCCGTCGCCTACAACTCGCTCGACGCCGGCATGGCCAAGGTCTCGCCGGCGCTCATGGACGTCGCCCGGGTGCTCGGCGACCGCCCGGCCCGGGCGATCCGCCGCATCCACCTGCCGCTGCTGCGGCCGAGCCTCCTCACGGCGCTGCTCCTGGTCCTGGTCGACGCCATGAAGGAGCTGCCCGCGACCTTGATCCTGCGGCCGTTCGACTTCGACACGCTCGCGGTCGAGGCCTACCAGCTCGCCTCGACCGAGCGGCTCTACGCCGCCGCACTCCCCTCCCTCGTGATCGTCGCGGCCGGGCTCGCGCCGGTCGTGCTGCTTTGCCGGATGCTCGACCGCCGCCGCCCGAACATGGGCCGGGCGGCGGCGGCGGCGCTCACTTCCAGCCGCACTGATCCGCGAGCCTGAGCGCCTCGGCGCTGCGCTGCGCATAGACCGTGGCATTGAGTGCGTCCTGCTTGAAGCCGCCCCAGCTCGCGGCCACCGGGCCGGCCGGCACGGCCGGGTTGGCCGGGAACTCGTGGTTGACGTCGGCCAGGTAGCGCTGCGCCTCGGGCGACACGAGGTACTCGATCAGCCGGACCGCGTTGGCGCGGTTGGGGGCATGCCTGACGAGCCCGACCCCGCTCACGTTGACGTGCGTGCCGCGGTCGCCCTGGTTCGGGAAGAAGACCGCGAGCTTGTCGACCGCGGCCCGGTCCTCGGGCTTGGTCGAGGCCGCGAGGCGGCCGAAATAGTAGGTGTTGGAGATCGCCACGTCGCCGACACCCGCGGCCGCCGCCAGGATCTGGTCGGTGTCGCCGCCCTGCGGCGGCCGGGCGAGGTTGGCGACCAACCCCTTGCACCAGGCGAGCGTGCGGTCGAAGCCGTTGGCCTCGATCAGCGAGCCCAACAGCCCGAGATTGTAGATGTTGGTGCTCGAGCGGACCAGGATCCGGCCCTTGAAGCCCGGCTCGGCGAGCGCCTCGTAGGTCGAGAGCTCGCCGGGCCTGACCCGGTCCTTGGCATAGATCAGCACCCGGGCGCGGACGCTGAGCCCGGTCCAGAGATCGTCCTTGTCGCGCAGATGCGCGGGGATGGTCGTCTTGACGAGCTCCGAGCCGATCGGCTGCAGCACCCCCTTCTCGATCGCCACCGCGAGCCGGCCGGCATCGACCGTGATGAACAGGTCGGCCGGGCTCCGGGCGCCCTCGGCGACGAGCCGCTGCAGCAGGGGATCGTGGTCGCCCGAGACCACGTTGACCTCGATCCCGGTGGCCTTCTTGAAGCCGTCCCAGAGCTGCTGGTCGCTGCCATAGTGCCGGGCGTTGTAGACGTTGACCACCTCGGCCGCCGTAGCCGACCCGGCCAAGCCCAGGGCCAGCCCGACGACGGCCAGAAGATGTGCGCTCCTCCTCACCTCGACCTCCGAGTTGGACTGCGACGCGGCGGTGCCGCTCCGATCGAGATCGATAAGGCACCGAGCGTGACCACGAAAGCCGCAGGAAGCTCGGGTGACGAACATTGGATTTGTTCTTGTTTCCATTGAAGGGACCCGGGCGTCGGCCCCGGGCTTGCCGCCCGCGCCGCGCCGCCCCATGATCCTGCGGGGAACGGGGCGCCGGAGGAGCCGCGGGCGATGCGTCGGCACCACGACATGGGCGGGCTTCCGGCCGGGCCGGTCGAGCGGACCGAGCACGACCAGGCACCCTGGGAGAAGAAGGTCGACGCCGTCCTGCGCCTCCTGATCGCCAAGCAGGTCATGACGCTCGACGAGCTCCGGCGCGGCATCGAGGAACTGGGCCCGGGCGCCTACGACGAGCTCTCCTACTTCGAGCGCTGGATCCGCTCCATTGCCAACGTCCTCCTGGAGAAGGGGGTGGTCACGGTGCACGAGCTCGCGGTCGCGATCGAGGCGGCCAAGGAGCGGCGCGCGGCCGCCGAGGCCTGCCCGAAGACGACGGTCGCGGGCGCATGAGCGCGGCGCTCGGCCCCGGCCAGCGGGTGCGGGTCCGGGCGCTCGCACCACCCGGCCACTGCCGCACGCCCTGGTACACGCGCGGCCGGGTGGGCGTGATCGAGGATCTCCTCGACCTCGAGCCCGACCCCGAGGAGCGCGCCTATGGCCGGCCCGGTCTGCCGGCGCTCCGAGTCTGGCGGGTGAGCTTCCCCCAGCACGAGCTCTGGCCGGACTATCGCGGCCCGGCCCACGACCGGGTGGCGGTCGGCATCTTCGAGCCCTGGCTCGAGCCCGTGGAGGCGCCATGAGCCACGACCACGATCACGACCAAGACCACGACCACGACCACGGGGACGAGCCGGGCCACGCCCATCCGCCGGGACAGCGCCACCCGTTCCAGCCCGACCTCGAGGACGGCCCCTACACATGGCACATGGCGCTCACGGACGCGGTCGCCGAGCTCCTGCTCGAGAAGGGGGTGATCGGCGCCGACGAGCTGCGCCGCACCCTCGAGGACATCGATGCGAAAAGTCCGGCCAACGGCGCTCGGCTCGTGGCCCGCGCCTGGGTCGACCCGGCCTTCAAGGCGCGCCTGCTCGAGGACGTGAACGCCGCCGCGGCCGAGCTCGGCCTGGATGCCGGCGGCATCCCGATCCGTGCGGTCGCGTGCCGGCCGGGCGAGCACCACGTGATCGTCTGCACGCTCTGCTCCTGCTACCCGCGGCTGCTCCTGGGGGCCGCGCCGGACTGGTACAAGGCCCGCGCCTACCGCTCGCGGGTGGTGCGCGAGCCCAGGGCGGTGCTCGCCGAGTTCGGCCTCGAGCTGCCCGAGGCGGTGCGGGTCGTGGTCCACGACAGCACGGCCGAACTGCGCTTCATGGTGCTGCCCGAGCGGCCGGCCGGCACCGAGGGCTGGGACGAGGAGCGTCTGGCGGCGCTCGTCACCCGCGACTGCCTGATCGGGGTGGCACGGCCCGTGGCGCCGGCGGCGTGAGAGCCGCCCTCGCGCTGGCGTTGCTCGGGGTCGGGCTCGGCCTCGCCCCGGCCCAGGCCCCGGCCGATCAGAAGGACCCGCGGCTCGACCCCCTGTTCGCCGCGCTCGGGACCGCGGATGCGGTCGAGGCGCAGGCGATCGAGCAGCGGATCTGGGCGATCTGGAGCGAGACCCCGGACCCCGAGGCGCGGACCCTGCTCGAGGTCGGCTCGGTGGCGATGGCCAACCGCGACCACCGGATCGCGCGTGCCGCCTTCGACGCGCTCGTGGCCGAGGCACCGGAGTTCGCCGAGGGCTGGAACAAGCGGGCGACGCTGCTCTGGCTCGTGGGCGAGGACGTGGCCTCGGTGCGCGACATCCAGCGCACGCTCGCGCTCGAGCCACGGCATTTCGGGGCACTTTCGGGCCTCGGGCTGATCTTGATGGCGCGTGGCGAGGCCGAGCGCGCGCTCCAGGCCTTCGAGGCCGCGCTCGCCATCCACCCCACCCTCGCGGGCGCCCGCCAGCACGCCGAGCGGCTGCGCCGCGAGCGCGGCGGCGCGCCCCTCTAGGAGCTGCTCCTCGAGGCTCCAGCGCGGCCATCGGGCGATCCGCTCGGCCTGCGGCAGGGCGCCCACCAGCAGCGCGCAGGGGGCGGCCGCGGCGAGCCAGCGCCGGCCCGGCTCGGGACCGTCGTGCACGGCTCCCCGGGACGCTGCCGGCGCTGCCGCGGCCGGCGGCTCGGGACCGTCGTGCACGGCTCGCCCGCGGGGCGGCTCCGGGGCCGGAACCGGCTCGGGATCGTTGTGCACGGTCGGCTCGGGCGGGGTGCAGGCCGCGGCCGGCTCGGGACCGTCGTGCACGGTCGGCTCCGGCGGGATGCGGTCGGCGGCGGGCTCGGGACCGTCGTGCACGGCGTCGAGCGCGGCCTGCGCCCGGGCGCGCTCGGCCGCGACCTTCGCCCGGTAGCGGCAGATGGTGGCCAGGGAAAGCTCGGGCCGGCGGCCCTCGAGCAGGGCGGCGAGCACGCGCTCCTCGAGCGCGTCGAGCCGGGCGGAGCGCCAGATCGCCTGGACGAAGGCGTCGAGCGTCGCGGCGCGCGTCGGGCGCTCGGGACCGTCGTGCCGGAAGCGTCGCGCCCAGGCGGCGCGCAGCCGTGCGAAGGCGGCCGGATCCTCGCCCGGCAGGAGGTGGAACGTGCCGCGCAGCCCGTGGCGGTGGGTGCTGGCGCGGCAGCGGGCGAGGCCGGCCTCGCTCACCGGTCCGAGCGAGCGGGCGCCGTTGGCGCGCGAGGCGGCGGACTGGGCGGGTGTGGGATGCTTCGGCATGGCGGGATCCCGGGCGGAGCGGGCGCGCGGCCGCGCCCTTCCTGGCTCGGGATCCTACGCTAGGCCGAAGATCCGCAAAAGAGGCTTATCGACCTCAGCGCAGCTGCGGCATCGAGAATTCGGCGCCGGCGCGAATCCCGGTCGGCCAGCGGCCGGTCACGGCCTTGAGCCGGGTGTAGAAGCGGATGCCTTCCATGCCGTGGGTGTGGTGGTCGCCGAACAGCGAGCGCTTCCACCCCCCGAAGCTGTGGAAGGCGACCGGGACCGGGATCGGCACGTTGACGCCGACCATGCCGATGTTCACCGCGTTCGCGAAGGCGCGGGCCGCGTCGCCGTCGCGGGTGAAGATCGCCACCCCGTTGCCGTACTCGTGGGCGTTGACCATGGCCACGGCCTCGTCGAACGACTTGGCGCGCACCGTCGAGAGCACCGGCCCGAAGATCTCCTCCTTGTAGATGCGCATGTCGGTCGTGACCCGGTCGAACAGGCAGCCGCCCAGGAAGAAGCCCTTCTCGTAGCCCTGCATCCGGAAGCCGCGGCCGTCGACGACGAGCTCGGCGCCCTCCTTCACGCCGAGGTCGACATAGCCCTTGACCTTGGCCAGGTGCTCGGCGGTGACGAGCGGGCCCATCTCCACGCCGGGCTCGCTGCCGGGGCCGATCCTGAGCTGGCGGACCCGGGGTGCGAGCCGCTCGATCAGCGCGTCGGCGACCTTGTCGCCGACCGGGACGGCCACCGAGACCGCCATGCAGCGCTCGCCGGCCGAGCCGTAGGCGGCACCCATGAGGGCGTCGACCGCCATGTCGAGGTCGGCGTCGGGGAGCACCACCATGTGGTTCTTGGCGCCGCCCAAGGCCTGCACGCGCTTCCCGTGCGCGGTGCCGGTCCGGTAGACGTGCTCGGCGGTGGCGGTGGCGCCGACGAAGCTCACCGCGGCGATGCCCGGATGCGCCAGGATGGCGTTGACGGTGTCCTTGCCGCCGTTGACGACGCTCATGATGCCGGGCGGCACGCCGGCCTCCTGGAACAGCTCGGCGAGCGCCATGCCGCAGGAGGGGTCCTTCTCCGACGGCTTGAGGATGAAGGCGTTGCCGCAGGCGATCGCGAGCGGCGCCATCCACAAGGGGATCATGGCCGGGAAGTTGAAGGGCGTGATGCCGGCGCACACGCCCAAGGGATGGCGCACCGAGACGATGTCGATGCCGGTGCCGACCTGGTGGCTGAACTCGCCCTTCAACAGATGCGGCAGGCCGCAGGCGAACTCGACCACCTCGAGGCCGCGCTGCACCGAGCCCTTGGCGTCCTCGAGGGTCTTGCCGTGCTCCTCGGTGACGAGTGCCGCCAGCCGGTCGAGGTTGCGCTCGATCAGCTCCTTGAGCTTGAACATGACGCGCATGCGGCGGAGCACGGTCTGCTCGGCCCAGGCCGGCTGGGCGGCCCGGGCGGCCGCGACCGCGCGGTCGAGCTCGGCCGCCGTGGCGAAGGCGACCTCGCCGATCTGCTCGCCGGTGGCCGGGTTGAAGATCGGGCCGCGCTCGGGCCCCGTGCCCGCCACCACGCGCCCCTCGATGAAGTGGCCGACCTGCCGCACCGCACTCCTCCCCCGAGACTCCGAGCGGGCTTCCGCATAGGCGCCCGTGCCGCACCCGTCCAGAGCCCGGCCGGATCGACCGCGGGCGGGTCACTCCGCCCGCTTGCGGCCGGTGAGCATGGCCAGGACCAGGTTCTCGCCGTGGCGGCGGGAGGTGACGAGCACGCCCGCCACGTGCAGGGCGATGAGGAGGAGGAGCGCGTCGGCCAGGACGTCGTGCAGCTCCTCGACCCAGGCGGCGCCCCAGAAGGCGTCGGTGGTGGCGAGCCAGCCCGAGACCCCGGTCGCGGCCACGGTCAGCAGAAGCGCCAGGATCATCCACCCACCGAGCGGGTTGTGGCCGAGGCAGCGGGGCTCGCGGCCGGCCAGGAGCGCGCGGGCGTAGGCGAGCGTGGCCGCCGGCCCGCGCAGGAAGTCGGAGAAGCGCGCCCGGGCGGGGCCGAGGAAGCCCCAGACGAGCCGCACCAGGACGACCGCGAGCGCGAGATGGCCGGCGTTGTCGTGGAGCACGGCCGGGCCCTCGTGGGAGAGCCAGGCGACCGCCACGGCGACGACCAGCGTCCAGTGCCCGATCCGCACGAGCGGGTCCCAGACCCGGACCGTGCGGCCGGCCGGGGCGGGCACCCCGGCCGTGCCGAGCGCCGTGCTCACCGGGTGAAGCTCTGCAGATGGTCGAGGCTCACCGGGTGGAAGTAGGCCTCGACCCGGCGGCCCTGCGGGTCGACCGCGTAGACCTCGTAGCAGCCGCCGTCGACCTTGATCCGGCGGACGTCCCAGCCGCGCGCCTGGAGCTGCTGCTGCAGCGTCGCCTGCGGCTGCCAGCCGCTCTCGGGCCCGGATTCGCAGGTCATGAGGCCGGTGGCCGAGGCGGGTGCCGCGGCCGCGAGGGTCGCGAGGGCGGCGAGGAGAGCCAGGCTTCGGGTCATCGCGCATCTCCCGGGTTGGTCCACGGGCGAGAAGGGAGCCCGCGCCTGTCGCGGCCCGATGCCGGCGGCGCCCGGAATTGTCGCGATCGGTCGCAGGGCGACCTTCACCCCCCGAGCGAGCGGGCGGCGATGTCGGCCGTGTCCTTGGAGAGGCCCGGGGTGGCGGCGAGGCGCTCGAGTTCGGCGCGCATCAGCGCCTGGCGGGCGGCATCGTAGCGGCGGAAGCGGCCGAAGGATGTGGCCAGCCGGGCGGCCACCTGCGGGTTGGCGCGGTCGAGGGCGATCACCTGGTCCATGACCAGGCGGTAGCCGGCGCCGTCGGCGCGGTGGAAGCCCAGGAGGTTGCCGGCGGCGAAGCTGCCCAGGAGGGCCCGCACGCGGTTCGGGTTGGCGGTGGTGAAGGCCGGGTGGCCGAGCAGGCCCGCGACCCGCTCGACGCCCCGGCCGTCCTCGATCGTGGCCTGCAGCGCGAACCACTTGTCGACCACGAGCGGCTCCTCGCGGAAGCGCCCGTAGAAGTCGGCGAGCAGCTCCTCGGCGGCGGCCGCGGGGCCGTCGGTGAGCGCCCGGAGAGCCGCCATGCGGTCGGTCATGTTGCCGGCGGCGCGGTACTGGGCCAGGGCGAGCGCCTCGGCCTCGGCATCGTCGCCGGCCGCGACGAGGTAGCCGAGGGCGGTGTTCTTGAGGGCGCGGCGGCCGACCGTGGCCGTGTCGATCGCGCCCGGATCGAGGTCGCGCGCCTGCTCCTCGTAGAGGTGGCGCCAGAGCGGCCGGAGCTCGACCCCGAGCGCCCGCCGCCAGCCCCGGTGGACGGCGAACAGGGGCTCGACCTCGATCACCGCCAGCGCCTGGGCGAGCCAGGAGCGGCCGGGGAGCTGGGCCAGCCGGGCGCGGAAGGCGGCGGTGAGCTCCGGATCGCCGAGCGCCCGCCGCCACGCCTCGACCAGCACCGGCGCGATCCGCACCGCCGAGCCGGCCCGCCAGCCGCGGATCGCCTCGAGCATCAGCCGGGCCGCGAGCGCCTGGCCCGCCTCGAAGCGGGCGAACGGGTCGGGGTCGGCGGCGATCAGCCGGGCGCGCTCCTCGTCGGAGAGCTCGAGCTCCAGCCGGACCGGAGCCGAGAAGCCGCGCAGGAGCGAGGGCACCGGCTCCTCCTCGAGGCCGACGAAGGTCCAGCGCGCGCTCGCCCCCTCGAGCTCGAGCACCCGCTCGGTGCCGCGCGGCGCGTTCTCGCCCGCGAGCTGCAGCGGCAGCGGCCGGCCCGAGGCCCGCCCGATCAGGCCGAGCCGGACCGGGATCGGCACGGGCTGCTTGTCGGGCTGGCCCGGGGTCGGCGGCAGGCTCTGGGCGAGCTCGAGGGTGAGCGTGCCGGCCGCGGCGTCGAAGCGGCGGGTGACCGAGAGGGTGGGCGTGCCCGCCTGCCGGTACCAGGCGAGATAGCGGGACAGGTCCTGGCCGGCGCCGTCGCCGATCGCCCGGACGAAGTCCTCGCAGGTGACGGCCTCTCCGTCGTGGCGGGCGATGTAGGTGTCCATGCCGCGCCGCCAGCCCTCGGGGCCGACCACGCTGTGCAGCATGCGGATCACCTCGGCACCCTTGTTGTACACGGTCGAGGTGTAGAAGTTGTTGATCTCGGCGTAGGAATCGGGCCGGATCGGGTGCGCGAGCGGCCCGGCGTCCTCGGCGAACTGGACCTCGCGCAGATGCACGACGTCGCCGATCCGCTTGACGCCCGCATCGTGCAGGTCGGCCGCGAACTGCTGGTCGCGGAAGACGGTCAGCCCCTCCTTCAAGGTGAGCTGGAACCAGTCGCGGCAGGTGATCCGGTTGCCGGTCCAGTTGTGGAAGTACTCGTGCGCGATGATCCGCTCGACGCCCTGGAAGTCGGCGTCGGTGGCGAGGTCGCGCCGCGCCAGCGCCGCCGAGGCGTTGAAGATGTTGAGGCCCTTGTTCTCCATGGCGCCGAAGTTGAAGTCGGCGACCACGACGATCTGGAAGAGGTCGAGGTCGTACTCGAGGCCGTAGACCTGCTCGTCCCAGCGCATCGCGCGGACGAGCGAGTCGAGGGCGTGCCGGCACTGGTCGATCTGCGCCCGATCGGCCCAGATCCGGAGCGTCACGGCGCGGCCCGAGCGCGTCGTGAAGCGGTCCTCGAGGCAGGCCAGATCGCCCGCCACGAGCGCGAACAGGTAGGCGGGCTTGGGGAACGGATCGTCCCAGAGGGCGAAGTGGCGGCCGTCCGGCAGATCCCCGGCCTCGATCGGGTTGCCGTTCGACAGAAGCACCGGGAAGCGGGCCCGTTCGGCCTCGAGGCGGACCCGGAAGCGGGCCATCACGTCCGGCCGGTCCTGGTACCAGGTGATCCGCCGGAAGCCCTCGGCCTCGCACTGGGTGCAGAGGATGCCGCCCGAGGCGTAGAGGCCCATGAGCTTGCTGTTGGCGGCCGGGTGGATGCGGGTGCGGACCTCGAGGGTGCAGGCCTCGGGCAGGTCCGGGATGCGCAGGGTCGGGCCGTCCAGCCGGTAGCGGTCGGGCCCGAGCGGGCGGCCGTCGAGGGCGAGGCCCAGGAGCTCGAGCTCGTCGCCCAGGAGCACGAGCTCGCGCTCGCCGGGATCGGCCGCGGGGTTGCGGCGCAGCTCCTGGCGAGAGGTCACGAGCGTCGCCTCGGGGTCGAGGGCGAAGTCGAGCTCGACCCGCTCGGTCAGGAAGGCGGGCGGCCGGTAGTCCTCGAGACGGACGCGACGCGGGCCCTCTGGTTCGTTCATCACCGGCTCCGGGCAGGGATCGTGCGGAGGTAGCGCGGCCGGCGCCGCGCCGCCAGCCTTGCCGCTGCGGCGCCCGGCCACTAGCCTGCGCCGCCGCGGCAACGGGAGAGCGGGCGATGGCGAGGACGGCGTTCGTCGGGCTGGGTGTGATGGGCTACCCGATGGCCGGGCATCTCGTGCGGCACGGCCACGAGGTGGCGGTGTTCAACCGCAGCCCGGCCAAGGCCGAGGCCTGGGCGGCCGAGCACGGCGGCAAGGCCTGCCGGACCCCGCGCGAGGCGGCCGAGGGGGCCGAGATCGTCTTCACCATGGTGGGCGACGATCCGGACGTCCGCTCGGTGGTGCACGGCGCCGACGGGATCCTGGCCGGCCTCGGCCGGGGCGGGATCCTGGTCGACCACACCACGGCCTCGGCCGATCTGGCGCGCGAGCTCGCGGCCGCCTGCGCCGCCACCGGCACGCACTTCATCGACGGCCCGGTCTCGGGCGGCGAGGCGGGTGCCAAGAACGGCGTGCTCACGATCATGTGCGGCGGCGAGGAGGCGGCCTTCGCCCGGGCCGAGCCCGTGATGCGCGCCTATGGCCGACAGGTCACGCTGATCGGCGCGGCGGGTGCCGGCCAGCTCACCAAGATGGTCAACCAGATCTGCATCGCCGGCCTCGTCCAGGCGCTCTCCGAGGCGGTCAACTTCGCGATCCGCGCCGGCCTCGACACCGACAAGGTGCTCGCCACGATCTCCAAGGGGGCCGCGCAATCCTGGCAGATGGAGAACCGCTGGAAGACCATGGTCCAGGACAAGTTCGACTTCGGCTTCGCGGTCGACTGGATGCGCAAGGACCTGCGGATCACGCTCGAGGAGGCACGCCGCAACGGCGCCGCCCTGCCGATCACGGCGGCGGTCGACCAGCTCTACCGGCTGGTCCAGATGAAGGGCGGCGGCCGCTTCGACACCTCGAGTCTCATCAAGAACCTGCGAGAGGGTTGACCGCCGCCGACCGGATCCCTGGAATCGGCGCGACCCAGGGACCAAATGGAGGGTCGCAGGCGGGTCGCGCGGCGCGCTGCCCGGCGCCGTAGCCGCCCGCCGATCGCGAGGTCGTCGCCATGAGATCGAGGAGTGCGCATCGCACCGCCAAGTTCCAGATCGGCCAGGTCGTCAAGCACCGGCTGTTCCCCTTCCGCGGCGTGATCTTCGACGTCGATCCGGAGTTCGCGAACACGGAGGAGTGGTACAACTCGATCCCCGAGGAGGTCCGGCCGCGCAAGGACCAGCCGTTCTACCATCTGCTCGCCGAGAACGCCGAGGCCTACTACGTGGCCTACGTGTCCGAGCAGAACCTGGTGCCGGATCCCGCGGGCGGACCGGTCGAGCATCCGAAGATCGCCGAGCTGTTCGGTGATCTCGAGGACGGCCGCTACCAGCCGCGTCGCTTCTACATGAACTGAGCCGGCGGCGGTCCGCGCGGGCCGGCGGGAGGCGGGATGAGGTTCTTCGTCGACACGGCCGAGGTGGCCGAGATCCGGGATCTGGCGGCCACCGGCCTGGTCGACGGGGTGACCACCAACCCCTCGCTCGTGGCCCGGACCGGCCGGCCGTTCCTGGAGGTGCTGGCCGAGATCTGCGCCCTCGTGCCGGGGCCGGTCAGCGCGGAAGTGACCGCCACCGACACGGCCGGCATGCTGCGCGAGGCCGAGCGGCTCCTGGCGGTGGCGGCCAATGTCTGCATCAAGGTGCCGCTCACGATGGACGGCCTCAAGGCCTGCCGGGCGCTCAGCGACCGCGGCGTCAAGGTCAACGTCACGCTCTGCTTCTCGCCCGCCCAGGCGCTGCTCGCGGGCAAGGCCGGGGCGGCCTTCGTCTCGCCCTTCGTCGGCCGGCTCGACGACGTCGCCCACGACGGCATGGCCCTGATCGCCGACATCGTGCGGATCTACCGCAACTACCCGGACACGATCGCGACCGAGGTGCTGGTCGCCTCGGTCCGCCACCCGGGCCACGTGGTCGAGGCGGCCAAGCTCGGCGCGCACGTCGCCACGCTCCCACCCGCGGTGATCCGCCAGCTCGTGCGCCATCCCCTGACCGACAAGGGCCTCGAGGCGTTCCTCGCCGACTGGGCCAAGACCGGGCAGCGGATCGCATGAGGCTCCGGCCCGCGGCCGGCCTCGCCCTGGCGCTCCTGGCCTCGCAGCCGGCCGCCGGCCAGGGGGTGGAGGCGCTGGTCCGCGGGCTCGCCCCGGGCGGCGCGCCCGCTTCGGTCCGGGTCGACGGGCGGATCGAGCGCGACGGCGAGCGTGCCGAGCTCGTCGTCACCCTGACACCGGAGGGCGGCGCCCGGCTGGTGGCCGACCCGGGCGTGCAGGTGGTGGCGCTGGCTGGCCCGGCCGGACCCTGGGCGGTGGCGCCGCGGGCCGAGCTCGTGCGGCCGGGGGGCGGCTATTTCGACGCGCCCGTGGAGCTGCGCCTGGCGGTGGCACCCACGGCCGCCGGCGAAGCCTCGGCCGAGGTCGCCTACGCCTGGTGCGTGGTCGAGCGGATCTGCCTGTTCGGCGACGCCACGGTCAGGGTGGCGCTGCCCGAAGCCGGCGGCTGAGCGGCGCCTTTGGCGCGGGTCGGCATCCTCGGTGCCGGCGCCTGGGGCACGGCCCTCGCGCTCGTGGCGGCGCGGGCCGGCCACAGGGTGGCCCTCGTGGCCCGGGATTCCGCCGCGGCGGAGGCGATCCGGACGGCCGGCGCGAACCCGCGCCTGCCGGGCGCGGCGCTGCCCGAGGCGGTGGCCGTCTGCGAGGATCCCGCGGCCCTGGCCGCGGCCGATCTCGTGCTGCTCGTGGTGCCGACCCAGGCGCTCCGCCAGGCGGCCGCCCGCCTGCCGCCGCTCGCCGGGCCCGTGCTGCTCGGCGCCAAGGGGCTCGAGCTCGGCAGCGGGCTCAGGCCGTCCGAGGTCGTGGCGGCGGTCCGCCCCGGGCTCGAGGTGGGCGCGCTCTCCGGCCCCTCCTTCGCGGCCGAAGTGGCGGCCGGCCGGCCGACCGCGGTGAGCCTGGCCTTCGCCGGGCTCGCGACGGCGCGGCAAGCGGCCCGGCTCCTGGCGCTGCCCGCCTTCCGCCCCTATCCGAGCGACGATCTTCCGGGCGTCGAGCTCGGCGGGGCCCTGAAGAACGTGGTGGCGATCGCGGCCGGCATCGTGCTCGGCCGCGGGCTCGGCGAGAACGCGCGGGCGGCGCTCGTCACCCGCGGGCTCGCCGAGATGGCGCGGCTGGCCGAGGCCCTGGGCGCCCGCCGCGCCACCTTGATGGGGCTGTCGGGGCTGGGCGATCTGGTGCTCACCGCCACGAGCCTCGCCTCGCGCAACACGAGCCTGGGTTTCGCCCTCGGCCGCGGTGCGGCACCGGCCGAGCTCCTCGGCGCCGGCCGGGCGCTGGCCGAGGGGGCGTTCACGGCCGAGGCGGCCTGCACGCTCGCCGCCCGGCACGGGCTCGATCTGCCGATCACCGATGCGGTGCGCCGGGTGGTGGCGGGCCTGACCTCGATCGACGCGGCGATCGAGGAGCTGTTGGCCCGGCCGCTGCCGGAGAGCGAGTGAGGCTCAGCCGCGCCGGGCGAGCAGCTCCTTGGCCTGCTCGATCCAGCGCTCGCGCTCGATCCGGCCGGGGAACTCGATCGCCTCGTCGATCTCCTTGACCCGCGCCGGGGTGAGGGCGGCCAGATCGGCGAAGCTCCTGACGCCGAGCTCGTGCAGGCGGCGCTCGAGCACCGGGCCGATGCCCTTGACGAGCTTCAGATCGTCCTTGCGCGGCGGTGCCGGGGCGGCGGGCGGCGGTGCCGCGGCGGCGGCCGGGGGCGCCGCGGCCGGCCGCCGGTCGGTGCGCGCCACGAGCTCGGCGCGCCGCTTCAGGAGGAGGGCGCGCGCCGAGGAGCCGGCCGGCAGCATGGCGAGGCGCGCATCCAGCCGGCGCAGCTCCTCGCCCGGACCGGAGGCCACGGCCGGGACCGCCGTGGCCGTGGCGGCGGGGGCCGTGGCGATCGGGGTCGTGGTGTCGGGGGCCGGCTCGGCAGCCGCGGCGGTGCCGGCGCGTCGTCGTGCCAGCTCGGCCTCGACCCGCTCCAGCCGGGCCTGCGCCTCGGCCACCGCGGCGGCACGCCCCTCGAGCTGCACCAGCCGCTCGCGGGCGGCCACGAGCTCGGCGCGCTCGCGCTCGAGGCTGGCCTCGAGCCCGCTCAGACGGGCCTGCAGCGCGATCAGCCGCTCCTTGGTCTCGGCATGGGCGAGATCGGCGTCGCGGGCCTGCGCCTGGGCGTGCGCCAGGTCGTGCCGGACCCGCTCCTCGCTCTCCGCGACCCGCCGGTCGGACAGCCGCTGCAGCAGGAACCAGACGATCGCGGCGCCGACCACGATGCCGAGCAGGAACCAGATCGCCTCCATGGGGCCTCCCCTCGCCTCGTCCGCCGCGACCGAGGCCGGAGCTTAGCCGCACCGGTCGCTCGTGCAACCACGGGGTGCGAGCCGGCTCAGGCGGCCGCCGCCACCGCGCCGCGCGCCTCCTCGGCGATCAGGTCGGCGGCCTTCTCGGCGATCATGATCACCGGGGCGTTGGTGTTGCCCGAGGTGATCGTCGGCATGACCGAGGCGTCGACCACACGCAGCCCGGCGAGCCCGTGCACGCGCAGCCGCGGATCGACCACCGCACCACGGTCGCCCGGCGGCCCCATCCGGCAGGTGCCGACCGGGTGGAAGATGGTGGTGCCGATCCGGCCGGCGGCGTGCGCGAGATCCTCGTCGGCGACGATCGCGGCACCGGGCCGGAACTCCTCGGGTGCGAAGCGGGCCATGGCGCGGGCGGCCATGATGCGGCGGGTGAGGCGGATCGCATCCGCCGCCACCCGGCGGTCCTCCGGGGTCGAGAGGTAGCAGGGGGCGATCGCCGGCGGATCCTCGGGCCGCGGGCTCTTCACCCGCACCTGGCCGCGGCTCGTCGGGCGGAGGTTGCAGACCGAGGCGGTGATCGCCGGGAACGGGTGCAGGGGCTCGCCGAAGCGGTCGAGGGAGAGCGGCTGGACGTGGTACTCGAGGTTGGCGGTCTCGAAGGCCGGGTCGCTCTTGGCGAAGGCGCCG
This sequence comes from uncultured Geminicoccaceae bacterium, assembly GCA_964504655.1. Lineage (GTDB taxonomy): Bacteria > Pseudomonadota > Alphaproteobacteria > Geminicoccales > Geminicoccaceae > JANXAZ01. Next base: position 24,371 of record CAZDFD010000046.1, read on the forward strand.
AGCTGCGAGGGCGCCATGCTCAGGGGACCGCGGCGGAAGAGCGCGTAGTCGAGGCCCATCCAGGCCTTCCACAAGGGGTTGTGGACCCGCTCGTTCAGGGTCGGGGCACCCCGCACCTTGAAGACGCAGCGGATCTGCAGATGGTCCTGCAGGTTCGATCCCACACCCGGCAGCTCGTGGCGGACCTCGATGCCGTGCCCCTGCAGGAGCGCGCCCGGGCCGATGCCGGAGAGCTGCAGGAGGTGCGGCGAGTGGACGGCACCCGCGGCCAGGAGCAGCTCGCGGCCGAGCCGCACCCGCCGCTCCCCCCCGCGCCAGCGGTAGCGCAGGGCCGCCGCCCGCCGGCCCTCGAGCTCGATCGCGAGCGCCTGCGCGCCGGTGCGCAGCTCGAGGTTGCGGCGGTGCAGGACCGGACGGAGGAAGCCCTTGGCGGCGCTCCAGCGCACCCCCCGGCGCTGGTTGACCTCGAAGTAGCCGCAGCCCTCGTTGTCGCCGCGGTTGAAGTCCTCGATCGGCGGGATGCCGACCTCGGCCGCCGCGGCGCGGAAGGCGTCCAGGATCTCCCAGGACAGGCGCTGGCGCTCGACCCGCCACTCGCCGCCGGCGCCGTGCAGCTCGGACGGCCCGTCGACATGGTCCTCGGAGCGCTTGAACCAGGGCAGCACCTCCTCCCAGGACCAGCCGGGATTGCCCATCTGCCGCCAGAGGTCGTAGTCGCGCGCCTGGCCGCGCATGTAGATCATGCCGTTGATCGAGGAGCAGCCGCCCAGGACCTTGCCGCGCGGATAATTGAGCGCGCGGCCGCCGAGCCCGGGCTCGGGCTCGGTCACGAGGCACCAGTCGGCGCGCGGATTGCCCTGGGCGTAGAGATAGCCCACCGGGATGTGGAACCAGATCCAGTCGTCGGCGCCGCCGGCCTCGAGCAGGAGCACGCGCACGGTCGGGTCCGCCGAGAGCCGGTTGGCGAGCACGCAGCCGGCGGTGCCGGCGCCCACGATCACGTAGTCGAAGGTCTCGGCCGCCGCGTCCATGCCCCCGTCCCCGACCCGGATCCCGCGCGGCTCCGGCTTACGAGCCGCGCCCGCCGCCTTCAAGCGTGGCGGCAGGCAGCGGCCGCGGCTATGGTCCGGCGCGCGGTTGGAGGCGTTCCAGAATGGCGATGGCGGAGAGCGGGTCGGGCGCGGCCGAGACGGTGGAGGCGGGCGCGCGGCGGCGGCTCGTCCAGCTCGTGCTGCCGCATCTCTGGCCGCAGGACGGCCGGCTGCGCCTGATGGTCGTGCTCGCCGGGCTCGCGATGCTCGCGGGCAAGCTCGTCACGGTGGCGACCCCCTTCGCGCTCAAGGGCCTCGTGGACGAGCTGGCGCCGCGCGGGGAGGTCGGGCCGGCGGCCGTGCCGCTCGCCCTCCTGCTCGCCTACGGCGCCGCGCGGCTCGGCGGCACGCTCTTCAACGAGCTCCGCGACGCGGTCTTCGCGCGGGTCGCCGAGCGCGGCGGCCGGCTCGTGGCGCGGCGCACCTACGAGCATCTGTTCGCGCTCTCGCTGCGCTGGCACCTCGACCGGCGCACCGGCGAGCTCGCCCGGGCGATCAGCCGCGGCGTGCAGGCGGTGGGCTTCATGCTGCACACCGCGCTGTTCACCATGGGGCCGGTGTTCCTCGAGCTCGGCCTCGTGCTCGGCATCCTCGTCTGGCGCTATCCGCCCGGCTTCGCGATCGTCACGATCCTCACGGTCGCGGTCTACGCCGCCTTCACGATCGCCACGACCGAGTGGCGGACCAAGTTCCGCCGGGAGATGAACGAGAAGGACAACGAGTTCTCGGCCCAGGCGGTCGACGGCCTGCTCAACTACGAGATCGTCAAGGCGTTCGGCAACGAGGCCTTCGAGGCGCGCCGGCTCGACCGGGCGCTCGCGGCCTACGAGGACGCGAGCGTGCGGGCGCAGGCCTCGCTGTCCTTCCTCAACGCCGGCCAGGCGGCGATCATCGCGGTGGGCGTCACCGTCGTGATGACGCTCGCGGCGCGCGGCGTGGTGGCGGGCGAGCTCACCGTGGGCGACGTCGTGCTCGTCAACGCCTTCCTCCTGCAGCTCTACCTTCCGTTGAACTTCCTCGGCGTGCTCTACCGCGAGCTGCGCCAGTCCCTGACCGACCTCGAGCTCGTGGGCGGGCTTCTGGAGCGCGCGCCCGAGATCGCCGACGCGCCCGACGCGCGGCCGCTGCGGCTCGCCGGCGGCGAGGTGCGCTTCGAGGGCGTCCGCTTCGCCTACGACCCCCGCCGGCCGATCCTGGAGGAGGTCTCCTTCAGGATCCCGGCCGGCCGCAAGGTGGCGATCGTCGGCGCCTCGGGCGGCGGCAAGTCGACGATCGTGCGGCTCCTGTTCCGCTTCTTCGACGTCTCGGGCGGGGCGGTCCTGATCGACGGCCAGGACGTGCGCGGCGTGACCCAGGCGAGCCTGCGGGCGGCGATCGGCCTCGTGCCGCAGGACACGGTGCTGTTCAACGACACGATCGCCGCCAACATCGGCTACGCCCGGCCGGGGGCGGGCCGGGCGGCGATCGAGGCGGCGGCCAGGGTGGCGCAGATCCACGAGTTCGTGACGAGCCTGCCCGCGGGCTACGACACGGTCGTGGGCGAGCGCGGGCTCAAGCTCAGCGGCGGCGAGAAGCAGCGGGTGGCGATCGCCCGGGTGGTGCTCAAGGACCCGCCGATCCTGGTGCTCGACGAGGCGACCTCGGCGCTCGACACGCTGACCGAGGTGCAGCTCCAGGCGGCACTCCAGGACGCGGCCCGCGGCCGCACCACGCTCGTGATCGCGCACCGGCTGTCGACCGTGGTCGACGCCGATCTCATCCTGGTGCTCGAGGCCGGGCGGATCGTCGAGCGCGGCAGCCACGAGCAGCTCCTGGCGCTGGGCGGGCTCTACCGCGCGCTCTGGACGCGCCAGCACGAGAAGGCTTCGGAGGCCGCCGAGGTGGCGCCCGTCTGAGCCGCCGGGGCGTCGAACCGTCGCCACGACGCCAACCCTTCGTTAACGAAGACCCGCTAGAGGGGCGTCGACGCGCCAGCGGGAGACGGCATGGGCTCGGGCCCCCTCGTGGTGGAAGCGCCGGGACGGGCGGCACCGCTCGCGCCGTCGTCGGGCCGGCTGCCCCCGCCGCTCGGGGCCGTGCTCGTGCTCCTGGGCGGCCTCCTCCGCGCGGTCCTGGCGCGCCTCGCCCTATGCTGCCGGCCGGCCGCCCGCGGGCGGTGCCATGAGGTGGATCCCCTCGGCCAGGAGCGAGACGGTGGCCAGGACCCCGGGCTCGATCTCGTTGCGGCGGGCGACGTGGAGCGGCACCGAGAAGCGGATCGGCAGCTCCGGCGCGTGGTCGGGCCGGAGCGTCAGCCGCGCGGTCTGGCCGAGGGCGAGCATCTGCTCGATCCGGCCCGGGATCGGGTTCTCGTGCTCGCCGCGCGAGGGACGGTCGCGGCGGTGGAGGATGACGAAGCCGTCCGGGACGACCCAGGGGACCGACAGGCCGATCGGCGCCGGCGCGGGGCCGCGGACCTCGAGGAGGCGGCCGCGCCAGTCGAGCAGCGCGATCCCGCGCGCCTCCTCGCTGCCGGCGATCCGGCCCTCGAACAGGTTCGGGAGATCGACGAGCCGGGCCACCTCGGGCGAGGCCGGGCGGGTCGTGACCTCGAGCGGCGTGCCGGTCTGGAGCGTGCGGCCGCGGTGCAGCACGGTGAGCCGATCGGCGAGCAACATCGCCTCCTCGAGGTCGTGGGTGACGAGCACGACCGGCATCCTGAGGATCCGGCGGAGCTCGGCGATCTCGCGGTAGAGCCGCCCCCGGGTGGCCCGATCGACCGCCGAGAAGGGCTCGTCCAGCAACAGCACGGCGGGCTCGCGGGCGAGGGCGCGGGCGACCGCGACGCGCTGCTGCTGGCCGCCCGAGAGCGCCGCCGGCCGGCGCGCCTCGAGCCCGTCCAGATGCACCAGGCGCAGGAGTTCGCGGGCGCGCGCGGCCCGCTCGGCGCGCGGCCGCTCGCCCAAGGCCGCGGTGACGTTGTCGAGCGCGCTCAGGTGCGGGAAGAGGGCGAAGGACTGGAACACGAGGCCGACCCGCCGGCGATGGGTCGGGACCGCGATCCCCGCACCCGTGTCGAGCCAGACCGTCCCGTCGACCGCCACCCGGCCGCGGGCCGGGGCGTAGAGCCCGGCGATGGTCCGGAGGATCGTGGTCTTGCCGCTGCCGGAGGGTCCGACCAGGGCGGCGAGCTCGCCCGGCGCGCAGGCGAGCCGGGCCGCGAGCGGGATCGGGGCCGCCTGCTCGAGCTCGACCTCGAGGCCGCGCATCCGCCGTCAGCCGAGCCGGCGGCCGACGCGGCGCGAGGCGAGGAAGGTGACGGCGATGGTGGCGAGCGAAAACACCAGGAGGAACATGGCCATCTGCGCCGCGGCGATGTCGTCGAAGGCCTGCACCCGGTCGTAAATCGCGATCGCGATCGTCTTGGTCTCGGCGGGGATGGCGCCACCGACCATCAAGACGATGCCGAACTCGCCGAGCGTGTGGGCGAAGGAGAGCACGAGCGCGGTCAGGATGCCGGGCCAGGCGAGCGGCAGCTCGATCCGCAGGAGCGTCCGCCAGGGCGTCATCCCGCAGCAGGCGGCGGCTGCCCGCAGATCGGGCGCGATCGCCTCGAAGGCGCGCTGCATCGGCTGGACGGCGAAGGGGATGTTGAAGATCACCGAGGCGAGCAGCAACCCCTCGAAGGTGAAGACGAGCTGGTGGCCGAACAGCGCCTGCCAGGCCCGGCCGAGCGGCGAGGCGGCGCCGAACGCCACGAGGAGATAGTAGCCGAAGACGGTCGGCGGCAGCACGAGCGGCAGGGCCACGAGCGCCTCGACGAGCTCCTTGCCGCGCACCGCGCGGTAGGCGAGGAAGCGGCCGAGGGCGACGCCGATCGGCAGGAGCAGGAGCACGGTGAGCCCGGCGAGTTCGAGCGAGAGGCGCAGCGCCACCCAATCCATGCACCGCGATCCCGTCGCCGGACGATGCCCTGGCGCTTCCTACTCCGCGGCCGGCTCGCCGGGGAGGACGAAGCCGTAGCGGCGGAAGACCGCGCGCGCCGGCTCGGCCTGGAGGTCGGCGTAGAAGCGATCGGCCACCGGCCCGGCGCCGCGCAGCCGGACCATCCGCTGACGCAGGGGCTCGTGCCAGGCGGCCGGCACGAGGGCGTGGCCGCCGAGAGCCTTCAGCTTGGGCGAGAGCGCCAGCGAATAGGCGATGATGCCCCCCTGCGCGTTGCCCGAGGTGGCGAACCGGGCCGCCTGGGCGACGTTCTCGCCGTACACCAGGAACGGCCGGATCTCCTCCCAGATCCGCTTGTGCCGCAGAGCCTCCTCCGCACGCTTGCCGTAGGGCGCGTGCTCCGGGTTGGCGATGGCGAAACGTCGGAGGCGGCCGTCGCGGACCGCGCGGGCGAGATCCTCGAGCGTGCCGTCGAGGGCCAAGGGCGAGCCGTTCGGCACTTTCAAGACGATGCGCCCGATCGCGTAGAGGGTTCCCTCGTCCCGGGTGAACCCATCGCGGGCGAGGTCGAGCACATAGGCCTCGTCGGCCGAGAGGAAGAGCGCGAAGGGGGCACCCTGGCGGATCTGGCGGGCGAAATTGCCCGAGGAGCCGAACACGAGCTCGACCCGCTCGCCGGTCTCCCAGGTGAACCGCTCGGCGATGTCGGCGAGAGCGAACTGGAGGTCGGCGGCGGCCGCGACCAGCGGCGGCTCGTCGGCCCGGACCGGGGCCCCTCGCACCACGAGTGCGGCGACGGCGGCGGCGCCCACCACCATCCCCAGCCGACGGGCGAGCGCCGGGGCCGACTTCATGCGCGGTCCTTCCGTTGTGACAAAGCCAACATATCGGGCCGCGGCCGAGCGTCAACCGTCGTGACCATCCGAACCGGTCGGGCTCGGGCGGTCGGACGGCGCCCCCTCGACGGTGGCGGGCGCCAGCCGGGGGATCAGGCGCGCCAGCGGTTCGGCCGCGGCAGCGGCACTCGCCGTCTCGATCCGGCGATAGGCGTCGAGCACCTCGCGGCCGAGCGGGGTGAGCACCGCCCCCCCACGCCCGCTGCCGCCGCGCGAGGCCCGCACCAGCGGCTCGGCGAAGCTCCGGTTGAGCGCCTCGACCAGGTGCCAGGCGCGCTTGTAGCTCATGCCGAGCTCGCGCCCGGCGGCGGCGATCGAGCCCGTCTCGGCGATCGCCTGCATGAGATCGGCCTTGCCGGGACCGATGGCGGCGCCCGGGCCGAGAACCAGGCGCAGGCGCGGGCCCGGACCCCGACGGTCGGGGCCGGATCGCGGCACGCCTCAGTCCTCGACCGCGAGCTCGGCCTCGACCGACCGCACGATGCGCGGATCGACCTCGAGCAGCTCGGCGCGCCGGCCGGTGTACTCGAAGGCCGCGAGGAACGTCCGGATGGCGTTGATCCGCGCCCGCCGCTTGTCGTCGGCCTTGATCACGAGCCAGGGCGCGTCGGCGGTCGAGGTGTAGAAGAACATGTCGGCCTTGGCGCGGGTGTAGTCGTCCCAGCGCTCCTGGCTCTCGAGGTCGACCGGCGACAGCTTCCACTGCTTGAGGGGATCGGTGAGCCGCGCCTCGAAGCGACGGGCCTGCTCGGCGCGCGAGACCGAGAAGTAGAACTTGAACAGCCGGATGCCGGAGCGGATCAGCATCCGCTCGAACTCGGGCGCCGAGCGCAGGAACTCGCGGACCTCGTTGTCGCTGCAGAACCCCATCACGCGCTCGACCATCGCCCGATTGTACCAGCTGCGGTCGAAGAAGACGAGCTCGCCGCCCGACGGCAGATGCTGCACGTAGCGTTGGAAGTACCACTGCGAGCGTTCCTGCTCGGTCGGCTTGTCGAGGGCCACGACCCGCGCACCGCGCGGGTTCAGATGCTCGATGAAGCGCTTGATCGTGCCGCCCTTGCCGGCGGCGTCGCGGCCCTCGAAGATCGCCACGACCTTGAGCTTCTCGGCCTTCACCCAGTTCTGCAGCTTCAACAGCTCGACGTGCAGCGGCGCGATCAGCTCGACAT
>CAZDFD010000047.1:0-3848 GCA_964504655.1 uncultured Geminicoccaceae bacterium
GTGCCGCCACTGCTCCGCTTCAGCTCTCTGCCCTGACGAAGAAGGGATTAAGACCCGGCCGAGGCTCAACCCCGGCCGGCCGGTTGCTTCAGCTCTCTGCCCTGACGAAGAAGGGATTAAGCCCACCTTCGGCGGCTCTTTGAATATCTCCTTTTCCCTTCAGCTCTCTGCCCTGACGAAGAAGGGATTAAGCGCGCTCGGCGGCTCGGTTGGCTTCCGCCGCACGCCCTTCAGCTCTCTGCCCTGACGAAGAAGGGATTAAGCGGGCTGCCCTGGAAGGTTTCGGCTGCCTCGATCCTTCAGCTCTCTGCCCTGACGAAGAAGGGATTAAGACGTCCACCATCCACCGCATTCCCTGTCTCCCTGCCCCTTCAGCTCTCTGCCCTGACGAAGAAGGGATTAAGACCCATCGCCACACCATCGTGGCGTGCTTTTCTTACTTCAGCTCTCTGCCCTGACGAAGAAGGGATTAAGACGAATTTCCGGTCCGGAAATTCCCGGGGGCCTCTGCCTTCAGCTCTCTGCCCTGACGAAGAAGGGATTAAGACCGCTCCGCTTCGGCAGTCTGGAACGCGCCGGCCTTCAGCTCTCTGCCCTGACGAAGAAGGGATTAAGACCAGCACTTCGTCGAGAAGTGCCGCCACTGCTCCGCTTCAGCTCTCTGCCCTGACGAAGAAGGGATTAAGACCGCCATGGCCTGCTGCCGCGTGAACTCGCCGGCCTTCAGCTCTCTGCCCTGACGAAGAAGGGATTAAGACGCCACGAGAGGATTATCTTTGTGGCTTCTTGCCGCCTTCAGCTCTCTGCCCTGACGAAGAAGGGATTAAGACCCGAAACGATTGGCGATGGCGACGGCTCGGTCCTTCAGCTCTCTGCCCTGACGAAGAAGGGATTAAGACCCATAGTGGTGGGCGGCGCCGATCACGCCGGCCTTCAGCTCTCTGCCCTGACGAAGAAGGGATTAAGACCTCTTTGGCGATGAGAAGGCCGATCGCCACCGCCAGCTTCAGCTCTCTGCCCTGACGAAGAAGGGATTAAGACTTCAGCGGCGGCGACGGTCTGCGCGGCGACGCGCCGCCGGCCGAGCCGTCCGGCCGCGGTTCCCGAGCCGTTCCGCCACTGTCCGCCGCCAGGGCCCGGCCACCTCACGTTCGTCGAGCGCGCCCGCCGAGCGGGCGAGACTACCGGTCGCGCGCCTCGACCGCCTGCCGGAAGGCACTCGGCGACACGCCCCGCCAGCGGCGGAAGGCGCGCGTGAAGTGGGCCGGCTCCTCGTAGCCGGCGGCGAGTGCCACGTCGGCGATGCGCGCCCCGGGCTCGGCCAAGAGGCGCTCGGCCCGCTCGAGCCGGACCCCGTCGAGGACCGCGCGGAAGGAGGTGCCCTCGGCGGCCAGGAGCCGCTGCAGCCGGCGCGGGTGCAGCGCCAGCCGCGTCGCGACCCGCGCGAGCTCGGCCGACCCGTGCTCGAGGTGCAGCAGGGCAATGTCGCGGACCGTGCGGGCCAGGGTGGGCTCGCCGCCGAGCACCAGCGATCGCAGCTCCGCCCGCGAGGGCGGCGGTGGCGGCGGTCCGGCGTGCGGCGTCCGGAGGAGCTCGCGCTGCAGCACGATCCCGACGCCCGCCGCGTCGAACCGGACGGGCGCCTCGAAGGCTTCCTCGAGGACGGTCTCCTGGCGGTCACGCGAATAGGGCACCCGGACCTCGGCGGGTCGCCAGCCGGGGCCGAGATAGAGCCGCGCCAGGTGGACCATCGGCCCGAGCACGTGATCGGCGTGCTGCCGCGCCTGGCCCGCGCCGTAGAGGTCGGCACCGTAGGCGAGGCAGGCACGGTCACTCCGGACGTCGAAGGTGAGGACACCGGGTCGCTGGTAGTGACCGACCGCGCGGACAACCCGGGCGAGCGCCTGGCCCAGGGTCGGCGCGGCGGCGGCCCAGCGCACGAAGGTGCCATAATCCGTTGCGCGCATCGCTTGGCCGACCCGCAGGCCGAGCCCGGGATCGCCGACCTCGCGGGCGGCGACGTCGAACAGGGTCACGAGGTCGGCGAGAAGGATGCGCGTGCCGGGCCGCTCGAGCACTGCAGCCGGCAGGCCCGCCCGGCCGAGAGCCCGCTGGAGCTGCCGCTCGCCGGCCATCTGGCGCACCAACTGCGGCAGCGGGCCCATGCCTCGGGCCTCGGTGGTGGTCGGCGGGCGGTAGCTCACGTCCCCGGGCCCGGTCGTCGCAATCTGGTAAGCGCCCCCGCGAAAATGCTGCTATCAGCACCCGGCGCACGTGTCGAGCGGGCTCGACCCCTCGCGACGGGAGGCCACTACCATGCTCGAGCTCAGAGCCCTCGCCAGGGCGGCGGCGGTGGCCGCTCTAGCCGCGGTCACACCGGCCGCGGCCCAGCAGCAGCCCAACATCCTGGTGATCTGGGGCGACGACATCGGCCAGTCGAACATCAGCGCCTACACGATGGGGCTGGTCGGCTACAGGACGCCCAATATCGACCGGATCGCCCGCGAGGGCATGATCTTCACCGACTATTACGGTGAGCAATCCTGCACAGCCGGGCGCGCCAGCTTCATCATGGGTCAGAGCGTCTACCGCACCGGGCTCTCCAAGGTCGGGCTGCCCGGCGCGGACCTCGGGATGCGCCCGGAGGAGCCGACCATCGCCGGCCTTCTCAAGGCCCGCGGCTACGCCACCGGCCAGTTCGGCAAGAACCATCTGGGCGACCGGGACGAGCATCTGCCGACCAACCACGGCTTCGACGAGTTCTTCGGCAACCTCTACCACCTCAATGCCGAGGAGGAGCCGGAGAACCCGGACTATCCGAAGAACCCCGAATTCCGGAAGCGGTTCGGGCCCCGCGGGGTTCTGCGCACGTTCGCGAACCCGGACGGCACGCAGCGGATCGAGGACACCGGTCCGTTGACCCGCAAGCGGATGGAGACGGTCGACGACGAGACCTCGGACGCCGCGGTCGACTTCATGCGCCGCCAGGTGGCCGCGCGGAAGCCGTTCTTCACCTGGTGGAACGGCACGCGGATGCACTTCCGCACCCACGTCAAGCCCGAGCTGCGCGGCATCAGCGGCCAGGACGAGTACGCCGACGGCATGGTCGAGCACGATCGGCACGTGGGCAAGCTGCTCGCCGCGGTCGACGAGCTCGGCATCGCCAACGACACGCTCGTCTTCTACTCGACCGACAACGGCCCGCACTACAACACCTGGCCGGATGCGGCCGCCACCCCGTTCCGTGGCGAGAAGAACACCAATTGGGAGGGAGGCTGGCGGGTTCCGGCCATGGTGCGCTGGCCCGGCAGGATCGCGTCGGGCTCGGTCTCCAACCAGATCATGCACCACATGGACTGGCTGCCGACGCTGCTCGCCGCGGCCGGCGCCCCGGCCATCAAGGACGACCTCCTCAAGGGCGGCGTCCGGGCGATCGGCCGCGAGTACAAGGTTCATCTCGACGGCTACAACGCTCTGCCGTACCTGACCGGGGCGAGCAGGGAGTCGCCGCGCCAGGAGATCTTCTACTTCTCCGACGACGGTGACCTGACCGCTCTGCGCTATCAGGACTGGAAGATCCTGTTCATGGAGCAACAGGCGCCCGGCACCTTGCGGGTCTGGCAGGAGCCGTTCGTGCCGCTGCGCGTGCCCCTCGTCTTCAACCTGCGGCGCGATCCGTACGAGCGGGCGACGATCACCTCCAACACCTACTATGACTGGTTGCTCGATCGGGCGTTCCTGCTCGTCCCCGCGCAGGCTTACGTCGGACGGTTCCTGGCGACCTTCCAGGACTTCCCGCCGCGGCAGAAGGCGGCGAGCTTCTCGATCGACCAGGTGATGCGGAAGCT
>CAZDFD010000047.1:3948-31341 GCA_964504655.1 uncultured Geminicoccaceae bacterium
GGGCGGCCGCGGGAAGCCCCGGCGCACCGGGGGCCGGGCCAGGAGGGACCGCGCATGATGATCCCCACGTCCCGGCGCCGCGCCGTCCTCGTCGGGGCGGCGCTCGCCACGCTCGGACGGCTCGCCTCGGCCCCGGCCGCCGCGCAGGGCGATCCGCTGCCCTCCTGGCGCGACGGGCCCAGCAAGCGGGCGATCCAGGAGTTCGTCGCCGCCGTCACCGCGCCGGGCGGTCCCGATCACGTACCGGCGCCCGAGCGGGTGGCGGTGTTCGACAACGACGGAACGCTGTGGATCGAGCAGCCGCTCTACGTCCAGCTCGCCTTCGCGCTCGATCGGATCCGCGCCCTCGCCCCGGCCAACCCGGGCTGGCGCGAGCGGCAGCCTTTCAGGAGCGTGCTCGGGGGCGATCCCGCGGCCGCGCTCGCCGGCGGCGAGAAGGCGATCCTCGAGCTGGTCATGGCGAGCCACGCCGGGGTGACGACCGAGGCCTTCGCCCGGATCGTGCGCGATTGGCTCGCCACCGCCCGCCATCCCCGCCTCGATCGGCCCTACACGCGGCTCGTCTACCAGCCGATGCTCGAGCTCCTGGCGTTCCTGCGGGCCAACGGCTTCAAGACCTTCATCGTCTCGGGTGGCGGTGTCGACTTCGTGCGCCCGTGGACCGAGGAGGTCTACGGGATCCCGCCGGAGCAGGTCGTGGGCTCGTCGATCAAGGCAGCCTTCGAGCTGCGCGACGGCTCGCCCGTGCTGGTTAAGCAGCCCGAGCTCGAGTTCATCGACGACAGGGCCGGCAAGCCCCTGGGAATCCACCGCTTCATCGGTCGTCGGCCGATCGCTGCCTTCGGCAACTCCGACGGCGACCTCGAGATGCTGCAGTGGACCACGCAGGGAGCGCACGGTCGGCGTCTCGGCATGATCGTGCACCACGACGACGCCGAGCGCGAGTACGCCTACGACCGCGCGAGCCACGTCGGTCGGCTCGACAAGGCGCTCGACGCCGCACCGCAGGCGGGCTGGACCGTGGTGTCGATGCGGGACGATTGGCGGCGGATCTTTCCCGAGCCATGAGCGAGGCCGCGCCCGCGCGCCTGCTGGTGCCCGTGCGGCCTCCCTTCGGGACCCGGTCCCGGGTCGAAAGTCTGCTGCTCCGAGGAGGCGCCCCGATGGACCGGCTCCGCGCGCTGCCCAGGACCGCCCGTCTCGCGGTCGCGGCCACGGCCCTGCTCGCGACCGCGGCCACGGCCGGGGAACGCCCGGCCGGGGCCGACCAGCTCGAGGTCACGCTCACGCTCTACGGCTGGGCCACCTCCCTCGACGGCGAGGCCGCGGTGGGCGGCCGGCAGGCCGAGGTCGACGTGCCGTTCTCGGACATCCTCGACGACCTGTCGTTCGCCGGGATGGGGACGCTCGCCGTGCGCAAGGGGCGCCTCGGCGCCTATCTGGCGCCGTTCTTCGCCCGGGTCGGCAGCAGCGAGGACACGGCCCGCCTCCGCAACGACACCACCATGGTGGGCTTCGGCGGTCTCTGGCGGCTGGTCGACTGGCGGCCCGAGGAGGGCTCGTCCGCGGCCGTGCGCAGCGCCCGGCTCGAGGTCCTCGGTGGGGGCCGGCTGGTCGACCTCCGGCTCGAGCTCGACGGCCGGCGCGGCCTGCCGAGCGCCGACACGCGCGAGACCTGGGTCGAGCCGGTGGTCGGGCTCGCGGGGCGGCTCGAGCTGGGCGACCGCCTCGAGGCCTTCGCCGAGGGCGATCTCGGCGGCTTCGGCCTGGGCTCGGACCTGAGCTGGCAGTGGCTGGCCGGGGCCGGCTGGCGGCTCGACGTCATGGGCCCGGCCACCTATCTGCGGGCGGGATACCGGATGCTCGGGCTCGACTACGAGGAAGGCGGCTTCGAGTGGGACGTGACCTACAAGGGCCCGTTCGTCGGCCTGACCTTCCGGTTCTGACGATGCGCCGCCCGCTCGCGACCTGCGCGCTCCTGGCCGGCCTCGCCGCGGCCGGGCCGGCCACCGCCGAGGATGCTCTCTGCCACGGCTATTCCGGCGTGCCGGCCGAGGCGGGGCGCACCGCCGGGATGGTCTGGATCCCGGGCGGCACCTTCACGATGGGCGACGACGACGAGCGTCCCGAGGAGCGGCCGAGCCACCCGGTCACCATCAGGGGCTTCTGGATCGACCGTCACGAGGTGACCAACGCCCAGTTCCGCCGCTTCGTCGAGGCGACCGGCTACCGGACCATCGCCGAGCGGCGGCTCGACCCGGCCGATCATCCGGGGACGCCGGCCGAGCTCCTCGAGCCGGGCTCGGTCGTGTTCCAGATCCCGACGAGCCTCACCAGCCTGGTCGACATCCGGCAATGGTGGCGCTGGGTGCCCGGCGCCGACTGGCGGCATCCGACCGGGCCCGGCAGCTCGATCGACGGCAAGGACGGCCACCCCGTCGTGCACGTCGCCCAGGCCGACGCGCTCGCCTACGCCCGCTGGATCGGCCGCGACCTGCCGACCGAGGCCGAGTGGGAGCGCGCCGCGCGCGGCGGTCTCGACGGCGCCACCTACGCCTGGGGCGACCGCTACTACGACCCGCTCGAGGGCTGGCGCGCCAACACCTGGCAGGGCGCCTTCCCGATGCGCGACGCCGCCGAGGACGGTCACCACGGCACCGCGCCGGTCGGCTGCTACCCCCCGAACGGCTTCGGGCTCGTCGACATGACCGGCAATGTCTGGGAGTACACCCGCGACCTCTGGGTGCCCGGCCACCCGGCCGGCCCGCAGACCGATCCCGAGGGCCCGCCGGCCGAGCTCGCGGCCCGGTTCGCCGACGCGAGCGGGACGCGGCTCGTCATCAAGGGCGGCTCCTGGCTCTGCGCGCCCAATTTCTGCGCCCGTTACCGCCCGGCCGCGCGCCAGCCGCAGGAGCGCGACCTCGGTGCCGGCCACCTCGGGTTCCGCACCGTCCTGCGTACCCCGAGCTGAGCCCGAGGGCGCGCCACGGCGCCGGGGCGATCGGCCGAGCGCTCCTTGCGCGCCGCCGAGGCCGCCGCACGGGCGTCGGCGAGCCGCGCGGCGATCCGGTCCATCGCGCGCTAGACGGCCGTGAAGGCGCCGGCCGCCTCGAGCTCTCTGCCCCGCTCGAGAAGGAGCCGTGGTCGGCGGTGGGTCCGGCGGCGGAGCCCGTCGTCTCGCGCGGTACTCCCCGAGGGCGGATCGTCTCGCCCGTTGACAGAGCCCCGGCGACCGGTATCCTGACCGGTTCTTCGCCCTCGCGAAGAACCATCGGTCGAACGACAACCACAGGGCAAAAGAGCGATGGCGATCCTCTGTATTGCGCTCGAGCGGGCGCAGAAAGGCTCGTTTCCCGACGAAACCGCCACTTGGCTCCGGAACGTCCTCCGCACGTTCGCGCAGGACGTCGCCCCCTCGGCCCCGAAGCATTTCTTGGCCTACCATCTTCCTTCGAACGAGGGCGAAACCTCGCTCTTCCCGCCCGACGAAGACGGCAACGTGCCGCCGATCCTCTACCCGATCGTCGAGCCGCCCGAGAGGGCGATCTTCGACATCGCCCTGACCCCGGAACTCGCGATCCAGCTCGTCCAGTGGCGGGTCGAGCTCATCGAGCGGCGTACCGCGGAGTGGCTCGAGGAGGACGAGAGGGCCTTCGAGCGGGCCTTCGAGCGCCTCGGCGCCGAGGCGAACGAGGACGAGCCCGTCGAGGACGAGCGCACCGGGCTCCCCGAGCCGCCCGAGGGCGCGCCGTCCGCATAGCCGCGGCGGGTCGGCGGCCGGGCCCGAGTGGCCGAGCCCGGCCGCACCCGGGCCGTGGACCCGCCGCACCGGCCGCGGCCGGAGGCGACAAGCTTGTCGGGCGCCGCGCCGCGAGAACGGCATGGTAAAAGCCGGCGTGCGACCGACCGCTTCGGGAACGAGCCGTTGAGCAAGCGCCTCCTCTACCTCGTCTGCTACGACGTCCGCTGCCCGCGCCGCCTCGCCCGGGTGCTCAAGGTGGTCAAAGCCTGGAGCACGGGCGGACAGAAGTCGGTGCACGAATGCTGGCTCGGCCCCGCCGAACTCGCCCGCCTCGAGCGCGAGCTCACGGCCGAGATCGACCGTCGCGAGGATTCGCTCCTGATCCTGCGACCCGACCTCTCGGCCGGGGTTCGCACCCTCGGGATCGCCCAGAAGCCGCGCGACCCGCGCTTCCTCTACGTCGGCTGAGGCGGGACCGGCCGATGCGCACGCTCTACCTCGACCGCAAGAACGCCGTACTCGAGCACGATTCCGGGGCGCTGCTCGTGCGCATCCCCGGCGAGCGGCCGGCGCGCGTGCCACTTGTCGGGCTCGAGCGGGTGATCGTCAAAGGCGAGGCCAAGCTCTCGAGCGGGCTGCTCGCCGCCCTGCACGAGGCCGATGTCGGCCTGCTCGTCCTCTCGGGCCGCCGCTCGGAGCCCAAAGCGACCCTGCTGGGCCGCCCGCACGCCGATGTCCGGCTCCGCCTCGGCCAGTTCGAGATCGCCCGCGACCCGGCCCGCCGCCTCGCCCTCGCGCGGCCGCTCGTGCTCGCGAAGCTCGACGGCCAGACGCGCCTGCTCGCCCGGGCCCTCGAGGCGCGGCCCGATCTCCGCCACCGGCTCACCACCGCCCTCGAGGCGATCGCCGCGCGCAAGGAGCTGGCCCGGACCGCCGAACTCTCCGCCCTCCTGGGCTGCGAGGGTGCGGCGGCCGCCGCCTATTTCGAGGCCTTCGCGGCCCTGTTCCCGCCCGGGCTCGGCATGCAGGGGCGCAACCGCCGGCCGCCCAAGGATCCGGTCAACGCCGCGCTCTCGCTCGGCTACACCCTCGCCACCCACACGGCCGTCCGCGCCGCGGCGCAGGTCGGGCTCGATCCGCTCCTGGGCTTCCTCCACGCCCCCGCCTTCGGCCGGCCGGCCCTCGCCTGCGACCTGGTCGAGCCGGTCCGCTGCCACGTCGACGAGCTCGTCTGGCGGCTGTTCGCCGAGCGGCGGTTGCGCCCCGAGGGCTTCCGCACCGAGCTTACGGGCTGCCTCATGGGCAAGGCCACGCGCGAGACCTTCTACACCGCCTTCGAGGAACAGCTCGCGGCCTTGCCGCGCCTGTTGCGCCAGATGGCAGCCGGCCTCGCCCGCGAGCTGCGGGCCGTGCCCCTGCCGGAGTGGCTCGGATGTTGATCCCGGTCCATCTCGACGGGGTCGAGACCCCGCTCCTCGTCGCCCTCGACGGGCCCTCGCTCCTCGTTCGCCAAGCCGGCGCCGCGGACCTGCGCTTGCCGTTGCGTCGGCTCGCGCGGATCAGCGTGCGCGGCCCCGTGACCTTCGCTGCCGACACCTTGCCCGCCTGCCTCGCAGCCGGCGTGCCGGTCGCCTTCCTCGACGGCCAGGGCCGGTCGCTCGGCCAGCTGCTGCCGCTCCACCGCCGACACCAGGACCTCGCGGCCCTGGTCGACGAGGCCGTCGCCGCCGGCCGCTTCGGGCCGTTGCGGGCCGATTGGCGGGCCGCCGTCGAACGCCGAGCGATCGTCCGCGCGGTCACCGCCCTGGGCCTGCGGCTCACGGACCTCAGGCCGCGCGCCGTCCGGCTCGCCGCGGCCCGCGCGGTCGACCGGCTCGGCGCGAGCTGGCCCACCGAGGAGCTCGAGGGGCGCCTCGAGGCCCTGCTCGACGGGCTCGTCGCCGAGCGGCTGATCGAGGAGGGTGCCGGGCTCCGCTTCCAGGGCCAGGACCCCGACCTCGACCTGGCGGCCGATCTGCGCGCCGCCCTCGCCTTCGAGCTCTGGCCCGTGACCCGCGACCTCGCCCGTTACCTCGCCCGGCACGGCGCCAAGCATCGCGGCGAGAGCGACCTCCAAGCCCGGATCGTTCGGCGCTTCGAGGCCGCCCGGCCGCGGCTCGAGCGGGCGATGGCCGAGGCCTTGGCAATGTTGCGCCGTTGTCTTCGGGAGGTCGTCCATTGAGCCGACGGACCGGCCAGTGGCTCGTGGCCTACGACATCGCCGATCCGAAGCGGCTCGCCCGGGTCCACAGGCTGTTGGTCGCTTGGGCCCTGCCGGCGCAATATTCCGTCTTCCTCCTGGTCGCGACCCGCGAGTCGGTGGGGGTGCTCGTGGGCGAGCTCGCCCGGCTGATCCACCCCCGCCAGGACGATGTGCGGATCTTCCGGCTCGAGGCCGGCTGGCAGCGCAGCCTCGGTGCGAACACCCTGCCGCGCGGCGTGCTGGCCCTCTTCGACCGTCTCGCCGGGTCGCCTGCGCCGCTGCGGGGGCCCGGCCCGGGCTCTCGAGGTTAGGCGGGACGGATCCGGGCCCGACCCGTTCCGCAGGCCCCGGATCAGCCCGAAGCGCGCGCCGCGAGCGCCGCGAGCTTGGCCTTGAAGGCGGGGCCGTCGAGCACCTGCCGGTTGACCACCGAGGTGGGCACCCGGCCGGCGAGCACCGCCAGCACGTGCTCGACGTCGGCGGCGCCGTTGCCGGCGAAGCACTGGTCGGTCCAGCAGAGCGCGTGCGGCGCGCAGATCACCGTGTCGAGCACCAAGAGCGGCTCGTCGGCCGGGCAGGGCTCGGTCTCGAACACGTCGAGCCCGGCCCCGGCGAGCCGCCCCTCGACCAGCGCCCGGTAGAGGGCCTTGGTGTCGACCACCGGGCCGCGCGCGGTGTTGACGAGGAACGCCGTGGGCTTCATGAGCGCCAGCCGCTCGGCGTTCACGAGATGCCGGGTGGCGGGCGACAGCGGCACCGAGACCGACAGGAAGTCGCTCTCGCGGAACAGCGTCTCGAGCGACACGAGCTCGACCCCGAGCTCGCGTGCGAGCGCCGGGTCGACATAGGGATCGTGCGCGATGTGGCGTAGGCCGAAGGGTGCGGCCAGGCGGAACACCTCCGCACCGATGTTGCCGATGCCGAGCTGGCCGAGGGTGCGGCCGACGAGGCCCACGCCCATGTGCTCGGCGCGCTTGGCCCAGCCCGGCGGGCCCTGGCGGCAGAGCCGGTCCTTGATCAGGAGCTTCTGGGAGAGCGCCAGGACGTAGGTCAGGATCGCCACCGCCACCGGCCGGCGCACGCCCTCGGGCGTGATGGCGAGCGCGATCCCGGCTTTGGTGCACGCCTCGACGTCGACGCTGTCGTAGCCGACCCCGAAGCGCGCCACGAGCGCCAGCCGTCCGTCCTTCGGCACCGAGCGGCCGTCGAAGCGCGGCACGAGCAGGATCAGGGCGTCGCAGCCCTCGAGCCCGGCCGCCGGCATCAGACCGTCCACCGGGTCGACGTAGACGAGCTCGATGTCGGACCGGCCGGTCAGGGGGGCGAGATCGAACATCGGATAGGTCGGCGAGCCGTCCGGTTTGCGGAAGTCGCCGCTGAGTGCCACGCGGTAGCGGGTCATCAGGCTCTCCCCTCAGCGCTTCTTGGCCTTGCCCTTCTTGGACCTGGCGGGCGGATCCGAAGCTGCGGCCGGGTCGGGCGCCGCGGCCAAGCCCTCGACCCCGGCGCGGATCCCGTCGACCCCGGACCTGACGGCCGCACCCAGCGCCCAGACGTCGCCCGAATAGCAGAGGAAGTCGAAACCGCGCCGCCAGTAGTCGATCCCGGTCGCGACGTCGGGCACCAGCCGGCCGGCGGCCTTGCCGTGCCGGCGGCAGGCCGCCACCACCCGCTCGATCGCGGCGAGGAACCGCTCGTGCTGGAACTCGCCCGGGATGCCGAGCGCGGCCGACAGGTCGAAATGCCCGACCCACAGGCAGTCGACCCCCTCGGTGGCGGCGATGGCGTCGGCGTTCTCGACCCCGGCCTCGGTCTCGATCTGGCAGAAGAGCGTGGTGCGGCGGTTGGCCTGGGCGAGCTTCTCCAGGACCGGGCCGCCCGAATAGGCGTCGTGGGCGATGCCGAGCGCCACGCCGCGCCGTCCTTCGGGGGTGTATTTGAGGCACTGCAGGATCGCCCGGGCCTGCGCGGCGTCGTCGACCATCGGCAGCATGACGCCCTCGGCCCCCATGTCGGCGGCGCGGGCGATGTGGTGGTACTCCTTGGACGGCACCCGCACGATCGCCGGCAGCCCCGCCGCCTCGAAGTAGCGCAGCGCGCTCTTGACCGTCTCGTGGCCGAAGCCCGAATGCTCGCAGTCGAACAGCACGAAGTCGCAGCCGGCGTTCTTGAGGATGTGGCCGATCCCCGGCGTCGCGAACTCGACCACGAAATGGCCGACCTTGAGCGCCCGCGCGCCCGCCATCGCCTTGAGCGCCATCGCCCCTCCCCGCGGCCGCCACGACCTCGGCCGGCGCTACGCGCCGCCGCGCCGGGGGTCAAGCCGCGGCCGGGCAGATCCGCCCTGCACGACCCGGGCGGGGCCCGGCCGGGCGCCGTTGCATCGGGCTCCCGGCTGTTGCACCAGTCGGCCGGGCGGCGCGCGCCGCGTCGCCCGCCGAGGAGGGAGGCCGGCATGCAGGGCGAGCCGTCGCGCGCGATCCGTCTCTACGGCACCGAGGAGCCGGTCCCCGAGCGGCGCACGCTCGAGGCGGGGCCGATCACCTGCACCCTGGAGGCGGGCAATCTCCGCCACGTCAGGATCGCCGGCGTCGAGGCGATCCGTTCGCTCGCCTACATCGTCCGCGACCGCAACTGGGGCACCTACAACCCGACGATCCGCGACCTCCGGGTCGAGGAACGCGCCGACGGCTTCACCGTCTCCTACGAGGCCACCGCCGAGGACGCATCGCAGGCCTACCGCTACCGGGCGCGGATCGAGGGGCGCGCCGACGGCAGCCTGGTCTTCGAGGCCGAGGGCGAGGCGCTCACCGACTTCCTGACCAACCGCACGGGCTTCGTCGTGCTGCATCCGGTGGGCGTGTCGGGGCGGCCCTTGACCGTCGAGCATGTCGACGGGCGCATGGTCGAGAGCCGCTTTCCCGAGCTCGTCGACCCCTTGTGCCCGTTCCAGGACATCCGGGCCCTCACCCACGAGGTGCTGCCGGGCCTGCGCCTGCGCTGCCTCATGGAGGGCGAGACCTTCGAGATGGAGGACCATCGCAACTGGATGGACGCCTCCTACAAGACCTATGTGCGGCCGCTCGCCAAGCCCTGGCCCTACACCATCGCCAAGGGCGAGCGGGTGCACCAGAAGGTGACCCTCGAGCTGCGCGGCCAAGTGCCGCTGCCGGCCCCGGCCGGCGCCTCCCGGGCGGCCGTCACGGTGACGGTCGGTGCGAGCCCGGTGGCGCGGATGCCGGCCGTGGGCCTCGCCGCCCCGGCCGAGCATCTGGCCGCGGCGCTCGGCCGGGCCGAGCTCCTGGCCCGCGCCCGGCCGGCCTTCCTCGTGGTCCACCACGACCCGCGCAAGGGCCACGGTGCGGCCGAGCTCGTGCTCGCCGGCGAGCTCGGCGCCCGCCTCGGCGGCGCGCTCGTGCTCGAGGCGGTGGTCCCCTGCCTCGATGCGGCCGGCCGGCCGAGCGACGATCCGGCCGTCCTGCGCCGCGACCTCGGCGCCGTCCGTGCCGCCGTCGACACGGCGCGGGTGGCCTTCGCCCGGGTCGCCGTGTCGCCCGCCTGCGATCTCAAGTGCACGCTTCCCGGCAGCGTCTGGCCGAAGGCGCCGGGCTGGGACGAGCTCCTCGGCGCCGCCCGCGAGACCTTCCCGGGAGTGCCCGTGGGCGGCGGCATGTTCTCCTACTTCACCGAGCTCAACCGCAAGCGGCCGCCGGCCGGGCTGCTCGACTTCATCTGCCACACCGGCTCGCCCCTGGTGCACGCCGGCGACGACCTCACGATGATGGAGAACCTCGAGGCGCTGCCCTGGGAGTACCGCACCACGCGGAGCTTCGCGGGCGATCGTCCCTACTGGATCTTCCCGACCGCGATCGGCATCCGCGACAACCCCTACGGCGCAGTGCCGGCCGAGAACCCGGACAACGTCCGCCAGGCGATGAACCGGGTCGACCCGCGCGAGCGGGCGCTCGTCGGTGCTGCCTGGTACGCGGGCTACCTGGCGCACGCGGCACGGGCCGGGCTCGAGGGGGTGACGCTCGCCGCGGTGGCCGGGCCGTCCGGGATCGTCTGGACCCCCCAGCCGCACGCCCAGCCCTGGCACGATACGGCCGGGCTGCCGCTCCTGCCGAGTTTCCACGTGATCCGCGCGCACACCGCACTCGCCGGGGGTGCCGTGCTGGAGACGGACTCGAGCGCGCCGGGCGCGGTCCAGGTCCTGGCGGTCCGCAAGGCCGGCCGGCTCGCCCTCGTGCTGGTCAACCTGACCGCCGAGGAGCAGGAGCTGCGGCTCCTGGGCGAGGTGCCGGCCCGGCTGCGCCTGCGCCGGCTGGACGAGGGGAGCTTCGTCGAGGCCTGCCGCGACCCGGATCTCTTCGCCGCCGGCAGCGGCGAGCCGGCCGGCCGCGAGTTCCGGCTCGGCGCCTACGCGGTGGCGGTCGCCGAGCCGGCCGACTGATCCCGGGCCGGGCGCGGCTCGAACGGCATCGGCTGCGGCCGCGCCGCCTCGAAGGCGCGCGCCGCCCTGAGCACGAGCGCGTCCGCGTATTTGGGCCCGACGATCTGCAGGCCGATCGGCAGGCCGGCCGCGGTGAAGCCGCAGGGCACCGTGATCGCCGGCTGCTGGCCGAGGTTGAACGGCCAGGTGAAGGGCGTCCACTCGATCCAGCGCCGGTAGGGGCCGCCCTCGGGGACCTCGCGGCCGGCGGCGAAGGCCGGGATCGGCAGGGTCGGCGTCACCAGGAGGTCGACCTCGGCGAACAGCGCCTCGATCCGCTCGCCGTAGGCCGCCCGCTCGAGCTGCAGCTCCTGCAGCTCGGTCGCCGAGACCCGCGCGCCCTGGGCGGCGATCTCGGCGAGCCCGGGGTCGATCCAGCCCCGCCGCTCGGCCGGGATCCGGCCGACCAGGAACGCCGCCGCGGCGTACCAGTGGCGCTTGAACATGGCCTCGCCGTCGCCGATCCCGGGATCGCGCTCGACCAGCGTGGCACCCTGCTCGGCCAGCGCCTCGAGCGCGGCCGCGAAGCCCACCCGGATCTCGGGGTCGACCCGGGCGTGGCCGAGGTCGACGCTCGCCAGGACCCGGCAGCCGCGGATGCCGTCCTCGAGCCCGATGGTGAAGGAGCGGCCCGGGCGCGGCAGCGCGAACCAGTCGCGCCGGTCGGGACCGGCCAGGACGTCGAGCATCGTCGCGGCGTCGGCCACGGTCCGGGTCATCGGGCCCGCGTGGCTCACCGTGCCGAACGGCGAGGCCGGCCAGGTCGGCACCAGGCCGAAGGTCGGCTTGAAGCCGACGATGCCCGTGAACCCGCCGGGCATGCGGATCGAGCCGCCGCCGTCCGAGCCCTGATGCAGGGCGCCCATGCCGGTGGCGGCGGCGACCGCGGCCCCGCCGGAGGAGCCGCCGGCGGTCCGGCTCGGGTCCCAGGGGTTGCGGGCGATCTCGCCCAGGGGGTTGTCGGTCACCCCCTTCCAGCCGAACTCGGGGGTCGTGGTCTTGCCGAGGATCACCGCACCCGCCTCGCGCAGCCGCGCCACCGGCGGCGAGTCGACCGCGTCGGGCGGGTTGCCCTCGGTGGTGCGGCTGCCGCGACGGGTGGGGAGGCCGCGCATCAGGTTGAGGTCCTTGACGGTGGCCGGCACGCCGTCGATCGGACCGAGCGGCCGGCCGGCGCGCCCGCGCGCCTCGGCGGCGCGCGCCGCCGCGCGCGCGCCGTCCCGGTCGACCCGGGCGAACGCGCCGAGCCCGGCGTCGAGCCGGGCGATCCGCGCGAGGCAGGCCTCGGCCGCCTCCACCGGCGACAGCGTCCGCCGCCGGAAGTGACGCACCAGCTCGAGCGCCGAAAGCAGCGCCGGATCGGTCGCGGACATCGGGGCCACCCTCCCTCGCTCGGGGCTCCCTAGGCCGGCGCGGGCCGGCGTGCCAGCGGTTCCGATGCAGCCCCGTTAACCGAACCTTCAGGAAGCGGTGGTGGAATGGGTGGCGGTCGGACCGGATCGGCCGGCCCGACCGGCTGGAGAGGCCGTCATGGTGCGTTGCGGCTCGGCGATCGCGCTCGCTCTGCTCTTCTGCGGCGCCCCGCCGGCGTCGGCCCAGGTGCCGTCGGGCGTGGCCCGGATGCTCTGCCACGACTACAAGGAGCTGGTCCGCCAGCTCGGTGCCCGCTACGAGGAGGTCCCGGTCTCGACCGGGCTGCAGAGCAACGGGCATCTCCTGCAGGTGTTCAGCTCGCCGCGCTCGGGCACCTGGACCATCCTGAGCGTCACGCCCGACGGCACCGGCTGCGTGCTGGCCGCCGGGCGGAGCTGGGAGAGCACGGTCCCGGTGCCCGACGACCCGCCCGCCTGAGCGGGCGGCGGGCTGGACAGGCCGCCGGACGCCGCCTAGCTCTGGCCACGGTCGGCCGCGACCGACCGTGGGAGACGGCGCGGCGTGGCGCTTCCGGTCCTGCCCCCGCCCTACACGCTCGTCCTGGTCGACCGCGAGCGCGACCCGCTCGCGCACGCCCGGGCGCACGCCGCCCGGGCGGTCGAGGACGGCCTCCTGGTGCTCGCCGACCGCACCGACCGGCTGGCGCTGGCGCTCCTGCTCGAGCCCGACCGGCCGCGCGCGGCGACCCTCGAGACCCTCTATGTGCTCGCCAACGCCGCCGCCGACACCCTGGCGGCGCATCTGCCGCCGCTCCTGCCGGTGGGTCTCGGCTGGCCCGGCCGGCTCTTGGTCGACGGCGCCGAGGTCGGCCGGCTGCGCCTCGCGGTGGCCGATGGTGTGACCGAGGCACCGCCCGCCTGGCTGGTGCTCGGCCTCGAGCTGCGGCTCGCGGCCGGGCCGGAGGAGCCGGGCCGTGACCCGGGCCGGGCCGCCCTCGAGGAGATCGCGGGCGAGGTGCCGGGCCCGGTCGCGCTCGCCGAATCGCTGAGCCGCCACTTCCTGAGCTGGCTCGAGCGGCTCGAGCAGGAGGGGCCCGGGCCGCTGCGCGCCGCCTGGAACGCGCGCTGCCACGAGCGCGGCCGGGCGACCCGGCTGACCCTCGACGGCCACGAGGCGAGCGGCACGCTCGTCGGGCTCGACGGCACGGGGGCCCTCCGCCTGGGCGGCCACCGGCTGCCGCTCGAGGCGGCGCTCGGAGCCCTCGCGTGAGCGGGCCGCGGCTGTTGCGCGCGGTCCGCCTGGACGCGAGCGACGCGCGCGTGTTCCCGCGCGCCGCGGCCGCGGGCGAGTGGCTGGTCGTGGCGAGCGGGCTGCTCGCCGAACGGCTCGCCGGGTCGAGCGACCCCAGGGATCGGCGCGCCTTCGCCTCGGGCTTCCTCGGCGTCGACGGCCTGGGCTTCGCCACCTTCGCGCAGGCGGCGGTGCTCGAGGGAGGGACGCTCGGGGGGGCGGCGCTCGGGTCGGAGCCGCTCGCGGCGCTGGCCGAGCTCCTGGCCGACCGGCTCGTCGAGCGCGCCGGGGCGCCCGACCGGGCCACCGCCCTGGCCGCGGCGCGGGCGCTCCTCGCCGAATCGGCCGAGCTCGCGCAGGGCCTGCCCGAGGGGGCGCTGCTGGCGGTCGAGCGGACCCTCGACCCCGCGACCGGGGCCCTGCGCGAGCGGCTGCGCCGGGTCGAGCCGGCGAGCCCGGGCCTGCACGCGCGGATCTGGGCGATCGTGCCCGAGGCCGAGGCGGGCTCCGATGGCTGAGCCGGGCGCACCGGCCGGCCCCGGGCCCGACTTCTGGCTGAGCTCGGGCTGGCACCGGCTCGTGCGCACGCCCTCGGGCCGGCATCTCGTGACCGACGCCTTCCTCGCGGCCTGGCTCGGCCGGCCCGAGCTGGTCCCGCCCGAGGAGGCGGGGCCGGGCGAGCGGGCCCTCCACGAGGCCCTGCTGCGGGCGCCGCGGCGGCCGATCACGCCCGTGGCGCTGCTCGCCGTCGAGGACCCGGACGCCCGCCAGAACTGGGAGCTGTTCGCCGCCTTCCGCGACCATCTGCTCGCCCACCCCAGCCTCGAGGAGGCCTATCTGGCGCTGTTCCGGGCCGGGCGCGTGCCGTTCCCGGCGCTCCTGGTCGACCAGCTCGCGCACGCCCTCCTGCGCGGCATCCTCGAGCCCGGCCGCGACCCGTTCCGGGCGCGCGCCGGCGAGTGCCTGTTCCGCAGCCAGAAGGCCGCGCTGCGCGAGGGCGCCGTGCTGCTCGCCGACGAGGAGACCGTCGAGCTGCGGGCGCGGACCGGCGGCCTCGGCCGGCTGGGCGGGCTCCTGATCGAGGCCGGGGCGCCGCTCGCCGCGGTCGAGCTCGAGGTGCTGGCCGAGGCCCATGCCGGCTCCTACTGGGCGCGCAGCGACCGCTTCGACACCGTCCTCGACCTGAGCTTCGGGCGGCCGGGCCAGGACGCCCTGGCGCGGGTGCTCGAGGCCTGGATCGCGCATCTCCTCGGGGTTCGGGTGCGGATCGAGCCGGTCCAGCGGATCCGGGACGAGCGCTGGTCCTGGCACATCGGCCTCGACGCCGAGGCGAGCGCGCTCCTCGACGCGCTCTGGGCCGGCCGCGAGGTCGAGGAGCCGCGCCTAGCGCGCCTGCTGGCGCTGTTCCGGCTCCAGTTCCGCGATCCCGAGGTGGTGCGCGAGCCGCTGCGCGGCCGGCCGGTGCATCTGGGGCTCGCCATGGACAGCGCCGGCCGGGTGCGCTTGAAGCCGCAGAACCTGCTCGTCAACCTGCCGCTCGCCGAGCCCGGGCGAGCCGCCCCGGAGGGTCCGCCGTGAACGAGGACGTGCTCAACATGAGCCTCCGCAAGTTCCTCAAGAAGGTCGGCGTCACCGGTCAGCGCGAGATCGAGCAGGCGATCCGCGCCGCCGCCGCGGACGGCCGGCTCGCGGGCGCCGACCGGGTCGCGGCCGAGGTCCGGCTCAAGATCCCGGCGGCCGGGCTCGACCTGCGCATCGACGGCGAGATCGAGCTGCGATGAGCGGCCCGGCGCGGCGCGGCGGACCGGCGCTGCCGCTCGCGCGCGGCCTGGCGCTGCTCGTGGCGGCCGGCTGCTTCGCCGCGATCGCCTGGTCGGCGCGCGAGCGGCCCGAGGGGCCGATGCGGCCGCCGGCGGCCGCGGCCGGGGCGCCACCGGCGGCGGCGGCGCTCGCCCGCCCGGCGCCGGCGGCGGGCGCGGAGGCCGCCTGCCGCGAACGCAAGCGGGCGGAGATCGCGGCGATCGAGGCCACGGGCTCGCTCGGTGCCGAGCAGCGGATGCGGATCCGCCAGATCGAGGCGCGGGCCTGCGAGTAGCCCAGAGGAGAGCCAGCGTGCCGAGCGTGCTGATCACCGGAGCGTCCCGCGGCATCGGCGCGGGCTTGGCCCGCGCCTTCGCCGGCCGCGGCTGGAGCGTGCTCGCCTGCGCCCGCGACCCGGGCGCGGTGCCGGCGATCGAGGGCGAGGTCGAGCGCCATCCGCTCGACGTCGTCGACCCGGGCTCGATCGCCCGGCTGGCGGCGGCGCTCGTCGGCCGGCCGCTCGACCTCCTGATCAACAATGCCGGGATCTACGGCCAGCGCGACGCGGCGCTCGGCCGGATCGACCACGAGGCCTTCGCGCGCGTGCTCGCGACCAACACGCTCGGGCCGGTCCGCCTGCTCGAGGCGCTCCTGCCGAGCCTGCGCGCCGGCCGTGGCCGCACCGTCGTCACCGTCTCCTCGGTGATGGGCAGCCTCGCCCGGGTGGGGGGTCCGGGTGCGCTGCCCTACCGCACCTCGAAGGCGGCGGTGAACATGGCGATGCGCTCGATCGCCCAGGAGCTGGCACCCGAGGGCTTCACCGTCGTGGTGGTCCATCCGGGCTGGGTGCGCACCGACATGGGCGGGCCCGGCGCAGCGATCGACGTCGAGACGAGCGTGCGCGGGCTGTTGGCCCTGATCGACCGGCTCGGCCCGGCCGACAGCGGCCGCTTCTTCTCCTACGACGGCAGCGAGCTGCCCTGGTGACTAGCCCGCCCGCTCGCGCCGGCGCAGCGCCGTCCAGACGAGCGCGCCCGCGACGGTCAGCAGCACGAACAGGACGCCGATCGCGTTGATCACCGGGCTCAGCCCGAAGCGGAAACGCGAGCCGATCTCGGTGACGAGCGTCCACTCGCCGCCGATCGAGAAGACCGTGGTGTTGTAGTTCTCGACCGACTGGAGGAAGCCGATCACCGCGGCGGTGGCGATGGTCGGCCGCAGGAACGGCAGGGTGACGCGGCGGAACAGGAGCCAGGGGCCGGCGCCGAGATCGAGGGCGGCTTCCTCCTGCGCGCGGTCCTGGCGCTGCAGGCGGGCCATGAAGAGGAGCATGGCGTAGGAGGCGATGAAGGTCGCCTGCGCGATCGTGGCGAGGAACAGGCCGCCCGGCACGCCGAGCTCACGCCAGAAGACGAGCGTGGAGATGCCGAGGATGATCCCGGGGGTGAGGATCGGGCTCACCAGCACCCCGTAGAGAAGGCCCGTGGCTCTGCTCTCGAGGCGGGTCAGGAGGAGCGCCCCGGACAGGCCGAGCGGCAGGGCGAGCGCGACCACGCCCAGTCCCACCAGCAGCGAGTTCAACAGGCCGCGCAGGATCCGCTCGTCGGCGGCGAGAGCCCCGAACCAGCGCAGGGTCCAGCCCTGCCACTGCGTCACCGAGGGCTGCGGGTAGGCGTTGAAGGCGGCGAGCGCCATGATCAGGAGCGGCGCGAACAGATAGAGGAAGAACAGGCCCAGATAGAGGTTCAGCACGAGCTCGGAGCGGGCGCGGGGTGCCGCCCGGGCCCGGCGCGGGGCGCTCGTGACGGCCGGGGCGCTCGCCACGGCGCTATCTCGCGATCTCGCGGATGCCCACCCGCATCAGTCGCATCACGAGGAAGATGAACAGGATGCAGACGATCAGCAGGGAGAAGGCGTAGGCCGCGCCGATGTTCCAGTTGTTGGCCTCGAAGAACTGCCGGTAGACGAGCTGCGAGAACCAGTCGCCGCCCTGGCCGCGGGTCATGATCTGCGGCACCGAATAGGAGCCGGCGCTCAGCATGAAGGTCATGATGCAGCCGACCGCGATCCCCGGCCGGGCGTGCGGGATCGCCACCCGCCGGTGCATCAGGAAGGTCGAGGCGCCCAGGTCGCGGGCCGCCTCGAGCTGGTTGCGGTCGAGCGTCTCGAGCGTGTTGTAGATCGGGAAGACCATGAACAGCACGTAGGCGTAGACCATCGCCGCGAACACCGCCGCGGGCGAGCGCAGGAAGGGGACGCCGCCGCCGGCCGCCAGATCGACGAGACCCAGGGCGTCGAGCAGCGCGTTCACCACGCCCTGATAGTCGAGGATCATGAGCCAGGCGTAGATGCGCAGGAGCTCGTTGATCGCGTAGGGCACGACCAGGCCCAAAAGGACCAGCGCCGCCCGCCGCCCGCTCACCCGCTGCGCCGCCACGAAGGCGATCGGGTAGCACACGACGAGCGAGAGCAGGGTCACGAGCACCGAATAGAGGATGGTGCGCAGGAACACCGCCAGGTGCAGCCCGCTCATGCGGGTGTAGTTGGCGAGCCCGTAGACCGTCCGGGCGCCGACCTCGCCCGCCTCGAGCGCCGCGATCTCGGCCCGCCGGGCCTCGATCGTCCGGGCGATCGCCGGCTTCTCGGCCTCGCCCGCAGCCGCCAGATCGAGCTCCAGGATCGCGACCTCGTTGTAGAGCCGGTCGATGCGCAGGCTCGCGGCCGCCGCCTCGCCGGATCTCTCCGTCCACCAGAGCGAGGTGTGCAGCATCGCCGCCTGCGGCACGACGATCATCACGACGATCCAGAACGCCGCCAGCGCCAGGACGAGGCCGCTCAGGCCGCGGCCGTAGATCCGCACGAGGCCCTGCATCTCAGGCCTCCACGGCGAGCGGGCCCGGACGCAGGACCAGCGCGTCGGCGGCGGCGAACCCGACCTCGACCGGGTCGCCCGGGCGCGGTGCGGTGCCGTCGAGCGTGTTGGTCAGCTGCACCCGCAGGCGCACCCCGGACGAGGTCGCGAGCTCGAGCTGCAGCCAGGCGCCCTCGAGCTCGCGCCGTTCGACCCGCGCGGCCAGCCGGTTGGCGAGCTCCGCGCCCGGGCGGAGCCTGAGGCGCTCGGGGCGGACCAGCAGGATCGCCTCCTCGCCGGGCCGCAGCGGGTCGCCGGCGCGCGCCCGCAACCGGCCCAAGGGCGTCTCCAGCACGAGGCCGTCCTCGACCGGCTCGACCACCCGGCCGCGCAGCACGTTGTTGGCCCCGACGAAGGTGGCGACGAAGGGCGAGGCCGGCGCATCGTACAGCCGCTCCGGGGTCGCCACCTGCTCGATCCGCCCCTGGCTCATCACCGCGACCCGGTCGGACATGGTGAGCGCCTCGCCCTGGTCGTGGGTGATGTAGACGAAGGTGATGCCGACCCGCTCCTGGATCGCCCGGAGCTCGCTGCGCATGCGCTGGCGGAGCTTGAGGTCGAGGGCGCTCAGCGGCTCGTCGAGGAGCAGCACCGCGGGCTCGACCGCGAGCGCCCGGGCGATCGCCACCCGCTGGCGCTGGCCGCCCGAGAGCTCGCCCGGGAACTTCTCGCCCTGCCCCTCGAGCGCCACGAGCGCCAGGAGCTCGTCGGCGCGGCGCCGGCGGGTCGCGCGGTCCACCCCGCGCGCCTCGAGGCCGAAGGCCACGTTCTCCCGGACCCGCATCAGCGGGAAGAGGGCGAGGTTCTGGAAGATCAGCGCGGTCGGCCGCCGCGCCGGGCCCACCCCGGCCATGGCCTCCCCGCCGATCAGGACCTCGCCTTGGCTCGGCTCGAGAAAACCCGCGATCAGGCGGAGGATCGTGGTCTTGCCGCAGCCCGAGGGGCCGAGGATCGAGAAGAATTCGCCGGCCTCGATGCGCAGATCGGTGGGCTGCACGGCCGTGAACCCACCGAAGCGCATCGCCACCGAGCGCAGCTCGACCGCCCGGCCGCGGCCCTCCTCCGCCATCCCGGCGGCCCGGGATCAGGCGTTGGTGAGCTTCTCCACATATTCGCCGCGCAGCTTGGCGAAGAAGTCGGTCTGCGCCGGCCACCACCACAGGTTCTCGATCGCCGCGGCGTCCGGATAGGCCATCTGGAACGCGGCCCTGGCCTTGTCGTTCAGATGCTTGTCGGCGCCGACCGCGGCGCTGTTGTAGCCGGTGCGGTTGGCGAAGACGCCGCCCATCTCGGGGGTGAGGATGTGGTTGACGAAGGCGTAGGCACCGTCCGGGTTGGGAGCGCCGCTCGGGATCGCCACGGTGTCCATCCAGGCGAGCCCGCCCTCTTTCGGCATGGTGTAGCGCCACTTGGGCGCCACGTCGCGGTTGAGGAGGATGCCGGTCGTGTCCCAGGTCTGGCCGGCGTTGCAGCCGGCGTCGGTGAACGCCGAGGTGGCCTCGGTCGCGTTGTTCCACCAAGCGCCGATGCTCTTCCTGTGCTCGATTGCGAACTTGGTGGTCGCCTCGAAGACCCGGCGGCACTCCTCCTCGGACTTGACCAGGTCCATGCCGCGGTCGGTCTTCACGAGCCCGGCCGCGTCCAGATAGAGGGCGAGGCTCACCAGCACCGACTTCTGCCGCATCGCGGCCTTGACCTCGGGCCGGAACAGATCGCCGAAGGAGATCTTGCCGTAGGCCCAGTCCGGGAACTTCTGCGAGTCCCAGGTGATCGCCTCGGTGCCCCAGTCGAACGGCACGAGGTAGCGCCGGCCGCGATGCGCCGCACCCAGCCGCAGCGAGCTGCGCCACATCGCCGGCACCACCTGATCGACCTTGAGCTTCTTCTCGTCGATCGGCGCCAGGAGGTCGGAGGCGTAGTAGATGGGCCCGGTGTCGACGGACGGGAACAGCACGTCGAAGCCCTTGCCCTGGCTCGCCTTGAGCTTGTTCTGTGCCTCCTCGTTGGAGCCGAAGGTGGAGAGCTCGACCTTGAGGCCCGAGGCCGCCTCGAAGGCCTTGACGATGCCGTCCTCGACGAACGCCTGGACGTAGTCGCCCCAGGCGAACACCTTGACCGTGCCGGCGGCGCGCGCGTCGCGCACGATCCAGGGTCCCGCCGCCACGAGGCCCGCCGCGGCGCCCGCGTGCAGGAGCGCACGACGGCGCCAGGCGCGCGCCGCGACCGCCGTCGGGATGCTCGTCTCGGATCCGCTCATCGACTTCCTCCCCAGCGCACCGCGCTGCGCTAGGGGCCCCGCTCGACCGGCGCATGACGGGAGCGTGACGAAACCGCGACGGCCCTCACTCCGATTCGTCGCGCTCGCGCAGATAGTCCTCGGTCGTCCGCGGCCGACGCGGGGTGCCGGTGGCGAAGGGATGGTCGCTCCGCTCGAGCTGGCTCACCACCCGGCAGTCGTCGCACATCCGCAGCCGCTCGACCGCCTCCGGGCTCTGGAACATCCAGTGCGCGCCGGCGAGCTTCTGGACGATCCGCTCGATCGAGCTCCGGGTCCCGAACGCCTTGCCGCAGCGCACGCAGGTGGCCGGCTCCTCCTCCTTGAGGACGACCGCCTCGCGCACCGCCGGCCCGAAGGCGAGCCGCGGCTCGAGCCGGATCACCTTCTCGGGGCAGGTGCTGCGGCAGAGGCCGCACTGCACGCAGGCATCCTCGGTGAAGCGAAGCATCGGCCGGTCCGGGTGCGCCTCGAGGGCGCCCGTCGGGCAGACCCCGACGCAGGCGTGGCAGAGCGTGCAGCCCGCGACCTCGACCACCACCCGGCCGAACGGCGCGCCCTCGGGCAGCGCCACGACCTCGGCCGGCCGCGGCGCGCCGGCGTGCAGCCGGTCGACCACCAGCCGGAGCAGGGCACGCTTGCCGCCGAGCGGCAGGAAGTCCGCGACGGGCCCGCCCGGCGGCGGCGCCGGGCCCCAGAGCAGGGCCTCGAGCGCGTCCGGGTCGTCGAGCGCCACCGACTGGACCCGCCCGGGCGGATGGCCGAGCCCGTCGAGCAGCGCCTCGAGGCAGGCGAGGTTGGCCTCGAGGCCGGCGAGCTCGGCACGCTTGCGCGGCGGCAGGAGGATCAGGAGCCGGGCGGCGCCGAGCGCCAGCGGGGCCGCCAGCACCTCGAGGCCGAGCTGGCCGAGCTCGCCCACGGCTAAGGGCAGGAGCCGCGCCGGCAGGCCGCGCCCGACCCGCGCCAGCACCTCCAGGAGCGGCTCGCCGTGGCCGCTCTCGTGCACGAGCAGGACCGCGTCGCGGCCGCCCGCCGCGTGATAGGTGCCGAGCAGCGCCCGCAGCCGCTCGAGCAGGGTGGCGGGCGGCGGCGCCGCGTAGGTCGCGGCACCGGTCGGGCAGACCCCGGCGCAGCCGCCGCAGCCGGCGCAGACGTGCGGGTCGATCAGGACATGGTCGCCGGCCGGCCGGATGGCGCCGGTCGGGCACTGCTCGAGGCAGCGCGTGCAGCCGGTCCGCCGCGAGCGCGAATGGGCGCACAGCTCGGCGCGGAAGGCGACGTGGACCGGCTTCTCGAGCTCGCCCACGAGATCGACCAGATCGAACAAGGCCCGCTCGACCGCGAGCGGGTCGCGCGGATCGACCCGCCGGTAGCCGTCGCGCCGGTCGGGGGCGGTGACGAGCGCCGGGCCGCCGGAAAGGTCGAGCACGAGGTCGGTCTCGAGCTCGGCTTCACCGCGGGAGGCCGCGAAGCGCAGCCGGTCGCGCGCCGAGGGTGCGACGACCGCCGCCCCGGCCACGGTCGCGCGGAAGGCGCCCAGATGCCCCTCCAGCCGGGTGATCCGCCCGGCCAGGATCGGAAACGCCGCGACGGCCGGCGGCAGGGCGTCCTCGGCCTCGGCCAGGAGCAGGGTCGGGCTCAGCCGGCCGGCGAGCCTGCGGGCGGCCGCGAGCGCCGTCGGGCCCCGGCCCCAGATCAGGACCCGGCCCTCCGAGCGCAGCGTCAGCGCCGGGACCGGCGGCGCCGCCACCCTGGCCTCGGCGAGCAGGGCCGCGATCTTGGGGGTCGCCGCCCGCGCCTCCTCCGACCAGCCGGCGCGGTCGCGGATGTCGACGAACAGCGGCGGCGCCGCCTCGCCCCGGCTCTCGAGGAACAGCGGTTCCTCCTGCCGGCAGGCGACCAGCAGCGGCTCGCCCGTGGCAGCCGCGGCCACGAACCGGTCGAGCTGGTCGCGGCACAGTCGGTCGTGCAGGGCCGGCGGCACGCCGCTGCCGAGCGCCCGGGCGATCGCCACGGGGTCGAGCGGCACGCTGCCCTCGCAGGTGCACAACAGGCAGCGCCGGCCGGCGAGCTGCATGGCGTCGGTGCTCCGCTCCTTGACCTGGAACGGTTCTTACCAGAGGCTCGCGCGGCGCGGCGAGTGCGGCGCTGCACGCCGCCGTCGCGGGAGGACGCGGCGTGGAGGGATCGACCACCACGGTCGAGCTCGGGGTGGTGGTGGAGCGGCGGCCGGGCACGACCCCCTGGCAGGCCTGGCTCTGGCGGCCCGTGGCGGTGGTGCCGGGGCTCGGCGCGGGCGGGGAGGAGTGGCGGCCGATGGTCGAGGGGCCGGGCTGGAGCCGCTGGCTCGCCGGCTCCTGCACCCTCGAGCTGCACCGCAAGGAGACCCACGACTACCGCGTCGCCCTCTCGGCCGAGCCGCCGCGGCTCTGGGTGGTGCTGCGCCGGCGCGAGGATGCCGAGCGGCCGTGGCGGCCGTTCCTCGTGACCGCCTCGCCATTCGAGGCGCAGGCCTATGCCGAGCCGGGCGACGACCTCGTCGAGGCGGTCGCCATGCCCGAGCCGATCGTGGCGCTGGTCCAGGACTTCGTCGACCGCCACCATGTCGATCTGCCGTTCCTCAAGCGGCGGCGCCGGGCGGCGGACGCGCCGGCCGGCACGGACAGCGAGTTCCGGCCGCTCGACGGGCGCGAGGAGCCGTGAGCCCGCCGGTCGAGGACGAGCTCGGCGCGTTCCTGGCGCGTTGGTCGCGCCGCAAGGCGGCGGCCCGGCGCGGCGCCGCGGAGCCCGATCCCGCCGCCCCGGGCGACGCTCCGGCCCCGCCGCCCGTCCCCCCGGCCGGTGCGCCCGCCCGGCCGGAGGGCGGCGAGCCGGCGCCCGCCGAGGCGCGGACCGGGCCCGACCCGATGCCGCTGCCCGACCCCGACACGCTCGACGCGGCGAGCGATCTGCGGCCCTTCCTCGAGCCGGGCGTGCCGGCCGAGCTGCGCCGGCGGGCGCTCCGGCGGATGTGGCGGATCAACCCGATCATCGCGACGCCGGACGGCCTCGACGACTACTACGTGGTCAACGACTTCAGCGACGCGAGCACGGCCGTGGCCGGGCTCAAGACCCTCTACCGGGTCGGCCGCGGCATGCTCGCGGCGGCGGAGGAGGAGGCCGAGCCGCCCGCACGGCCCGAGGAGGCGAGGCCGGCCGCGCTCGCGGAGGCCGAGCCGCCCCGAACGGAGCCGCTCCCCGAGCCCTCGTCCACAGCACCCGCCGAGGCGGTCGCCGCGCGGCCCGCCGCCGCAGACACGGACGGCTTGCGGCGCGGATGAGGCCTGCCTAGAATTCGACCAGATCGCGACAGGCGGCGCGGTGGGAGGCGGTGGCGGGCCGGTGATGGCGGAACCTCGGACGGTCGAGACGGCGGACAGGCGCCCGGCCGAGGAGGCCGACACGGAGGCGCTGCGCGCCGCCCTCTACCGTCTGCTCGCCCGGTTCCTCTCGGGCCCGCCCGACGCGGCCACGCTCGCGGTCGCCGGCGCGCTGGACGAGGACAGCGGCGGCGAGCTCGGTCGTGCCCTGGGCCTCCTGGCGCGGCTGGCGCGGGCCACCACGGCCGAGCAGGCGGCCCTCGAACATCACGAGCTGTTCATCGGCGTGGGGCGCGGCGAGCTCGTGCCCTACGCCTCCTTCTACCGCACCGGCTTCCTCAACGAGCGGCCGCTCGCCCGGCTGCGCAGCGATCTGGCGGCCCTGGGCCTGACCCGCGCGCCCGGCAACCCCGAGCCCGAGGACCACATCGCGGCCCTCTGCGAGGTCATGGCCGGCCTCGCCGAGGGCAGCCTCGCCGCGGTCGATCTCGCCGGGCAGCAGCGGTTCTTCGACCACCATCTGGCCCCCTGGGCCGGGCGGTTCTTCGGTGATCTCGAGCGGGCCCGCGCGGCCCGGCTCTACCAGCCGCTCGGCACGGTCGGGCGGCTGTTCGTGGAGATCGAGGCGGCCGGCTTCGCGCTGGCGGCCTGAGGCGACGATGCGGCAGGGAGCACGAGGAGCGTGGCGATGAGCGAGCGCAAGCAGGACACGGGACGCGGCCGGCGGGAGGTCCTGCGGCTGGCCGGGCTCGGTGCGGTCGGCGGTGCCGCGGGCCTGGTGACGCCCGCCCGCAAGGCCGAGGCGGCGGCCGCTCCGACCACGGGCGGCTACCGCGTGACCGAGCACGTCGAGACCTATTACCGGCTGGCGCGCTTCTGAGCGCCGCGGCGACGATCCGGGTGACGGGAGGCTGGCGATGTTGAGGAAGCGGAGCAGCGGCACGGTCGCGGGCGGGGCGTTCGCCCGGCTCGGGGTGGCGCTCGGCGGCGAGACGCTCGACCGGCGCGGCTTCCTGCGCCGCTCGGGGCTGAGCGCCGGCGGGCTGGCGGCCGCCTCGGCGCTGTCGACCGGGCTCGTCACCCGGGCCGAGGCGCAAGGGGCCGTGGCCAAGGGCGAGGTCAAGCAGGTCAAGACGATCTGCACCCACTGCTCGGTCGGCTGCACGGTCGTGGCCGAGGTGCAGAACGGGGTGTGGGTCGGCCAGGAGCCGGGCTTCGACAGCCCGTTCAACCTGGGTGCCCACTGCGCCAAGGGGGCCGCGGTGCGCGAGCACGCGCACGGCGAGCGCCGGCTCAAGTACCCGATGAAGCTCGTCAACGGCAAGTACACCCGGATCTCCTGGGACCAGGCGATCGCCGAGATCGGCGACAAGCTGCTCGAGATCCGCGACAAGTCGGGCCCCGACAGCGTCTACTGGCTCGGCTCGGCCAAGCACAGCAACGAGCAGGCCTATCTGTTCCGCAAGTTCGCCGCCTACTGGGGCACGAACAACGTCGACCATCAGGCGCGGATCTGCCATTCGACCACCGTCGCGGGCGTGGCCAACACCTGGGGCTACGGCGCGATGACCAACTCCTACAACGACATCCAGAAGTCGCGGCTGATGTTCCTGATCGGCGGCAATCCCGCCGAGGCGCATCCGGTCTCCCTCCTCCACCTGCTCAAGGCCAAGGAGCAGAACAACGCGCCGTTGATCGTCTGCGACCCGCGCTTCACCCGGACCGCCGCGCACGCCGACGAGTATGTCCGGTTCCGCCCGGGCACCGACGTCGCGCTGATCTGGGGCATCCTCTGGCACATCTTCGAGAACGGCTGGGAGGACAAGGAGTTCCTCCGCAAGCGCGTGTGGGGCATGGAGCAGATCCGCGCGCATGTGAAGCAGTGGCCGCCCGAGGAGGTCGAGCGGGTCACCGGGGTGCCCGGCAGCCAGCTCAAGCGGGTCGCCATGCTGATGGCCAACAACCGGCCGGGCACGGTGATCTGGTGCATGGGCGGGACCCAGCACACGATCGGCAACGCCAACGTCCGCGCCTACTGCGTGCTGCAGCTGGCGCTCGGCAACATGGGCGTCGCCGGCGGCGGCACCAACATCTTCCGCGGCCACGACAACGTCCAGGGTGCCACCGACATGGGCGTCACCGTGGACAGCCTGCCGGCCTATTACGGGCTGGTCGAGGGCGCTTGGAAGCACTGGGCGCGCGTCTGGGGTACCGACTACGGCTACCTGCTCGGCCGGTTCGGCGCCAAGGGGGCCGACGAGAAGGCCAGGAAGGCGCTCATGGAGAAGGCCGGGATCCCGGTCTCGCGCTGGTTCGACGGCGTGCTCGAGGCCAAGGAGAACATCGACCAGCCCGACAACGTCCGGGCGATGATCTTCTGGGGCCACGCGCCCAACTCGCAGACCCGGATGCCCGACCAGAAGCGGGCCATGGAGAAGCTCGACCTCCTGGTCGTGATCGACCCCTACCCGACCGTGACCGCCGTGCTGCACGACCGGACCGACGGGGTCTATCTCCTGCCGGCCGCCACCCAGTTCGAGACCCGCGGCTCGGTGACCGCCTCGAACCGCTCGCTGCAGTGGCGCGACAAGGTCTTCGGGCCGTTCTTCGAGTGCAAGACCGACCACGAGATCCTGTATCTCTTCGCCAAGAAGTTCGGCTTCGCCGAGGAGATGTTCAAGAACATCAAGGTCGAGGGCACCGAGCCGAACGTCGAGGACATCCTGCGCGAGATCAATCGCGGCTGCTGGACGATCGGCTACACCGGCCAGTCGCCGGAGCGTCTCAAGCTGCACATGGAGAACCAGCACACCTTCGACAAGACCACGCTCAGGGCGGTGGGCGGCCCGGCCGACGGGGACTATTACGGCCTGCCCTGGCCCTGCTGGGGCACGCCGGAGCACAAGCATCCGGGTACTGCCAACCTCTACGACACCTCGCTGCCGGTGAAGGACGGCGGCCTGTGCTTCCGCGCCAATTTCGGCGTCGAGCGCGACGGCCAGACGCTTTTGGCCGAGGGCAGCTGGCCCAAGGGCTCGGAGATCGAGGACGGCTATCCCGAGTTCTCGATGGAGATGCTGCAGAAGCTCGGCTGGGACAAGGACCTGACCGAGGCCGAGCGGGCCGAGGTCGAGAAGGCCGGCGGCCCCAAGGCCAACTGGAAGACCGACCTCTCGGGGGGCATCATCCGGGTGGCGATCGCGCACGGCTGCGCGCCGTTCGGCAACGCCAAGGCCCGGGCGGTGGTCTGGAACTTCCCGGATCCGGTGCCGCTCCACCGCGAGCCGCTCTACACCCCGCGGCGCGATCTGGTGGCCCAGTACCCGACCCACACCGACCGCAAGCTGCACCGCCTGCCGGTGCTCTACAAGTCGATCCAGGACAAGGATTTCTCCAAGGACTATCCGATCATCCTGACCTCCGGCCGGCTGGTCGAGTACGAGGGCGGCGGCGACGAGACCCGCTCGAACCCGTGGCTGGCCGAGCTGCAGCAGCACATGTTCGTCGAGATCAACCCGTTCGACGCCAACCAGCTGCGGGTGCGCGACGGCGGCTGGGTCTGGGTCGAGGGCCCGGAGAAGGGCAAGGTCAAGGTAAAGGCCATGGTCACCGAGCGGGTCGGCCGCGGCGTCGCCTTCATGCCGTTCCACTTCGGCGGCTGGTTCCAGGGCAAGGACCTGCGCTCCAAGTACCCGGCCGGCGCCGATCCCTACGTGCTCGGCGAATCGACCAACACCGCGCAGACCTACGGCTACGACTCGGTCACCCAGATGCAGGAGACCAAGACCACGCTCTGCCGCATCTCGGCCGCCTGAGGCAGGAGGAGACGACTATGGCTCGCATGAAGTTCCTGTGCGACGCCGAGCGCTGCATCGAGTGCAACGCCTGCGTCACCGCCTGCAAGAACG
>CAZDFD010000048.1:0-31327 GCA_964504655.1 uncultured Geminicoccaceae bacterium
GATCGAGCCCATGGTCCGGGCGGCCGGCATCGACCTCCTCTGGTTCGGCATCTTCGTCGTGGTCGTGGTCGAGATGGCCCAGATCACCCCGCCCGTGGGCTTCAACCTGTTCGTGCTGCAGGGCATGACCGGCCGGCAGATGACCTGGATCGCGCGCGAGGCCTTCCCCTTCTTCCTTCTGATGGTGGTGATGGTCGTCGTCCTCGTGGCCTTTCCGGGGCTCGCCACCTGGCTGCCCTCGCAGATGCGGGGCCCGGCCTGACCCGCACGCCCGGCACCCTCGCCTGGCACCTGCGCGAGACCGGCCGGCTCGCGCTGCCGGTGATGCTCGCGCGCGTGGGCCAGCTCGCGCTGGTCACCGCCGACACCGTCATGACCGGGCGGCACGCGGCCGTGGACCTCGCCGCCTACGCGCTCGCCCAGGCGGTCTTCATGACCCTGATGCTGCTCGGCATGGGGCTCGTCACCGGAACCGTGGTCCTGGTCGCCCAGGCCGACGGTGCCGGGCGCCGCGAGGAGTGCGGCACGATCTGGCGGCGCTCGCTCGCCGACGGCCTCCTCCTCGGCGCCCTGGGCGCCCTCCTGCTCCTGCCCGGCGAGACCCTGTTCCGGGCGCTCGGGCAGGAGCCCGGGCTCGCCGCCACCGCCGGCCTGACGCTGCGCATGCTGGCCTTGGGCCTGCCCGGGCTGATGGCCTTCCAGGTCACGAGCTTCCTTTTGGAGGGCATCCGCCGGCCGGACCTGGCGCTGTTCGTCATGGTCGCGGGCAACCTCCTGAACCTCGCCATGAACGCGCTCCTGATCGACGGCCGGCTCGGCCTGCCGGCGATGGGGGCCGCGGGCGCCGCGCTCGCCACCTCGATCGTCCGCACGACCATGGCCGTGGCCCTCGCACTCCTGGCCCGCCGGCTCGCCGCCGCGGCCGCCTACGGCCTCCGCGGCCCGCCCCGACCGGTGCCGCGGCTGCGCCGCCGGCTCCTGGCACTCGGCCTGCCCGTGGCCGCCTCGCAGGGCCTCGAGAGCACCGCCTTCAACCTCCTGATCGTCATGGCCGGCTGGCTCGGGGCCACGGCACTCGCGAGCTTCCAGATCGTCCTCAACCTCACCGCCATGGTCTACATGCTCACGATCGGCGTGGCGACCGCGACCGCGGTCCGGGTGGGTGCTGCGGTCGGCCGGGCGGCCGCCGCCGAGGCCGGCCGGGCCGCCGGCACGGGCCTCGCGGCGGGCCTCGCCGCCACCGGCCTCGCGACCCTCGTCCTCCTGCTCGCGCGCGGCCCGGTGCTGCGCGCCTACACGGTCGAGGAAGCGGTCCTGGCGCTGGCCCTGCCGGCCGTCCTCCTCCTGCCGCCCGCCCTCCTCCTCGACTGCGCCCAGGGCGTGCTCGGCGGCGCGCTCCGGGGCGGCTCCGACGTGCGGCTGCCGACCCTCCTCTACCTCCTGGCCTTCTGGGGCGTGCAGCTCCCGGCGGCCTGGCTCCTGGCGTTCCCGCTGGAGCTCGGCGTGTCGGGCCTGGTGCTCGGCATCCTGGTCGGCTGCGCCGCCGCGACGCTGCTCCTGGGCGCCCGCCTGCTGCTGCTCCTGCGCGCCGGCCGGCTCGCGCCCGCCTGAGCCGCTCGCCCCCGGCCCGGGCGGCTGCTAGAGCCGCATCGATGAGCTCCGCCCCGTTCGACCGCCGGCTCCTGCGCCTGCGCGCGGCGCGCACCCGGCCGCCGCGCGAGCCGCTCCTGCGCGCCGAGATCGCGGCCCGCCTCGCCGACCGACTCGCCGCGATGCGCCGCCGCTTCACGACCGTGCTCGAGCTCGCGGCGGCCGACGACGCGCTCGAGCGGGCGATGGCCCTGGCCGGCCTGCCGCCCTTCCCGCTGCACATCAGGGCCGACCGGGTGCCGCCTCCGGCCGGCCGCGGCCCGGCGCTCGTCCTCGACGAGGAGCGGCTGCCGCTGGCGCCGGGCCGGCTCGATCTCGTGATCGCGCTCGGCGGGCTGCACTGGGTCAACGACCTGCCCGGCACGCTCGTCCGGATCCGCGAGGCGCTCGCCCGCGACGGGCTCCTGCTGGCGGCCTTCCCGGGTGGCGCCAGCCTGGTCGAGCTGCGCGGCTGCCTGATCGAGGCGGAGGCCGAGCTCCGCGGCGGGGCGACGCCGCGGGTGGCGCCGATGGTCGATCTGCGCGACGCCGCGGCGCTCCTGCAGCGGGCCGGCTTCGCCTCGCCGGTGGCCGACCTCGAGCCGATCGACCTCGCCTACCGCGACCCCTTGCGCCTGTTGGCCGATCTGCGCGCCGCGCGCGAGACCGCGGCCTTGGCCCCGGCACTGCGCCGGCCGCTCGGCCGCGCCGTGCTGGCCCGCGCGATCGAGCTCTACCGCGAGCGCCACCGCCGCGCCGACGGCAGCCACCCGGCGACGCTCGAGCTGATCGTGCTGACCGGGTTCGGCGGGCCGGCCGGACCGCGACCGCCCTAGGGCCGCAGCTCGGCGGACCGCCGCGGGGTCTGGCCGGGTGCCGCCAGCCGCTCCTCGAGCCAGCCGCAGGCGCGCGTGTCGAGGGCCATCACCGGATCGACCGGGCGGATCTCGAACCAGGCGACCTTGGGCGCGCCGTTGGAGTGGTCCTCGTAGAGGAAGAGGTCGACCGCGCAGCCCTCGACCTCGTAGCGGCGGTACTGCGCCTCCAGCTCGCTGCGCGCGAGTTCGGGCGCGCCCAGGAGCGCATCGACCGCCTCGGCGCGCAGCCCGACGAGCTGGATCGGGCCGGGTGCCGCCCGGAGCCGCGCCTCGACCGGTGACACCACGCGTGTAGCGTCCTGCGGCGGACCCGCCGCGCAACCGACGAGCAGACAGGAGGCGGCGCCGATCCAGGCACCACCCCGCGCACCTCCGACGACGACACCCATCTCCGACCGTCCCAACGACGCAGGCGGCCGGATCCTAGCGCAAACCGAGGTCGGCGATAAGGGCCGATCAGCTCTCCAGCATCGAGACGCTGCCGGAGAGCCGCCCGCCGCGCTCGATCTCGAGCTCGCCGTAGCGCACCGTGCCCTGCACGCGGCCGGTCGAGCGGATCAACAGGCGCTTCCTCACCGTGAGGTCGCCCTCGTAGACGCCGCTGATCTCGGCCTCCTCGACCTCGGCCTTGCCGTTGGTGAAGCGGCCGGTCTCGGTGATCTCGATGGCCCGGGTCTCGTTCAGCGTGACCTGCACGCTGCCCTGGACGACGAGACGGTCGCAGGCGGTGATCTCGCCCGACAGGCTGATGCCCTGGCCGACGATCAGCCGCTTGCCGTCGCCGTGCACGCCCGTGACCGGCTTGGCCGGCTCGGCGGCGACGGGTGCGGGGCTCGGCGGCGGCGCCGCGGGTCCGGTCGGGATGTCCACCGTGCGGCGCGGAAGCTCGGGCTGCATGGGCTTGCTCTCGCTCGAGGGGCGCGGGAGGGGCGCATCGGGAGCCTTCTCGCCGAGCGCCGGTCGACCCGGCTCGGTGTCCTTCCTGCGGAACATGACACGCTCCCTGCTGGCTCGCAGACGCCGGGACACGGCCCGGGAGCCGGGCCGCGGGGCACGTCGCCGTGCGGGCGGAGGATTAATCGTCCTCAACCAGCAAGTCAAACCCGCCGACCGCGGCGCCACGTCCGCTTGCCGGCCCGACCGGCGCCCTCTATCCGCCGCCCTGCCCGCCCACCTCGGGGACCCGCGCCCATGCAGATCGTCTCGAGCCGAGCGGCGAAGGTCG
Source organism: uncultured Geminicoccaceae bacterium (assembly GCA_964504655.1). Lineage (GTDB taxonomy): Bacteria > Pseudomonadota > Alphaproteobacteria > Geminicoccales > Geminicoccaceae > JANXAZ01. The sequence goes on from CAZDFD010000048.1 coordinate 3,733, forward strand.
ACGTGCTCGGCCTCGGCAACGCGATCGTCGACGTGCTCGCCCACTCGAGCGACGCGCTCCTGGCCGAGCTCGGCCTCGTCAAGGGCGCCATGACCCTGGTCGACGAGCCCACCGTCGAGACCCTCTACCGCCGGATGGGCCCGGCCCGCGAGGTCTCCGGCGGCTCCTGCGCCAACACCATGGCGGCGCTCGCGGCACTCGGCGGCCGCCCGGCCTATGTCGGCCGGGTCAAGGACGACCAGCTCGGCCGGGTGTTCGCGCACGACATCCGCGCCGCCGGCGTCGCCTTCCGCAGCCGGCCGGCGCCGGACGGGCCGTCCACCGCCCGCTGCCTCGTCTTCGTCACCCCGGACGCGCAGCGCACCATGCAGACCTATCTGGGCGCCTGCGTCGAGCTCGGGCCCGAGGACGTCGAGCCCGAGCTCGTCGCGGAAGCGGAGATCACCTACCTCGAGGGCTATCTCTGGGACCGGCCGGAGGCCAAGGCCGCCTGCCGCAAGGCCGCGGAGATCGCGCACCGGCACGGTCGCCGGGTGGCGCTCACCCTCTCCGACCCGTTCTGCGTCGACCGCTGGCGCGCCGAGTTCCAGGATCTGGTCGAGCGCGAGGTCGACATCCTGTTCGCCAACGAGGCCGAGCTCACCGCGCTCTACGAGGCCCCGAACTTCGATCGGGCGCTCCAGGAGGTCCGCCGCCACGTCCACTTCGCGGCACTCACCCGCGGGCCCAGGGGCTCGGTCGTGGTCAAGGGCCAGGAGGTCCACGTCATCGACGCCGCGCCGATCGAGCGGCTGGTCGACACCACCGGCGCCGGCGACCTCTACGCCGCGGGCTTCCTGCGCGGTCTCGGCCTCGGCCTCGATCTGGGCGCCTGCGGCCGGCTGGGCTCGCTCTGTGCCGCCGCCATCATCCAGCAGTTCGGCGCCCGCGCCGAGCTGCCGCTCGCCCCGCTGCTCGAGCGGGTGCGCTGAGCCGCGCTCCGCTCCGGGGCCTCAGCCCTCCGGTCCGTCGCCCGCGGCGTCCCGGCCGAGCGCCTCGAGGGCGCGCGCCGAGCGCTCGGCCCGGTCGGCCTGCAGCGCCAGCCGGTCGAGCAGCGCCGCCACCAGATCGACCACCGCCTGCTCGCCGAGCCCGGCCGAACTGCGGACCGCGCGGGCGACGCGGGCGGCGTCGAGCGCCCGCAGCCGCGCGAACGTCGCGTCGAGATCGTCGAGCCGCCGCTCGATCGGGCCCGCCCCGGGCGCATCCGGCCCCGGCGCGTCCCGCTCTTCTGCGTCCATCCCGCGTCTCTCCCCGTACCGCGCCGGCCCGCTCGGCCGGCCGTCTGTCGAGGCGAGGCGTCGCATGGCGGCCCGGGTTCCCACAGTGACGCGCGTCACCGACCCCGTGGCGCCCCCGCCGCGGCAGGGCAGCCCCGCAGCGACGCGGTTGCCTCGGGCGGCGCGGCCGGCCAGCCTGGAGGCGGGCGAGCGGGGGGAGAGAGGAGCATGGGCAGGCTCGACGGCAAGGTCGCCTGGGTCACCGGTGCCGGCAGCGGGATCGGGGCCGCGACCGCCCGCGCGCTCGCCGAGGAGGGTGCCGCGGTGGTGCTGTCGGGCCGCCGGCGGGCCGCGCTCGAGGAGGTCGCGGCGGGGCTCGCGGGCGATCCGCTCGTGGCCCCGGCCGACGTCACCCGCGCCGCGGAGGTCGCGGCCGTGGTGGCGACGATCCGCGAGCGGCGGGGCCGGCTCGACATCCTGGTCGCCAACGCCGGCACCAACGTGGTGCGCCGCGACTGGGCGCAGCTCGACCCGGCCGACGCCGAGGCGGTGATCGCCGGCAACCTGACCCAGGGCTTCTACTGCGCGCTCGCCGTGCTGCCGCTGATGCGGGCGCAGAAGTCCGGCCTCCTGGTGCACACCGCGTCGATCGCCGGCCGCCTCGTGAGCCTCCTCTCGGGTCCGGCCTACACCGCCGCCAAGCACGGCCTCGTGGCGATGAGCCACGCCCTCAACGTCCAGGAGGGCGCCAACGGCATCCGCTCGACCGTGATCCTGCCGGGCGAGGTCGCGACCCCGATCCTCGACAAGCGCCCGGTCCCGGTCTCGGCCGAGGACAAGGCGCGCATGCTGCAGCCCGAGGACGTGGCCGATCTGGTCCGCTACGTGGCCTGCACCCACCCGCGGGTGACGCTGCCCGAGATCTGGATCGCGCCCACCTGGAACCGGGCGCACGTCGCCGAGCTCGAGCGCGCCGGGCTCAGGGCGCGCGGGTGAGCAGCCGGCCGTAGGGCAGGGCCTCGACCGCCACCGGCGGGACGGCCGCTTCGAGCCCGGCCTCGAGCCGGCGGCGCCAGGCCGGGGCCAGGGCCGGATCGGCGAGCGGGCCCAGGCAGCGGCGCGCGCCCGCCGGGCCCTCGGCCAGCAGCACGGGCGCCGGCAGGCTCGGGAACAGGAGCGCCAGCTCCTCGGCGAGCAGCGCCGCGCGCCCGCTGGGCAGCGCCTCGCGGAGGCAGAGCGCGGTCGGCCGCTCGGCCGTGCCGAGCAGGCCCAGGGCGCGCGCCACGAGCCCGTCGGTGTCGAGCAGGGCCAGGGGATCGACCTCGAGTGCCGGGCGCAGCGGCCGACCCTCGCAGTCGAGCCCGTCCGGCCCGGCGAGCGCCGTCGTCGTGAGCCGCAGCCGGCGCCCGCCCGCGAGGGGCAGCTCGCGCTGGGCGCGGCACTTGCCCCGGGTCGGACGCCCGACCGCCACGGCCCGGCGGTGATGGACGAGCGCCCGGGCGAAGGCCTCGGCGGCACTCGCCGTCTGTTCGCCCACGAGCAGCACCACCGGCAGATCGAGCCGGGCCGGCCGGCGGGCGACCGCGCGGATCTCGACCGGCCCGCCCTGGCGCTCCTCGACCCGGGCCAGGAGGGCGCCCGCGGGCACGAGGAGCGAGGCGGCATCGAGCGCCTCGAACAAGGCGCCGCCCGGGTTCAGCCGGAGATCCAGGACGAGCGGCCCGGCGCCGCCCTGGCCGAGCGCCCGGGCGAGCTCGGCGGCGGTGCGCTCGGCCTCGAACTCGTGGATCCGCACGAGCGTCGCCGCCCGCCCGGGCAGGAGCTCGACCGCGAGCGGCGGCGGCTCGCCCGGCGCCAGCCGCAGCCGCACGGACCGCCCGTCCGGCCCGGCCGCGAGCCCGAGCTCGACCGGCCCGCGCCCGCTCAGGAGCCGGGCGATCGCGGTGGCGTCGAGCCCGGCCACCGGCACCCCCTCGACCTGCTCCAGATAGGCCGGGTCGCGCAGGCCCGCGGCCGCCGCGGCACCGCCCGCGACCGGCATCACGAGCGGCCGGCCGAGCGTGCCGAGGCGGAGCCCGAGGCCGCCACGGCCGACCGCGGCCGCGGGCGGCAGCAGCTCCATGTGCGGATCGAGCGCGCGCAGCCGGCCCACCAGCTCCTCGACACTGCCGGCCTCGAGCCCGGGCGGCGGCGGCAGCAGGGCGTGGCGGCGGACGGCCGCCAGCAGCTCGGCAACGGCGTCCGGCGGCTCGGCGGCCGCGGCGGACAGCGCCGCGAGCCCGGCGAGCAGCACGAGGACGCGGCTCAGGGCCCGCATCGCGCCCGGATGATCGGCACGACGCCGAGCGGCAGGCGGCGGTCGGCCGCGAACACGAGCTCCGGCTCGCGCAGCACCAGATCGTCGGGCCGGATCGTCCCGCCCCAGTCGCCGAAGCGGACCGCGGCGTAGCAGAACCGGCGGCGGGGCGCGCAGAACCAGTCGGTCTCGTCGACGCCCTCGGCGGTCGGCCAGTAGCGCAGGCCGATCCGCCGCCGGGCGCGCAGCGCCACCGAGCCGTCCGCCACCTCGGCGATCTCGCCCTCGATCAGGAGCAGCCAGGCCCCCGAGCCCGGCTCGCAGGTGATCTGCTCGAGCGCCACCGCCGGCGTGCCGACCGCGAGGCTCCCCGGCGGCGGCGCCGGCCGCGGCGGCCGCGGCGGATGCTCCGGCCGCCCCGGCGGCGGCGGCAGATCGGGCAGCAGGCTCGGCTGCTCCTGGGGCGGCCGCTGGGGATCCGGCAAGGGCGGCGGCACCTCCGGCTCGGGCGGTCGATCGGCCAGGGTCGGGGTGTCCCCGGGATCGGCCAGGGCCAGCCGCGGCGCCGCCTCGTTCGGGACCGCGCAGCCGAGCAGGAGAGCGGCCAGCACCACGACGCTCGCGCCCACCCCGCGCCTCGCGGCGGCTGCGTGCCTCCGCATCGGCACGCGGCCCCTCAGAGCGCCCGGTAGAGGGTGAGCAGGTCGGCGTAGGTCTGCTCGAGCTCGGCCAGGCGGCGCTTGAGCTGGACGAGCTGGCCCTGGGTCGGCCTGGCGGCGAGCTCGCGCTCGACCACCTGGATCTCGCCCTTGACCGCGTCGATCCGGCCGAGCAGCTCGCGCTCGCGGGCGGCGAGCTCGGCGGCGCCGGCGCGCCGCGCCGCGATCTGCCGGTCGAGCCGCCCGAGCCGCGCCCGGAGCTCGGCCGCGCGCGCCTTCTCGGCGGCGATCTGCCGGTCGAGCGCCGCCTGCTCGCCGCGCAGCGTCCGCTCCTGGCTGCGCAGCGTCTCGGTGCGGCGGCGCTCGGCCTCGAGCGCCGCCTCGCGCGCCTCGAGCTCGCGCTCGCGCTGCTGGACCGAGCCCGCGTCCGTGAACAGCGCATCGCCCTCGGCGCAGCCGGCCAGGGGCAGCGCCAGCAGGAGCGCCGCGAGGCGTCGGCGCGATCGGAGCATGTCCGCCTCCCCGCTCAGAGCTGGGCCACCTGGCCCGAGGCCGCGGCGTACTGCCGGGTGAGCTGGCCGAGCTCGGCCACCGAGCGCTCCATCTCGCGCACCTGCACCTGGTAGCGGGCGAGCTCGGCCGGGTCGACCGGCTGGCGCTGGCCGCGGAGCTCGGCGAGCGTCCGGCGGTGCACCTCGAGCTCGCGCTCGGCCGCCTGGAGCTGCTCGCGCGCGCCCTTCTCGTCCTGCTCGAGCGTGCGGGCGAGCGCCTCGCGCAGCTCCACCCGCTCGGCGCTGCCCCTGGCCTCGGCACTCGCCTTGGCGAGCGCCTTCCGGCGGTCCTCGAGCCCCTGGCGGAGCTGCAGGTTGACCTGGGCGAGGCTCTCGTTGGTGCGCCGGACGTTGCCGCCCTCGGCCTCGAGGCGGGTCCTGGCGGTCTCGTAGCCGGCCCGCCGGTCGGCCACCCAGATCCCGTAGCGGCAGCCGGCGATGGCCCCGGCGACGCCGCCGATCACGGCACCCGCGAGCATCGCCCCGCTGTTGTTGCGCGGGCCGGCCACGGCGCGGCCGAGCGCCGCCCCGGCGAGCGCGCCGCCCGCGGCACCGAGCCCGCCCGCCTGCAGGCAGTAGCGGTTGCCGCGGTCGGCCAGGAGCGCCTCGCTCTGGGCGCAGCCGCCGAGCCCGGCCACGAGCACGAGCCCCGCCACCCCCGGCCACCTTCCTGCCCTCGTCATCGCGCACCTCCGACGCAACGACACCCCGCGCACGGGTCCCACCTCACACGCAGGCCGGCCCGCCCGGCTGCCAGGCGAACTCGCGGCCGAGCTCGCGCCGCACGGACCCGGGCTCGAGCCGGCCCTCGAGGGCCGCGCCGAGGTGCCGGCGCACCAGGGCGAAGGCGCGGCGCTCGTAGTCGGTGGGCCAGGCCCGGCGCTCGGCCCGCTCGATCGCCTCGCCCGCATAGGCGCGGCCGTAGGAGACGAGCCGCCGCACGCGCTCGAGATAGCCTCCGAGCTCGTCCTCCTGGAACCGCTCGCGCTCCTCGAGCTGGCGGAGCAGGTCGCGATGCTGGCCCTGATGCTCGGTCCCGACCTTGGCCAGCCGCTCGGCCGCCGGCAGGGCCGTGGCGCGGGCATGCTCGAGCCGGCAGTGGTTGCGCCCGAAGATCGCCGCCGAGCGGGCCGCCTCGACCACGAGATCGCCCGCGATCGTGCGGATCTCGCGGTCCTGCAGCGTCTCGACCTGCTGCAGCCGGCGCTGCATCGCGACGAGCTCGGCCGCGAGGCGCGGCTCGCGCCGGCCGAGCCGCTCGAGCTCCTGCTGGACCTCGCGGATCGGCTGGCTGCTCTGCAGGATCGAGGCCGCGGTGCCGCTCGTGGCGACGTTGGCATTGGCGCGGAAGCGGCGCGCATACTGCTCGAAACTCGCCTCGAGCTCGGCGCTGTAGGCGGCGTCCGGCTTGACCGGGGCGCCGACGACGAGCCGGAAGCCCACGAACGGCGAGCGGGTCTCGACCAGCCGGCCGGGCTTGGCGTCGTCGGGCTGGAACAGGGTCAGCTCGTAGCGCGCGCCGAGCTTGACGTCTTCGAGCTTGGTGAAGGCGCTGCCGCCGCGCACCGCGAGCCCGCCCGGCTTGCCCAGGCCGAGCTCGGCCTGGAACAGGTCGGTGGTGAGCTCGGCGACGTTGCCCAGCATGTCGTGCAGCCCGTGCACCGGCTTGCGCGTGCCGATCGGGCGGACCTGGTTCCTGGCATTGTCGGCGAGCCAGGCATGGCCCTCGAACTCGGCCTCCTCGAACGGCAGCGGCGCCTCGAAGCGGCGCGGCGCGCTCACCCGGACGGCACCGCCGCCGCGCGCCGCGTACTCCCACTCGATCTCGGTCGGCAGGCGCAGGAAGCCCGGCATCCGCCGCTCCTGCCCCTGCACCTGCCAGACCAGCGCCGGCAGGCTCCGGCTGCGGGCCGGGTCGTCGAGCAGCCAGCGATTGTAGCGGTGCACGAACTCCTGCACGGCGAGCCAGCCGAGCCAGCGCACCGGCTCGGCGAGCTTGAGCTCGCGCGCCCGCCCGGCGAGCCCGGCGATCTCCTTGTCCTTGGGATCGCCCGACAGCTCGGCCAGCCGTGCGAGGCCCCGGGCCGGATCGCCGTCGCCGAGTACCGCCGCGAACTGCGCCTTGCTCACCTCGTACTTGCCGATCGGGTACCACCAGCGCCCGGCGGCCGGGTCGAGGAACGCGCCGGTCACCCGCACCGTGCGCTCGCGGGCGTGCGGGTCGTCGCTGGTGGCATCGCCCAGCCGCACCTCGCGGTCGGGGTCGAACCAGAAGTCGCGGCCCGGCACCTCGATGCGGCGAAAGGCCATCTCGAGGCCGCCCGGCATCGGCAGCACGAGATCGTCGGCCGCGGGCTGCGGGTTGAAGCTCGGATCGGCGCGCGGTGCCGCCACCCCCGCCCGGGCGACGAGCACCCCGAGCAGGGCCGCCGCCAGGGCCGCCCGCCTACTCCTCACGGATCGCCTCCGCCGGCTCGATCCGGGTGGCGCGCCGGGCGGCGGCGAGCGAGCTCAGGAGGGCCGCTGCGAGCGTCACCGCGGCGATCAGGCCCAGATGCTGCGGCGGCAGCCGGCAGATGGTGCCGCCCTTGGCGACCTCGTCGGCGAAGGAGACGTTGATCACCGCGGCGAAGGCCAGGAACACCGCGGTGGCGCCGACCAGCGCCAGGCCGGAGAGCGCCAGGCCCTGGTAGAGCGGGAAGCGCGACACCGCCGCCCGCGACAGGCCCATGAGCCGCAGCACGCCGAGCTCGCGGCGCTTGCGCTCGACCGAGGCGTAGAGCGAGGCCACGAGGGCGCCGCAGCCGCCGGCGCCGCCGACGCTCGCGATCAGGAGGAACAGCCGCAGGAGCCCGCGGTCGAGCACCTGGATCCGCTCGATCTGCTGGATGTGCGCCTCGACGCTGAGGCCCTGGCCCACGAGCTCGCGCCAGAGCGCCGGCACCTCGTCGATGGTCCGGGCGTAGAGCCGGAAGCCCGAGAAGCCGGTCCGCGCGAGCAGGAGCTCGCGCTGCTGCGGGTCCCAGGCGAGGCGGCGCTGGCCGCCGGTACGCAGCGACGCCAGGAGCTCGAGCGGCACGGTCGGGACGGCGGCCTCGCCCGCGGCCTCGAGCTCGAGGGCGAGCGGCCGGCCGGCGAGCTCGAGGGCGACCCCCACCTTCCCGGCCTCGGCGGGCGCCCCGGGCAGGGCGATCCGGGCGATCGACGCGTCGCCGCGGCCGGCCTCGTAGCGACCCCAGGGTGTGGGCGGCACGCCCAGGACCGCCGCCTCGTCCGGTCCGAGCGAGAGGCCCACCACCTCGAGCGGCCGGTCGCCCACGCGCACCGGCCAGGGTCGCACATAGGGCAGGACCACGGCACCGCGGCCGCGCAGCTTGTTGCGGAGTTGGGTGAGGTTGGCGGCGAGCGCCGGCTGGCCGAGCGTGGTGGCCTCGTAGAGCGCCCGGCCGGCCGGCGCCGGCAGGCCCGTGAGCCGGGTGAAGGTCGCAGCTTCGACCTCCTCGACCCCGACGAAGCCGGTGCCGGTCGGCAGGCTCGCGAGCTCGATCGCCCCGAGCGGGGCCGGCAGCACGAGGAGCGCGCCGTCGAAGCTGTGGAAGGGGCGGGGTGCGCCACCCGGCCAGCCGAGCTCGGGCACCGCCAGCCCCTCGCGGTAGCGGTCGACCGCGACCGCGAGCTCGAACGGCGCGTAGATCCGGTCGAGCCCGTCGGCCTCGAACGGCAGCACGCCCGCGACCCGGGACGGCACCGTCTCGCGCTCGCGCCGGCCCTCGCGCTGGCGGGTGACCTCGAGCTCGATCTCGCCACCCGCCGAAAGGCCGAGCTTCTCCGCGGCACTCTGCGACAGGACCACCTCGCCCGGGCCGGGGGCGGCCAGGGCGAAGCCCGCGAGCAGCGCGTCGCCCGGTGCCGAGGCGATCAGGTCGAAGTCCTGGCGGCGCGCCTCGCCCGGCCGGCGGGCGCCGATGATCGAGGCGCCGCGCAGGATCGTCGGCAGCACGAAGGCGACCTCGGGCCGCGCCCGCATCCGCTCGAACCAGGCCTCCTCGAGCTCGAGGGTCGCGGTCGGCCAGACCTCGCGGAAGCTCGGGTTCTGCACGAGCCGCGCCCGCAGCATCTCGATCGAGCCGTAGCGCAGGCCCAACAGCAGCATCAGCGGCGCCAGGATCGCCACGAGTGCCACGATCAGGCAGAGGCTCAAGATCCGCTCGTGGCGGAGATCGGCCAGCGCCAGGCCGGGGACGATCCGCCCTGCCCCGGCGGCGCTCATGCGACGGCCGACGCGCCGGTCCGGCGGCAGGTCGACCGGGTGAGCGTGTCCGAGACCGCCTCGAGGGCGAAGCTCACGACCGCGTCGGCCACGGGCCGGACCAGCTCGCGGTCGTGGGTGACCATGACGATCGTGGTGCCGTGCTCGTGCGCGAGGCGCTTCAGGTCGGCCACGATCTGCCGGGCCCGGCTGCCGTCGACCGCGGCCGTGGGCTCGTCGGCGAGCACCAGCCCCGGCCCGTGGACGAGCGCCCGGGCGATCGCCACCCGCTGGCGCTGGCCGCCCGAGAGGTACTGCGGCTTGACCGCGAGCTTGTCGGCGATGCCCAGCCGGAGCGCCAGCCGGCGCAGCGCCGCCTCGCCGTCGGCCACCCCCTTGATGCGGGCGGCGAGCGCGATGTTCTGGCGCACGTCGAGGAACGGCAGGAGCCCGCCCGCCTGCAGTACGTAGCCGAGCTCGTTGGCGCGAAGCCAGGCGAGGCCGCGCTCGTCGCCCCGCTGCCAGAGGCCGGCCACGTCGACCTCGGTGCCGTCGCTGCGCAGCAGCCGGAAGGTCTCCGCCGCGTCCGGCTCGAGGACGAGCGCCATCAGGTCGAGGAGGGTGCTCTTGCCGCAGCCCGATTCGCCGACCACGGCGACGAGCTCGCCGGGCTCGATCCGGAGCTCGGGCACCAAGAGCTCGAACGCCACCCCGCCGCGCTCGCGCCGCTTGGCGAGGCCCTCGATCGCCACGACCGGGCGGGTCCCGGTCGGCGCCGGGCGCGGCCGTGGCGTCGCGCCGCCGCGCGGGTCGGCGATCACGGCAGGGCCGCGAGCTCGAGCGGGTAGACCCGATCGTCGTCGGCCGACCGCTCGCTGAGCTTGACCCAGATGTCGGAGGACTGCAGCAGCTCGCGGTAGAGCTTGAGCTTGGCGTCCAGCCCCTTCTCGATCTGCGCCCGCTCGTCCGGGCTCAGGGCGGCATAGACGTCGTTGGTGAGCGCCAGCACCTGGCTCTTGTAGGGCAGGGTCTCGATCCAGGAGGCCGCGATCCCCGAGCCGCGCAGCTGGGTGACCCTGCCATAGTCGATCGGCTCGCCCTTGACGCCGAGCGTGGTGACGCTCTGCAGGGCCTCGAAGAACTGCATCTGGGTGAGCTCGGCGCGCTTGATCGCCTGGCTCACCTTCTCGGCCGTGAACACCAGATCGTTGACCTGCTCGCGGTCGAGCAGGACCCGCACCTCGAGCGCCGGCCGGCTCGGGTCCAGGAGATCGCGGTCGAACACCCAGGCGGTGATGTCGCGCGGCGGCGTCGCCTCCTTGCCGAGATAGGGCACGAGGGCCGCGGCACCGAGTTTGGCGACCGCCGCCTTGACCCGCGAGCCGCCGGCGCCCGCCTGGCCGCCGCCGCCGGCCACGACCGCCCCGGCCTGGCCCTTGCGGACCTGGCTCAACAGCCCGACCAGGGTCTCGGCGACCTCCTTGACGGCCTTCTCGTAGCCGGCCTGGTCCTGCGCCGGCGTGCTGAAGTAGGTGGCCGCGTCGACGCCCGGGTTGGTCGCGAGGGTGGTCATCTGCCGCTGCGCGAGGGCGTGGTCGGGAGCCGCCCGCTCGTCCTTGAGGTGCAGCGCCACGAGGCTCACCCGCTGGGCGTTGAGCTGCTGGCGGAGCGAGGGCGCGTCGAGCCCGGTCGTCGCCTGCGGGTGGCCGACCTCGTGCGAGCTGGCGTCGCCGATCAGCACGAGGAAGCGCAGCGACGGCTCGCTCCAGCGCGTGTCGAGCGCCGTCTGCAGCCCGGCGAACAGCTCCTCCTGATAGTCGCCGCTGTGCAGCCCCTGGCCGATGAACCGGGCCATGTCGCCGTTGACGGTCGCCATCACCTGGAGGAACCGGTCGACCGTCTGCGGGCCGTCCGGGGTGTAGCTCTTGGCCGCGAACTCGAGCTGCGGCATCGACCGGACGTCGTCGCGGTAGCCGACGAAGCCGAAGCGGATCTTGTCGGCGAGGCCGGGATCGCGGGTCAACAGCCGCGCGATGTCGGTGATCGCGGTGGTGGCGTGCTGGATGTAGGGCCCCATCGAGCCCGTCATGTCCATGACGAACACGAGGTCGATGCCGAGCTGCTGCAGGTCGCTGCCGGCGCCGGCGCCGCCCGTGCCGGCGTCGACCTCGCCCGCGAGCGTGGCCGGCACCTCCGGATCGGAGGCCTCGGCGCGGCTGTCGGTCACCGCCACCACCTGGAGGTGGCGGGCCTCGTCGGTGAACTGCGTGCCCAGATCCTCGAACTGCAGGACCGGCAGCATGTAGAACTGCTCGCGGATGTCGACGAACGGCCCGGGCTCGACGCTCACGACCCCGTCCGGCGCCTGGCCTCTCCTGCGGCGGGCCTCCTCGATCGCCTTGTAGAGCGCCTGCGCCCCGGCCTTGCGGGCGGCCTCCTCCGACCCGGTCAGGCGGTCGAGCGTGGCCTTGTCCTCGAACAGGATCACGGGCTCGCGCGCCTCGCCGCCGACCCCGGGATGGGTGAAGGCGACGATGATCGCCTGCCGCCACTCGACCACGTCCGCGGCCTGCATCCAGCCCAACGGCGCGCCGGTCGCGGTCTCCCCGACCTGGTACCAGCCCTTGGGGGCGCGCGGGTCGGACAGATCGACGCCCTCGCGCGCGAACACGAAGAGGGCCGTGAAGGCGGTGACGTTCTCGGCCAGGATGTTGGCCTTGCCCGCCGCGGCGCTCTTGTAGACGTGCGAGAACGGCCGGGTCAGCACCCGCGCCGGCAGGAAGGTCCGGGGCTCGCGGCAGACCTTGCCGGCGCTGCACTCGAGCGGCGGCACCGAGCCCGGATCGGCGGCGAGCGCCACCGGCCCGAGCGTGGCGGCGAGCCCCAGCATCGCCAGCGCCGCGCCCAGGCGGCCGGCCAGACGGCGCGCCGAGCCGTTCGGGGCTGCCACGAGCGTCCACATTGCCCGATCCCCCCTATACTTGCAGTTGATTTTCTTCTCGATGAGTATCCTGTAGCAGATCCGCCCCCGCGGTCCAAGCGGCGCGCGGCCCGGGACGGGTCCGGGGCGTAGCCGGGTGTGGCGGTGGGGCTCAGGCCGGCCGCGCGGCGGGGCGGTCGAGGTCGGGCAGGAGCCAGACCAGGAGGCCGATCGCCGGGGTCACCGCCACACCCGCGAAGACCGCACCGATCGAGGACAGATCGGCGAGCCAGCCCAAGACCGCCGCGGCGATCCCGCCCATGCCGAAGGCGAAGCCGAAGAACAGGCCGGCGACCGTGCCGACCCGGCCGGGCAGGAGCTCCTGGGCGTAGACCACGATCGCCGGGAAGGCCGAGGCCATGAGGAAGCCCACCAGCACCGCGAAGGTGGCGGTCCAGAACAGGTTCAAAAACGGCATCGCCATGGTGAGCGGCAGGACGCCCGCGATGGACAGCCAGAGCACGGGCTTCCGGCCGATCCGGTCGCCCAGGGGCCCGCCGAGGAAGGTCCCGGCCGCGGTCGCCGCCAGGAACAGGAACAGCTGCACCTGGGCCGCGCCCACCCCGAGCCCGAACCGGTCGATCAGGTAGAAGGCGTAGTAGCTCTGGAAGAAGGCCGTGTAGATGTTCTTGGAGAAGGTCAGGGCGATCAGCACGACGAGCGCCACCACGACCGCCCGCCGCCCGACCGGCGAGGCCGGCGGCGTCGTGCCGCCCGGCCGCCGCCGCTGCTCGGCCAGATGCTCGCGGTACCAGCGCCCGACCCCGGCGAGCAGCACCATGCCCACGAGGCCCAGGAGCGCGAACCAGGCGGTGTGCGCCTGGCCGAAGGGCACCACCACGAGCGCCACGAGGAGGGGTCCGAGCGCCTGGCCCGAATTGCCGCCCACCTGGAAGAGCGACTGGGCGAAGCCGAACCGCCCGCCCGAGGCGAGCCGCGCCACCCGCGAGGCCTCGGGGTGGAAGATCGAGGAGCCGACCCCGATCATGGCGGCGGCCAACAGCACGCCCGCGAAGCCGGCCGCGGCCGCGAGCAGGAGGATGCCCGAGAGGCTCGCGGCCATGCCGAAGGCGAGCGAGAAGGGCTGCGGCCGCCGGTCGGTCCAGGCCCCGACGAAGGGCTGCAGGACGGAGGCCGTGAGCTGGAAGACGAGCGTGACGATGCCGATCTGCGCGAAGCTCAGCCCGAGCGGGTCCTTGATCAGGGGATAGATCGACAAGAGCACCGACTGCAGCGTGTCGTTCAGGAGATGCCCGCCGCTGACCGCGAACAGCACCGGCAGGGTGGCCGCCCCGGTGAGCGCTGCCGTCCGCCGCTCGCCCGCCGCCCGGGCCCCCGCCTCGACCGCCGCCATCGCCGCATCCATCTCGACACTCCCGGCTGCTTGCGCCCGCCGCCCGGCTCCGGCAAGGCCCGCAGCCGGATGGCTCCCGCGCGCCGGTGCGGCCGGGGCCGGGTCGCCGGGGAGAGGCCGATGCCGGAGATGGGGGCGCGCGACCACGAGGAGATCCGCGACGGCGTGCGCCGGCTGTGCGCGCGCTTTCCGGGCGCCTACTGGCGCGAGCTCGACCGCGAGCGGGCCTATCCCGAGGCGTTCGTCCGGGCACTCACCGAGGCGGGCTGGCTCGGCGCGCTGATCCCCGAGGAGCTGGGCGGCGCCGGGCTCGGCCTGTCGGCCGCCTGCGCGATCCTCGAGGAGATCCACGCCGCCGGCTGCAACGCGGCTGCCTGCCACGCCCAGATGTACACCATGGGCACCCTCCTGCGGCACGGCAGCGACGCGCAGAAACGGCGCTTCCTGCCCGAGATCGCGGCCGGCCGGCTGCGCCTGCAGGCGTTCGGCGTGACCGAGCCGACCTCGGGCACCGACACGACCGCACTGCGGACCACCGCCCGCCGCACCGAGCGCGGCTGGGTGGTCCACGGCCAGAAGATCTGGACCTCGCGCGCCGAGCACTCGGACCTCCTCCTCCTCCTGGCCCGCACCACGCCCAGGGAGCAGGTCGAGAAGCGCACCGACGGGCTCTCGGTGTTCCTCGTCGACCTGCGCGCGGCCCGGGGCCGCGGGCTCGAGATCCGCCCGATCCGCACCATGATGAACCACGCCACGACCGAGCTGTTCCTGGACGGGCTCGAGCTGCCCGAGGACGCGCTCGTGGGCGAGGAGGGGAAGGGCTTCCGCTACATCCTCTCGGGCATGAACGCCGAGCGGATCCTCATTGCCGCCGAGTGCATCGGCGACGCCCGCTGGCTCCTCGACACGGCCGTGGCCTATGCCCGCGAGCGGGTGGTGTTCGGCCGGCCGATCGGCCAGAACCAGGGCATCCAGTTCCCGCTCGCCCGGGCCTACGCGCAGCTGCGCGCCGCGGCGCTCGTGGTCGGTGAGGCCGCCCGGCTCTACGAGGAGGGCCACGACCCCGGGGCCGAGGCCAACATGGCCAAGCTCCTTGCGGCCGACGCCTCCTGGGCCGCCGCCGAGGCCTGCCTGCAGACCCATGGCGGCTTCGGCTTCGCCGAGGAGTACGACGTCGAGCGCAAGTTCCGCGAGACCCGGCTCTACCAAGTGGCGCCGATCTCGACCAACCTGATCTTGGCCTATCTGGCCGAGCACGTCCTCGGCCTGCCGCGCTCCTATTGAGAGGCCGGCGAAGCGGGCGGACGCGTCCGAGCTTCCCCCGATCCGTCGTCCGGCATCTCCGCCCGAATCCAGTATTGACGGCCCGAAACCCGCAGAGTACCGAAGACAATGGGCGGTGAAACATGGGCGAGACGCGATGAAACGCGGTCGTCTTGCGGTTGTTGTCGGCGTGATCGGCCTGACCATCGGATTGGCCGCGGGCGCGGTGGCCGACAAGCCGGTCAAGCCGCACGAGGAGGCCGCGCAGGACGTCGTCCACGGCGCCCCGCCGGAGCCGTCCGAGGCGTGGCTCCTGGCCGCCGGCGGCCGGATCTACGACAACTGGTGGGAAGCCCTCGACCGGCCCGAGCCGACCTCGACCAACCCGGCCTATCCGGCGACCGGTAAGCAGAAGGGCGCGGACACTTGGCGCTGCAAGGAGTGCCACGGCTGGGATTACCGGGGCCGGGACGGGGTCTACCGCAAGGGCAGCCACTTCACCGGGATCGAGGGGATCCACGGCGCCGCCGGCAGGCCCTTGGACCAGATCACGGCGATCCTGCGCGACCGCCACCACCCCTACACGCCCGAGATGATCCGCGACGACGAGCTCCTGCGGGTCGCCATGTTCGTCAGTCGCGGTCAGGTCGACATGAGCCGCTGGATCGACCTCGAGACCCGCAAGGTCGTGGCGGGCGACGTCGAACGCGGCAGGGCGATCTTCCAGACGGTCTGCGCCAACTGTCACGGCTTCGACGGCAGGCTCCTCGACTGGGGCGAGAAGGGCGAGCACGCTTATGTCGGCACCGAGGCGGTCGAGGTGCCCGACGAGGTCCTGAACAAGATCCTCAACTCCCATCCGGGCGTGCAGATGGTCAACCTGCGCGCCTTCCCGGTCGAGGACGCGGCCGCGGTCCTGGCCTACGCGGCCACCCTGCCGACCGAGTGAGGGCCCGGGCGGGGGTGACCGGGCCGCGGTGCCGGCCGGTGGCCCGACCGGGTTCTTGACATCGTTCCTATGCATGGTATCCTCTTCCGAGGAACACTATTGGAGGGGCCATGCCCACCAATCCTACCCCCGCCCAGTCCGCCGCCGCCCGCGCCAACGGCGCCCGCTCCAAGGGTGCCGTCACCCCCGAGGGCCGCGCCCGCCTCGGCGAGGCCGCCACCCGCCACAACCTGACCGGCGTCTTCCGCCTCCTGCCCGGCGAGGACCAGCTCGCCTTCGAGCGGCTGCGCCGCGCCTGGCACGCAAGGCTCCTGCCGATCGACCAGGCCGAGCGGGAGGCCGCCGACGGCATCGTCCACCATGTCTGGCGGCGGATGCGCCTCGATGCCCTCGAGGAGCTTCTCCTGTCCGCCCTGATCGACGGCCGCCCGACCACCGGGCTGCCCTCGCTCGCCACCATCTGCCGCTACCGGGCGCGGCTCGAGAAGGACCGCCGCGAGGCCGAGCGCGAGCTCGTCGAGCTGCGCGACGGCCGGCCGCAGCGGCTGCCGATCCGGAGCCTCAACCCCGACCGGCTGATCTGGCTCGCCCACCACGTCCACAAAAAGCAGGTCCGGGCCGAGGACGAGCTCGAGTCGCTGCTGCTGCACGACCCCGAGCTCGAGCCGGGCGAGCTCGACCCGGCCGGGCCCGAGCCGGCCGAGCCGGAGCCGGCCGAGGTGGTGCCGCTCAGGCCGCGGCCGCACTGAGCCGGGCACGCGGCTCCCGAGCCCGCCGCCCGAGGCCCACCGCAGCGGGAGATCCGACCCGAGCCCAGCCGAACCCCCACCGCCCGAGCGCGCTCTCCGACCGGCGCACGCGGCTCCCGAGCGGGCCTTCCGCCCGCCGGCGCACGCGGCTCCCGAGCCGGGCCCGCCGCAGGCGCGCCATGCCCGCCCGCCGCTTGACCGGCGCGGCCGCCGGGTGCGTCGTGCCGTGGCCCGCTTCCCGGGCGCGCGGAGGGCGCTGCCGTGGCCGATGTCCTGGCGCGTGTGGGCGTGCGGCGGATCGTCAACGCCAAGGGCCCCTCGACCCGCCTCTCGGGCGGCCCGATGCGGCCCGAGGTGGCGGCCGCCATGGCCGAGGCGGCCGGCCTCTGCGTCGACATGCTCGAGCTGCACGCCGCCGCCTCGCGCCGGCTGGCCGAGCTCACCGGCGCCGAAGCCGGGCTCGTCACCGCCGGCGCCGCCGCGGCCCTCCTCCTCGGGGCCGCCGCCTGCGCGACCGGCCTCGACCCGGCCGCCATGGCCCGGCTGCCGGCGATCGCGGGCGGCCGCGACCGGGTGGTGATGGTCAGGAGCCAGCGCAACCAGTACGACCACGCGGTCCGCACCGCCGGCCTCGCGATCGTCGAAGTGGGCCTGCCCGACCGGTTCGCCGGCGCCGGCTGCCGCGACGCCGAGGCCTGGGAGATCGAGGCCGCGATCGACGCCCGGACCGCCTGCGTCCTCTGGGTCGCCGACCCGCGGGCGCGGCCGGCGCTCCCCGAGGTCGTATCGGTCGCCCGGGCGCGCGGCGTGCCGGTCCTGGTCGATGCCGCGGGCCAGCTCCCGCCCAAGGGCAACCTGCGCCGCTTCCTCGAGCAGGGCGCCGACCTCGTGGCGTTTTCCGGCGGCAAGGCGATCGGCGGGCCGCAGGCGAGCGGCCTCCTGCTCGGCCGGCGCGATCTCGTGGCCGCGGCCGCCCTGCAGATGCTCGACATGGACTATCCGCCGGGCCTCTTCCGCCCCGACCCGGCCTTCCTGCCGTGGGAGCGCTTGGCGGGCCTGCCGCCGCACGGGATCGGCCGGCCCTGCAAGGTCGGCAAGGAGCAGGTCGTGGGGCTGCTCGTGGCCCTCGAGGCGTTCCTCGCCGAGGACGAGGCGACCCGCCGCGCCCCCTGGCTCGAGGCGGTCGCGGAGCTCGCCCGCGGCCTCACGGGCCTGCCCGGCCTCGCCCTCGAGCCGCGGCCGGATCTGCCTGTGCCCGAGCTCGCGCTCCGCCTCGAGCCCGGGCGCGCCCGGCTCGATGCCCGGGGCCTGCTCGAGGCCCTCGCCGCGGGCGAGCCGGCGATCCACCCCGACCCCGAGGAGCTCGAGGAGGGGCGGATCGTGCTCCGGCCGAGCTGCCTTCTGCCCGGCGACGTGGCGGCGATCCTGGCACGGCTGCGCGCCCTCCTTAGCCCGCCCGCCGCGTGATCCCCGAGCGCGCCCGGGCGATCCTCGCCTATCTCCTCATTTGCCTCATGTGGAGCACGAGCGGCCTCCTCGTCCGCTCGATGGGCGCCGCCGACAGTTGGCAGATCAACGCCATGCGCACCGGCACGGCGGGCCTTCTCCTCACCCTCTGGCTCGCCGTCCTGCACCGCGGCCGGCTCCTCGCGCGCCTGCGCGGGGTGGCGCCGCGGGCGCTCCTTGCGATCTTCCTCTCCTTCGCGGCCGGCACCAACCTCTTCATCTACGCCCTCGAGCACACGACCGTGGCGAACACCGCCTGTCTGGGTGCCACCTCGCCCTTCTGGGCCATGCTCCTGGCCTGGTGGCGGCTCGGCGAGCGGCCGAGCCGGCGCACGCTCCTGGCCGCCTGCCTCGCCCTCGCCGGGGCCGCGCTCATGGTGGGCCAGGGCCTGGCCGTGGGTGGCGAGGGCTGGCGGGGCGATCTGGCGGCCTTGGGCCTCGCCCTCGCCTTCGCCTTCCAGCTCGTCAACCTCCGAAGCTACCCGCGCGAGCAGCTCCTGCCGGCCTTCGCCTTCGCGGGCCTCTTGACGAGCGCGGCCCTCCTCCTCCTCCGCGGCGGCCTCTGGGCACTTCCGGCGACCGACCTCGGCCTCGGCCTCCTCCTGGGCCTCGTCCAGATGACGGTGCCCACGATCCTCATGGTCTGGACCGCGCGCTGGCTGACCGCCGTCGAGATCGCCCTCCTCTCCCTCCTCGACACGGTCCTCAACCCCTTCTGGGTCTTCCTGTTCCTGGGCGAGGCGCCGAGCCCCTTGGCACTCCTGGGCGGCACCGTGATCCTCGCCGCCGTGGTCCTGGCCGTCGCCCGCCGCGGCGAGGCGCGCGGCTCTTCATAGGCCCATCGTCCCTTGACAGGACAACGAGCCTGATCCATCCTCCCCCCGTGCCCGCCCCCCACCCACCCGCCGACGCCTGCATCGCGTTGTGGAAAGCCGGGTGCGGCCGCGAGCGCGTTCCTCCCGACACCGTCCCTTCTGCCGGCGGGTGACGAGTCGACACGCCACGGCGGCGGGATGGGAAGCCGTCGGTCGCACCCTCGGGAGCGGCGCCTCGCGTCGCTTCGAATGAATCGATTGTTGCGGTTGTTGCGTTCGTTGGTCGGGACGGCTACACTACCGGCAAGCCGAGAGGGAACATCCGTGGCCACCGCAGCAACGACGATCCTTCCCCCCTCCCGCGAGGAGGCGGAGCTCGCCCGCACATCCGGGCAGCGGCTCGCGGCCTTGGCGCGCCGGGGCCGTCCCTTGACGCTCGAACTGCGCGAAGCGGGCCGGGAGCAGACCATCGAGCTGCCGGCCGGGGCGGTGAAGCTCCTGGCCGAGATCCTGGAGGAGATGGCGGCGGGTCGCGCGGTCGCCATCGCGCCTGTGGAGGCCGAGCTCACCACCCAGCAGGCGGCCGACTTCCTGAACGTGTCCCGGCCGTTCCTGATCCGGCTTCTGGAAGAGGGGAAGATCCCGTTCCGGAAGGTGGGCACGCACCGCCGCATCCGCTTCGAGGACGTCGCGCGGTACAAGCAATCGATCGACGCCGAGCGCCGCAAGGTGCTCGACACCCTCGCCGCCGAGGCCCAGGAGCTGGGGCTGGGCTATTGAGCCTCGGGAGCCTCACGGCCTTCCTCGACGCTTCGGTGCTGTATCCGGCGCCGCTGCGCGATCTTCTCCTGGAGCTCGCCGTCGCCGATCTCTATCGGGTCAAATGGTCGAACACCGTCCACGACGAATGGATCGAGGCGCTCCTGCGGAGCCGTCCCGATCTCCCGCGCCAGCGGCTCGAGCGGACGCGCGATCTGATGAACGCGCACACCCGCGATGCGCTCGTCACGGGCTACGAGCCCCTAATCGAGGTCTTGAACCTGCCCGACCCGAACGATCGCCACGTGCTGGCCGCGGCGATCAAGGGGCGAGCCGATGTCGTGGTCACCACCAATCTGAAAGACTTCCCGCCCGAGCTCCTCGCGCGTTGGGGCATCGAGGCGCAGCACCCGGACGCGTTCCTGACCCTCCTCTTCGATTTGTCGCAGGCGGCCTTCCTCGAAGCGGTGAAGACGGTACGCGCGCGGCTGAGGAACCCCCCGAAATCCGCCGGGGACTATCTCGAGACGCTGCGCGCGCACGGCCTGGGCGCGACGGCAGCCGCGCTCGCGCCCTACGCTCGGTTCATCTGATCGTGCTCGCCGGGCGGGTCCTCGGTGGGAGCGGACGTGGAGCGGCGAAGCTCTCGGAGCTTCGGCCCGGGCACTTGGCCGGGCTATCCGAAGACGGCGAGGAACGGCATCGCCGGCATGCCCTCTCTTTGCGGATTACGCGGTGGCGTGGGCGCGCGACGCCGGTTGGAGTAAGTTCGGCAAGCCAGCCGAGAGCGGACTCTTCCAAGTCCAAGGCCAACGCGCTGGAGGCGCTCATCTAAGCCATTGTACCACGCTGCTGGTTGTTAGGTACGACCACATGCCGCACACTAGAAGGCTGCAGTACAGAACCATGAATATCCATGGAATGCAACGCTCGAGGTGGGTTAGCGGATGATATGTCTTGCCTCGGCCTTCCTCCGCCATGGTCCATTCGTGAGCGTAAAGTGCTGCCGGCATCTCCCGCTCGAGCTCGTGGATAATCTTGAATTTGACGGTGTTCAAGTTCCGGTACGAGGCGATGATGCGATGCCAAGTGAGCGCTACCAGAATCCCGACGATGGGCATCAAAATATTCCAAATGCCCTGATGCACGTTAGCGGCAAATACCCCTTGCAAGGCTACCAAAAAAGAATTTACTGCTAGAAGATAATTATTTGCTGACACTCGTCGCTCGCTGATCTTGTCAGCTGACTCGATATACAATTTGTACTGCTCGAAGAGATCTGCCTTGAAGTTCGGTCCGTAGCTCTCCTCTGTGTGTCGGATAAGCTGAGGGGACAGAGCATCGGGCATCCGTTACCTGCTTCCCTCGATCAAATTTTTGAGATTATCCCAGGTCCAAGCGTAAATTTTGTCCGAGTCTACAGCGGTCGTTGGCTTTGTACAAACCTTCCCTGCTCGGCCCCAAAGCAAAAAATACGGTCTATTTTCCTCGCGTGTGATCCTCAGCTCGGTGGCAACACCAGTAGCAGTGTGGGTATGCTCTCCGCAAATAACGACAGTCAGATCTGTCCTCCGAATACGCTGGCGTACCTTCTCTTTCCAGTCGCCGGTCATGGGCTCCTTCACCGACCAATCTTGAATCTCGAACGGCGAATCAGGGTTCTTGGCTTGACCGACCAAGAGGTTACGGAGATCTTCGTCATGATCGAAATCGAAGCTGATAAACACCCGCTTTTTTCCCATGGCTTCGCCCTCCTTTCTGGCTTTAAATGAAAGGTAGAATACGCTCAAGTTCCTGAGCCTGTCAAGCGTGATCCCGCCCAGTCGCGGCGATCAAGCTGGCGGGCGGTGAGGCTCAGACCCAGTCCCGCTCCGGCCGGTAGGGCGAAAGGTCGAAGCCCGGGTCGCGGCCGGCGACGAGATCGGCGATCAGCCGGCCGGTCAAGGGCCCGAGCGTGAGACCGATGTGCTGGTGGCCGAAGGCGAGCCAGAGATTGGGTGTGGTGGCGCTCGGCCCGATGACCGGAAGACTGTCGGGAAGCGTCGGCCGGCAGCCCTGCCATTCCGAAAGGATCTCGCCCGAAAGGCCGGGCACGAGGCGCTGCGCCAAAGGCACGAGCCGGCGGATCCGGCGATAGTCGGGCGCGGCCCAGGGGCTCGCGAGCTCGACCCCGCCCGTGAGGCGGAGGCCACCTTCGAGGGGGGCCACGACGAAGCCGTGGTCGCAGCTGTAGACCGGCCGGCGCAGGGGCGTGGCCGGGTGCGGCAGCATCACGTGGTAGCCGCGTTCGGCATCGAGCGGCACCGTGACCCCGCCCACACCTGCGAGCCGCTTCGAGAAGGCGCCGGCCGCGAGCACCACGCCGTCCACGGGCACGAGCCCCGTGCTCGTGGCGACCGCCCGGATGCGCGGCCCCTCGAAGGCGAAGCCCCGGGCCTCGGCCCGCAGCCAGCTTCCGCCGCGCTCGCGGAACGCCCGGGCGATCCCCTGCACATAGGCGCAGGGGTCGGTGACGTAGCGGTTGTCGGTGATCAGGAGCCCGGCCACGAGATCCGCCGCCAGGGCCGGCTCGAGGTCCCGGAGGGCCGCCCGGTCGAGGAGCTCGTAGCGCCGCCCGAAGCGGTCCCACAAACGCCGGTCGGTGGCGGTCGCCTCGAGGAGCGAGGCTTGCGAGCGCGCCACCTTGAGCCAGCCGCCCGTACGGACGAGCCCGCCCAGCCCGCATTCCTGGATCACCAGATCGTGGGCGCGGTCGCAGCGCGCGGTGAGCTCGGCGATCGCCCGGGCGATGGCCTCGACCCGGGCCGGCCGGGCGTTGAGGGCGAGCCGGGCGAGCCAGGGCAGGAGCCGCGGCAGATGCGCCCAGCGGATGCCGAGGGGGCTCGTGCGGTCGAGCAGCAGGCGGGGCAGGCCGCGCAGCAGGGCCGGGGTCACGACGGGTGAGACCGAGCCCTGGCTGATCACCCCGGCATTGCCGAAGGAGGTGCCGGTGCCGGGCTCGCGCGGATCGACCAGCGTGACGCGGTGGCCGTCGCGCTGCAGGAAGAAGGCGCAAGAGCTGCCGACGATGCCGGCGCCGACCACCGCGAGCTCGAGCCCCTCGTCCATGCCCTGGTCCCTCCCGGCCGGCCGCGGCGTAGGGGCGGGCGGCGCCCGGGGTCAAGCCATGCCTCCCGTGGCCGTCGCATCCGAGCTATGCTCGATCCGCCCCGAGCTCGGAGCGCCGCAGGATGACCGTCGCCCGCAAGCTGCCCGATCTGACCCGGGTCGAGGACTTCCTCGCCTGGGTCTGGCGCCAGCCGCAGAAGTTCGAGCTGATCGACCGCAGGCTCGTGATGATGGCCGGCGGCACGCGCAATCACGCCGCCATCGCGGCGAACGCGATCCGCGAGGTCGGCAGTGGCCTCAAGGGCGGCGGCTGCCTCGTCTACACGAGCGACTTCCTGGTCGTGGTCGGGCCGGACAACCGCTACTTTCCCGATCTCTCGGTCGCCTGCGGCGAGACCCGCGACTTCACCGACCGGCCGATCCTGATCGTCGAGGTGCTCTCGCCCACCACCTGGCGCGAGGACATGGGGGCGAAGCTCGCCAACTATCTGCGCTGCCCGGGGCTGCGCTATCTGCTCTATCTTTGGCAGGACCAGCCGCGCGCCCGGCTGTGGCGGCCGGCGGAGGACGGCGGCGCGCTGCCGGTCGAGCATTTCGGCCTCGAGGAGGTGGTCGAGCTCGACGGGCTCGGCCTCGCCCTGCCGATGGCCGAGCTCTATCGCGGCGTCGACTTCAAGGCCTCCGAGACCTTCTGAGGCGACCGGTCCCTGAACCGCTGCGGGAGCACGGCGTGAGCGAGCCCCTGACCATCGCCCTGGCCCAGGTGAACCCGACCGTGGGCGATCTCGACGGCAACCTCGAGCTCCTGCGCCGGGCCCGCGCCGAGGCCGCCCGCGCCGGCGCCGAGCTCGTCGTGTTCCCCGAGCTCGCGACCGTCGGCTACCCGCCCGAGGACCTGGTCCTCAAGCCGGCCTTGACCGAGCACGCCCGCCGGGTGGTGGCGGCACTCGCCGCCGAGACGGCCGACGGCGGCCCGGCGGTGGTCCTCGGTACCCCCTGGCGCGACCGCGACCGCCTCTTCAACGTCGCGGCACTCCTGGCCGGCGGCCGGGTCGAGGCCTGGCGGGCCAAGCACGCCCTGCCCAACTACGGCGTGTTCGACGAGAAGCGTGTGTTCGCCGCCGGCCCGGTGCCGGGGCCGGTGCCGTTCCGCCGCGCCGACGGCACGCTCGTGCGCCTGGGCCTCATGGTCTGCGAGGACATGTGGGTCGAGGACGTGGCCGAGGGGCTCGCCGAGTCCGGCGCCGAGCTCCTGGTCGTGATCAACGGCTCGCCGTTCGAGCGCGACAAGCCCGACCAGCGCCTGCAGCTCGCGGTGGCGCGGGTCACCGAGACCGGCCTGCCGCTCCTCTACGTCAACCAGGTGGGCGGCCAGGACGAGCTCGTGTTCGACGGCGCCTCCTTCGCCCTCGACGGCCGGCGCAACCTCGTGGCCCAGGCGCGCTCCTTCGCGCCGGACCTCCTGCTCACCCGCTGGCGCGCCGCGGGCGAGGGCTGGGCCGCCTGCGAGCGCGGCCGGATCGAGGCGCCGCCCGGGCGGCTCGAGGCGGTCTGGCGGGCGATGATGCTCGGGCTGCACGACTACGTGCTCAAGAACCGCTTCCCCGGCGTCGTGCTCGGCCTCTCGGGCGGGATCGATTCGGCGCTCTCGGCGGCCGTCGCGGTCGACGCCCTCGGCCCGGAGCGGGTGCGCGGCCTCATGATGCCGTCGCGCTACACCTCGACGGCGAGCCTCGAGGACGCGGCCGAGCTCGCGCGCCGGCTCGGGATCCGCCTCGACACGATCGACATCGAGCCGGCGGTGGCGGCCTTCCGCACCCTGCTCGCGCCGCTGTTCGACCGGCTGCCGCCCGACACCACCGAGGAGAACATCCAGTCGCGCATCCGCGGCCTCCTCCTGATGGCGGTCTCCAACAAGCTCGGGCCGATGGTGCTCACCACCGGCAACAAGTCCGAGATGTCGGTCGGCTACGCCACGCTCTACGGCGACATGTGCGGCGGCTACTCGGTCCTGAAGGACGTCTACAAGACCATGGTGTTCGAGCTGGCGCGGTTCCGCAACGCCGGGCGGCCGGCGGGCGCGCTCGGGCCCGAGACGCCGCCGATCCCCGAGCGGGTGATCACCCGGCCGCCCTCGGCCGAGCTCCGGCCCGACCAGAAGGACGAGGACAGCCTGCCGCCCTACGCGCTGCTCGACCGGATCCTCGAGGGCCTCGTCGAGGAGGATCTGAGCCCGCGCGAACTGGTCGAGCGCGGGCTGCCGGCGGACGCGGTGCGGCGCGTCTCGAGCCTGCTCGATCTGGCCGAGTACAAGCGCCGGCAGGCGCCGCCCGGGGTCAAGGTCACCCGCAAGGCGTTCGGCCGCGACCGCCGTTACCCGATCACCAACGCCTTCCGGCGGATCGGCCTGGCGCCGGTCGAGGCGGCGGGGCCGGAGCCGGCCGCGGAGGAGGCGGCGGCGCCGGTGCACTCGCAGCGGCTGGCGACGCTCGAGTAGGGGGAGGGGTCCATAGGCCTGTCGACCTTCTCATAGGAAGAAATATCTTGACAGATCGGCCGCGGCCGCCTAGCTTCGCGGCCATGAGCAAGGACACCCCCACCCTCGATCGTCGGCTCGTCGCCCGCCTCGCCTGCGAGGGCGAGCCGTCCGTCCTCCTGGCCGAGATCACCGGCCTGCCGCGCCTCGAGCTCGAGGCGGCGCTCAAGGTCGACGGCGAGCTCGCCGAGCTGCGCCGCTACTACGAGCAGCGCCGCGACGGGCCGCCCGAGGAGCGCGCCGATCGGCTGCGTCGGCTGCTCGTGGTGGCCGTCGAGCGCTCGCTCGAGCAGGGCGAGGTGCGCGGCATCGGCTGGGCGGTCCGCGGCCTGGGCCTGCTGGCGCCGCTGCCGGGCACGGGCGAGCCGCCGCGCCGCGTCGTAACGGACCCGAAGCCGACCGGCGCGGTGCGCGAGATGGACGACATCCTGGCCGACTTCGCCGAGGGCGAGCGGGACGAGTGGGACGGGATGGGCTACGAGCGCTGGCCGGTGCCGCCGACCATCCCCTGGCGGCCGGACGCGCCGCGCCCGCGCGGGCCGCTCGAGATCGAGAACGAGGCCGGCACCGAGGCCGAGCGGGCCCGCCAGCCCTTGCCCTGGCCGCCGCGCCGGCCCCGGCCGGCCGCGGCTCCCGACGAGACGCCACCCTCCGGCGGCCCGCAGCCGGCCGCGGAGGGCGAGCCGGAGAGCCGCGAGGGGTCGAGCCCCGGCGACCGCTGGCCGCCGCATCTGCGGCCGGTCTGAGCCCCGCCCGCGCCGGCGGGGTCTGGACCGGACGGGCGCGCCGGGCCATCTCGTGGCCGCATGCAGCCCGCCGGCCACCGCCTCTGCGTCGCGCCGATGCTGGATTGGACCGACCGGCACTGCCGGTTCCTGCATCGGCTGATCGCGCCCCGTGCCCGTCTCTACAGCGAGATGGTCACCACCGGCGCGCTCCTGCACGGCGACGCCGCCCGCCATCTGGCGCACGATCCGGCCGAGCGGCCGGTGGCCCTCCAGCTCGGCGGCAGCGAGCCCCTGGACCTCGCCCGCTGCGCCCGGATCGCCGAGGCGGCCGGCTTCGACGAGGTGAACCTCAACTGCGGCTGCCCCTCCGACCGGGTCCGGAAGGGCCGCTTCGGCGCCTGCCTGATGGCCGAGCCGGGGCTGGTCGGCGACTGCGTGGCGGCGATGCGCGCGGCGGTCGGGGTGCCGGTCACCGTCAAGTGCCGGATCGGGATCGACGACGCGCCCGAGCCGGGCTGCCTCCTGGCCTTCCTCGAGGCGGTGCGGGCGGCCGGCTGCCGGACCGTGATCGTGCACGCCCGCAAGGCCTGGCTGCAGGGCCTGAGCCCCAAGGAGAACCGCCTCGTGCCGCCGCTCCGCCCCGAGCTCGTGCGGCAGGCCAAGGCGGCCTTTCCCGATCTGGCCCTGGTGCTGAACGGCGGCATCCGGACCGCGGCGCAGGCGACCGCGGCGCTCGGTTGGGCCGACGGCGTCATGGTCGGCCGCGGCGCCTACGAGGATCCCTGGAGCCTGCGGGCGCTCGAGGCCGCGGTGCTCGGCCCGCCGCCGCCGCTCGAGCGGCTGGCGGTGGTCGAGGCGATGGCGGGCTACGCCGCGGCGCGGGCCCGGGAGGGGGTGCCCGTCCGGGCGATCGCCCGGCACATGCTCGGCCTGTTCAACGGCCTGCCCGGGGCGCGCGCCTGGCGGCGCCGGCTGACGCTCGGCATGCACGCGGCGGAGGCCGGGCCCGGGCTCCTGCGCGCGGCCGTCGCAGAGGTGGCCGAGCCGGCCCGGCGTGCGGCTTAACGGTTCCTTCAGCCTCGGGTGCTAGGGTGCGGCAAGCGCGGAGGAGGGCTGGCCATGCGGTGGGTGACGGTCGGGCTCGGGCGGCTCGGCGGCGACGAGCGCGGCGCCACGGCGATCGAGTACACCCTGCTGGGCTCGCTGGTGGCGGTGGGCTGCATCGCCGCCATGTCGGCCTTCGGTGCGGGTGCCGATTCGATGTGGGCGGACGTGGCGGCGACGATCGTGGCGGCGCTCGGCGGCGGCTGAGCCCGGCCGCCCGGGGCGGGCGGGGGTCATCGGAAGGCCGGCTCGTCGAAGCTCCGCAGCTTGCGCGAGTGCAGCCGGTCGGGGCCGGCGGCGCGCAGGATGCGGATCGCCTCGAGGCCGATCAGGAGGTGCTGCTCGACCCGCTCGCGGTAGAAGGCGTTGGCCATGCCGCGGAGCTTGATCTCGCCGTGCAGCGGCTTGTCCGAGACGCACAGGAGCGTCCCGTAGGGTACGCGGAAGCGGAAGCCGTTGGCGGCGATGGTGGCGCTCTCCATGTCGACCGCGATCGCCCGGCTCTGGTTCAGCCGCTCGAACAGCTCGTCGTAGCGGAGCTCCCAGTTGCGGTTGGCGGTGGTCGCCACGGTGCCGGTCCGCATCCGGGTCTTGAGGTCGATGCCGCCGAGCCCGGTCACGTCCGCGACCGCCTGCTGCAGGGCCACCTGGATCTCGGCGATGGGCGGCACCGGCACGAACGGCGGCACCTCCTGGTCGAGCACGTGGTCCTCGCGGACATAGCCGTGCG
>CAZDFD010000049.1:0-31051 GCA_964504655.1 uncultured Geminicoccaceae bacterium
GGAGCGTCTGGGTGGCGAGCACGTGCTCGACCTCGCTCGTGCCGATGCCGAAGGCGAGGGCCCCGAAGGCGCCGTGCGTGCTGGTGTGGCTGTCGCCGCAGACGATCGTCGTGCCGGGCAGCGTGAAGCCCTGCTCGGGCCCGATCACGTGGACGATGCCCTGGCGGACGTCGTTCATCCCGTAGAGCTCGACCCCGAACTCGGCGCAGTTCCGCTCGAGCGTCTCGACCTGCAGGCGCGAGACGGGGTCGGCGATGCCGAGCCGGCGGTCGGTGGTCGGCACGTTGTGGTCGGGGACGGCGAGCGTGAGCTCGGGCCGGCGCACCGTCCGGCCGGTCGCCCGCAGCCCCTCGAAGGCCTGCGGGCTCGTCACCTCGTGGACCAGATGACGGTCGATGTAGAGCAGGCAGGTGCCGTCCGGCTGCCGCTCGACGACGTGGCTGTCCCAGATCTTCTCGAAGAGCGTCCGGCCCAAGGCCCGTCCTCCCGCCCGGTCCGCCCTACTCCTGGGCGGCCGGCTCCGCCGCGGCGGCCGGCTGCGCCGCACCCCTGGGCTCGTCGCGCCGCTCGGCGATCCGCGCCGCCTTGCCGGTCCGCCCGCGCAGGTAATAGAGCTTGGCCCGCCGCACCCGGCCCTTCCGCACCAGCTCGATGCTGTCGAGCCGCGGGCTGTAGAGCGGGAAGATGCGCTCGACCCCCTCGCCGTAGGAGATCTTGCGGACCGTGAAGGAGGAGTTGATCCCGCGGTTCCGACGCGCGATCACCACCCCCTCGAAGGCCTGCACCCGCTCGCGGTTGCCCTCGATCACCTTGACGTTGACGCGCACCGTGTCGCCCGGCCCGAACTCGGGGATCGGCCGCTCGCCGGTCAGACGCTGGATCTGCTCGCGCTCGAGCTCCTGGATCAGGTTCATGGCGGTCCTCGCTCAGGGATCGGCGGTGGCGACGGGTTCGCGGGCGGCGCAGGATGACGTCGGCGCGGGTTCCGTCAAGAGGTCGGGGCGGCGGCGGCGGGTCAGCTCGAGCGCCCGGGCCCGGCGCCAGGCGCGGATCCGCTCGTGGTGGCCGGACAGCAGCACCTCGGGCACCCTCCGGCCCTCCCACTCCTGCGGCCGGGTGTAGTGGGGATATTCGAGCAGGCCCTCGGCGAAGCTCTCCTCGGCGAGCGAGGCGGCGTCGCCGACCACGCCGGGCAGGAGCCGCACGCAGGCGTCGATCACCACCATCGCCGCGAGCTCGCCGCCCGAGAGGACGAAGTCGCCGATCGACAGCTCGCGGAAGGGGCGCGCCTCGAGCACCCGCTCGTCGATCCCCTCGAAGCGGCCACACAGCGCCACGAGGCCGGGCCCGGCGGCGAGCTCCCGGACCAGCCGCTGGTCGAGCCGCTCGCCGCGCGGCGAGAGGTAGAGGAGCGGCCCGGGGGCGCCGCGCCCGCGCACCGCGTCGACCGCGCGCGCCACCACGTCCGGGCGCATCACCATGCCGGCGCCGCCGCCGAAGGGGGTGTCGTCGACGGTGCGGTGCCGGTCGGTCGCGAAGGCGCGCAGGTCGACCGGATCGAGCCGCCACAGGCCGCCGGCGAGCGCCTTGCCGGCGAGCGAGTGGCCGAGCGGCCCGGGCAGCATCTCCGGGAAGATGGTGAGCACCGTCGCGGTCCAGGGCGCGGCGCTCACGCCTCGGCCTCCGCGGCCGGGATCGCCGCCGCCGACACCGTGAGCCGCCCGGCCTCGAGGTCGACCACCGGCACCGCCGCGCGGGTGAAGGGCAGGTCGAGCAGCCCGCCGGCCTCGGTCTCGAGCTCGAGCACGGCGCCGGCACCGTGGTCGGCCACGCCCACCACCCGGCCGAGCGGCCGTCCCTCCGGGTCGACCGCGGCGAGGCCGAGCAGGTCCTCCCGGTAGAACTCGTCCGCGCCGGGCGCCGGCAGCCGATCGCGCGGCACCAACAGCTCGGCCCCGCGCAGCGCCAGGGCGGCGTCACGGTCGGTGACACCCGCGGCCCGCGCCACCACCCCGCCCGGGATCCGGTGCAGGACCTCGAGCACGAGCTCGCGGCCCCTTCCGTCCAGGACCGGGCCGTAGGCCGCGACGTTCTCCGGCCGCTCGGTGAAGCAGCGCAGCTTGAAGGCGCCCCTGACCCCGTGCGGGGCGGTCACCACCGCGAGGCAGACGAGCTTTTCGGGCTGCGGCTCGGCCACGGCCGCCGGCTCAGGCCTTGGCCTCGGCCTGGGCGCGCTTCTTGGCGAGCTCCTCGGCCTTCTTGCCGGTTCCGCGCTGGGCCGGCGCCTCGCTCACGAGGCCGGCCTTGAACAGGAAGCGGTGGACCCGGTCGCTCGCCTGGGCGCCCTGACCCAGCCAGTAGCGGATCCGCTCCTCGTTGAGGGTCACCCGGTTCGGGTCGTCGGCCGCGAGCAGGGGCGCATAGGTGCCGAGCCGCTCGAGGAAGCGGCCGTCGCGGCGGGCGCGCGAGTCGGCGGCGACGATCCGGTAGAAGGGGCGCTTCTTGGCCCCGCCGCGGGCGAGACGGATGCGGACGGCCATGCTGGTCCTCTCTGCGTGAGGGGTGGTGCTGGTCTGCGTGAGGGGTGGGGCTGGTCGGTGGCTCTGGGTGATCGATCCCGGGCCGGCTCAGAGGCGCGGCAGGAGCCCGGGCGGCAGGCCCGGAGGCAGGCGCCCGCCGAACAGGCCCTTGAGCCCGCCGGCCTTCTTCATCTGCCGCATCATGTCGCGCATCTGGCGGTGCTGCTTGAGGAGCCGGTTGACCTCGGCGACCTCGGCCCCGGCGCCGCGGGCGATCCGTCGCCGGCGCGAGCCGTTGATCAGATCGGGCTGGCGGCGCTCGCGCGGGGTCATGGAATCGATGATCGCCACCTGGCGGATCAGGAGGCGGTCGTCGAGATTGGCCCCCTCGAGCTGCTTCTTGACCTTCTGGATGCCCGGCAGCTTGCCCAGGATCCCGCCCATGCCGCCCATCTTGCGGAGCTGCTGGAGCTGGCCCTTGAGGTCCTCGAGGTCGAACTCGCCCTTGGCCATCTTCCTGGCGAGCTTTTCGGCCTGCTCCTTGTCGAGCGTCTCGGCGGCCTTCTCGACCAGGCTCACCACGTCGCCCATGTCGAGGATGCGGGCCGCCACCCGCTCGGGATGGAACGGCTCGAGCGCGTCCAGCCGCTCGCCGGTGCCGACGAAGCGGATCGGCCGGCCGGTGACGTGCCGCATCGACAGCGCCGCACCGCCGCGGGCGTCGCCGTCCATGCGGGTCAAGACGATGCCGCTGATCCCCACCCGCTCGTGGAAGATCCGCGCCGTGTTGACCGCGTCCTGGCCGGTCAGGGCATCGGCCACGAGCAGCGTCTCGTGCGGCCGCGCCAGGTCGCGCACCCGCACCAGCTCCTCCATGAGCGCCTCGTCGATCGCGAGCCGCCCGGCGGTGTCCAGCACGAGCACGTCCCAACCCTCGCGGCGCGCCGTCTCGAGCGCGCGGGCGGCGATCTCGAGCGGCGGCTGGCCGGGCACGATCGGCAGCGAGCCGACCTCGGCCTGACGCGCCAGCACCTCGAGCTGGTGCTGGGCGGCCGGCCGCTGCACGTCGAGCGAGGCCAAAAGGACCTGCTTCTTGTGGCGCAGCCGGAGCAGCCGGGCGAGCTTGGCCGCGGTCGTGGTCTTGCCCGAGCCCTGCAGGCCGGCCATCAGGATCACGGTCGGCGGCGAGGCCGCGAGCTCGAGCTCGCCGGTGCCGGCCCCGCCCAGGAGCTCGACCAGCCGGTCGTGGACGATCTTGACGACCATCTGGCCGGGCGTGATCGAGCGCAGCACCTCCTGGCCGACGGCCTTCTCGCGCACGCCCGCGACGAAGTCCTTGACCACCGGCAGGGCCACGTCGGCCTCGAGCAGGGCGATGCGGATCTCGCGCATGGCCTCGCCGACGTCGTCCTCGGAGAGGACGCCGCGGCCGCGGAGCCGGTCGAACACCCGGCCGAGCCGGCCGGTCAGGTTCTCGAACATGCGCACGCCCGACGGCGCGCACATCCTCCTCCTCGGGAGGCTCGTGCGCGCCCGATCACGATCCCGTCGCGGAGCCGCGGCCCCCGGCCGCGAGCCCTCGGTAGATGCGCGCCCGGCCCCGGGGTGTCAAGCGCGCGCCCGGACGCGGCCGGGGCTCGGGACCGTCGTGCAGCGCCGCGCCGCCGGGCGCCCGACGCGGTCGGGACCGTCGTGCAGCGCTCGGGCCCCGCGCCCGGCCGGCGACCTCGGGACCGTCGTGCAACGCCTGCCCCACGGCACCGCCCCGGGTCCTCGGGACCGTCGTGCGGGAACGGCCCGTCCGACCCACCGATCGCCTCGGGACCGTCGTGCACCGGCGGCTCCGCGCCCGCCGGATCGCGGGGCTCGGGACCGTCGTGCGGCAACGGCCCCGCGCCCGCCGCGCCGCCCGGACCCGCCCGCCGTGATCGAGGACCAACATCCTAGCACGCCCCGAGCCGGCGCGGAAGCGGCCGGCCGCGCGCTACCAGGGCGTGCCGTCCCGGTGCAGGTAGCCGCGGGTGCTGTCGTAGAGGAGGTCGATGTCGGGGTAGACCGCCCGCTCGCCGGCGGAGGAGCGGGTCCCGATCTCGAGCAGGAGCGCGTCGCGGGCACTCCGGTTGACCAGATGGTGGCCGTCCGGGCGGCCGGCCGGGAAGCCCGCCACCATGCCCGGGCCGAGCACGGTCTCGCCGGCATCCGTCACGAGCACGACCTCGCCCTCGAGCACGTAGACGAGCTCGTCCTCCTTCGCGTGCCAGTGGCGCTGGGAGCTGGCGGCGCCGGGCTCGAGCCGGCACAGGTTGACGCCGAACTGGGTGAGGCCGAAGGCGTCACCCAGCCGGCGCCGGTGCCGGCCGGCGACGAGCGCCCGGAACGGCTCGGGATAGCGGGTCGAGGAGACCTCGGGCAGGGTGGTCGCGGGCAGCGCGACCGGTCGGGCCGGCTCGCTCGGGTGGCTCATGCCGCTCTCCTCGGGAAGGCGCCGTAGCACGGGGCGGCGCGGCGTTGCGCGCCGCGCCCGCCGGGCCTATCTGCGCAGCATGGCACGGTCGCTCGCCTTCACCAAGATGCACGGGCTCGGCAACGACTTCCTCGTGGTCGACACCCGCGAGGAGTCGCTCGAGCTGTCGCCCGAGGCGATCCAGCGGCTGGCCGACCGGCATCGGGGCGTGGGCTTCGACCAGCTCGTGGCGATCGCACCCTCGGCCACGGCCGATGCCCGGCTGGTGTTCTACAACGCCGACGGCAGCGAGGCCGGCGCCTGCGGCAACGGCACCCGCTGCGCCGTGCGTCTGTTGATGCTCGAGGGCGACCGCGAGGAGATCCTGCTCGAGACCCGCGGCGGCAGGCTCAAGGGGCGCCGCCGCCCCGACGGCCTCGTTTCGGTCGAGATGGGGACGCCCGGGCTCGACTGGCGCGACGTGCCGCTCGCGGTGCCCTGCGACACGCTCGAGGTGCCGCTCGACCATCGCGGCCTGCCGCGGCCGGTGGCGACCGGCATGGGCAACCCGCACGCCACCTTCTTCGTGGCGGAGGTCGAGGCGCTCGACGTGGCCCGGCTCGGGGCCGAGCTCGAGCGCCACCCGATCTTCCCGGAGCGGGCCAACATCGGCTTCGCCGCGCCGGCCGGCCGCGACATGCTGCGGCTGCGGGTGTTCGAGCGCGGCGCCGGGCTCACCCTCGCCTGCGGCAGCGGCGCCTGCGCCGCCATGGTGGCGGCGCGCCGGCGCGGCCTCGTGGGCGACCGGGCGACCCTCCTGCTCGACGGCGGGCCGCTCGAGGTCGCCTGGGACGGGGCCGGCCCGGTCGTGCTGACCGGGCCCACGGCGCTCGTCTACGAGGGCCGGGTCTCCGCCGAGCTCCTGCAGGGCTGAGCACCGCGGTGGAGCCTCGGGTCGTCACCTTCGGCTGCCGCCTCAACGCCTTCGAATCGGAGCTGATGCGCCGCCACGCCCGCGAGGCCGGGCTCGCCGACGCGGTCGTCCTGCACACCTGCGCGGTCACCGCCGAGGCCGAGCGCCAGGCCCGCCAGGCGATCCGCCGCGCCCGCCGCGAGCACCCGACGGCGCGGATCGTGGTCACCGGCTGCAGCGCGCAACTGCAGGCCGAGCGCTACGCGGCGATGCCCGAGGTCGACCACGTGCTCGGCAACGCCGAGAAGCTCGATCCCTCGGTCTGGCGGGCGCTCGCCCGGCTGCCGGCGGGCGCCCGCTCGCGCGAGGTCGGCGACGTCATGCGGATCAAGGAGACCGCCGGGCACCTGCTCGACGGCTTCGACGGCCGGACCCGCGCCTTCCTCGAGGTGCAGCAGGGCTGCGACCATCGCTGCACCTTCTGCGTGATCCCCTTCGCCCGCGGGCCGTCGCGCTCCGTGCCGGCGGGCGAGGTGGTGGCGCGGGCGCGGGCGCTCCTCGCGGCGGGCTTCGCCGAGATCGTGCTCACCGGCGTCGATCTGACCTCCTGGGGCCAGGACCTCCCCGACCGGCCGCGGCTCGGGAGCCTCGTGCGCCGGCTCCTGGACGAGCTCCCGGAGCTCGGCCGGCTCAGGCTCTCCTCGCTCGACCCGGCCGAGCTCGACCAGGGGCTCCAGGAGCTGCTCGCGGGCGAGCCCCGGCTCCTGCCGCACCTGCATCTCTCGGTCCAGGCCGGCGACGATCTGATCTTGAAGCGCATGAGGCGGCGCCACGACCGGCGCACCGTGATCGAGCTGTGCCGGCGGCTGCGGGCGGCGCGGCCCGGGCTCGTCGTCGGCGCCGATCTGATCGCCGGCTTTCCGACCGAGGAGGAGGCGATGTTCGCGCGCACCCTCGATCTGGTCCTGGAGGCGGGCCTCACCTTCCTGCACGTGTTCCCCTACTCGCCCCGTCCCGGCACCCCGGCGGCGCGCATGCCGCAGGTCCCGGCGCCGGTCCGCCGCGAGCGGGCGGCCCGGCTGCGCGGGCTCGGCCTGCGGCGGCTCGAGGCGTTCCTCGCGGCCCGGATCGGGAGCCGCGTGCGCGGCCTCGTCGAGCAGGGCGGGCGCGGCCACACCGACGAGTTCGCGCCGTTCCGCCTCGCCGGCGACGGGCTTCCGGCCGGCACCGTCGCGAGCCTCGTGGTCAGGGGCGTGCGCGACCGCGCGCTCGAGGTCGAGCCGGCCTGAGTAGCGGGCGCGCCGCGCTGTTGCCAGCCGGGCGGGGCTCTGGTCTGTTCCGCGCGCCATGGCGAACGATCGGATCGGCTGGATCGGCCGGCTCAGGGCCGGGCTCAAGCGCTCGTCGAGCGCGCTCAAGGAGCGGCTCGCGGGCGTGCTCGGCCGGCGCCGGCTCGACCAGGAGACGCTCGACGAGCTCGAGGAGGCGCTGATCCTGGCCGATCTCGGGGTCGAGACGGCGCGCGAGCTCGTGGCCGAGCTCAAGCGCGAGCGCTTCGGCAAGGAGGTCGGCGAGGAGGAGGTGCGCGCCGCGCTGGCCGAGAAGATCGCCCGCATCCTCGAGCCCTGGGCGCAGCCGATCCCGCACCGCGAGCGCTTCCGCCCGCAGGTGGTGCTGGTCTGCGGGGTCAACGGCACGGGCAAGACCACGACCATCGGCAAGCTCGCCAAGCAGGCCAAGGACGCCGGCCTCTCGGTCGTGCTCGCCGCCTGCGACACCTTCCGCGCCGCGGCGGTCGAGCAGCTGCAGATCTGGGGCGAGCGCAACGGCGTGCCGGTGCTGCGCGGCAAGGAGGGCGCCGATCCGGCCGGGCTCGCCTTCACGGCACTCGAGCGGGCGCGCGCCGAGGCGGCCGATCTGTTGCTGATCGACACCGCCGGCCGGCTGCACAACAAGCAGGCGCTCATGGAGGAGCTCAAGAAGATCGTCCGGGTCCTGCGGAAGATCGACCCCGAGGCGCCGCACGACTGCCTGCTGGTGCTGGACGCCACGACCGGGCAGAACGCGCACGCCCAGGTCGAGATCTTCAAGTCCATGGTCGAGGTCAGCGGGCTCGTGGTGACCAAGCTCGACGGCACCGCCAAGGGCGGGGTGGTGGTGGCGCTCGCCCGCCGCTTCGCCCTGCCGGTCCACGCCGTGGGCGTGGGCGAGGGGATCGACGACCTGCGCCCGTTCGAGGCCCGGGCCTTCGCCCGCGCGCTGGTCGGGCTCGAGGGCGAGGGCTGAGGCGGCGGGACGGCGATGCAGCACAACCTGATCGAGACGGTGCTCGGCGCGCTGGTGCTGGTGGTGGCCGTGGGCTTCCTGGGTTGGGCCTACGGCCAGAGCAGCGCCGGCGATCCGGGCGGCTACGCGCTCACCGCCCGTTTCGAGCGGGTCGACGGCCTCGAGGTCGGCGGCGACGTGCGGATCGCCGGCATCAAGGTCGGCCAGGTGCTGGCCCAGGAGGTCGACCCGGCGACCTACCGCGCCCGCGTCCGCTTCAGCGTCAAGGCCGGCATCGAGCTGCCGGCCGACAGCAGCGCCGCGGTGGCGAGCGCCGGGCTCCTGGGCGGCAAGTACCTGGCGCTGGTGCCGGGCGGCGACGACCGCATGCTCAAGCCGGGCGAGGAGCTGAGCTTCACCCAGTCCGCGATCAACCTCGAGGACCTGATCGGCCGGTTCGTGTTCGGGGGGGCGGGGGGCGCCGCCAAGCCGGGTACCGCCGGTGGCGCGGGCGGGGCGGCCGGCTCGACCCCGTGAGGCGGCGGACGACGCCCACGGGCCCGCTCGCGGTCGCCACGCTCGCGGCCGCCCTGGCCGGCGTGGCCCACGCCCGGCCGAGCGAGCCGCACCGCGTGGCGGTGCTGCGCGGGCTCGACAAGGTCACGGCGCGGGTCAGCACGCTCGAGGCGCCGGTCGACCGTCCGACCCGCTTCGGCACCCTGCTCGTCACCCCGCGGGCCTGCCTCGTGGCGCCGCCGATCGATCCGCCCGAGCGCGCCGCCTTCCTCGAGGTGCGCGAAGCCGGCGAGGTGCGCGGGGCCGGCGCGGCCGGGGAGGGCGGACCCTTGCTGTTCAGCGGCTGGATGTTCGCCTCGAGCCCCGGGCTGTCGGCGCTCGAGCACCCGATCTACGACGTCTGGCTGCTGGATTGCCGCGAGCCGGAGGCGGCGGCCGGCGGCGGCGCGGCGGGCGGCTCCGGGTCGACGAGCCGGGGCCGGACGGGCCCCTGAGGGTCGGTCGGAAAGACCGCCGGCCGGGCGATCGCCGCCTTGAGCTTCAGCAGGTAGGCGGCGCGCGGGATCTCGATCGCCCCGAAGCGGCGCAGATGCTCGGTCACGAACTGGGTGTCGAGCAGCACGAAGCCACCCGCCCGGAGCCGCGCCACGAGCTCGACCAGCGCCACCTTGCTGGCGTCGGGCTCGCGCGAGAACATGCTCTCGCCGAAGAAGGCCGCACCCAGGACCACCCCGTAGAGGCCGCCCACCAGCCGGCCCTCGCGGCGCACCTCGATGCTGTGGGCGTGGCCCAGCCGGGCGAGCGCCACGTAGAGGTCGATCAGCCCGTCGTTGAGCCAGGTCGAGGGACGCGCCGGCGTCGTCTCGGCGCAGGCCTCGATCACCGCCCGGAAGTCGGTGTCGACGGTGAGCGCGAAGTGGCCGCGGCGGATCGTGCGGCGCAGGCTGCGCGGCACGTGCAGCCGATCGAGGGGCAGGATCCCGCGCTGCTCGGG
Organism: uncultured Geminicoccaceae bacterium; assembly: GCA_964504655.1. Classification (GTDB taxonomy): domain Bacteria; phylum Pseudomonadota; class Alphaproteobacteria; order Geminicoccales; family Geminicoccaceae; genus JANXAZ01. The sequence goes on from CAZDFD010000049.1 coordinate 9,651, forward strand.
ATCGACCAGGTAGACGGTCGGGTCGTGGCGGCCGTCGGCCATGGGGAACCGCCCCATGGCGTAGCAGCGCAGCAGGCGATGCGGGGTCAAGACGAGCACGCGCGGCGCCCCGGCCGAGCCCCGCGCCTCAGCCCCGCCAGCCCTGCAGGAACTGCCCGAGCCAGCGGGTGTCGAAGCGGCCGGAGCGGACCTCCTCGCTGGCCACGAGGGCGCGCAGAAGTGGCAGGCTCGTCGGCATGCCGTCGATCACGTACTCGGCGAGCGCCCGCTCGAGACGGCGGATCGCCTGGCCACGGTCGACGTCGTGGACCACGAGCTTGGCGATCAGGCTGTCGTAGTGCGGCGGCACGGTGTAGCCGGCGTAGAGGGCCGAATCGACCCGCACCCCGGGCCCGCCCGGCGGGTGGTAGGCGGAGACCCGGCCGGGTGCCGGGACGAGCGTGCGCGGGTCCTCGGCGGTGACCCGGACCTCGATGGCGTGGCCGGTGAGGCGGATCTGGTCCTGGACCAGACGCAGCCGCTCGCCGGCGGCGACGCGGATCTGCTCGCGCACGAGGTCGACGCCGGTGACGAGCTCGGTGACGGGATGCTCGACCTGCAGGCGGGTGTTCATCTCGATGAAGAAGAACTGGCCGTCCTGCCAGAGGAACTCGACGGTGCCGGCGTTGGCGTAGCCGAGCTTGGCCATGGCGCGCACCACCCGGTCGCCGATCTCGGCGCGCTCGCGCGCCCCCAGCACCGGCGAGGGGGCCTCCTCGAGCACCTTCTGGTGGCGCCGCTGCAGGGTGCAGTCGCGCTCGCCCAGATGCACGAGGTTGCCGTGCAGGTCGCCCAGCACCTGGATCTCGATGTGGCGCGGCCGGTCGAGGTAGCGCTCGAGATAGACGCGGTCGTCGCCGAAGCCGAGCTTGGCCTCGCGGCGTGCGAGCCGCATCGCCTCCTGGAGCTGGGCCGGGCCCTGGACCACGGTCATGCCGCGGCCGCCGCCGCCGGCCACGGCCTTGATCAGGAGCGGATAGCCGACGCGCTCGGCGGCCAGCAGCGCCTCGGCCTCGCCCGCGACCGCCTCCTCGGTGCCGGGCACGACCGGCAGCCCGAGCTCCCTGGCGGTGCGCTTGGCGCGGATCTTGTCGCCCATGACGCGCAGATGCTCGGGCGACGGGCCGATGAAGGCGAAGCCGTGCTCGACCACCATCTGGGCGAAGTCGGCGTTCTCGGCGAGGAAGCCGTAGCCCGGGTGGATCGCGTCGGCGCCGGTGATCTCGGCGGCGGCCAGGATCGAGAGGGCGTTCAGATAGGACTCGGAGGCCGGCGGCGGGCCGATGCACACGCTCTCGTCGGCCAGCCGGACGTGCATGGCGGTGGCGTCGGCGGTCGAGTGCACGGCCACCGTGGCGACGCCGAGCTCGCGGCAGGCGCGCAGGATGCGGAGCGCGATCTCGCCTCGATTGGCGATCAGGACCTTGCGGAACACGCGCTCACTCGATGATCATGAGGGGCTCGCCGAACTCGACCGGGGTGGCGTTGTCGATGAAGATCCGGGTCACCCGGCCGCTCCTGGGCGCGCGGATCGAGTTCATCACCTTCATCGCCTCGATGATCAGCACGGTGGCGCCCTCGCGGACCTCCTGGCCGACCGCGACGAACGGGGCGGCACCGGGCTCCGGCGCCAGGTAGGCGGTGCCGACGATGGGCGAGGTCAGGAGTCCCGGATGGCTGAGCTCGGCGGGGGGGCTCTCCGGGGCGAGCGCGGCGGGCACCGCCGGCGCCGCCTGCGGCAGGCTCACCGCGTGCACGTCGACGGTCTGCTGGATCTGGCGGGCGACGCGGATGCGCGCCTCGCCCTGGCCGATCTCGATCTCGGTGAGGCCGGTGCGCTGCAGGAGCTCGGCGAGCTTCTCGACGTAGGCGATGTCGATGTCGAACGTGGCCATGCGCGGTTCCGGAAGGCGGCGGCTCGCCGGCACCCCGGCACGGCATCGGTGGCCCGGCGGACCCGCGGCGCCTGCCGAGCCTGCCGACGATGCCCGGGCCCGCGGCCGGTCGGATCGGGGAACACGAAACCTCGCCGGCGCCGGCCGGGCCGTCGCGACGAACCGGGTCTATAGCAGCCCCTGGCGCGGCTGCAACCGGCGAGCGGGTGGCGCGCCCGGCACTCGCCCCGGCCGTGGCCCCGGGGTCACGGCCCGGGGTCGAGCCGCACCACGATCCGCCCCTCGACCCCGCCCTCGAGGAAGCGCGGCGCCCAGGCCGCCACCTCGGCGAGGCCGATCTCGGAGGTCAGCGCGTCGAGCCGGGCGAGGTCGAGGTCGCGGGCGAGCCGCGCCCAGGCGGCCTCGCGCTCGGGCATCGGGTTCATCGCCGAATCGACGCCGATCAGGCGCACGCCGCGCAGGATGAAGGGGAACACGGTGGTGACGAGCTCGGCGCCGCCGGCGTTGCCGCAGGCCGCGACCACGCCGCGGTAGCGCATCGCCTTGAGCAGCCCGGCGAGCGTGGCGCCGCCGACGGCGTCCACGGCCCCCGCCCAGCGGGCCGAGACCAGCGGCGCGCCGCCGCTCTCGCTCAGGGTCCTGCGGTCGACCACGGCGTGCGCGCCGAGCGCCCGGAGCCGGTCCTCGAGGCCGGGCCGGCCGGTCGCCGCCACCACCTCGAAGCCGGCCCGTGCCAGGAGCATCACCGCGACGCTGCCGACCCCGCCGGCCGCCCCGGTCACCAGCACCTCGCCGTCGCCGGGCCGCACCCCCTGGCTCTCGAGCGCCAGGACGCACAGCATCGCCGTGAAGCCGGCCGTGCCGATCGCCATCGCCCGGCGGGGCCCGAGAGCCTCGGGCAGGCGCTGCAGCCAGTCGGCCCGGAGCCGGGCGAGCCGGGCGAGCCCGCCCCAGTGCCGCTCGCCCACCCCCCAGCCGGTGCTGAAGACGAGCTCGCCCGGCCGGAAGCGGGGATCGCTCGAGGCGACCACCCGTCCGGCCAGGTCGATGCCCGGGACGAAGGGGAAGGAGCGGACGATCCGGCCGGCCCCGGTGATGGCCAGAGCGTCCTTGTAGTTGAGGGTCGAGCAGAGCACCTCGACCAGCACCTCGCCCGGCGGCAGGGCGTCGACCGGGAGGGTCTCGATCCGGGCGGTGGTGCGGCCGTCCTCCTGGCGCAGGACGAGGGCCTCGAACGTCTCGGCCATGGGCTTCCTTCCGGCGGGGTGACGGCGGCTCTTCTCTCCGCTCGGCCCGAACCTGTCGAGAGGCGAGGCTCAGCGCAGGGTCAGGCCGCGCGACCAGAAGCCGTTGCCGCGCGCCTGGGCGAGCCGCTCGAGCTGGAGGTAGCCGGCGGGCGCGTCGGGGCGGGCGAAGGCCAGCCCCTCGAGCAGGAGCCAGGCGGCCAGGTCCTCGGGCGGGTCGAGCAGCCGCGCTCCCTCCTGGGTGCAGACCCCCTCGAGGACGCCGTCGGCCCGGCGCCCGGTGAGCCGGCAGCGGACGAAGCCGCGCACCCGGCGCTCGAGGGCCAGGACCGCGCGCGGTGCGCAGCGGACCGGGCGGATCCGCTCCTCGCAGACCCGCTCGAGGAGCGGAATGTCGATGCCGCTCAGGCGGACCACGGAGCCGTCCAGGACGAGGGCGCCGTCGTCGCGCACCCGCGCCAGCCCGTCGACCACCGGGTCGGCGGACACGGGCGGGCTCGGCGCGACCGCCAGCACCACCGCGAGGGCGGCCCCGGCGGTCCCGCCGACCGCGCGCGACATGGGCCGGCCCCTCGGAGCTGCGGCCGGGCCGCCTCGGGCGGGTTCGGGAGCGAACCCGCGCGCGACCGTCGGCCCGCTCAGTCGCTGCAGTACGTGAACGGCTTGTGCAGCTTCCAGATGGCCCACTGGGCGAGCTCGGGCAGGCCACCCGAGTTCGCGGCGAGAATGCTGTGCGTGAACCAGAACGTGTCGGACGGCAAGTACTGTCCGTAGCCAGCCGAGACCTGGTCGAGCAGCTCGTCGCCGAGCACGATCGGCCCGGTCGGCTGCGGCAGCGGCTGGGCGGCGCTCGCCGCCCCGGTCAGACCGCCGGCCACGAGGGCCGCGCAGGCGAGCGACTTGAGCATCGTCGTGTCCTCCACGGATCGGCCATCCCTCAGGTGTGAGGGGAAACGACAGCATGATGCTTCCACCGGTGACGCTGAGAGGCAAGGGCGCAAAGGTGGTAGGGCCGGCCAAGCCTTCCGGGTCGGCTGCCGGCGCGCGGCGCGGTGGCCGACCGTGGCGTGGCCGTCATCGACGGCAGGCGCCGCGGCCGGCATGTTCGCGGTCGCCCGGATCCTGACCCGAGCTGGAGAGGCGCGCCGATGGAACGTTCGCTCGAGCGGCTGATCTTCGCCAGCCGTTGGCTGATGGCGCCGTTCTATCTCGGGCTCGTGCTCGCGCTCGCGATGCTGCTCGTCAAGTTCGCCCAGGAGCTGGCCCACTACCTGCCCGGCGTGCTGGCGATGAAGGACAGCGAGGTGATCCTGGCCGTGCTCACCCTGATCGATCTGACCCTGGCCGGATCGCTCGTGCTCATGGTGATCTTCTCGGGCTACGAGAACTTCGTCTCGAAGATCGAGACCGACGACCACGCCGACCGCCCCGAGTGGATGGGCACGCTCGACTTCTCCGGCCTCAAGCTCAAGCTGATCGCCTCGATCGTCGCGATCTCCGGCATCCACCTGCTCAAGTCGTTCATGAACGTGCAGTCGGCCAACAAGGACGACCTGTTCTGGCTGGTCGTGATCCACATGGTGTTCGTGGTGTCGGGGCTGCTCCTGGCGCTGATGGACTGGATCTCCGAGAAGGCCAAGCAGGCGCACGGCTGAGCCCCGGCGGCGGCGGTGCCGCGATCGTGAGCCCGCGTGGGCGGGACGGCCGCCGCTCCGCGCCCTATCTTGCCCGCGAGTGCGTCCCTGCCACCGAGGTTCCGCCGATGCCCCGCCCGCTCCGCCGTCGCCCCTGGCAGCTGCCCGAGCACCTGGTGACGCCCGAACGCCTCGCCCTCGACCGCCGCCGGCTGCTCGGCGGCCTCGGCGCCGCGGGCGCGGTGCTCCTGGGCGGGCGCCCGAGCGTCGCCGCGCCGCGCTGGACGGTCGACGACCGCAAGCTCACCGACCCGAAGCTCGCCACCACCTACAACAACTTCTACGAGTTCGGCTCGCACAAGCAGATCGCCAAGGCGGCCGAGGCGCTCGTCACGAAGCCGTGGCGGATCCGCATCGAAGGGCTCGTCGAACGGCCGTTCGAGATCGACTTCGAGGAGCTCTCGGCCAAGGTCGAGCTCGAGGAGCGCATCTACCGCCACCGCTGCGTGGAAGCTTGGTCGATGGTGGTGCCCTGGACCGGCTTCCCGCTGGCCCGGCTGGTCGAGCTCGCGCGGCCCTTGGGCTCGGCCCGCTTCCTCGAGATGCAGACCTTCCTCGACGCCAAGATGGCACCGGGCCAGCGCGCCTTCTGGTACCCCTGGCCCTACACCGAGGGGCTCACCATGGCCGAGGCGACGCACGAGCTCGCCTTCCTCGTGACCGGCGTCTACGGCAAGCCCCTGCCGAACTCGATGGGCGCACCCGTCCGCCTCGCGGTGCCGTGGAAGTACGGCTTCAAGAGCGTCAAGTCGATCGTCCGCTTCCGCTTCACGGAGACGCGGCCGAAGACCTTCTGGGAGGAGGTCGCCGACCACGAGTACGGCTTCTGGGCCAACGTCAACCCGGAGGTCGCGCACCCGCGCTGGAGCCAGCGGATGGAGCAGCCCCTGGGCGAGGCGGAGAAGATCCCGACCAAGATCTTCAACGGCTACGGCGAGTGGGTCGCCGGGCTCTACCCGGACCTGCGCGACCCGGTCTATTTCCGCTGAGGCGGGCTAGAGGCGGACCAGCTCGAAGCGGTCGACGTCGAAGAGGCCCATGTCGGTGATCTTGAGGTGCGGGATCACCGGCAGCGGCAGGAAGGCCACCTGCAGGAACGGCTCGGGGAGCCGACAGCCGAGCCCGCGGGCGGCCGCCCGCAGGCCGCGGAGGGCCGCGGTCACCGTCTCGAAGGAGCCGGTGCCGACGAGACCCGCCACCGGCAGGGCGAGCTCGGCCAGCACCCGCTCGGCCGTCGCCACGACGAAGCCGCCCTCGAGCTCGGCCACGCGGTTGGCGGCCACGGCCATGGCGGCATCCTCGACGCCGACGACCGTGAGATTGTGGCTGTCGTGGCCGACCGAGCTCGCGATGGCGCCGCGCTCGAGCCCGAAGCCGCGCACGAAGCCCAGGCCGATGTTGCCGTTCCTGCCGTGCCGCTCGACCACCGCGACCTTGGCGAGGTCCAGGCCCGGGTCGGCGAGCAGCGCGCCGTCCCGCCGCGGCGGGCAGGCCTCGAGCCGCTCGGTGATGATCCGGCCCGGCACCACCCCGATCACCGGCAGGCTCGCCGCCGCGGGCGCCTCGATGCGGAAGTCGCGCGCCTCGAGCCGGCGGACCCGGACGCTGCCGCGGCCGACCGGCGACACCACCGGCCGGGCCGCGAGCCGGGCCTCGTCGACCGGGCGGCCGCCCAGGATCACCTCGGCCACCGCGCAGGCCTCGAGATCGTCCAGGAGCAGGATGTCGGCGCGCCGGCCGGGGGCCAGGAGGCCACGGTCGGTGAGACCGAAGGCCATGGCCGCGGAGCGGGTGGCGACCCGGTAGACCTGGTGCGGCGGGGCGCCCATGCGGATCGCCTCGCGGACGAGGAAGTCGAGATGACCCTCCTCCTCGATGTCCAAGGGGTTGCGGTCGTCGGTGCAGAACGCGAGGAAGGGCGAGGTGTCGGCCGAGATCAGGGGGGCGAGCGCCGCCAGGTCCTTGGAGACCGAGCCCTCGCGGATCAGGACGTGGACCCCCTTGCGGAGCTTCTCGAGCGCCTCGGCGGCGCTCGTGGCCTCGTGCTCGGTGCCGATCCCGGCGGCGAGATAGCCGTTCAGCGCCTTGCCCGAGAGCAGCGGGCAGTGACCGTCGACCGGCCGGCCGGCGAACGCCTCGAGCTTGGCGAGGAGGCCCGGATCGCGCGCCAGGACGCCCGGGAAGTTCATGACCTCGGCGAGCCCGAGGGCCTTGGGGTGGGCGAGGAGGGGCGCCAGGTCGGCCGCCTCGAGCCGCGCCCCGGCGGTCTCGAAGGGGGTCGCCGGCACGCAGGAGGAGAGCTGCACGCGGAGGTCGAGGAGCATCGCCTCGGCGCAGGCGAGCACCCAGCGGATCCCCTCGATGCCCAGGACGTTGGCGATCTCGTGCGGGTCGCAGACCATGGTCGTGACGCCGCGCGGCAGGACGCGGCGCTCGAGCTCGAGCGGGCTCACGAGCGAGGATTCGACGTGCAGGTGGGTGTCGATCAGGCCGGGGACGGCGATCCGGCCGCGGCCGTCGATCACCTGGACGCCGTCGTAGCGCTCGAGGGTGCCGACGATGGTCGCTCCGCAGACGGCGATGTCGCCGGGCAGGAGGGCACCGGTCACCAGATCGAGCAGGCGGACGTCGCGGATCACGAGATCGGCCGGCTCGGCGCCGGAGCCCTGGGCGATGCGGCGGGCGAGTTCGGACACGGGACTCCCTAGCCTCGAGGTTGGGGGACCATCGTCGGTAGCAGCATGCGGCAGCGGCCCGGCTCTGACCAGAGCCGGGCGTGCCGTACCCGAGCGATTTGGTGAACAATCGTAGTTCTGAGCGACCTCCAGTAGATTTGCGGGTGAATCGGTCGAAGCTACGTCCCTGCAGCGGGTCGGGAAGTTCCCGCTCGCGGATGCTTGTACATTCAACGCGTGCCGACGCCGGGAATCTTCTTGACAGACGGCCCACCGCCCAGCCTATCCTTCCCGGGGACCTCGGTTCTGCGTTCACCGATAGGTTGATGAGCGGCAGCTTCGGAGTTCAGCTGTCGCGGGCATTCAACTTGGACTATTTGGGGGAGCCGTCGGGTGGCCGGTACGGAATGGCGGTCGAACCTGCGCCGCGATCGTCCCGGGGCGGCCCGGGGCGGCGTGGCCCGGCGGCGCGCCGCGCAGCCGGCGGCTCCGTCGACCGGAGTTTGACCGTGGCGAGCAGGTTCGCCGGCGGCGCGATGCGGGCCGGGCTGCCCGATCGGGTCATGGCCGCGTCGGCCGAGGCGGCGCGCCGGCGGGCGGTCTGCCCGGCGCCGGTCCTCCTGATGATGCTCGCCGCCGTGCTGCTGCAGCGGCTGGCCGTGCCCGGCACCGATGGAATCGTCGGCGTCGGTCTCCTGGTCGGGCTCGGCGGCTTCGCCTGGGGCGTGCTGTCCGGCCGGCTCGCGATCGAGCCGCTTCGGGTCCTTCTCTACTGCCTCGCGCTGTGCGGTCTCCTGGCCTCGCTGATCGGCCAGAGCGGTCGGGTCTCGTTCGCCTCGCTGGCGCTCCTTTCGACCATCTACCTGCCGTTCGTGGCGGTCGCGGCGGTGTCCGCGGGCGAGCGCCGGGCGATCCTCGACGCCTTCGGCACCCTGATGAGTGCCGTGGCGGTCCTCGGCCTCGCCCAGTTCGCGGTTCAGTTCCTGCTCGGCCCCGAAGCCATGTTCCCCCTCGACCGCGCCCTGCCCGAGGCGTGGTTCATCGACCGCTTCAACCTGCGGATCCCGATCTGGGACGGCGCCCCCTGGCTCAAGTCGACCGGCCTCGTCTTCCTCGAGCCGTCGCACTTCGCCCAGACCCTGGCGCTCGCGATCCTGGTCGAGCTCCTGACCGCGGCCCGCACGCGACGCCTCGCGCTCTACGGGCTCGCCTATCTGGTGACCGTCTCCGGCACCGGTCTCGTGCTCCTCGGGCTGCTCGCGGTGCCGGTCTGCCTCGCGGCGCGCCGGCTGTGGCCGATCGCCCTGGGCGGGCTCGTGCTGGTCGCCGCCTGGACGCTGCGCGAGCTGCCGCCGCTCGATCTCTTCTTCGGCCGGCTCGACGAGTTCGCCCAGCCGCTCTCGAGCGGCGCGATGCGCTTCGTGGCGCCCTATCGGCTGGTGTCCGACACGCTCGCCGACCCGAGCCGCATGCTCCTCGGCGCCGGACCCGGCACGCTCGAGGACGTCATCCGCGGTCTCGATTACGCCGTGCAGGACACGCTCTGGCTCAAGCTGCTGGTCGAGTACGGCCTCCTCGGACTGCTGGCGTTCGCGCCGCTGTACCTCGTCGTCCTGCTGGCCGGCGCGCCGGATCGGATCCTCGCCTGGGCGTTCCTCGTCCAGGTGCTGCTGCTCGGCGGCTACCTCAACGCCTACTATGTCCAGTTCCTGGCGCTGGCGCTGGTCGGCTGGCCGCGGCTCGCGGAGGACGGGGTGGCGTCGCCCGACGCCGGGTCCGACCGATGAGCGCCGCGGCCGAAGAGATCGCCGGGCTCGACCGGGGGGCGGCGGCCCCGCGCCCGATCGCGACCGTGCTGGTCGGCCGGGTCGCCGGGCTCTTGGCGCTCGCCGACCTGGTCCTGGTCTCGGCCCTCGGGATCGCGCTCGAGCCGGCCGGCCAGGGCCAGCGGGCCGAGCTCGCGGCGGTGCTCTTGAGCGGGCCGCTGCTGTGCCTGGCCCTGCTCGCCGCCGGCGCCTACCGCGAGCGGGTGCTCGAGGTCGCCGCCCGCTCGCTGCTGGCGCTGGCATTGATGCTCGCTCTCGTGGTGGCCGCGGTGACCGCCCTGCGGCTCGCGACCGCCCCGAGCGGCACCGTTCTGTTCGAGGCGGCCCTGCTCTGGCTGGCCGCCGCCTTCGCCTGCCTCGGCGCCGCCCGCGTGGCCCTGGCGCGCGGGGCCCCGCCGGGTGCGGTCGCGGCCGGCCGACCGATCGTCCTCCTGGCCGACGTCGACGAAGCCGACCCGTCGATGGCCGCGCCCACCGCCGGCTGCACCCGGCACCTCGTTCGTGTGCAGCAGGCCGCGGCGGGTCTCGAGCGGACCCGCGACCAGCTCGCGCGTCTGGATCCGGAGGAGGTCAGGGTGACCGCGGCGCTGCTGGCGAGCCTGGACGGCGACGAGGCCCGCCGGCGCCGCATGCTCGACCTCCTGCTGGCGCTGCACGGTCCGGTTCGTCTGGTCCTGCCGGGGGGCAGCCGCGAGCCGGTCGTCCTCGCCCGGCTGACCGACCCGCCGCTGAACGCCGTCGACCGCGCTCTCAAGCGCGCCGTCGACCTCCTCGTCGGTGGTGCGCTCCTGGTCCTGACCGCACCGCTGCTCGCCCTGATCGCCCTGGCCGTCAAGCTCGACAGCCCGGGTCCGGTGCTGTTCCGCCAGCCGCGGCTCGGGCTCAACGGCCGGGTCTTCGAGATCCTCAAGTTCCGCAGCATGCACGCCGCCGCCGCCGATCTGGGCGGTCGCCGGCTGACGGCGCGGCGCGATCCGCGGGTGACCCGGGTCGGGGCCCTGCTGCGGCGCACGAGTCTCGACGAGCTGCCGCAGCTGGTCAACGTGCTCAGGGGCGAGATGTCGCTGGTCGGCCCCCGGCCGCACCCGCTCGAGGCGATCGCCGGCGGCCGCGCGTACGAGGAGGTCGTGGCCGACATCGCGCGCCGCCTGCGGGTGCCGCCGGGAATCACCGGCCTCGCCCAGGTCGAGGGCTGGCGCGGCAACACCGCGACCGAGCGCGAGCTGGTCGAGCGGGTCCGGCTCGATCTCGAGTACATCGAGCGCTGGTCGATCTGGCTCGACCTCGAGATCCTGCTCCGCACACCGCTCGCGAGCCTGTTCTCCCGCAACGCCTATTGACGGGTGCACGCCGTGACGACCCTCGGCTGGATCTTAGCCGGCTCGGCCCTGCTGCCGCTCCTGGCCGGGCTCTGGCCGTTCGGGCCGTACCAGGCGAGCCTCCTCCTGGCACGGCGGCTGGTCCGCTTCCCGCCGGCGCCCGACCCGGCCCGGGTGCCGGCTGAGCCCGCCCCCGAGACCTTCGCCGTCTGCCTCTGCGCCTACAACGAGGCGCGGGTGATCCGGCAGAAGGTCGAGGACCTCTTGGCCCTGCGCGCGGCCGCCGGCGGCCAGCTCGAGATCCTGGTCTACTGCGACGCGGCGAGCGACGGCACCGCCGAGATCCTGCGCGGCTACGCCGACCGAATCAGGCTCCTGGTCTCGCCCGAGCGGCGCGGCAAGACGCACGGCATGAACCGGCTCGTCGAGATGACCGACGCCGCGATCGTCCTGTTCACCGACGCCAACGTGCTGATCGACCGGTCGGCCGTGGCGGTGCTGCGCCGCTGGTTCGCCGACCCGTCGATCGGCTGCGTCTGCTCGACCCTGCACTACGTCAACCCCGGCTCCTCGGCCACCGCCGAGGTCGGTGCCGGCTATTGGCGGTTCAACGAGTGGACCAAGCGGCTGGAGACCTCGACCGGCTCGGTGCTGGGTGCGGACGGCTCGCTGTTCGCGATCCGCCGCGCCCTGCACCGGCCGGTGCCGCTCGGCCTGTTCGACGACCTCTTCGTCTCGCTCGCGGTCCTGCTCCAGGGTCGGCGCGTGGTGAGCGCGCCCGACCTCCTGGCCTTCGAGACCCACACCACCGACCCGGCCGACGAGTTCCGCCGCAAGGCCCGGATCGCCTGCGAGTGCTGGCACGTGCATCGGACGCTCTGGCCCGAGCTGCGCCGGCTCGACGCCTGGCACCTCTACAAGTATCTCGCCCACCGCGTCGCCCGCTGGCTGTCGGGCTGGCTCTTGGCCGGCGCGGCGGCGGCCGGCACGGTCGCCCTGGCGCTCCTGGCCGGGCCGCTCCCGACCGTGCTCCTGCTCGGTGGCGGCCTGCTCGCGCTCGCCGCCGGCCTGCGCCTCGGCCTGCGGCCGGCGGAGCGCGTGGCGAACGTCCTGTTGGCCTTCGCCGGAGCCGCCCTCGGCGTCTGGCAGGCGCTGCGCGGCGCCCGCTGGGTCACCTGGGAGGTGCCCGATTCGGCCCGCCGGCAGGCGTTGCAGCCATGAGCGCAGCCCCGGGTACGCTCGGCCCCGCGGGCCACCGCCGAACCGCCGCCGTGCCCTGCTCGACGCCGGCGCCCCGGCCCACTATGCAGGAACCGAGTGGGAGGTCGCCTCGCCCCGGGTGCGAGCCGGTGCGAGCCACGAGCGATCCGCGGGACCAGCCGGATCGGCACGTGGCGCCGGCGGGGCGGGTGCGCGCGCGTTCCGGGTCCGGAGGGGGGACGTCGATTCCGGAGCTGCCGTCGGTGAGCATCGTCGTCGGTACCTACAATGCCGGGCCGTTCGTGGCGCCGGCGATCGACAGCGCGCTCGCCCAGGACCACCCTGCCTGCGACGTCGTAGTCGTCGACGACGCCTCGACCGACGGCACGCCCGAGCTGATCCGCTCCTACGGCGAGCGCGTGCGCGCGATCCTGCGCCCGAGCAACGGCGGCCAGGCCGTGGCCTACGCCCAGGCCTGGCCGCAGACCCGCGGGCGGATCGTGATCTTCCTCGACGGCGACGACCTGCTCGAGCCGCACGCGGCCTCGACCGTGGCCCGGTGCTGGCGGCCCGGACTGGCCAAGCTGCAGTTCCAGATCACGACGATCGACGAGGCCGGCCGGATCGTGCACGGGCCGGCGCCGGCCTGGCCGCCCGGCCTCGATGCGACCCGCATGCGCGCGCTCCTGCTCGTGCGGGGCAGCTACCCCTCGGTTCCGGCCTGCGGCAACGCCTATGCGCGCGAGTTCCTCGAGCGGCGCGGCCCGCCGGCGACCGCGCTGCCCTGGTGGGACCTCGGGCTCGAGGTCGACGCCCCCTTCTTCGGCGCGGTCGACAGCCTGTCCGAGCCCCTTGCCCGCAAGCGCGTGCACGCCGGGGCCGGATCGCTCACGGCGAGCCTCGGGCCCGAGCGCTTCGAGCGGCTGCACGCGCTGTTCGAGGGCCAGCTCGCCTATCTCGAGGCCCGCGCCCGCCAGCTCGGCCTGCCGGTCGACCTCGACGCGATCCGTCGCCGCTCCGCCTGGCATCAGGAGCTCGAGCTGGTGCTCGCCCGACTCGGCCGCCGGCCCGGCCACACGGCGTCCGGGCGCCTGCCGGCGGCCGTCATGGCGACCCTGGGCACGCTCGAGCCGGCCCGGAAGAAGCTCCTTCTCATCCTCTGGCAGGCCGCGGTGGCGATCGGTCCCCGGGCACTCGCCGACCGAGCGCTCGCCTGGCGGTTCCTGCCGGCCAGCCGGCCGGGGTTGCTGCGCGGCGCGGACGAGGTGACCCCGGCTCGGAGCCTCGCCGGCGCCCATGCGAGCGGGGACCGGTGAGCCCGGCCGCGCCGATCGGGATCGTCGTCGCGAACCACAACTACGCCCGGTTCCTGGGCTCGGCGATCGACAGCGCGCTCGCCCAGGAATTGGAGCCGAAGCCGAGGGTGGTGGTGGTCGACGACGGTTCGACCGACGAGTCGCGCGCCGTGATCGCGGCGCGCGCCGGCCGGATCGAGGCGATCTTCCAGGAGCAGCGCGGGCAACGTGCCGCCTGCATCGCCGGCTGGCGGCGCCTCGCCACGCCGATCGTCATCTTCCTCGATTCCGACGACCTGCTGCACCCGCACGCCTGCGCCACCGTGCTGCGCCATTGGCGGCCGGGACTGGTCAAGCTGCAGGGGCGCATGGCGGTGATCGACGCGGCCGGGCGGCCCACCGGGGTGGTGTTCCCCAAATATCCACCGTCGCCGACCACGGAGTGGTTCCGTGCCGAGCTGCTGCGGCGCGGCGACTACCCGGCACCGCCCACGAGCGGCAACGCCTACGCCGCGGCGCTGGTCGAGCGGGTCGCCGACGGCGGCGACCTGCCGTTCGTCGACACGCTCCTCAACACCGCCGCCCCGCTGTTCGGCGAGATCGCGACGATCGAGGCGGTGCTCGCGAGCTATCGGGTGCACGACCGCAACTGGTGGATGGCGGCCCGGCTCGATCCGGCCCAGCTCGCCCGTCGGCTGGCGCTCGAGGAGGCCAAGGTGCGCTGGCTCGCGCGGTTCGCGGCCGAGTACGGCCTGACGCTCGAGCCCGAGCGGCTGCTCGCGGCCTCCCCGGCCTACCAGGAGCACCGGCTGGCGTTGGCTCGGCTCGCGCCGGAGGGCGGCGGCCGGCTGCGGGCCACGGCCGGTTTCGTCCGGGCGCTGCTCGCGACGAGCGATCGGCCGGCGCGCAAGGCGACGAGGCTCGCCTGGGCGCTCGTCGCCGGTCTCGGTCCCGACGCCGTCGCCCGCGCCGCCCTGACCCAGCGGCTCGTGCCGGTGGCCCGCGCGCCGCTGCTCGAGTGGCTGCTCCGCCACGGCGCGAGGTCGGCATGAACCGGCCGGTCGTCGTCCCGGAGGAGGAGGAGGAGGAGGTGCCGGGCGGCACGGCGCCCTTCGGCGCCGCGGCCGTCACCCGCGGCGCCGTCTGGCGCGTGGTCGAGATCGCCGGCGGCGAGGGCCTGACCTTCCTGTTCACCCTGATCCTGGCGCGGCTGCTGTCGCCCGAGGAGTTCGGCCTCGTGGCGATCGCCACGACCACCGTCCTCGTCGTCCAGCTCGGGCTCCGCCACGGCCTGGTCGAGGCCATCATCCAGCGACCGCGGCTCGCCCGCCGCGAGGTCGACACCGCGCTCTGGGCCAATCTCGGGCTCGGCCTGGTCCTGGGTGGGCTCACGGCGCTGCTCGCCGCCGGCCTCGCCCGGCTCGCCGACAAGCCGCTCCTGGCGCCGATCCTGACCACGCTCTCGCTCCTGTGCGTGCTGCAGGCGCTGACCTTCCTCCTGGCCGGGCTCCTGCGCCGCCGGCTCGACTACCGGGCGCTGGCGCTGCGCGCGCTGCTCGCCACGGTGCTCTCCTACGCCGTCGGGATCGCCCTGGCGCTCGACGGTTTCGGCGCCTGGGCGCTGGTCGCGGTCCAGCTGGTCAACGCCGTCGTGAGCCTCGCCACCCTCGGCCTGGCCGCCGGCTGGCGACCGCGTGTCCGCTTCGATCCCGCGGCCGCCCGCTCGCTGGCGCGGATCGCGGTGCCGCTGATCGGCTACGCGCTGCCGAGCGCCTCGGCCGTGGCCCTGGTCGCGGTGCTCGGGTTCGTGCTGCCGGCCGAGGCGGTCGGGGTGTACTACGTGGCCGAACGACTGACCCAGTCGCTCCTGCTGCTGTCCGGCGTGTCGGTCGCCGATCTCTCGCTCCCGGTGCTCGCCCGCCTGCAGGCCGACCGGCCCCGCCACGCCGCGGCCGCCCGCGAGGCCCTGCAGCTCGCCGGGCTGGTCTGCCTGCCCGCCTTCACCGGCCTCGCCGTGCTCGCCGAGCCCCTCGTCCTGGTCCTGCTCGGAGCGGGCTGGACGGGCGCCGTCGGGCCGCTGCGGCTGCTCGCCCTGTGCGGGCTCGTGGCCGGGCTCACCGCGGTCGCGGCGCAGGTGCTGATCTCGATCGGCGACGCGAGCGGCGCCGCCCGACTGAACGCCCGCATGCTGCTGCCGGCCGTCCTCCTGGCGGTTCTCCTGGCCCCGCTCGGCCTCCTGCCGGCGGTCGCCGCCCGGGCCGCGGCGCAGCTCGCCAGCCTGCACCTGACCCTGGGGCTCCTGGCCGCCCGTCTGGCGGTGCCGCGCCGCGCCCTCCTGGCCGACCTCGCCCCGGCTCTCGCTGCGACCGCGACCATGGCTCTCGGACTGCTGGCCGCCGCGGCGTTCGCGACCGGCGCGCTCCAGCCGGCCGTGCGGCTGGCGGTCGAGGTGCCGCTCGGCTGCCTCCTGTTCCTCGTGAGCCTGTGGCTGCTCGACCGCAAGGTCTGGGGACGACTCGTGCTGCTCAGCCGCAGCGCGCCGGCGCTCGAGGCCTGAGCATGCACCGACCGCGCGGAACCGATCGAGGCCGGCGATGCTGATCCCCAACCCGGCTTTCCGGCCACGCCCCGTCGACCCGGAGATGTCGGCGCTGCCGGCGGCACCCCAGCCGCGCCCGGCACCGCCCCGGCGGCCGACCGGTCTCGACTTCGGCGAGGTCCTGGCACTCCTGCGCCGGGCGCTGCCCTGGTGCCTGCTCGGTGGCATCGCCCTGGGTGCCGCCGGCGCCTGGTTCGGCACGCTCCTGCCGCGCGCCTGGACCGCCGAGGGTCTGTTGACGATCGACACCCAGCGGGTGGCGATCCCCGAGTTCCAGACCGTGAGCTCGGAGCGCACGGTCGAGCCCTGGGGTGCGCGCAGCGAGGCCAAGGTGCTGACCTCGCGGGCCATGGTCGAGGCGGCGGTGCGCGCGAGCGGACTCGATCGCCACCCGGCCTTCGCGCCCCGCCCCCCCCTCGTCGCGCGGCTCGCCAAACTGCCCGGACTGCCGGCTTCGCTCGCCGCCTGGCTGGACGAATTCGACCCCGCCCGCGAGGTCGCACCCGAAACCGGCCCGGGCGAGCTGGTCGAGCGGGTCCAGCGCCGGCTCAAGGTGGTGGCCGAGACCCAGAGCTACGCGATCGAGGTCAGCTTCACCGCACCGGACCCGGTGCTCGCGGCCGATTTCGTCAACGCGCTGATGCGCGCCTACGTCACCGATCAGATCGCGGGCAAGCGCGAGGCCACGCTCCAGGCGAACCTCCAGCTCCGCCGGCGGGCCGACGAGCTCTACGCCGACCTTCAGGGGACCCGCGCCCGGCTGCGTGCGCTCGAGGCCTCCGGCCGCAGCGTCGAGGCCGGCGCCGGCGGCAGCGTGACCGCCCAGGCGCTGGTGGCGCTGCGCGCCGAGCGGCGCGAGCTCGACGCGCAGCGGGCGGCGATCCAGTCCGACCTCGACCAGATCGCCGGCGCCGCCCAGGCCGGCCGCTACAACGTCCTGAACGAGGCGCTCGTGACGCCCCGGCTGCGCACCCTCTGGGAGAGCGAGGCCGGGCTGCAGCGGCAGTTGGCCGACAGTGCCGTGCAGTTCGGGCCGCGTCATCCGCGCATGGTGGCCCTGCAGCGGGAGCTCGGCCAGTTGCGCGAGCAGATCCAGGGCGAGGTCGTCGGCGTGCGCCGCGACCTCGAGCGCCGCCTGGCCTCGCTGCGGGCACGGGCGTCCGGCCTCGACGAGCAGATCCGCGCCGCCGAGCGGGAGGCGGCGGCGAGCGCCGCCGGCCGGGCCGGGGCCACCGAGCTCGCGGCCGAGGCCGAGAGCAAGCAGAAGCTCTACGACCTCTATCGGCAGCGCTACGAGCAGACCCTGGCGAGCCTCGAGGCGTACGGACCCGACGCGCGGATCGTCTCCGAGGCGGCCGTGCCGACGCGGCCCTCGAGCCCGGGCCCGACGCTGCTCGGCGCGGTCGGCTCGGCGATCGGCGTCTTGGGCACGCTCGGGCTCGCCTTTGCCCGCCAGCGGCTCGACCAGAGGGTGGGCACGGTCGACGATGCGGTCGAGGCGACCGGCCTGCCGGCGCTCGGCGGGATCCGCACCATCCGGCGGGGGTTGCGGCGGCGGACGAGCCTGCCCGACCTCGTGGTCGAGCGGCCGGCCGGCGACGTCGCCGAGACGGTCCGGGCCCTGCTCGCCCGGCTGCAGCCGGCTGGCGTCGGCCGCGTGCCGCGGATCCTCGCGGTGACCTCGCCGCTGCCGGGCGACGGCAAGTCGTCGCTGGTCGCGGCGGCCGCCCGGGTGGCAGCGGCCGACGGCCTGAGGGTGCTCGCGATCGACGGCGATCTGCGCCGGCCGACGCTCGCCGGACTGATCGGCGCGGCCCGCTTCGTGCCGCTCGACGCCTTCCTGGCCGGCGCCGCGACGCTCGACGAGCTCGTCGTCCAGGACGGCCGCAGCAGCGCCGAGTTCGTGCTGGCGCGACCGCTCCGCCAGGTCACCCGGGCGCTGCTCGAGGGACGGCCGATGGCCAACCTCCTGGCACTGGCGCGCAGCCGCTACGATCTCGTGCTGCTCGACACGCCGCCGGTCATGCGGGTGGTCGACCCCTTGGTCCTCGGCCGCCAGGCCGACGGCACCGTCGTCACCGTGGCGGCCCGCGGGGCCGACCGGGCGACCGTGCGCGCCACCATCGCTCGGCTCGAGGACGCCGGCTGCGCGGTTCTGGGCCTGGTCGTGAGCCGGGTCGGGAATAGGCAGGACCGACCCTACGTCTACGGGGGGTACGGCAACCACTGACGTAAGATCGAGCCGATCTCGATAGCGTTAGGGTTGCACAGGCGCACGGAGAACCCGATGGCGATCCTCCCGCGTCGCGGCTTCCTGCTGGGCGGCGTCGGGGGCCTCCTTGCCCTGGAGCCGGTCGGGGACGCGCTCGCCCAGACCGAGTGGCGCTGGCCCGGCTCCGTGCCGCGCCGGCCGCAACCGGGCCCCCTCGGACCCGGCAGCGCGCCGACCGTGCGGTCGGGCAGCGCCGGCTCGGCTGGCTCGGGCCAGCCCTCCGGGGCCACCGCCGGGTCGAACGGCGGCGCGGCGGGCGCGGCGCCCGCCGCCGCCGCGCCGCCCGGCTACACGCTCGCCTTCGAGGACCGGTTCGACCGGCTCGACCTCCTGCCGCCGAGCGGCGCCAGCCGCCCCTGGCTGCCCTACTGGGCGCGCTGGAACGTCCGCCATCTGGCCGGCAACCAGGACAAGGCCGTCAAGTACGGCGACGCCGAGGTCCTGGCGGACGGCCGGCTGGTCGGCGAGGTGCTGCGGGCGAGCGGGCGCTGGGGCGCCCGGACCGGCTATCTGCACGAGGTCGGCGGCTCGACCCTCAAGCTTCGCGGCTTCCCGCTCGGCGCCGACGCGGGCGCGTTCGGCGGCTTCCCGTTCGTGGCGGCGATGCTGAGCGGCGAGCGGGTGCACGCCCAGCGCTGGGGCTACTGGGAGGTCCGGCTGCGGGTGACCCGGCTCGGCCGTGGCCAGCATCTGGCGGTCTGGCTGCTGCCGAGCGACGGCTCCTGGCCGCCCGAGATCGACATCGTCGAGATGGTCGGCCAGGATCCGGCGACGTTCCACACCAACGCCCACGGCAGCCCGGTCGGGCTCGCCTCCTACCGGGCACCGAACGGCGCCACCGGCTGGCACAGCTTCGGCTTCGAGTGGACGCCTTCGGTGATGCGCTGGTTCTGCGAGGGCCGCCTCGTGCGCGAGCAGGCCTCCTACATCGCCGACAAGGAGCTCTACCTCCTGGTCTCCTGGGAGATCGGCTCGAAATGGCCGGGCCCGACCGACGCGAGCACGCCCTGGCCGGCCGAGGTCGAGCTGGACCACGTCCGGATCCATCGCCGCACCTGAGACTCCCGGCGGCCCGCCGGGTCAGCCGACCAGCGTCTCGAGGTCGGGCCGGAACGGCAGACCGAGCCCGGCGATCTCGTTCGCCTCGCCGTGCCCGCGGAACGCCGGCCCGTCGATCGGCAGGGCCGGGCCGCTGTCGAGGATGCTCGCCGGATCGAGCGCCGGGCCCTTGGCCGCCCGGGCGACCGTGCCGGTCGCGCCGATCCTGCCGGCGACGTCGATCTCGAGGGTGCCGTTGCTGGCCAGGAGCTCGCCGGTCTTGGCGGTGCCGCCGCCGGCGTAGCGGAAGAGGCCGCTCTCGGCCTCGAACGTCTTGCCGGCGATCACGAGCTTGTCGATCCAGAGGTTGCGGTCCTCGCCGTTGATCACGCCGACGCCGGGCTTCCAGTTCGCCCAGTCGTTGGTGAACTTGATGCCGATGGTCTTGGCCTGGGCGAGGTCGAGGCCGGTCGCGACCTCGATGGTCTGCCACTGGCCCTTGTCCTTGGCGGCGGTGACCGCGATCGAGGCGGCGACGGTCTTGCCGTCGACGAGAAGATCGAAGCGCGGATGGGGGCCGTTGTTGGCGCCGCCGCCGTCGGCCTCGCCGCTCGCCACGATCGCGACGGTGCCGGCCTTGCCCGCGGGCTGTGGCGCCGGTGCCGGGCTCGGAGCGGGCGTGGGTGTCGGGCTCGGAGCCGGCGCCGGGCCCGGTTGCGGGGCGCCGCCCGCGATCTTGCCGGCGACGTCGATCTCGAGGGTGCCGTTGCTGGCCAGGAGCTCGCCGGTCTTGGCGGTGCCGCCGCCGGCGTAGCGGAAGAGGCCGCTCTCGGCCTCGAACGTCTTGCCGGCGATCACGAGCTTGTCGATCCAGAGGTTGCGGTCCTCGCCGTTGATCACGCCGACGCCGGGCTTCCAGTTCGCCCAGTCGTTGGTGAACTTGATGCCGATGGTCTTGGCCTGGGCGAGGTCGAGGCCGGTCGCGACCTCGATGGTCTGCCACTGGCCCTTGTCCTTGGCGGCGGTGACCGCGATCGAGGCGGCGACGGTCTTGCCGTCGACGAGAAGATCGAAGCGCGGATGGGGGCCGTTGTTGGCGCCGCCGCCGTCGGCCTCGCCGCTCGCCACGATCGCCACGGTGCCGGCCTTGCCCGCGGGCTGCGGCGCCGGCGTCGGGCTCGGAGCGGGCGTGGGCGTCGGGCTCGGAGCGGGCGCCGGGGCCGGGCCCGGTTGCGGGGCGCTGGGCGGCTGCGGGTTCGGGGCGGGCGCGACGGCGCCCGGTTGGGTGTAGTGGTGGAAGAACGGCCGGTCGCCGTAGACGCCGGTCGCGGCGAGCGCCTCGCCATAGGTTCGCAGACCGCCCCTGGCGAGCTCGCCGTCGGCGACCTTGATGGCCTCGTCCTCGTTGCCGGCCAGGTGCCGCACCCCCCAGTCGACGAAGTAGGGCGCGAAGTTCTTTCCGGCCTCGACACCGATCGACGGGGTGTTGAAATCGTCCTTCCAGGTCAGTGTGTAGCCTGCCGGTGCGCCGGGCTCGCTGGCCCCACCCTTGGGCGCGAAGTACTTGACATAATCGAGCTCGACCTGGGCCGGCCAGGGACTGGTGTCGTTCGGGTCGCCTGGCCATTTGCCACCGACTTCCCAACTCGCGAGGAAGTACATGGGCTTGTTGACGTAGTTGGGCTGCTCGCGCACGACGACGCCGTCGTAGAGCCAGCGCATGGTCTGCGCCGTCCACTCGAAGCCGACCGTGTGCCAATCGCGCGGCGAGTCGACCCGGTCGACCTCCAGTCCGCGGCTCGAGCCGTGCGCATTGTTGAACCACTGCGTCAAGGGCGCGTCGCCGCCCTTCGGGTCGCCGTGCACGATCTCGAGCAGGTCGATCTCGGGCGGCCAGCTGTTGTCCTGCGGCAGGAGCCACATCGCGAAGTGCTGGCCCTTGCCCAGGCTGTCGACCCGGAGCGCCACCTCCCAATAGCCGTAGAGCGCATCGTGGCTCTTCTCGGTGCTGATCATGCCGGCGGCGTAGGGGAAGCCCCAGAACTCGCCGCGGACGGCCTCGGGCACCCGGTAGGCGCGGAGCTCGAGCGTGCCATCGGCGAGACCGTCCGGGCCGGCCTCGCTCCATCGACGTGTCGTGCTCAAGACGGTGTCCTCCAGGCGCAGACGGTCCCGCCCGGTCGGGTGCTGGCCGTGGCCGGACCCGACCATCCTCTCGCGCAATGGTTTATTTTTGGTTACCGTTCTCGCGCGGTGAGAAAGCCCACGCCTGCCCGGGGACCGGACGGCCCGACCGCACCGCCCG
>CAZDFD010000050.1:0-29707 GCA_964504655.1 uncultured Geminicoccaceae bacterium
GTGGACGTGGATGTCGTGCGCGGCGTGGTCGGTCAGGACCTGGATCGCCCGGCGCTCGGCCGCCTCGTCGGGGGTGCGCACCCAGAGGAGGATCCCGCCCCGGTCGAGCTGCTCCTGCAGCCAGTCGGCATGGCGGCGGTCCATCCAGCGGGCGAGCACCGTGCCGAGCGTGGCGCCCACGACCGCGGTGCCCGCAATGGCCGCGGCCACGGCACCCGCCGAGGCCACCACGACGCCGGCCGCGATCAGGGTCGGCAGGAGGGTGAGCGAGCTGATCACCATGTCCTCGCGCGCGCCGATCTGCTTGGCCGAGACGAAGGCGGTGCGCGGCGCCTCGGGGTCGTCCTCGAGCTCCTCGACGCGTCGATAGACGTGACCGAGCTTCTTCTCGACCGTGGCCGAGCCGGCCAGGAGGCTGATCGCATCCTTGGGGAACCCCGCCGCGCGCAGCTCGTCGACCGCCGCCTCGAGCGAGCTCCAGTCGTGGAACACCGCCACCGCCTCGCGCACCGTAGCCGCCGTCATCGCCACTCCCCGCCGCTCGCCCACGCCGCGATCCCTAGCCCGTCTCTGCGCGCGCCGCGTTGATCCAGGTCAATCCGGAGCCCTTCCCGAGGTCGCGGGCGCGTGCTCTAAGCCCGCCGATCCTAGGCGCGGAGGAGCAGGATGGCCATCGAGCGGGTGCTCGTCACCGGTGCCGCGGGCGCCCTCGGGCGGGTGCTGCGCGCCCACCTCCAGGGGCGCTATCCGCTGCTGCGCCTGTCGGACGTCGCGGCCATGGCGCCCGCCGGCCCGGGCGAGGAGGTGGTGCCGGCCGATCTGGCCGACGCCCCGGCGATCGATCGGCTCCTGGACGGCATCCAGGCGGTCGTGCACCTGGGCGGGCACTCGACCGAGGGGCCCTGGGAGCGGATCCTGCCGGCCAACATCGTGGGGCTCGTCAACCTCTACGAGGCGGCGCGGAAGGCCGGCACCGGGCGGATCCTGTTCGCCTCCTCCAACCACGCGGTGGGCTTCCACCGGCGCTGGCCGCGGACCGACCACACCGCCCCGGCCAAGCCCGATTCGCGCTACGGCGTCTCCAAGGCGTTCGGCGAGGACCTGGCGCTCTACTACGCCAACAAGCACGGGATCAAAGGCTTCTGCATGCGGATCGGCAGCGCCCGGGCCGAGCCCGTCGACGAGCGGCAGCTCTCCACCTGGCAGTCCTACCCCGACTTCTGCCGGCTCGTGGACGTCGGCCTCGGCGCCTTCTACCACTACGAGATCGTCTACGGTGTCTCGGCCAACACCCGGAGCTTCTGGGACAATTCCAACGCCGAGCGGCTCGGCTACCGCCCCGAGGACGATGCCGAGGCCTGGGCCTCGAAGCTCGAGGGCGTGAAGAGCCCGCACCTCGTCGACGAACTCCACGTCGGCGGCCCCTTCTGCAGCACCGACATGACGGGCAAGGTCGAGGAGGTGGTGTGAGGCTCGATTGACAGGGGCCGGGCCCGACCGCACAAGGCCGGCCGCCGCCCGGATCGCTGCGAGCGCATGAGCACCCTCCTCGACTTCGAGAAGCCGATCGCCGAGCTCGAGGGCAAGGCCAAGGAGCTCCGCCACCTCCAGGACGGCAGCGAGCTCGATCTGGCCGACGAGATCGCGCGCCTCGAGAGCCGCGCCGCCAAGCTCCTCGCTTCCACCTACGCCAAGCTCACGCCTTGGCAGAAGGCGCAGGTCGCCCGCCACCCCGACCGGCCGCGCTTCAAGGACTACGTGGCCGAGCTCGTCACCGACTTCACGCCGCTCTCCGGCGACCGGGCGTTCGCCGACGATCCGGCGATCCAGGGCGGGCTCGGCCGCTTCCGCGGCCGCTCGGTCGTGATCCTCGGCCAGGAGAAGGGCGCCGAGACCGAGGACAGGGTGCGGCACAATTTCGGCATGGCGCGGCCCGAGGGCTACCGGAAGGCGGTCCGGCTGATGCGGCTCGCCGAGCGCTTCGGCCTGCCCGTGGTCACGCTCGTCGACACCCCCGGCGCGCATCCCGGGATCGACGCCGAGGAGCGCGGCCAGGCCGAGGCGATCGCGCGCTCGATCGAGTGCTGCCTCGGGCTCGGCGTGCCGATCGTCTCGGTGATCGTGGGCGAGGGCGGCTCGGGCGGCGCGATCGCGCTCGCCGCCGCCGACCGGGTGCTGATGCTCGAGCACGGGATCTACTCGGTGATCAGCCCCGAGGGCTGCGCCGCGATCCTCTGGCGGGCCGCCGAGAAGGCCCCGGAGGCGGCCGAGGCCCTGCGCTTCACGGCCCAGGATCTCCTGACGCTCGGCCTCGTCGACGAGGTGATCGGCGAGCCGCTCGGCGGCGCCCACCGCGCCCGCCAGACCACGATCGCGAGCGTCGGCGACGCGCTCGAGCGGCACCTGGCCGAGCTGTCCGGGCAGGCGGGGCCGGCGCTGCGCGAGGCCCGACGAGCCAAGTTCCTGGCCATGGGCCGCGAAGCCGAGGGGTGAGCGCCCTCCCGGATCCGGCTCAGCGGCGCACCAGATGGATCCGGTAGTCGCGCCAGAGCGCGTCGGTCGCGGGGTCGCCACTCGCCGGCGGATCCAGCCAGCGGAGCTCGATCCGGTCGTCCGCGAGCTGTCCCTCGAGGCGCAGCTCGGCCGGCCCGCCGGCGGCGGCGCCCGGGCCCGGCACGACGAGGCTCAGGACGGTGCCGCGCAGGCTCCAGCGGCCCTCGGCCTCGAGCGGCGGAGCGTCCGCGGCGGGCCGGCGCATCACCGCCCGCCCGTCCGCCGTCAGCTCGACCGTGCCCTCGCCGCCGGCGATCGCCTGCGCCTGGGCCCGCGCATAGCCCTCGGGGTCGGCCGCCATCGCCCGCATCGAGCCGAGCCCGGCCTCGAGCTGCGGCAACAGCGCGGCCTTCCGCGGGTCCTTGGCGGCCTCGGTGCGCAGCCGCGTCAGCTGGCTCTCCATCTGGGCCGCCCGGGCGCGGATCTGCTCGAGCCTCGGGCGCAGCCGGGCGACCATCGCCTGGGCGATCCGCTCGGCCTGCGCCTGCATCGCCGGGCCGTCGAGCGCCCAGACCCCGAGCGGGCTCGTGGCGGTGGCGGGCCGGACGGCGGGCCCGGCCGGGACGGAGAGGCCCGCGAGGGCGGCCAGCAGCACGCGGCGGGTGCGCATCGGTCCTCCACCAATGGTTGAGGCGCGGATCGATAGCACGCCGCCGCCCGGCCGGCGAGCGGCTCAGCCCGCGGCCCCGCCCTTGAGCCGGCGCCAGGCGATCGGCAGGAGCGCGAGTGCCGCCAGGCCCAGGAGCGGCAGCAAGACGCGCGGCTCGAGGATCAGCCCGAGATCGGGCTCGCCGCCCGCATCGAACACCGCGCCGAGGCCGGCGCCCACGCTCGCATAGACGAGGCTGCCCGGGACGATGCCGATGGCCGTGGCGAGCGCGAAGGTCGAGAGCGGCACGCCGAGCAGCGCCGGCACGAGGTTGACGAGCCAGAACGGGAAGATCGGCACGAGGCGCAGCACCAGGAGATAGCTGAAGGCGTCGCGGTTGAAGCCGTCGGCCATGCGCGCGAGCCAGGGCCCGGCCCGGGCGCGCAGGGGCTCGCCGAGCGCGCTCCGGGCAACGAGGAACAGGAGCACGGCGCCCAGGGTGGCGCCGACCACGACGAGGCCGGTCGCCAGGACCGTGCCGAACAGGAAGCCACCGGCCAGGGTCAGGACCAGGGCACCGGGCACCGAGAGGGCCACCGCCAGGGCGTAGAGGGCCAGATAGAGGAGCGCGGCCAGCACCGGCCGCGCCGCCACGAGATCGAGGAGAGCGCCCCGGTGGCGGCGCAGGCTCTCGAACCCCAGCGCCTCGTGCGCGCCGCTCGCCAGCACGACCGCCAGCGCCAGGGCCAGGAGGCCGAGCGGCAGGAGCCGCCGCAGCGTCGAGGGAGGGCCCGCACCGACCGCCGCCATCGGGCTCAGCCGAGCCGCGCCAGGAGCCGCACGAGGCGGCGGGTCCGCTCCGAGAAGAGGGTCGGCGTGTACCAGCTCCCGGCCGCCCGCTTGCTGATCTCGGAGAGGGTCGGGTAGGGCGCCAGCACCGCGGCGAGGGCGCCGATCCCGAGCCCGCGCTCGATCGCCAGCACCCAGGGCAGGAGCAGCTCGCCGGCGTGTGGCCCGACGATCGCGGCACCCAGGATCCGGCCGCGCCGGCCGACGACCACCTTGATCCGACCCTCGGTCCGCCGCTCGGCCTGGGCGCGGTCGTTCTGCGCGAGCGGCCACTCGAGCACCCGCGGCTCGAGCCCCTTGGCCCGCGCCTCGCTCGCGAGCAGACCCACGGTGGCGATCTCCGGATCGGTGAAGGTCACCCGCGGCAGGGCCGCAGGCGTGCCGCGGGCCCACAGGCGGAAGAGGACGTTGCGGATCACCACCCCGGCCTGCCAGCCGGCCAGGTGGGTGAACTGCGGTCCGCCGGTGCAGTCGCCGATGGCAAAGACCCTGGGGTTGCTGGTGCGCAGCCGGGCGTCGACCTCGATCCCCTTGGGCGAGTGGCGGATCCCGGCCGCCTCGAGGCCGAGGCCGTCGACTGTGGGCAGGCGGCCGGTGGCGACCAGGAGGTGCGAGCCCGGGATCCGCTCCGCGCCACCCTCGCCCTCGAGCACGACCACCGGGCCGGGCTCGACCCCGGCCACCCGGACCCGGTCGCGGATCGCGACACCCTCGGCGAGGAGCCGCCGGCGCAGCAGGTCGACGAGCTCCGGGTCCTCGCGCGGCAGGATCGGGCCGATGTCGAGGATCGTCACCGCCGATCCCAGCCGGCGGTGCGCCTGGGCGAGCTCGCAGCCGATCGGCCCGCCGCCGAGCACGATCAGGTGCTCGGGCCGGGTGCGGTTGTCGAACACCGTCTCGTTGGTGAGGTGGGGCAGATCGGAGAGGCCCGGGATCGGCGGGATCGCCGGCCTGGAGCCCGTGGCGAGCACGAAGCGCCGGGCGCGGATCGTCCGCCCGCCGGCCAGGACCTCGGCCGGCCCGGTGAAGCGCGCCCGATCCAGGACGACCCGCACGCCCAGACCCTCGAACCGCTCGACGCTGTCGTGCGGCGCGATCGCCCGGATGACCTCCTGGACGTGCTCCATGACCCGGGCGAAGTCGATCGCGGGCTCGACCGCGGCGATGCCGAACGGCCCCGCCTCGCGCATCTCCTGGGCCCGGCGCGCGGCCGCGAGCAGGCTCTTGGAGGGCACGCAGCCGACGTTGAGGCAGTCGCCGCCCATCCGTGCGGCCTCGACCAGCACGACCGAGGCACCCATCTGCACGGCACCGGCGGCGAGCGTGAGCCCGGCCGATCCGCCGCCGATCACGCACAGATCCGGGGTCAGGACCTCGCTCATCGAACCGACGCTAGGGGCCGGGCGGCGGCCCGGCAATTGACGAGAGCGTGACGCGGCCGTGATGTCGGCCCGCCCGGCCCGGAGGACCCATGCCGCTTGCCCCGGACGAGCTCCTGGCCTTCCTGGCCGGGCTCGGGATCGCGACGACGACCCACCGCCACCCGCCGGTGTTCACGGTCGAGCAGGCGGCCGTGCACACCGCGCACCTGCCCGGCGGGCATACCAAGAACCTGTTCCTCGAGGACCGCGGCGGCGGGCTGTGGCTCGTCACCTGCCTCGACCGTCAGACCGTCCGGGTGAACGCGCTCGCGCGACTGCTCGGGGCGCCGCGGATGAGCTTCGCCTCGGCCGAGCGGCTGCGCCAGGCGCTCGGCGTCGAGCCCGGCTCGGTCACACCGTTGGCCCTCGTGAACGACCGCGCGCACCGGGTCCGCCCCGTCTGGGACACCAAGATGCTGGCCCTGCCACTCTTGAACTTCCACCCGCTCGACAACGCCATGACCACGGCGATCGCCACGGCCGACCTGCGCCGCTTCGCCGCTGCCACCGGCCACCTGCCGCTCGAGGTCGACCTCGACGCCACGCTCGCGGCCTGAGCCCGGGCGGCCGCTGGTCCCGGCCGCGGCGATCGGCTAGGCAGCGTCACTCGGCGGCGACGAGGGAACGGATGGTCGGGCGGCGGTGCGTGATGACCGGGCTCGCCGGGCTCGGGGCGGGGCTCGTCGTGCCGGCGGCGGCGGCCACCCCGCGGCCGAGCGGCGCGCGCTGGATCGAGCCCTACGACTTCCCGCTCGAGGACCCGTTCGCCGCCACGGTCGTGGGCACGCCGCCGCAGGTCCAGGCGGAGCGGCCGGAGCTGCGGCTCGGGGTGAACGCCTACCGCGCCCGCACCGGGATCCCGTCCGGCCGGTCGATCCCGGACGTGTTCTGGTACGACCGCCGCGGGCTCGGCTACGGGGTCGCCTTCCAGGCCGGCCCGGCCCCGCTCGTGGTGCTGGTGGCCGGCACCGGCGGCGCCTTCAACTCGCGCACCACCCAGATCCTGGCACGCGGCCTCCTGGCCGGCGGCTGCCACGTGCTCGGCCTGTCCTCGCCGAGCTTCGGCAACTTCCAGGCGACCGCCTCCGCGAGCGGCGTGCCGGGCCGGCTCGCCCAGGACGCCCTCGACCTGCACCGCGCGCTCGAGTGGATCCTGCCCGAGGTCGAGCGGCGGATCCGCATCACCGGCCTGCATCTGGCGGGCTACAGCCTGGGTGCCGCGCACGCCGCGCACCTGGCGCGGCTCGCCCCGGAGCGGGGCCGCTTCCGCTTCGAGCGGGTGCTGCTGTTGAACCCGCCCAAGAGCGTGTTCAGCTCGCTTCGGATCGTCGACGGGCTGTTCGAGCGGCATCTGGCCGATCCGGTGCAGGCGCGCGCCTTCTTGGACGCCGCCTTCGACGCCTTCGCGCAGCTCCAGCGAAGGGCGGGTGGCGCGCTCGATACCTCGCGCGACTTCCTCTACGCCGTCTATTCGGCGCTCCGACCCGGCCGCGACACGCTCGAGGCGCTCGTCGGCCTGGTCTTCCGGCTCATGTCGACCAACCTCGCGTTCGTCGCCGACGTGCTCACCGGCTCGGGCTATCTCGTGGCCCCGGACGCGCCGATCGGCCCCACGAGCTCGCTCACCAACGTCTTCGTCGAGGGCAACCGGCTGTCCTTCGAGCGGTTCCTCGACGATCTGTTCGTGCCCCACTTCGCGCGCAGCGAGCCCGGCTACTCGCGCGAGCGGGCGATCGCCGAACAGGACCTCGCGGCGATCGCGGGGTTCCTGCGCAGCGAGCCGCGGCTCGGGCTCGTGACCAGCGCGGACGACATCATCCTCGCACCCGGCGAGCTCGCCTGGCTCGAGGGCGTGTTCGGTCGCCGGGCGGTGATCTTCCCGCGCGGCGGCCATTGCGGCAACTACGCCGAGCGCCGCTTCGTGGCCGAGCTCGGCGATTTCTTCGCCACCGGGTGGGCCCGCTGATGCGCGCCCGACCGGCCCTGCCCGCGCTCCTCCTGCTCCTCCTGGCCGGGTGCGCCGCCCAGCCGGCCGACCAGCTGGGCTCGATCGAGCCGCGCAACCGGCTGCCGGTCGACAGCGGCCAGGCGGTGGTCGAGGTGTGGGACCCGTGGGAGGGCTTCAACCGCGGCGTCTACTGGTTCAACGCCGACTTCGACGACCGGATCTTCCTGCCGATCGCGGACGGCTACCGGACCTGGGTGCCCGAGCCGGTGCGCGACCGCGTCCACGACTTCTTCAACAATCTGGGCGAGATCCGCAACGCCGCGAACGGGCTCCTGCAGGCCCGGCCGGAGGTGGCGAGCCGTGCGGTGATCCGCTTCGCCGTCAACAGCACGGTCGGGCTCCTGGGCCTCTTCGACGTCGCCGGGGTCGCCGGGCTCACCGAACAGGACGAGGACTTCGGCCAGACCCTCGGATGGTGGGGGGTGCCCCCGGGACCCTACCTGGTCCTCCCCGTCCTCGGCCCCTCGAGCCTCAGGGACGCCCTGGGCCTCGCCACCGACACGATCGCCGGGCGGACGGTGACGCCGGCCCGGGAGATCAACGAGGCCGCCTATCCGAGCCCGGCGGTCGACGGGCTCGAGGCGGTCGACACCCGGGCCGGCATCGACTTCCGCTACTACGACAGCGGCTCGGCCTTCGAGTACGACGTGCTGCGCTTCCTCGCGACCAAGCGGCGCGAGCTCGAGATCCTGCGCTGAGCGGGTCCGGGCGCCGTCTTGCCAAGCCCCGCGGCCTCCCCTAAGTACCTCGGGCACTCGGAGCCGCGGGCGTAGCTCAGGGGTAGAGCACAACCTTGCCAAGGTTGGGGTCGAGGGTTCGAATCCCTTCGCCCGCTCCAGTCCGCGCCGGCCTTGCCGTGACGCGGGTGACGCCGCCAGGGTCGGATCGCCCGTCCCGAGGGCGAGCCGACGACCGACCCGGCCCGGCGGCGCCACCTCCTGCCTCGACCCTCGAACCGTCCGCCTGGACCCACGCCGGGGCCACCCGGTCGGGTGCGCCGCGAACCGGGTCGGACCGCTGGTGGTCGGGGCCGGGAGCCGCGCGGCCCGATGCCGTGCGGACCGCCGGCTGCGCCGTCCCGGGTGCCCGAGCCGTTCGCACCGCCTCGCCGATGACGACGATGGCCGGCCGGCCGGTCGCCCAGCCGCGTGCGCTCTCGACCAGGGTGCCGACCCGGTCCACGAGGCAGCGCGCCGCGCCGGTGCCGCCGCCCTCGACGATCGCCGCCGGGGTGGCCGGATCCAGTCCGGCCGCCAGCAGCCCTCGGGTGAGCTGCGGCAGCGTCCGCATCCCCATGTACACGGCGAGCGTCTGGCCGGGTCGCGCCAGCGCCGCGAAATCGAGGTCGAGGCGTCCCTCGCAGCCCTGGCCGGTGACCAGGGTGAGCGTCCGCGCGACCCGGCGACGGGTCAGCGCGATCTTGGCCTCCGCAGCGCAGGCGAGCGCGGCGGTGATGCCGGGCACGACCTCGAAGGCGACGCCCGCCTCGGCCAGCGCCGCCGCCTCCTCGCCGCCGCGTCCGAAGATGAACGGGTCGCCCCCCTTGAGCCGCACCACACGCTTGCCGCGTCGGGCGAGGTCCACGAGCAGCGCGTTGATCGCCTCCTGCGCCATGCCGTGGCGCCCGCACGCCTTCCCGACATAGATCCGCTCGGCGTCGCGCCGGCCCAGCGCCAGCACCTCGTCGGACACGAGCCGGTCGTGGACGATCACGTCGGCCTCGCCGAGCCTGCGCAGCGCGCGCAGGGTCAGAAGATCCGCCGAGCCCGGCCCCGCACCCACGAGCGCCACCCAGCCCGCAGGGCGGGTGTCCGGGGCCTCCCGCGACCGGGACGAGCCGGCTCGCCCGTCGATCTCGCGCAGGGCGAGGCCCGGGTGACCGCCGTCGGACCCCGGAGCCGGAGCGGCGACCCGGTGCCACGCGGCGAGCTCGCGAAGCGCCCGGCGCAGGCGGGCCCGCACCCGGACGACGAGCGCCACGAGGTGCCGCCACAGCAGCGCCTCGATCGCCCGGCCCTGGCCCGGCGGCGGCAGGCGTCGGCCGGAGGAACCGGGAACCGAGGGGAACCGGATCATGCCGTCGCCGCCATCGCCGACATCAGCGCCACGATCTCCGGACGGCAGGATCCGCAGCCGGTACCGGCCCGTGTCGCCGCCGCGACGCCGGCCAGATCCGCCGCACCGCAGCTTCGGATCGCAGCCGCGCTCACGCCGTGACAGGCGCAGACGAGGGGCGAGGCCGGCGGGCCATGGGCGCGCTCGCCGGCGAGCAGCGCCGCCCGTTCGGCCGCCGCGAGCGGGCCGCCCTCGGCCATCAGGGCGCTCAGCCAAGCGCGCGGCGGCAGCGTCGTCGGATCCGGCCCGAGCAGCACCGCGCCGCGCAGCCGGCCGTCCCAGAGGACGGCGGCGCGGAACAGGCCGGCGGCCGGGTCCGCGAAGCGGAGCCAGGCACTGCCCGGCGCGTCCAGGAACCCGCAGAGCCGGGCGAAGGCCTCTTCCGCCGCGTCCCGTCCCGCGAGCTCGTGCCGCCAGCCCGCCTCGATCGGAACGGCGACGCAGAACGGAGCGATCAGGGGATCCTGCCGCTCCGGCGCGAGCAGGAAGGCGTGCCAAGCGGCCACGTAGGGCCGCACCTGGATCGGGATGCTCTTGAGTTCGGGTTGGAAACTCAGCGGATCCACGTGCGGCGCGACGAGGCCATTGACCCGCGCTGCCGGGGCGAACCGGGCGCTCCAGTGCATCGGCGCGAAGGCGGTCCCGCGGCGTTGGCCCTCGTCGAGGACGAGCCTCAGGACCGTCGTGGCGCGGACCGAACGGGCCACGACGAGCGTTCCCGCCGCCAGACCCGCCGCATCCTCGGGATGCAGGGTGAGCGTCGGTTCGGGGCTGTGCGCCATCAGTCGCGGCACGCCGCCGGTGCGGGTCATGCAGTGCCACTGGTCGCGCAGCCGGCCGGTCAGGAGGCGGAGCGGGAAGCGCCGCGAGAGCGCCTCGACGGGTGCACGGAAGGGCGTCGGCACGAGGCGGGCACGCACCGCGATCGTGCCGCCGGCTGCGCACAGCCGCGCGGGTCCGGCGCGCCCGGCGGGCACCGGCCAGCGCGTCGGCTCGAGCGCCGCGTACTCGGCATCCGAGATCGCGGCGAGGCCCGTGATGTCGAAGGCGCGGTCGGCCGGCCGCGCGAGGCCGGAGACGGCCGCATGTTCGCGGAAGATCGCCGCCGGGCCGTTCCAGTCGAAGCCGGCGGCGCCCAGCCGGCGGGCCACCTGCGCAACGATCCACCAATCGGGCCGTGCCTCCCCGGGCGCCGCCAGGAACGCGCGCTGGCGGCTGATCGTCCGCTCGCTGTTGGTGACCGTGCCGTCCTTCTCGCCCCAGGCCAGTGCCGGCAGCCGCACATGGGCGAAGTCGGCGGTGTCCGACCGGCGCGTCACCTCGGACACGACCAGGAAGGGGGCGCGGGCGAGCGCGGCGCGCACCCGCTCGCCGTCGGGCATCGAGACCGCCGGGTTGGTCGCCATGATCCAGAGCGCGCCGATCCGCCCCTCGCCGAGCGCGGCGAAGATCTGGGTCGCCCGCAGACCCGGTGCCCGCGGCAGGGCGGGTGCCTGCCAGAAGGCGGCGAGCGCCGCATGCTCCGCCTCGACCTCGAAGCGCAGATGTCCGGCCAGCGTCGTGGCCAGCGCCCCGACCTCGCGACCGCCCATGGCGTTGGGCTGGCCGGTGACGCTGAACGGGCCGGCACCCGGACGGCCGATCCGCCCGGTCAGGAGATGGCAGTTGATGATGGCGTTGGCCTTGTCGGTGCCGGCGCTCGACTGGTTGACGCCCTGGCTCCACAGCGTGACGGTGCGCGGGCTCGCGGCCCAGGCGTCGCAGAAGCGCGCGATCAGCGCCGGGTCGAGGCCCGTGAGCGTGGCCGCCTGCGGAGCGATGGCGCGCGCCGTGGCCAGCGCCGCCTCGGCGCCATCGGTCCAGGCGTCGAGACGGGCGCGGTCGGCCAGGCCGTGATCCGCCAGATGGACCAGCAGGGCAGCGAACAGGGCGACGTCGCTGCCCGGCGCGATCGGCAGGTGCAGGTCGGCTCCCGCGCAGGTTGCCGTGCGGCGCGGGTCGACCACGATCAGCCGCATGGCCGGGCGCGCGGCCTTGGCCGCCACGACCCGCTGGTAGAGTACCGGATGGCACCAGGCGAGGTTCGAGCCGACCAGCACCAGGGTGTCGGCCAGCTCACAGTCCTCGTAGAGCCCGGGTACCACGTCCTCGCCGAAGGCGCGGACGTGGGCGGCCGCGGCGCTCGCCATGCACAGCCGGGAATTGCTGTCGATGTTGGCGGTACCGAGGACGCCTTTGGCGAAGCGATTGGCGGCGTAATAGTCCTCGGTCAGGAGCTGGCCGGAGACGTAGAGGGCGACCCCTTCCGGTCCGTGCCGTGCGAGCGCGCGGCGGAACCCCTCCGCCACCGCGTCGAGGGCCGCGTCCCAGGAGCTGCGCCGGCCGCCGACCTCGGGATGGAGCAGCCGATCCTCGAGCGCCAGCGTCTCGCCGAGCGCCATCCCCTTGCTGCACAGCCGCCCGGCATTGGCCGGATGCGCCGCATCACCGGCTACGGTCGCGCCACCCCGGCCGTCCGGCGTCGCCAGGACACCACAGCCCACGCCGCAATAGGGGCAGGTCGTGCGCGTCGACCGGGTGCCGGAGCTCGCGTCCATCAATAGACGTCCCGCTGGTAGCGACCCTGGCGGGCGAGTTCGGCGATCCACTCGCGCGCCCGCTCGGCGGTCATCCGGCCTTCGGAGCAGGCGATGCCGCGCAGCGCCGCGTCGACGTCGCGCGCCATGCGCGCGGCATCGCCGCACACGTAGAAATGCGCCCCCTCCTGCAGCCAGCTCCACAGCTCCGCGGCGGCCTCGGCCATGCAGTGCTGGACGTAGGTCCTCTGCTCGCCGTCGCGGCTCCAGGCGAGCGAGAGCCGGGTGAGCGGACCCCGCTCCCGCCAGGCCGCGATCTCGTCCGCGAAGAGGAAGTCCGTGGCCCGGTGCTGCTCGCCGAAGAACAGCCAGTTGCGCCCGCTGGCGCCGGTCTCCGCGCGATGCTGGAGGAAGGCGCGGAAGGGGGCGATGCCGGTTCCCGGGCCGACCATGACGACGGCGGTGGCGGGATCGGCCGGAAGCCGGAAGTGGCTCGTCTGCACCCGGGCCGCGAGCGGTGTCGCGGCATCGGCCCGGAAGGCCAGGTGGCAGGAGGCGACACCGTCGCGCCGGCGGCCGCGGCGTTCGGTCCGGACCACGCGCACGCACAGCTCGACCGTACCGGGACGGGCCAAGGGCGAGGAGGCGATCGAGTAGAGCCGCGGCCGCAGGGGCGGAAGCGAGGCCAGCAGCTCCGCGAGCGGCGGACGGGCCGAGGGAAAGGCGTCGAGCAGGTCGAGCAGGTCGGCATCGGCGGGTTCCGCCCCGTCCTCCCCCTCGGCCAGGGCGCGCAGCGCCCGGGCCTCCTCCGGCCGCCTCGCCGCACCCGCCAGAAGCTCGAGCGTGCGGTCCTGGGGGCGGGCGATGTCGCGTCGGCGCAGCAGCTCCTCCCGCGCCCCGTCGTCGCCGGTTGCCCCGAGGACGGCGAGCACGGCCTCGACCAGGGCGGGGTCGTTGCGGGCCGCGACGGCGAGGCTGTCGCCGGGCTCGTAGGCGAGCGCGGCATCCCCGAACTCGAGCACGACGCGGCGCACGTCCTTGGCCGACCCGGGCGCCGTCAGACGATCGGCGGCTACGAACCGGACCGGCTGGTCGCGGGCCGGCTCGGCGGCGGCGGCGACGGGCGCGGGTGCCGGCGTGCGCGCATCGGCGAGCACCGACTTCAGGGCCTTCTGCGTCGCCTTGCCGCCGGGGACACAGAGCGCGGTCGAGCTCTCGGCCCCGCTCGCCAGCGCCTCGGCGTAGGTCCGACAGAGATAGCCGCATTGGCCGCAGTCGAGCTGGGCCATGCAGGCCATCAGCCGGCGCTCGAGCGGTCGGCCGGCGGCGAGCCGCAGCCGTTCCTCGAGCTCGAGGCCGGGATCGTGCCAGGGGAAGTCCTCGGCCCGCGGCGGCTCGCTGGCCGCGCTGCCGAGGGCCGGCGGCGCGCCGCCGTAGAGCCCGGCGAAGAAGCCGTTGAGCCAGGCCCGCTGCGCCGCGGAGAAGGGTGCGCTCTCCGGGATCAGCGGCACGGCCGAGGCGGACGGGGCCGGCGGCGGAGCGGCGATCACGGCTGCGCCCGCCCCGCCTCGGCGAGGGCGGCCAGGGCCGCGTCCTCGTGCCGGGCGGTGAACTCCTGGAAGGTCTCGCCGGGGGCCCGGTCGCGCATCCAGGCCCGCAGGAGCGCGAGCACGACCGGGCCGAGCGTCTCGGCCGCCACCTGCCGGAGGATCGGTCGGCCGATGCGCTGTTCCGGCCCGGCGCCGCCGCCGACGTGGAGATCGTAGCCTTCGACGAGCCGATCCCCGTCCTCGATCCGGGTGCCGAGCAGGCCGATGTCGGCGATGTGGTGCTGGGCGCAGGAATGGGGGCAGCCGGTGAGGTGGATGTTGACCGGGAGATCGACCGCGAGGCGCCCGTCCAGATGGGCGGCGAGCGCGGCGGCGTGCTCCTTGGTGTGGCTCGCGGCGAACTTGCACCCAGTGGCCCCGGTGCAGGCGACCAGCCCGCCGCGCAGGTTCGAAGCCCGCCAGTCGAGCCCGAGCCGGGCGATCGCCGCGCAGGCGTCGGGGAGGGCGGCGTCGGGAACGTCGCTCACCAGCAGGTTCTGCCAGACGGTGAGCCGGATCGTGCCGCTGCCGAACCGGCAGGCGAGGTCGGCGATGCCCTGCATCTGCGCGACCTCGAGCCGGCCGACCGGTGTCACGATCCCGATGTAGCTCGATCCGGGCTGCCTCTGGCGATGGATGCCGATGTGGCCGTGCTTGGCCGGCGGCGGGGCGTGCCGGAGGAGGTGCTCGGGAAGCCGCTCCAGTGCCGAGCCCAGGCGCTGCTCGACCAGGCCGAGGAAGGCGTCGGTCCCCATCCGGTCGAGCACGTATTTGAGCCGTGCCTTCCTCCGATCCGTGCGGTCACCTTCGGCCAGGTAGACGCGCAGGATCGCGTCGCAGACCCGAACCGCCTCCTCCGGCTTCACCACGACACCGGTCGGCCGCGCGAAGTCGCGGTGGCCGGTGATGCCGCCGAGGGTCAGCCGGTAGCGCAGTCCGTTCGGTGTCTCGACGGCGCGCAGCGCGATGTCGTTGGTCTCCTCGAGCACTTCGACCGCACCGCCGCCGGCCACCGCGATGTTGAACTTGCGCGGCAGGCCGAACAGGTCGCGGCTGTTGAGGAGATGGTGATGGAGGGCACGGACCAGGGGCCGCGTGTCCACCAGTTCCTGCGGGTCGATGCCGGCGGTGGGACTGGCGGTGATGTTCCGCACATTGTCGGCGCCCGTGCCCTTGGCGAGGATGCCGAGCTCGGCCAGGCGGGTGACGACCTCGACGCCCTTGCTCGCGGCGATCTCGCGCAGCTGCAGGTTGGCGCGCGTGGTCACGTGGGCATAGCCTCCAGCGCAGTCGCGCGCGATCTCGGCGATGCCGTCGAACTGGGCGGCGGTGAGGATCCCGCCCGGGATGCGCAGGCGGCACATGAAGGCGTCCTGGGCTGGTCCGACGTAGAACAGGCCGTGATAGCGGCCGAGGAAATCGTCGATCGGCTTCGGGAAGACGCCGGCCGCGGCGCGCGCCGTGATCTCGTCCCACCGGTCGAGGGGGTG
This sequence comes from uncultured Geminicoccaceae bacterium, assembly GCA_964504655.1. Lineage (GTDB taxonomy): Bacteria > Pseudomonadota > Alphaproteobacteria > Geminicoccales > Geminicoccaceae > JANXAZ01. Next base: position 15,191 of record CAZDFD010000050.1, read on the forward strand.
GCGCTCGCGCTTCGCCTCCTCCTGGGGCACGAGCTTCCCGCCCCTGGCGATCGTCGCGTCCTGCGCGGCGCGCAGCGCATCGGGCGGGGCTCCGGCTTCCCGCCCGCCGGGCGACAGCGTGCCGCGGCGCGCCTCGACGCCGGCCATGAAGCCCTTGAGATATTCCTCTTGCTCGGGGGTGAACCCGGCGTCGGCCATCACGCGGCCTCCGCGAAGGCGGCACCGAAGGCCAGACGCGCGCGGAACGGCGCGACCGGCCGGGCGCTCGTGATCAGATCCAGATAGAAGGGCGCGTCCTCGGTCGCGCCGTAGAGCACGGCGCCGACCAGTCGCTGGTCGCGGAGCCAGAGCCGGCGATAGATCCCCGCCTCCTCGTCCGAGAGCGTCACCGCCTGGGCGTCCGGCGGCGCGATCTCGCCGGCCGACCAGACCGCGATGCCCGACACCTTGAGGACCGTGGCGTCCGGGCGCGGGAGGTAGGCGGCCTCGGTGCCGGCGATCACCGCCGCGGCGGTCTCGGCCATGGCCAGCGCGGGGGCCACGAGACCGCAGACCCGGCCCCGGTGCTCGGCGCACTCGCCGACGGCGAGGACGCGCGGGTCGCCCGTTCGCAGGCCGTCGTCCACGACGATGCCGCGGGCGACCGCGAGGCCGGACGCGCGCGCCACGGCCACGGCCGGACGGATCCCGACCGCCAGCACCACGACCGCGCACGGAACGCGCCGGCCGCCGGCGAGCCTGAGCGCGCGCACCCGCCCGTCTCCCTCGATCGCCTCGGTCTGCGCGGGCATGAGGAAGCGCAGGCCGCGCGAGGCGCCGAGCGCCCGCGCCAGGAGCGCGCCCGCCTCCGGATCGAGCTGGCGCTCCATCGGCCGGTCGAAGGCGTGCACGACGGTCACCCGCGCGCCGGTGGCCGCCAGCGCCGCGGCCGCCTCGAGCCCGAGCAGCCCGCCGCCGATCACCGCCGCCTGCGCTCCCTCCGCGGCCGCCCGACGGATCGAAAGGACGTCGGCCAGGGTGCGGTAGACGAACACGCCCGGGAGCGTCGCTCCGGGCAGCGCCAGCCGCAGGGCCTCGGAGCCGGTGGCGATCACCGCACGGTCCCAGGCCAGCGTCCGGCCCCGCTCGGTGGTGGCGCTGCCCAGGGCGGGGTCCAGCGCCGCGACGCGCGTCGACGGCAGGAAGCGGATGCCGAGCGTGCGCAGACGCGCCGCGTCGTGGGTGACGAGGGCCGCGGCCTCCGCCTCGCCCGACAGGACGCGACCCAGCCCGACCCGGTCGTAGGGCAGGGACGGCTCCGCGCTCGCCAGGGTGACCCTGGCCCCGGCCAGGGCGAGCCGCTCCGCGCAGCGCATCCCGGCCGGGCCGGCTCCGATCACGAGCACCCGCATGCTCAGGCCGCGCTCGGCAGGGCGTGGCGCTGGTGCAGGAAGCGCAGTACCGCTTCCCGCGCCGCGACGAAGCGCGGATCGGCGGCCAGGACCAGGCGGTCGCGCGGCCGCGGCAGGTCGACCTCGAGCACCTGCCCGATCGTCGCGTGCGGACCGTTGGTCATCATCACGATCCGGTCGGACAGCAGCACCGCCTCGTCGACGTCGTGGGTGATCATCATCACCGTGGTGCCGAGCCGAGCGTGGATGTTCATGACCTGGTCCTGGAGATGCGCGCGGGTCAGCGCGTCGAGCGCGCCGAAGGGCTCGTCGAGCAGCAGCACCTTGGGTCGCATCGCCAGCGCCCGGGCTATGCCGACGCGCTGCTTCATGCCGCCCGAGATCTCGTGCGGCCGCTTGTGGGCGTGCTCGGCCATGCGCACGAGCGCGAGGTTCTCCAGGGTCCAGGCCTCGCGCTCGGCGCGCGACATGCCCCGCCCGACGGTGCGGTCGACGGCGAGGCGGACGTTCTCGAACACCGTGAGCCAGGGCAGGAGCGCATGGTTCTGGAAGACCACGGCGCGGTCCGGGCCGGGCGCGGTGACCTCGGTGCCTTCGAGCAGGACACCCCCGAGGGAGGCCGGCAGCAGCCCCGCCACCACGTTGAGCAGCGTGGACTTGCCGCAGCCGGAATGCCCGATCACGGCGACGAACTCGCCCCGTTGCACCTTGAGGTCGATGCCGGCCAGCACCGGCGGTGTGTTCGGGGCGAAGCGGACGACGACGCGGCTGATCTCGAGGTAGGTCCCCTGCACGACCGCCTCCCCGCTACTGTTCGCTGGTGCCGCGCGTGACGGCGCGGCCGATCAGGGCCATGGCACGGTCGAGCAGGAACCCGACGATGCCGATGTACACGAGCGCCACGATGATGTCGGAGAGATTGGACGAGTTCCACGCGTCCCAGACGAAGAAGCCGATGCCCACACCGCCGATGAGCATCTCGGCGGCGACGATCGCGAGCCAGGACAGGCCGACGCCGATACGCAGACCGGTGAAGATGTAGGGGGCGGCAGCCGGCACCACGATGCGCAGGAACCAGTCGGCCGGCGACAGGCGGATGACGCGCGCGACGTTGCGGTAGTCGGCCGGCACGTTGCGCACCCCGACCGCGGTGTTGATGACGATCGGCCAGATCGCGGTGATGAAGATCACGAACAGCGCCGAGGGCTGGGCCTCGCGGAAGGCCGCCAGGGAGAGCGGCAGCCAGGCGAGCGGCGGGACCGTCCGCAGCACCTGGAACAGCGGGTCGAGGGCCCGCAGCGCCAGGCGCGAGGAGCCGACCAGCATCCCGAGCACCACGCCGCAAAGGGCCGCGAGCGCGAAGCCCAGGGCGACGCGCTGGAGGCTCGCGATCAGGTGCAGGCCGAGCCCCTTGTCGAGCCCGCCGCGATCGTAGAACGGGTCGAGGATGAGCTCCCGGGCCTCGGTCCAGACGCGGGACGGCGGCGGCAGCGAGGCGGCCGGGTCGGAGGCGGCCCACTCCCAGAGCGCGAGCAGGAGGACCACGAGGACCGTCGGCGGCAGTGCCAGGGCGAGCGCGTGCGCCAGCGACGGCCACAGCCGGGCGGCCCGGCCCGGCACGGGCGGGGCGGCGGGGGTCGAGGCGGCCAGGGCGGCCGGCGCGGGCGCGGAGGTGATCGCGTTCATCGGATCAGGCCGGGCTCGTCTTCTTGATCGACTGGGCGGCGAGCCAGGCGGGCGGGTCCTCGGGGTCGAAGACCTTGCCGTCGAAGAAGGTCTCCCGCCCGCGCGAGGTGCCGCTCGGGGTCTCGGCCGGGCGGACGCCGGCCCGCTCCGCGGCCGCGCGCCAGATGTCCTCGCGGTTGACCTCGGCGATCAGCCCGGTGGCATCGGTGTCGGCCGGCAGCACGCCCCAGCGCACGTTCTCGGTGAGGAACCAGAGGTCGTGGCTGCGGAACGGGTAGGAGGCGTGATCGCGCCAGAACTTCATGGCGATGCCGGGATCGGTCTCGCGGCGGCCGTCGCCGAAGTCGATGATGCCCTGGATGCGGGGCAGGATGTCGGCGGGCGGCACGTTGAACCAGGCGCGGCGGCCGAGGATCTGGGCGAGCTCGGCATGGTTGCGCGGGTCGTCGCACCAGCGCGCCGCTTCGATCGTGGCGGCGACCAGGGCCAGGGTGGCCCGAGGATACTGCTCGATGAAGGCTGCGCGCAGGGCGAGCGCCTTCTCCGGATGGTCGCGCCAGAGCTGGCCCGTGACCAGTGCCGTGTAGCCGAGCTTCTGGTTGACGAGCTGCGCGTTCCAGGGCTCGCCCACGCAGAACGCGTCCATGGTGCCGACGCGCATGTTGGCGACCATCTGCGGCGGCGGCACGACGATGGTCTGCACGTCGCGGTCCGGATCGATGCCGCCGGCGGCGAGCCAGTAGCGCAGCCAGAGATCGTGCGTGCCGCCGCGGAAGGTCATGGCGACCTTGCTGTCCGCGTCGAGGGCCGGGCGGAGGGCCGAGGCGTCGAGCCGGACACCCAGGGGCTTGTGCTTCTCGGCGACGCTGATCCCCTGACCGTTGATGTTGAGCCGGGTCACGATCGCCATCGGCACCGGCTGGTTGTTCTGCGTCACCCGGCCGGTGTGGATCAGATAGGGCATGGGTGTGAGGATGTGCGCGCCGTCGATTCCGCCGCGCTCGCCGCCGAGCACCAGGTTGTCGCGCGTCGCCCCCCAGGAGGCCTGCTTGGCGACCACCACGTCGGGCATGCCGTACTTGGCGAACAGGCCCTTCTCCTTGGCGACGATCAGCGGCGCGGAATCGGTCAGGGCGATGTAGCCGAGGGTGGCCTTGCCGACCTCGGGTACGCTCGTGGCCTGGGCGAAGACCCCGCGCGGCGCGGCAATGCGGGCCGCGGCGAACAGGGCGGCGGTGCCGGCGATGGCCTGGCGGCGGGTGGGCGAGGAGCGGGTCATGGCAAGGACTCCTGCGGGGCCTGGGTCGGAACGGAACCGGCGAGACGGTCGGCGGCGCGCCGCCAGAGATCGGGGCGCCAGGACGCGACCGCGGCATCGGCCGCGGCGCCTTCGGGCAGGTGGCCCCAGCGGTGCATCGCGGCGCACCAGCGCTCGGCGGCGGCCGGGGAGGGCGGTCGGTCCGGATCGAAGGTGAGCGGGGCGGTGAGCGGCCACGGCGTCCCGCCCGGCGGGGCGGCGACGCAGCCGTCGAGCGCGGCGGCGATGGTGCCGGGGCCGACCTGGGGCAGGACGCGTTCCGCCAGGAGCGCTACGGCGGCGGGGCGGTTGGCCGGGTCCACGAGCCAGCGCTGCGCTCCGATGACGGCGGCCGTGGCGGCCAGGACGACGTCCGGGCGCCGTTCCGCCAGCCCCTCGGCGAAGGCGAGCACCTTCTCCGGATGGTCGGGCCAGACGTCGCCGGTCGCGAGCGCGAACCGCCCGGCACCCTCGGCCACCGCGTGGCTGCCCCAGGGCTCGCCGGCGCAGAAGCCCTCGATGGCGCCGGCGGCGAGCGCGCGCGCCATCTGCGGGGGTGGAACCACGACGAGGCGGGTGTCGTGGTCGGGATCGAGCCCGCCCGAGGCGAGCCACTCGCGCAACAGATAGTTGTGGGACGAATGCGCGAACACCACGGCCAGGGTCGGCGGCGGCAGGCCGTCCTCGGCCCTGGCCTGGACGGCCTCGGCGAAGGCCCGGGCCGGCAGCGGTGGCACCCAGACGCCCACCGCATCGGCGAGCGCGTGGGAGAGCACGAGACAGTTGCCGTTGCGTCCGAGCCCGAGCGTGACGTCGAGCCGCCGGCGCAGCCCGCCCGCACCGAGCGCCAGGGCGACCGCCATGGGCTCGAGGAGATGGGCGCCGTCGAGCACGCCGAAGGCGAGCTTGTCGCGCAGCGTGGCCCAGGAACGTTCCGGCGAGAGCTGCACGCGGAGGCCGGCCTCGGCGAACAGGCCGAGCATGTCGGCCAGCACGAGCGGCGCGGCGTCCACGAGCGGCACGTAGCCGAGTCGCAGATCGGGACGATCCATGGCGTGGTCGGGTCGAGGCGGCGCTCGCCGCCAGGACGGACCGCCGTTGGTCCGCCGGTGTCTACGGCACGGGGCTCCGGCCATCCGCTGCCGCGTTGCAGCGGAAACCGGCCGCTCTGCTGCGGCGCAGCAATCCAAGCATGGTTCGCCCGCCTTGTGAAGTCAAAAATGCACGATCTCAAGAGAAGCCCAACGATTCGACACTCGATGACCCGAAGCTGTGCAGACTGCTCAAAGCTTGCGCAGAAAGTCCTGCGCCACGCGCGCCAGTTTCTCGCCGCGGTCCATGGACCAGCGGCGGAGCAGCCGATAGGCCTCCGGCTCGGACAGGTGGCGGCGCTGCATCAACACGCCCTTGGCGCGTTCGATGACCACCCGTTCGGCGAGCGTGGCCTGGGTCTGCTCGAGGCGCGCACGAAGCTCCTGATGGGCGCGGAACCGGCGGATCGCCACCTCGAGCACCGGTCGCAGGCGATGCGGCGCGAGCCCGTCGACGACATAGGCGGCGACCCCGGCCTCGATCGCCGCCTCGATCTGGTCGGGTTCGCCGCGGGCGGCGAAGACCACGACCGGGCGCGGCTCGTCGCGGTGCAGGGCGCGCATGCTCTCGAGCGCGTCGCGGCCGGGCTCGTCGATGTCGCACACGATGACGTCGGCGGCCGCCTCGCGCACCAGCCGCGTCAGATCGCCCGGCTCCGGCCGGACCGCCACGACCGCGCAGCCGGCAGCCTCGAGGGCGGCCGCGATCCCGACCGCCCGATCGGTGTCCTCGTCGATCAGCAGGACACGCACGACCCCTTCCCGCACCGGGCAGGCGCCGCGCACTCCTGGTCTCCGCGGACCGGCAGGCTCGGCGCTCCCGACGCGCAGCAAGCATCGTGCCGCCCGCCCCGTCCGAGCCTCGGTGCCGGGGACGCGGTGACGGTCGCGGGAGCATCGGCCCGCGCGGCGCGCCCGGCGCGCCCGAACCCGCGCCGCGGGCATGCCTGCCCCGGCCGACCGTCCGTGGGCTGCCTGTTGACCGATCGTCGGTCCGACCGTAAGTCCATCGTTAGAACGAGCCTAGGTTGAAACAGGGGGGGTGGTGTCCAGCGTCGACCGCGATCACCTTGCGGTTCAACCCTGCGTCGGACGGCGCGAGCTCGTGCTCGGCGGTGCCGCGTCGCTGGTGGCGCCCGTGGCCGCCCGGGCGGCCGAGCCGAACGAGCGTCGCCCGAAGGCGGGCGACCTTCTGGTCCACTCGCAGGGGCCCAAGAAGGGCCGGCCGCTCGAGGTCGACGATCTGGTCCTGGGCGGCCCGTCGCTGCTCGCCTTTCCGATGGATCCCTCCGGGCTCGTGCTCGACGGCTCGCGCTTCAACGAGGTGGTGGCGGTCCGCCTGGCACCGGACGAGCTCGACGCCGACACCCGCAGGGGGGCGGCCGAGGGGATCGTGGTCTACTCCTCGATCTGCTCGCACGAGGCCTGCCCCGTGAACATGTGGAACGACCACGAGAAGATGCTGGTCTGCTCGTGCCACGGCAGCATGTACGACCCCCGCCAGCGCGCCGAGGTGGTGTTCGGCCCGGCGCCGCGGCGGCTCGCCCAGCTGCCCGTGCGGCTGGTCGAGACCCGGCTCGTGGCGGCCGGGCCGTTCGAGGGCCGGATCGGAATCTACCGGCCGGGCTGAGCGTCCGGTCGGGGTCAGAGGCTCGCCGGCGCCGCGCGCCGCCGACCGGGGGTCGGTGGCCGGCACCGGGAGGATGGGAGGGAGGCAGAGTGATCAAGCGCACGTTGCTCCTGGCCGCGGCCCTGATGGCCTCGGCCGCGTCGGTGCAGGCCTACACGCCCGTGACCGACGCCCGGCTGGCGAACCCCGAGCCGGGCAACTGGCTCATGACCCGCGGCAACTACCAGGGCTGGAGCTACAGCACCCTCGACCAGATCAACGTCAACAACGTCAAGAACCTGGTCCCGGTCTGGACGTTCGCGACCGGTGTGAAGTCCGGTCACGAGTCGCCCCCGGTCGTCAACGACGGGGTGATGTTCATCACCGCGCCGGACAACAACGTGTTCGCGCTGGACGCGCGCACCGGCGATCAGATCTGGCACTACAAGCGCGCCAACCCCGAGGAGTTCAGCGCGCTGCACAACACCAACCGCGGCGTGGCCCTCTACGGCGACAAGGTCTACGTCGCCATGCAGGACGCCACGCTCGTGGCGCTGGACGCCAAGACCGGCAAGGTCGCCTGGCAGACCACGCTCGGCAACTGGAAGATCGGCGAGTACATGACGATGGCGCCCTTGGCCGTGAAGGGCAAGATCGTCGTCGGCATGTCGGGCGGCGAGTTCGGCATCCGCGGCTCGATCATCGGGGTCGACGCGCAGACCGGCAAGGAGGCGTGGCGGACCCACACCATCCCGGCGCCGGGCGAGCCGGGCAGCGAGACCTGGACCGGCGACACCTGGAAGCGCGGTGGCGCCTCGGCCTGGATGACCGGCAACTACGACGTCGCCAGCAACACCATCTACTGGGGCGTCGGCAACGCCTCGCCCTGGTTCGGCGACCAGCGGCCCGGCGACAATCTCTACACCGCCTCGACGCTGGCGCTCGACGGCGACACCGGCAAGATCAAGGGCCACTTCCAGTACCACTGGAACGACAGCTGGGACTGGGACGAGATGAACGCCCCGACGCTGGTCGACTTCCAGCGTGACGGCCGGACCGTGAAGGGCTTCATCAAGCCGGCCCGCAACGGCTACCTCTACTGGCTCGAGCGGCAGGCGGACGGCAAGATCGGCTTCGTCGACGCCAAGGCCTACGTCAAGCAGGACGTCTTCAAGAGCATCGACGCCAAGACCGGCCGCCCGTCCTACAACGCCGACAAGGTGCCCGGCACCGGCAAGAAGGCGTCGTTCTGCCCGTCGCTCTGGGGCGGCAAGGACTGGCCGTTCGAGGCCTACAATCCGAAGACCGGCATGGTCTACATCCCGGCCAACGACAACCACTGCGGCTTCCTCGAGGGGAAGGTGCAGGAGTACGTCGCGGGCAAGTGGTGGACCGGCGTCGACATCCCGGACATCGGCTTCACCGTCGACAAGAACGCCAAGTCGTTCGGTGAGATCCAGGCCTGGGACATCAATTCGGGCAAGAAGGTCTGGTCGGTCCTCTACCCGAACTCGATGAACTGGGGCTCGATCCTGACCACCGCCGGTGGGCTCGTCTTCAACGGCGGGACGCAGGACCGGATGTTCCGGGCGTACGACGCCAGGACCGGCGAGCAGCTCTGGCAGATCAAGACGAACTCCGGGATCATCGCGCCGCCCTCGACCTACACGGTCGACGGCGTGCAGTACGTCGCGGTCCAGTCGGGCTGGGGCGTCGACCCGCAGTTCCAGCAGGGCCTGCTCTCCAACCTGATCCCGGGCTGGCCGAAGGCCACGCCCGAGGGTGGTGTGCTCTGGGTGTTCGCGCTGCAGCGCTGAGCCGCTGACGGCGGGCCGGGGCGGGCGGTCGGCCGACCGCCCCGGCACCGTCGCCCGGCAGCGACGGAGGAACCGGATGGCGATCCGCTCTCTCGCCCTGGCGACGCTGGTGGCGGCCGTCCTCGTGGCCGGCCCCGTGGCAGCCGGGCCGACCATCGACGGCGTGCCGGTCGAGGTCAGCGTCTCCGAGGCGCACGGCAAGGTCGGCCAGCCCACGGTCCTCACCGCCCGGTTGACCATCCAGGAGGGCTACGAGTTCATCGAGCCGCCGCCGCGCGGCAACCGCGTCATCGAGCTGTCCTCGGCCGACAAGGGGGTCGAGTTCGCCCGCCGGGTGTTCCGCGGCAAGCTCGAGGACAACGCGATCACCTTCCGGCTCGAGGTCACCCCGACGCGGCCGGGTGCGCATCCGATCAACGGCGTGTTCCGGGTGAGCTACGTCGTCCACACCGACACCGAGCATCATCTGCGGCACGTCTCGCTGCCGCTGATCTCGACCGTGGTGGGGACCGAGTAGGGACCGGGCGGCCGGGCCACCGCCCGGGCCTGCCCGAGGAGATCACCGCGCCGCGCCGCCCCGAGGCGGCCGGTCGTGTCTTGCAAGGGAGGCCAGATCATGGCGATCAAGCTCAACCTCAACGGCCGCGACGTCGCGGTCGACGCCCCGGGCGACATGCCGCTGCTCTGGGCGCTGCGCGACGTCCTCAACATGACCGGCAGCAAATATGGCTGCGGCATCGGCGCCTGCGGCGCCTGCACCGTCCACATGGACGGCAAGGCGGTGCTGGGCTGCGTCGTCCGCCTCGAGGAGGCGTCCGGCAAGAAGATCGTGACCATCGAGGGGCTCGATCCCGAGGGCAACCACCCGGTGCAGAAGGCCTGGGCGCAGCTCGGCGTGCCGCAGTGCGGCTACTGCCAGGCGGGCCAGATCATGCGCGCCTCGGCGCTGCTCGCGGAGAAGAAGAACCCGAGCGACGCCGAGATCGACGAGGCGATGGCCGGCAACATCTGCCGGTGCGGCTGCTACCAGCGGATCCACGCCGCGGTCCGCCTGGCCGCCACGGGAGTGTGAGACCATGACGCTGCAGAGCTTCATCGCGCTGCGCGAGACGCAGGCGCCGGCCGTGGCACCCGCCGCGCCCGCGATCGCCGCGATCGCCAATGTGAGCCGCCGCTCGTTCCTCGAGGTGCTCGGGCTCGCCGGCACCTTCACCCTCATGGCACCCTTGGGCGCCGGCGCCTACGAGGCCTACCCGACCGGCGGCGAATCGATGCCGCGCGGCCTCGTGTGGGACCCCAAGGTGTTCGTCTCGATCGCGCCCGACGGCACGGTCACGATCGTGGCGCACCGCTCGGAGATGGGCACCGGCTCGCGCACCAGCCTGCCCATGGTGCTGGCCGACGAGATGGGCGCCGACTGGGCCAAGGTGAAGATCGTCCAGGCGCCCGGCGACGAGCCCACCTACGGCAACCAGGACACCGACGGCTCGCGCTCGATGCGCCACCACATCCAGTCGATGCGGGTGATGGGCGCCTCGGTGCGGCAGATGCTGGAGCAGGCCGCGGCCAAGGCCTGGGGCGTGCCGGTCGGCCAGGTCGAGGCCCGGGTGCACGCCGTGCACGAGAAGGGCGGCTCGCGCCAGGCCGGCTACGGCGAGCTCGCCAAGGCGGCGATGGACCTGCCGGTGCCGGCGGTCAAGGACGTCGTCCTCAAGCCCGAGAGCGCCTTCCGCTACATCGGCAAGGGCAACGTGCCCCTCTACGACATGAAGGCGATCGTCACCGGCAAGGCGGTCTACGGCTCCGACGTCCGCCGCGAGGGCCAGCTCTACGCGGTGATCGCCCGCCCGCCGGTCTATGGCGGCAAGGCCAAGTCCTGGGACGCCGCCGCCGCCAAGGCGGTGCCCGGCGTGGTCGAGGTGATCGAGATCCCGGGTGCCCCGGCGCCGGCGGCGTTCATGCCGATGGGCGGGGTGGCGGTGGTCGCCAAGACCACCTGGGCCGCCATGCAGGGCCGCGACAAGCTCAAGGTGCAGTGGGAGGACGGGCCCAACGCCGCCTACGACAGCGCCGCCTATCACAAGGAGATGTCGGCGGTCGCGGCCAAGCCCGGCAAGGTCGTGCGCAACCAGGGCGACGCCGAGGGCGCGCTCGCCAAGGCCGCCAAGGTCGTGACGGCCGAGTACTACCAGCCGCACATGGCGCACACCTCGATGGAGACGCCGCAGGCCACGGCCATCGTCAAGGACGGCCGCTGCGAGTGCTGGGCGCCGGCCCAGTCGCCCTACGCGGTCCGCACCGATCTGGCCAAGTTCCTGGGGCTCGACGTCGCCAACGTGACCGTCCACGTGACGCTCCTGGGCGGTGGCTTCGGCCGCAAGTCCAAGGGCGACTTCGCGCTCGAGGCGGGCTTCCTGTCGAAGGCGATGGGCGGCGCGCCGGTCCAGTTGACCTGGACCCGCGAGGACGACATCCGCAACTCCTACTACCACACCACCTCGGTCGAGCGGATCGAGGCGGGCCTCGACGACAAGGGCAAGGTGGTGGCCTGGCGGCACCGGAGCGTGGCGCCGACCATCCTCTCGACCTTCAAGGAGTCGGACCTCCAGTTCGCGATCGAGCTCGGCATGGGTCTGGTCGACAACCCGTTCGAGATCGCCAACCTGCGCTGCGAGAACGGGCCCATCAAGAACCATGTCCGGATCGGCTGGTTCCGCTCGGTCTCGAACATCCCGCGCGCCTGGGCGGTGCAGGGCTTCGTGGCCGAGCTCGCCCACGAGCTCAAGCGCGACCACAAGGAGCTCCTGCTCGAGCTCCTGGGCACGCCCCGGAAGATCGACCCGGTCGCGGCCGGGATCGACGGCGAGCTCTGGAACTACGGCGATCCCTACGCGATCTACCCGATCGACACGGGCCGCCTGCGCGGGGTCGTGGAGCTCGCCTGCGAGAAGGCGGGCTGGGGGCGGAAGATGCCGGCGCGCTCGGGCCTCGGGCTGGCCGTGCACCGGAGCTTCCTCACCTATGTGGCGAGCGTGGTCGAGGTGGTCGTCGAGAAGGACGGGACGGTCAAGATCCCGCGGATCGACACGGCGGTCGACTGCGGCTACGCCGCCAACCCGGAGCGCATCCGGGCGCAGTTCGAGGGCGCGGCGGTGATGGGGCAGACCCTCTGCTTCCACTCGGCCGTGACCTTCAAGAACGGCCGCGCCGAGCAGTCGAACTACCACGACTACGAGATGGTGCGGATGACCAACTATCCGCGCCAGGTCAACGTCCACATCGTGCCGCATCCCTTCACGGTGCCGGCGGCCGGCGTGGGCGAGCCCGGAGTGCCGCCGATCGCCCCCGCGATCGCGAACGCGATCTTCGCCGCGACCGGCAAGCGCATCCGCGATCTCCCGATCGACACGAGCCAGCTCCGCGAGGCCTGAGCTCTCTTCTCGTCGGTTCCCGACGAACGGCGCCGGTACCCCCGGCGCCGTTTTTCTTGGGGCGGGGCGCGTTCAGGGGCGCAGCCGGTTCTCCAGCGGCAGTTCCTCGATGCGACCGAATTCACCCTCGTTGTCGGTCACGAGCGTGTGGCCGTGCGCCAGGGCTTGCGCTGCGATGAGGAGATCGTTCGCGCCGATCGGCCGACCCTGCCGCTCCAACCGCCAGCGCAACGTCCCGTAGATCGTGTCCACCGGCGGCTCCAACGGAAGGATGTCGACGGCCCCCAGGATCGCGTCCACTTGGGTCGAGGGTCGTTCGGAGCCGCTCTTGAGGGCGCCGAAGCCCAGCTCGGCGGCCACGACGATGCTCGTGCACACTTGGTCTTCGCCGCGCCGCACGATGTGTTCCCAAACACGACCCTGGGGCCGACGGACCAGGTCGGAGAGAATGCTCGTGTCGAGGATGTAGCGCACGTTCAGAGGTCGACGGGCTCGAGTGGCAGCTCCTCGACCGGTGGGAACTCTTCTTCGATCGGAGGGAGGCTCGCCAGCACCGACAGAAGCGAGCGTCTGCGCGTCCGCTCGCGGCGGGCCTCGCCGGGTGGTGAACCGGCAGGAGCGGGGTAGCACGGCTCCTCGAGCGGGCCCTCGACGGGGCGGATCGTCTCGACCTCGAGCTTCCCCCGGGCCAGGGGGCCCGCGGTGCTGCCCACGCCCACGACCTCCACCCAATGGCGCCAGAGGCGAGGCAAGTCTGCCTCGAGCGCGGGCGGGAAGCTGCAGGTCCAGACCCGGCCGTCGCGGTCCCAGAGCGTGCCCGTGAGGCCGTCGTGGCCGTCGAGCCGGTCGAGGCGGCCGATGACGCGGCGCTTTCGCGGCTCGATGGAGGGTCGCTTCGTCGAGCGGATCATGGTCGTGTTCGTCCGGACGTTCGGCCGTGCGGGCTCGACAACAGGTCGGGCGCGCCGACCGCCGCGATCGGCTTCCTTCTACCCGGCTCCGCGGGGTCGCGCAGCCCGTGGCCCGTGCGTCCGCCCTTCTCCTACCCGCCGGCTGCCTTTACGACGTCCCCAGAGGCTCGTCCGCGGGAGGCGCTGTTGGAACACCTGCTCGAGACAGGGCTCTTCCTCCTCGTCCTCTTCCTTCTCCTGGGCTCGGGCTTGTGGATCGGGCTCGCCCTCCTGGGTGTGGCGCTGGTCGGCATGTGGCTGTTCACCACCCGGCCGGCGGGCGACGCCATGATCACCACGATCTGGACCTCCTCCTCCTCCTGGACCCTGACCGCGCTGCCGCTCTTCATCTGGATGGGCGAGATCCTGTTCCGCACCCGGCTCTCGGAGGACATGTTCAAGGGCCTCGCCCCCTGGGTGGCGGGCCTGCCCGGGAGGCTCCTCCACACCAACGTCGTGGGCTGCACGATCTTCGCCGCGGTCTCCGGATCCTCGGCCGCCACCTGCGCCACGATCGGCAAGATGACGATCCCGGAACTCGCCCGCCGCGGCTACCCCGACGGCATCACCATCGGCTCCTTGGCCGGCGCCGGCACGCTCGGGCTGATGATCCCGCCGTCCCTGACCATGATCGTCTACGGGGTGGCGGTGAACGAATCGATCGCCGCCCTCTTCATGGCCGGGGTCTTCCCGGGGCTGGTCCTGGCGCTCCTGTTCATGGGCTACGTCATGGGCTGGGCCGCGCTCAACCGGCAGCTCGTGCCGCCCGAGCCGGTCCTGCCGCTCGCCCGAAGGCTCGCCGCCTCGCGCTCGCTCCTGCCCGTGCTCGGGCTGATCCTGGCCGTGCTGGGGTCGATCTACACCGGGATCGCCACCGCGACCGAGGCGGCGGCCCTGGGTGTCGTGGGCGCGCTCGCGATCGCCTGGGCGCAGGGGGCGCTCGGCCGCGACAGCTTCCTCGAGAGCCTCATGGGCGCGGTCCGCACCTCGGCCATGATCGCCTTCATCCTGATGGGCGCCTCCTTCCTCTCGCTCGCCATGGGCTTCACCGGGATCCCCAGAGCCCTCGCCGAGGCGATCGGCGCGCTCGGGCTCTCGCCCTTGACGCTGATCGCGGCCCTCACCGTCTTCTACATCGTCCTGGGCTGCTTCCTCGACGGGATCTCGGCGATCGTGCTGACCATGGCGGTGATCGAGCCCATGGTCCGGGCGGCCGGCATCGACCTCCTCTGGTTCGGCATCTTC
>CAZDFD010000051.1:0-13944 GCA_964504655.1 uncultured Geminicoccaceae bacterium
GGCCCGACCACCTTGCCGGGGTTGAGGAGGTTGTCGGGGTCGAGGGCGCGCTTGAGGGTCCGCATCAAGGCGATCTCCTCGGGACTGCGGGCGTGGGCGAGCCAGGGCTTCTTGAGCGTGCCGATGCCGTGTTCGGCCGAGATCGTGCCACCGTGCCGCCGCACCAGCCCGTAAAGGATCGCCGTCACCTCCTCGTAAGGCTGCTCGGCGACCCCGGGCACGTGGACCACCACGTGCAGGTTGGAATCGCCGAGATGGCCGAAAAACACCGCGACCGTGCCGGGAAAGCGGGCCTCGAGCGCGGCCTCGGCCTCGCGCACGAAGGCCTCCACCCGGTCGATCGGCAGGCCCACGTCGTAGCCGAAATGCGGGCCGATGATGCGGTTCCACTCGGCGACCGCGTCGCGGATCGCCCAGAACGCCCGCACGTCGGTCTCCGACTGCGCCACGGCCGCATCGGCGACGATGCCGGCTTCGTGCACGCGCTCGAGGAACGCCTCGAAGCGCGGCCGATCGAAGCGCTCGTCGGTGCCCTGCATCTCGAGGAGCACGTAGGAGCCGTGCCGGCCGGAAAGCGGCGCGCGGACGCCCGAGGCGTGGGCGGTGATCAGCTCGTAGAAGCGCGGCCACATCACCTCGAAGGCCGAGAGCAGGGGCCCGAGGCCGCTGCGTGCCGCCTCGAGCAGGCGGACGACGGCGGGGAAGTCCGGCAGACCGCAGAAGGCGGCCCCGGTGCAGCCGGGCTTCGGCCAAAGCCGCAGCACCGCACGGGTGATCACGCCCAACGTGCCCTCCGAGCCCACGAAGAGCTGCTTCCAGTCGTAGCCGGCGTTGTTCTTGAGCATCTTGTTGAGGTTCGAGACGATCGTGCCGTCGGCGAGCACGACCTCGAGCCCGAGCACCATCTCCCGCGCCATGCCGTAGCGGATCACCCGGTTGCCGCCGGCATTGGTCGAGAGGTTGCCGCCGATCGCGCAGGAGCCGCGGGCACCCAGATCGAGCGGCACGAGAAAGCCCGCCTCGTCCGCGGCCTTCTGCACGGCCTCGAGCGGCGTGCCGGCCCTGACCGTCATCGTGGCCATGGCCGGGTCGATCTCCTCGACCCCGGAGAGGCGCTCGAGCGAGAGCGCGACGGCACCCGGAACCGGCCGGGCGCCGCCGCAGAGCCCGGTTAGCCCGCCCTGCGGGACCGCGGGCACCCCATGGCGATGGCAGAGGCGGAGGACGGCTGCGACCTCGGCGGTCGTGCGCGGGCGGAGGAGGGCCAGCGGGCGGACCGGCTCGAGGCCGCTCCAGTCGGACCGGTTGCGCTCGGGCACGGCCTCGCCCGCGAGGACCGCGCCGGGTCCGAGCTCCGCCTCGAGCGCCGCCACGAGTTCCATGCCCACCTCCCGCCCGCTCCCGCGCCCGATCCAGCACGGGCCGAGGCCCGCCGTCCAGCCGACGGCCGCGCAGCCCTCGACCGCGGCGCGAGCGACACGCCCCCGCGCGGCCGATGGTAGCATCCGCTGCGCGCCGCCCCTGCAGTCCTTATATCAGGGTTCGCTGATAGACCGCGGACGGCCCGGCCGGAGACGTTCGATGCGCGCCCCTTCCCTGCTCGCGTTCCTCTTCCTGTTCGCAGCCGCCGAGGCGGCGGCGGAGCCGTTCGTGGCCGCGTGGCGCGAGGTCGAGGACCGCAAGGCGGTGGTCGCCACGGTGGAGAGCGTGCGCGAGGTCGAGGCGCGGGCGCGGATCGGCGGGACGCTCGTGAAGCTCCTCGTGCGCGAGGGCGATCGGGTCGAGGCAGGGGATCTTCTGGCCGAGGTCGAGGACAGGAAGCTCGCCCTCGAGCTCGTGGCCCTCGATGCCCGGCTCGACGCGCACGCGGCCCAGCGCCGGCAGGCCGGTCAGGACCTCGAGCGGGCGCGGACGCTGCGGGCGCAGGGGACCGCCCCGCAGGCGCGGCTCGACGAGGCGCAGGCCGCCTTCGACGTGATCGAGGCGCAGATCGCGGCGAGCCGGGCCGAGCGCGCGGTGGTCGAGGAGCGCCGCCGCGAGGGCCGGGTGCTCGCACCGCAGGCCGGCCGGGTGCTCGCCGTGCGCGGCACCGAGGGGGCGGTCGTGATGCCGGGCGAGACGGTCGCACGGCTCGCCACCCGCACCTACGTGCTGCGGCTGCGGCTCCCCGAACGGCACGCCCGCTTCCTGCGCGCGGGCGATCCGGTCGAGGTGGGGGCGCGTGGTCTGGCCGAACGGCCGGATGCGGTGCTCGGCACGGGCCGGCTCGTGCTCGTCTACCCGGAGCTCGAAAACGGACAGGTCGTGGCCGACGCAGAGGTCGAGGGGCTCGGCGACTTCTTCGTGGGCGAGCGGGTGCGCGTGACGATCGCGGCCGACAGGCGCCCGGCGATCCTGATCCCCGAAGCCTATCTGCGGCGCGCGCCCGGGGTCGATCTCGTCCGCCTCGAAAGCGGCCTCGAGGTGCCGGTCCAGCGCGGGCCCGTCCGCCGGGTCGAGGGCCGGCCGATGGTCGAGATCCTCTCGGGCCTCGCCGCGGGTGACCGGATCGTGCCGCCCGAGGGAGCCGCCCGATGAGCCTCGGCATTTCGGGGCAGCTCGCACGGACCTTCATCCGCTCGCCGCTGACCCCACTCCTCCTGCTCTCGGCCCTCGCCGTGGGCGTGATCGCGCTTTTCGCCCTGCCGCGCGAGGAGGAGCCGCAGATCTCGGTGCCGATGGTCGACGTCCACGTCCGCGCCGACGGGCTCTCGGCCGCCGATGCGGTCGAGCTCGTCACGCGGCCGCTCGAGCAGATCCTCGAGGGCATCCCCGGCGTCGAGCACGTCTACAGCCGAACCGAAGACGACCAGATGCTCGCCACCGCCCGCTTCTTCGTCGGGACCGACGCCGACGATGCGATCCTGCGGGTGCACGAGAAGCTGCGCGCCAACTGGGACCGGATCCCCTTGGGCATCCCCGAGCCCCTGGTCGTGGGCCGCGGCATCGACGACGTGGCGGTGGCGGTCGTCACCCTCCACCCCGTGGCCGAGGCGATCGGCCGGGTCGACGATTCCGCGCTTTTCGAGCTCGCCGACCGGCTCCTCTCCGAGCTCGTCAAGATCGACGAGGTCGGGCTCACCTACATCGTGGGCGGCAAGCCCGCCGAGATCCGCATCGAGCCCGACCCGGAGCGCCTGGCGCTCCACGGCATCACCTTGAACCAGCTCGTCGACAAGCTCGAGGGAGCGAACCGCTCCTTCGCCGCCGGGGCGATGCGCAAGGACGGCCGGAGCCTTTCGGTCCAGGTGGGGGCCACGCTCCAGACCGTCCCGGAAATCGCCCTTCTCGTGCTCCGCACCCGCGACGGCCGGCCCGTCTATCTGGGCGACGTGGCCAAGGTCTCGGTCGCCCCGCGGCCGGAGGAGAGCCGGGTCTGGCGGCTCGTGCGCGGGCCCGACGGCGCCTTCGTGCGGGCGCCCGCGGTCTCGGTCGCGGTCGCCAAGCGCCCCGGGGCCAATGCCGTCACGATCACCCGGGCGGTCGAACAGCGCCTCGGCGAACTGCGCGGCACGCTCCTGCCGGCGGGGATCGAGGCCACGATCACCCGCGACTACGGCCGAACCGCCACCGAGAAGTCGGACGAGCTCCTCTTCCACCTGTTCCTCGCCACGGTCTCCATCGTGGGCCTCATCTGGCTCGCGATCGGCTGGCGGGCGGCGGTCGTCACCGCGATCGTCATCCCGACCACGATCCTCCTCACCCTCTTCGGCGCCTGGGTGCTCGGCTACACCTTGAACCGGGTCTCGCTCTTCGCCCTCATCTTCGCGATCGGCATCCTGGTCGACGATGCCATCGTCGTGGTCGAGAACATCGACCGGCACTGGGCGATGAACGACGGCCGCAACCGCGTGCAGGCGGCGATCGAGGCCGTGGCCGAGGTCGGCAATCCGACGATCGTCGCCACGCTCACGGTGATCGTGGCGCTTCTGCCGATGCTTTTCGTCTCGGGCCTCATGGGCCCCTACATGGGCCCGATCCCGGCCGTGGCCTCGACCGCGATGCTCTTTTCCTACTTCGTCGCGGTCATGCTCACCCCCTGGCTCATGGTGAAGCTGGGTGCCGGCCATCTGGCGCACGGCGAGGGGGCGCTCGCCCGGATCTACCGCGTGCTCGCCGGGCCGATCGTGCGGAGACGGTGGGCGTCCTGGGCGTTCCTGCTCCTGGTGGCCCTGGCGACCCTCGGCAGCTTCGCGCTCTTCGCCACCCGCCACGTCACCGTGAAGCTCCTGCCCTTCGACAACAAGTCCGAGCTCATGGTGCTCTTGGACCTCGAGCGAGGTGCCGCCCTCGAGGACACCGAACGGGCGCTCCTTCGCCTCGCCGAGCGGCTCGCCGACGTGCCCGAGGTCGTGGCGATGAACCTCCATGCCGGGACCGCGGCACCCTTCAACTTCAACGGGCTCGTTCGCCACTATTTCGCCCGTCGCGCCCCCGAGCTCGGCGATCTCGACATCCAGCTCACGCCGCGCCACGACCGGACCCGCGAGAGCCACAGCATCGCCCTCGACGTCCGCGAGCGGCTGCGCCAGGTCCCGCTGCCTTCGGGGGCGCGGCTCAAGGTCGTCGAGGTGCCGCCCGGACCGCCCGTGCTCGCGACCTTGATCGCCGAGCTCTACGGCCCCGACGCCGCGACCCGGCAGGCCACGGCCGAGCGGGTCCGCGAGGTCGTCGCCGGCGTGCCCTTCCTGGTCGATCTCGACGACACGGTGCGCGAGCCCGGCACGCGGCTGCGCATCCGCCTCCTGCCCGACGAGCTCGAGTTCCACGGGGTCGAGGAGGAGGCGGTGCACGACACGCTCGCAGCCCTCCTCGGTGGCGTGCAGGCCGGCTGGTCGCACCGCGGCGCCGGCCGCAACCCGCTCGCCATCACGCTCCGCCTCTCGAAGGAGGCGCGCACACCGACCGAGCGGCTGCTCGCGACCCCGGTCCCGGGCCGCCGCGGCCTGGTCGAGCTCGGCGATCTCGTCGAGATCCGCGAGGAGCCCGCCTCGCGGCCGGTCTGGCGGCGCAACGGGCGGACCATGGAGATGGTCACGGCCGAGCTCGCCGGTGCCTTCGAGGCGCCGATCTACGGCATGCTCGCGGTGATGGACGGGCTCGCCCGCGACCCCGGCGCTCCGGAGATCCGCTTCGCTTCCCAGCCGCTCGACGAGAGCCGGCCGGCCCTTCTCTGGGAGGGCGAGTGGGAGATCACGCGGGTGACCTTCCGCGACATGGGTGCCGCCTTCGCCGTGGCCCTTCTGGGCATCTACCTCCTGGTCGTGGGGCAGTTCCGGAGCTTCAAAGCCCCGCTCGTGGTCCTCCTGCCGGTGCCGCTCGCGCTTCTGGGCGTGGTCCTCGGCCACGCCGCGCTCGGGGCGGCCTTCACCGCACCCTCGATGATCGGCTTCATCGCGCTCGCGGGAATCATCGTGCGCAACTCGATCCTCCTGGTCGATTTCATCCGCCACACCCCGGCAGAGGGGCGGCGGATGCGCGAGATCGCCCTCGAGGCCGGGGCGGTTCGCGTCAAGCCGATCGCCCTGACCGCCGCCGCGGCGATGATCGGGGCCGCCTTCATCTTCCCCGACCCGATCTTCAAGGGCCTCGCGACCGCGCTCTTCTTCGGCCTCCTCACGAGCACCGTCCTCACCGTCGCGGCGATCCCGGCCGTCTACCGGATCTTTCGCGACCCTGCATGAGCCCGGCGCGGGTCGACCGCGGGCGGGGCCCCCGCTACAGTCGCGACCAAGCCGTGCTCGTGGCCGGTGGGGAGGCTCGGATGCGTTTCGCGATCGCGCTCAGGCCCGACGTCGACGAGATGTGGCACCACGCTCGACAGATGGGCCTCGAGGACGCCGTCGCGATCTCCTCGGTGCGCCACGACCTGCCGCTCTGGGACTACCGCACGGCGGCCCTGGTCAAGAAGCGCTACGAGGATTTCGGCTTCCAGATGTCGGTGGTCGAGGGCTGGCTGCCGATGGACAACATCAAGCGTGGCACCCCCGAGCGCGAGGCCGAGCTCGAGCTGGTCCTGCAGGCGATCCGCAACCTCGGGGCACTCGGTGTCCCCGTGGTCTGCTACAACTGGATGGCCTTCTTCAACTGGTTCCGCACCTCCTTCACCACGCGCACGCGCGGCGGCGCCCTGACCTCGAGCTACGATCATCGGATCACCGAGGCCGCGCCCGAGGCCAGGGTCGAGCGCATCTCGCGTGAGCAGCTCTGGTCCAACCTCCGCTGGTTCCTCGAGCGGGCCTGCCCGGTCGCCGAGAAGGCCGGCGTCAAGCTCGCCATGCACCCGGACGACCCGCCGCTCCCCAAGGTCATGGGTGTGCCGCGGCTGATGGGCTCGATCGACGGCTTCGACCGCCTGCTCTCGCTCGTGGAGAGCGAGGCCAACGGCATCTGCTTCTGCCAGGGCAACTTCTCGGCCATGAAGGTCGACATGGTCGGGGCGATCCGCCATTTCGCCCTGAAGGGCGTGGTCCACTTCGTCCACTTCCGTGACGTGCGCGGCGATGCGGAGAACTTCGTCGAGACCTTCCACGACGACGGCCAGACCGACATGTTCGCGGCCATGAAGGCCTGGCACGACGCCGGCTATCGGGGCGTCATGCGGCCCGACCACGCCCCGGCCATGGAAGGCGACCCGAACGTCAACCCGGGCTACGAGGCGCGCGGCAGGCTGTTCGCGATCGGCTACATGAAGGGTCTCCTCGAGGGCGTGCGGAAGACCGCCTGAGGCCCGCCGGGGGACGACGATGGCGGCGATCGGTGCCCGCGCGCCGGCCCTGGCCCGGGTCCGGACCGGGCCCGACCCCGACCGGCGTCAGGCCTGGCTGTTCCTGGCCCCGGCCCTGCTCGTGCTGCTCGGCTTCGTCGCTTGGCCGTTGCTCGACGGCGTGCTCACCGCGCTCACGAGCCGTGGCGTCGCGCGGCCCGGCACCTGGATCGGGCTCGCCAACTTCGCCCGGCTCGCCGAGGATCCGGTGTTCTGGCTGTCGGCCCGCAACTCGCTCGTCCTCACGGTCGGCGCCGTCACCCTCAAGTTCCTCCTGGGCCTGGCCGGCGCCCTCGTGCTGGCGGAGCGCTTCCCGCTGCGCGGGCTCGTCCGCACCCTCGTCTTCCTGCCCTGGGCCGTGCCGGGATTGATCGCCGCGCTCGCCTGGCGCTGGCTCTACGACGAGGCCAACGGCGTCCTCAACCTCACCCTCGTGCTGTCGGGCCTGTCCTCGGAGCTCGTCTACTGGCTGTCCGACCCCGCCATCGCCCTCTGGTCGGTGATGATCGCCATGGTCTGGCACGGCCTGCCCTTCTTCATCATGATGTATCTGGCCGGGATCGCCGCCATCCCGGCCGAGCTCTACGAGGCGGCGGCGATCGACGGCGCCTCGCCGATCCGCCGCTTCTGGCACGTCACCCTGCCCGGGCTCAAAGACGTCATCGCGATCACGCTGATGCTGTCCTCGATCTGGACCTTCAACTCGTTCCACATGGTCTTCATCCTGACCAACGGCGGTCCCGCCAACCGCACCCAGATCCTCCCCACCCTCGCCTACGAGCTCGCGATCCGCCAGAGCGAGCTCGGTCTGGGTGCCGCCGTCATGGTCGCGGTGATCCCGATCTTCGCGGTGCTGATCGTGCTCCTGACGCGGCGGATGCTGCGCGAGCGGGCGCTGGAGTGAGCCGGTGATCGAGTCCCGCCGCGGCCGTCTCGCCCGTCGCCTCGTGGTCGGGGCCGGCGTCGTGTTCTTCCTGCTCTGGTCACTGTTCCCGATCTTCTGGGTGCTGTCGACCGCGCTCAAGACCGACGCGCAGATCTACGCCCTGCCACCCCTCCTTTGGCCGGACGAGCCGACGCTCAAGAACTTCAAGGAGATCCTCTGGCAGACCCAGTTCCCGCTCTATGTGCGCAACAGTTTCGTGGTCGCGGCCTCGGTGACCGGGCTGTCGCTCGTGCTCGCGGCCCTCGCCGCCTACCCGATCGCGCGCATGCGCTTCGCCGGCCGCAGCCTGGTCGCGCGCGGCATCGTGGTGGCCTACCTGCTGCCGCCGTCGCTCCTGTTCATCCCGCTGTTCGTAGTTCTGCAGCGGCTCGGCCTCGTCGACACCAAGAGCGGCCTCGTGCTCGCCTATCTGGCCTTCACCGTGCCGTTCTGCGCCTGGATGCTGATCGGCTATCTGCGCAGCATTCCCCTCGAGCTCGACGAGGCGGCCCGCATCGACGGTGCCTCGCGGCTGCAGACGCTGCTCCGCGTGCTCCTGCCGATCGCGCTGCCCGGCCTCGCGGTCGTGGCGCTGTTCGCGTTCACCCATGCCTGGAACGAGTTCCTGTTCGCGCTCGTCTACGTCTACAGCAACCACGCCAAGACGTTCACCGCCGGCCTGACCGGCCTGATCATGGGCGACGTGTTCGTGTGGGGGCAGCTCATGGCCGCCTCGATCGTCGCCATCCTGCCGATCCTGCTCGTCTATCTCGTGGCGCAGCGCTGGCTCGTGGGCGGGCTCGCGGCCGGCAGCGTCAAGCAGTAGCGTCAACCCGTCACGATCCCAGGGAGGCACGACACCGATGACGACCCGACGCAGCCTGGCACTCGCCGCGCTGACCTGCACGCTCCTCGCCGGCACGGCCTTGGCCGCCGACTTCAACGTCTGGGGCATCCAGACCTTCAACCCCGAGGCCGACCGCTACATCGGCGAGCAGGTCGCCGCCTTCGGCAAGAGCAAGGGGATCAACGCCGAGTATTCGGTGGTCCCGGCCAACGTGCTGAACGAGCGGCTGGCCGCCGCGTTCGAGGGCAAGGCGCCGCCGGACGTCTTCATGACGGTCGGCGCGCAGATCGGCTACTACATGCAGCAGGGTCTGTTGATCCGCCTCGACGGCGTGCTCGAGCGCATGCGCAAGGTCGAGGGCGGGATCTTCGAGAACGTGGTGGCGCAGGGCCTGCTCGACGGCCAGGTCCTGGCGGTGCCGATCGAGATCGACGTGTCCCCGATGTACGTCCGCAAGGACCTGTTCGAGAAGGCCGGCCAGCCGATCCCCGACACCTGGGAGCAGCTCCGCGCCTCGGCCAAGGTCGTGCAGGCGCAGAACCCGCTCGTGGCCGGCTTCGGCATCACCGTCTCCAACGCCAACGACGCCGAGGGCAACATCCGCCAGGTGATCTGGTCGTTCGGCGGCGCCGAGTTCGCCGAGGACGGCCGCACCGTGATCTTCGATTCGCCCGAGACCCGCGCCGCCTACCAGTTTCTCGCCGACATGTTCCTCATCGACAAGACCATCCCGCGGAGCTCGCTGACCTGGGACGACGCCGGCAACAACACGGCCTACCAGACCGGCCGTGCCGCGGTGATCTTGAACCCACCGAGCGTCTTCTTCTGGGCGCAGCAGAACGACAAGAAGCTCGCCGACAACACCGCCCTCGTGGCGATCCCCAAGGGCCCGGGCCCGCAGGGCCGGCGCGGCTCCTCGGTCGGCGCCTGGGTGTGGGCGGCGAGCAAGGACGGCAAGAACCACGATCACGCCCGCGCCTGGCTCGACTATTTCTACGAGCCCGACCGCTACCGCGAGGTGATCGCCAAGGTCGGCGGTCGCTGGCTGCCGGTCTACCGTGCGATGATGAAGATGCCGACCTTCACCTCGGTCCCGCAATACGCCCAGTTCGAGGAGATGGCCGCAACCGGCATCCTCACCGGCCACAAGGGGCCGCCGTCGGTCCTCTCAGGCCAGGTCAACAACGCCAAGATCATCACCAGCGTGATGCAGAAGATCCTGGTCGACAACGTCCCGGTCGCCCAGGCCACGGCCTGGGGCCAGGCCGAGATCGAGAAGCTCGCCAAGCGCTGAGGACGGGCGGCCGGCCGGGGACCGCACCCGGCCGGCCGCCCCCTCCGGGGGACTCCCATGCCGAGCCGCGTCAACCGCTGCATCGAGCTCCTGCTCGAGGACCAGGCGATCTACTACACCGGTGCGCACACCGGCCACGTCTTGACCTTCGAGCAGGGAAGGAAGGACGCACGGACCTGGGCCGACTACATCAACGTCGGCATGGAACACGGCGCCCTCGACCTGGCGGGGCTCGAGGCCTACATGCGCGGGCTGGTCGCGGGTGGGCCCACCGCTTCGGGCCACCGCACGCCGACCGTGATCGTCGAGCTGCCGGTCGAGGGGACCGATCCGGCGCTGGTCCGCGCCAACGCCTGGCAGATTCGCCAGATCCTCGGGCGCGGCGTGCACGGCCTCCTGCTCTGCCAGTGCGAATCGGCCGAGGCGGTCCGCGCCTTCGTCGAATCGGCCCGCTACCCGCACCATCGGGCCGGGGTCGACCCGGCGCTGGCCCCGCCGCTCGCCCGCATGGCCGGCACGGAGGCCGGCCCGCCGGCGCCCGGACGGCTCGGCGTCGGGACCCGCGGCCGCGGCTCGGAAGCCACCGCGGCCCCGATCTGGGGCCTCGAGGTCGAGGAGTACATGCGCCGCGCCGAGCCCTGGCCGCTCGCGGCCGAGGGCGAGCTGATGCTCGGCGTCAAGCTCGAGAGCCCCGAAGGGGTGGCGCGCTGCGAGGCGATCCTTGCCGTCCCCGGCCTCGCTTTCGCCGAGCTCGGACCGGGCGATCTGAGCCTGGCGCTCGGCTACACCGTCCCGCCGCTCGACCCCTACCCGCCCGAGATGCAGGCCGCCCGCGAGCGGGTGCGCGCGGCCTGCCAGGCCAATCGCCTGGCCTTCCTCGAGCTCGCCACGCCCGAGAACGTGGTGGCCC
This sequence comes from uncultured Geminicoccaceae bacterium, assembly GCA_964504655.1. Taxonomy (GTDB): domain Bacteria; phylum Pseudomonadota; class Alphaproteobacteria; order Geminicoccales; family Geminicoccaceae; genus JANXAZ01. The sequence continues at coordinate 10,782 of CAZDFD010000051.1, forward strand.
GGATCGCCCAGGGGGTTCGGATCGTCGCCGGCGGCCGCCCCGAGACCGCCGCCGTCGGCCGCGCCCACCAGCGGCGGACGATGCCGGCCTGAGCCGCGCCTCGCCGCCCGCGCCGCGCGGCGCCGGTCAGTTTTCGTCGTCGTCGTCCTCGAAGGGAAACGGCGGCGGCAGCGGGGAATACCTCTCGATCCGGCCGGTATAGCTGTCCCTGTCCAGCGCGAACGCAGCGTCGCCGCCCTTGGGTCCGCGGGGATCGGAAACCTCGGCCGGGTGCAACACACGACCGGCGCCGTCGAGCTCGCGGATCAGCTCCTCGAGCTGCTGGAGGCGCGTCTTCAGGGCCGCCTGCTCGGAGGTGGTGAGGAGCCCGACCGTCGCGGTGGCCAGGGTGTCCGGGTCGAGGGCCAGGATCCGGTTCGCCAGCTCCCGGTCCACGACCGTCGGCTCGGGCGTCTGTGAAGCTACCGGGCGCTGCCAGGCGATCTCCCGGTGACCGAAGGCTTGGTCGTTGTCGATCAGCTTCAGCCGCCACGGCGCCGCCTCGCTGCCGTCGCCCACCACCAGCATGTTGTAGGAATGCCGGTCGATCTGACCGCAGAGCTGGTCGAGGATCTCGGCGCGCTGGAGGGCGAGCCGGACGTGGGGATCCCCGAGCGCCCCTTGGCCCGCGACCGAGAGATGCTCTGGACCGGCCATCAGGATGACATCGGAACGGATCCTGTCGAGTCGAAGTTTGTACTTCTCCACCTGATCCTTGGCGTCCCTGCGCTCCTGGGCGTTCGGCGCGGGCTGCCAGTTGCCTTCGACGGTGGTCAGTGCCCTGTTGAACTCGTCGAAACGGGGATCGCCACGCCGCAACTCGACCGCGGTCCGCTCGAGCGGTGTCGAGCCTCGGGCCCACTCCTGAAGCGCGCCGTGCACGCCGCCGATCCGCGCATACTCGGTCCGCGGGACGAGGTCCGCGAGCCCGAGTTGCACCGCGACCCTGTAGAACGCCACTTGGCGCATCGCGAGGCGCATGGTGGGGCTGTTGCGGATCCCGACCCTCTCCATGTACTCGGGATTGTCGAGATGGCCTTCGGGCTTGAACGCGTGGGTCGCCGGTCGGTCCGCGGTCGGCGTCGAGATCGTCTTGCTCTCCGGGTCGATCCGCAACCGGAGGACGGCGGCGTTGGCCCCGCTCGACTGGTACATTCGGGCGCGGTCGACACGGTCCCAGGCGCTCGACACCTCCCTGGATCCGGAAGCCGCGGCCGCGTGCTCGTCGTGAACCGCCGCGGCCAGCGTCCCGAGCGCGCGCCTGGTGTGCTCCAGATAAGCCTTCGCGACCTCGTCCTTCCCGACCTTGTCCTCGATCGATCGATGGATCCGGGCGTGTGTCCGCAAGGACCAGGTCGCCCTGAGCGCGTCCTCGAGGTCGGCCAGGTCTCCCACCAGGACCAGGGGCGGAGTGGCTCCGCCGAGGCGGGTGAGCTCGGCCTGCTTCTCACGCTGCTGCTCCAGGAGCTCGTTCCCTCGCGCCTCGAGGAGCTCGTCCAGTGCCGCCACGTCGTTCGTCGCGAACGCGGTCCGGAACTTCTCGATCGCCGCGGCCGGATCCTCCGCCGCCCCCAACAGGCGCTCGGCGGCGAAGAGATCCAGCATCTGCTGGGCGAGCGTGCCCTCGAGCCGGCCGACGGAGGCGCGCTCCAGATCGCGGAACCGGGCCGCCTCCGTCTCGAGATGCCGCTCCAAGGCGTCGACATGCTCACGGAGCTTTTCGGGCAGGCGATCACGCTCGACGTCGAGCAGCACCTTCCGTGCCCGGGTCAGCTCGGATTCGCGTGGGGCCGGCTCCCCCCTGCTCGCCGAAGCCGCGAGCGGGACAACCCGGGCCCTGGCCTTGCGCTCGGCGGCGTCCCGCCCCTCCTCGTCGAGCTCGTCGTCGTCGTTGTCGTCGTCGTCGTTGGTCTCGGGCCGCGCCACCGGCTGGCGCTCGGGCTTCTGGGGCTTGGCCGGGACCCAGCGTCGGCCGCCGCCGCCCGAAGACGAGGACGAGGACGAGGACCCCTGCTCGTGCGCCCCGCCCTCGCCGTTGGTCGCCGCGACCGGCTCGGGCCGCACCAAGAGGATCAGCGAGCCGATCGCGAGTACTGCGACCCCGGCCGGGAGCCGGCGGGTCCGGGCTCCGGGCGCTGCGGCCGGCGGGTTCGTGGTCATTGGACGTACCTCACCGACAGCCTGAGCACGTAGTCGACACAGCCGTCGCAGTGCTGGTGCGGTGCCGGCAGGTGGATCTCGCGGGCCGGGCGCCAGCGACCCGCTCCGGCGATGATGTCGGCTTCGCAACGGCTGACGAGGACGGCCCCGCCCCCACAGAACAGTCCGAGGATGGGGAGCAGCGTGTCGTCCCGCCGCGGCGGCACCACCTGCTTTGCGGGATGGAGGATCTGCTTGGCCTTGGATCCGCCGTCGGTGAACAGCTCGTCCCAGACATATTTGAGACCCGCCGTGATGCCGATCTCGAAGCCCTCGAGCGCCGCGTCCCTGTTCGAGATCTGCTCCGGCTTCGGGTGCAGCGCCAAGTGCTCGAGGTCGCGCGCGTCGACGATCTCGAGCGCCGCCCCGTGGACGATGTCCGAGGGCGACATGCCGAACCGGGCCTCCTTGGTGAGCTGCAGGAACGGGCTCTTCGGGACCAGGTCCATCGAGGTCGAGCAGGTCGCGGCGAACGGCTCGTGCTTGGTGTTGTCGTCCTGTGCGCCGACGAGGTTGCGCAGCGCCCTGCCCTCGCCGTCCCAGGCGGCGAGCCAGACCATCGGGTAGACGGTCGCGGCGCTGAGCCGGCGGGCAAGCGATGCCTGGTCGGCCGGGCTCAGATTGAAACCCATGACCGTCGTTCCGGGAATCGGAATGGGCGGACCCGCAGCGGGGTTGAAGGCAGGCATCGCGCCGCGATAGGACGTGCTCTCCCCTGGGCTCCCCGGCCGGCCGAGATACATCCGGTTGGTCGAGACGTCCCACCACCACTGGAAGGCGCCCCCGGCGGCCGGCGACGGCGCCCCGCCGGAGCGCAGCAGCCGCTCGTGCGAGAGGATCCGATCGCTCGATGGCGGCAGCCCGCAGGTCAGCGAGTCCATGCGCACCTCGAGGACTCCCTCCCGCGGCACACTCCGCAGACCGC
>CAZDFD010000051.1:14044-29630 GCA_964504655.1 uncultured Geminicoccaceae bacterium
AGCGAGTCCATGCGCACCTCGAGGACTCCCTCCCGCGGCACACTCCGCAGACCGCCGACCAAGCTCTCGTGCGCCGCGTAGTAGGCGGCGATCGCCGCCCGCAGCTCCGCCCGGACCCGGACGTGCACGGCCGGGTCGGCGAAGAAGGTCGGCGCCAGCAGCTCGTCGATCGGTCGCAAGGTCACGTGCACCGGCACGACGCCGTCGGCGCCGACGCTCCAGCCCTCGCTGCCGATGCCGGCATGGCTGCCGCCGATCCAATAGAACTGCTCGACCTGGCTGCCGACCACCGAGCGGAAGAGCTGCGAGCTCTGGCTCTGGCTGCCCGTGCCGAGCTTGGCCTGGGTCCCGCTCTGGGCGTCGAGCACCAGGCCGATCTCGGTCTTGCTGTCGACGCCCTTCTCCTGCAGGGCCGACCGCATGCTCGACGTCATCTCGATGTCGAGCACACCCATCCCGCCATAGACCACGGCCGTCGCGTAATGGGTCCCGAATGTCTCGATGAAGCTGGCGTAATCTCCGTACTCGACCAGCCGCATGACCTGCTCGACGAAGTAATCATCCAGACTGATCTCGTTCTTTTCCAGGACGAGATCGTAGAAGATCGCGCGGCTCCGGCCGAGGGTCTTGGTGTTGTGTTGTTCGGCGATGGTCTCGCGGGCACGGGACAGGGTCTGGCTCATCGAGAAGGAAACCGGCAGCGCCTTGGAATCGAGGCCGACCGAGACCGAATCGGAGACCGCGTCCTTGAACTCCCAGTAGCTCGTGGTGTCGTGGACCGTCGAGCGCACCTCGCCGGTCAGCTCGGGCACGTAGCGCAGCCCGCGCGGCACGAAGATCCGGTTGGCGTCGTAATAGTCCTTCGACTCGCCGTCCGGCGGCTTGAAGATCGGCGCGCTCGTCCCGGTTCGAACCAGATGCACCGGGTCCATCTGGACGATGTCGTAGCCCAGGTAGTTGGCCTGCAGGTTGACCGCCTTGGAGAGCGACACGAAGGTGTTGTTGTAGGTGTCGCTGGCGACGACGGGCGGCGCCGCGCCGACATACTCGAGCGGGATCCTGGGCCCGGATGCCGAGTTGCCGGACAGGAGGAGCCGCGTCGGCGACAGGACCTCGACGTAGGGGCCTTCCTGGACGAGCGTCCGGTTCGGCGGGGCCACCTCGGCGGCGAGCCGGAGCGGGTCGACCTGGGTGTAGCGACGGGCGGCGCCGGTCTCGGCGTAGAGCGTCATCCCGGCCCGCTGCGTGCCGTCGGGCACGATGAAGGCCAGCCCCCGCAGACCGTCCGTTCCGCCGGCCACGAGACCGTTGAAGCCGACCCCATCGTCCAGCCACATCGAGCGGCTGGCGCCCGACGCGCCGAGCCCGCCGACCGCGCGCCGGTCGCCGGCGATCGGGCCGATCGTCCGGTCGCCCGTGTGGAACCGCAGGTCGCTGATCCGCCCATCGCTGGAGAAGCCGTGGCTGAAGCCGCGGATCTCCCCGCCTCCCGACAGCCAGTGCCAGCCCGGCCGCCGCTCCCCGGGCGGTTTCCGGCACTCCGCCGTGGCGATCCGCTGCAACGCCTGCCTGTGCTCGCCGAGCTCGCGCGCGAGCCCGATCACCGACGCCTGGCGGGCCGGCTCGCCCGGGCAGCCGACGAGAAAGAGCTCCCGGATCGAGCGGGTCGCTTCGTCGATCTCGGCCACGATGGCGCTCACATGGTGTGACGGCTCCGGCGGCGCCGAGAGCTCCAGCGCCTCGCCGTACCGATCGACCAGGGCGAAGCGGGCCGGATCGAGGCCGTCGTCGACGGCGATCCGGTAGAGCGGGTGAACCGAGAAGAGCGGATGCTCGCTCGTGCCGTCCAGCCCGTCCAGCTGGGCGAAGGCGTCGCGCTCGGCCGGGGCGAGCGGCACCCGGCCGGCCCGTTTGGCCGCCAGCGCCTGGTGGAGCGGGGAGAGGCTCGGCGCGGCGCGGCCGTCGAGGAACGCCCCGAGATTGTGGATACGGGTGTCGCTGATGTTCGCCTGCCGCCACCAGCCGGCCTTCGGCCGGACCACGACCGGCCGCTCACGCAGACGGAAGCTCGCCGCATCCGAGGCGGTCTCGAGCACCAGCGCCGGCCAAGCGGCCATGTCCTCGGTGATCCGGGCGGTCTGCGGCAGCGCCGGCAGGTACCGGTCGGCGAGCGCCGTCGACCACAGCCGCACGCGCCCGAGATAGCCCTCGAACGGCCAATGGCCCTCGGTGAGCGCGCCGAGCACGAGCCGCCTCGGCTGGCCGCCGCGATAGCCGATCGGCAGCTGGCCGATCGTCTGGCCGTCGATGGCGATCGAGGTGCCGTCCGGCGCCGCGCGAACGACGAGGTGGTGGGGCCGACCGGGTGCGAAGGCGAAGGGCAGGTCGGCGAGGTCGCGGGCGACGCCGTCCCAGATCGCGACGCCGGACCGGTCGGGCAGCAGGTGGACGCTCAGGAGCGTGCCGTCCGCGTCGGCGATCGAGAGCAGGGTCGGCCGGCCCTGGGGCGGAACGATCCAGCTCGCCGCGAACCACAGATCGACGGTCAGGGCTTCCGGTTCGGACCGGCCCGGCAGGACCAGCGGCTGTTCGTAGGGCGCGAGCAGCGGATGCAGCCGGAGCCGCTCGCCGACCGCCAAGGGCCGCGCATCGGTGGACGTCCAGAGGCGATCCCCCTCGCCCGGAACGGCCCGACCCGGGTCGACCACCACCGATGGCGCCAGCCGCTCGACCTCGAGCCGCAACCCCTCGAGCGTCCCGCCCGGCCTGTCCGCTTCCGTCCCGGGCGACCCGGGCTCCTCGAGCACGCCGGCCAGGAGCGGCACACGGGCGGTGCCGACCGCCCCCGCCTGTGCAAGGCTGCGGGCGAGCTCCTCGGCCCAGAGGCGGCACCGGTCGGCGGCGTCGGGCCCGGGCGCCCCGGCGAGGCAGCGGCTCGAGATCGCGAACCGGCCGGGCCGCACCCGGTCCGCCTCGGCGAGGTCGCGGAGCAGCGCCTCCAGCGCTTCGCGCCCGGCCGCATCGAGCGGAAAGGTGAGCGTGGGGCCGATCAGCCTGCCCCCGTCGGGCAGCCGAATCAGCCGCTCGGCGCGCTCGCTCGCCCCGAGCGGCGTCGCGACCATGGCGAGCAGGAGGCAGGACAGCGTCAAGGCCCGCGCGGCGGGCCGGTCTTCGCTCACGACGCTGCCTCCCTCGGTGGCGTGCACCCGCGCCCGCCCCTAGGGCGACCGAAGCCTGCAGCCCGTTCAACGCTCAGTCTAGTCGGTGCCCGGTCGGCAGCCTAGACGGCGGCCCGACGATTCGATCGCGGGCGCCGTTCGCCCTGGCGCGCGGAGCCGTGGGTGTTAAGCTTCCCCGACCGGCGGCGCCCGCCGCCGGCAACGGGGAGCGAAGCCATGAGCCTCTACGTCGGGCTGTTCAGCTGGACCGATCAGGGAATCCGCGGCGTGCGCAAGTCGCCCGAGCGCTTCGATGCCGCCAAGGCGATGCTCGAGGCGATGGGCGGGCGGGTGCTGCACCTGTTCATGACCATGGGCCCGCACGACCTGGTCGTGGTCTACGAGACGCCGGACGACGCCTGCGCCGCGCGCTGGTCGCTGCAGCTCGCGAGCGCCGGCAACGTGCGCACGCTCACCATGAAGGCCTACCCCGAGGCCGCCTACCGCGAGATCATCGCCTCGCTCGGCTGAGGGGGCCTCAGCAGCTCACCTCCCGGCCCTCGGCGCCGAACGCGGCGAGGCGCTCCTCGTCGTCGATCTCCCGGGCGCTCGAGGGTCGGTAGTGGTACTGCGCCGCCCAACGGAACTCGTCGGTCCGGTTGGTCGGCGTGCCGTGCGGGATCTTGCCGTCGAACAGCAGCACGTCGCCGGTCCGCATCGGCGCCGCCACCCGCTCGACCTCGGGCACGTCGCCGTCGCAGATCTGCCAGTCGCGCACCTTCTTGTGCGGCAGGGGACCCGTCCGGTGGCCGCCGCGGATCAGATGCATGCAGCCGTTCTCGGGCGTCACCGTGCCGAAGGGGATCCACACCCCGACGATCGGCGTCTCGAGGGCCCAGTTGAAGTAGGCGTGGTCCTGGTGCCAGGGCTTCTCGCGGCCGCCCGCCGGCTTGACGAGCGCCATGTCCTGGAAGAGGAGCGGCTCGGCGCCGCCCATGAGCCGCTGCACGAGGGCGAGGAGGCCGGGGTGGCGGGCGAGCCGGCCCAGGGCCGGGTGGCGGTCGACGAAGCCCGCGAGCTTGCGCACGAAGCCGGCGCGGAGTTCGGCCGGCAGGGGCGGCAGGCCGGAACCTTTCTGGCCCGGCACGAAGCCCACCCCCGAACGGCGACCGTCGACCGCCACGTCGCGGCTCGGGTCGAGCGCCAGATGGTCGCGCAGCGCCCCCTCGTACCAGATCTGCTCGCAGTCCGGATCGTCGGCCAGCGCCAGCGCCTCGAGCTCGCGACGGCCGGCCTCGAGGAGCGGTCCGTCGAGGAGGGCGCGGACCAGGAGGAACCCGTCCTCGCGCCAGGCGGCGAGCCCCTCCGGGCTCGCGGCGAAGCTCGGCGAGACCGGCTCGGCCTCGGCCTCGAAGGCGTAGAGCTCCGGGGCGTGTGCCGCCACCTTGGGCTCGAAATAGACCTGGACCGGTCCGGCCATCGGCGATCCCCCGCCACGCCGTGGGAAGCCTAACCCCGGCCCCGGCGGGCTTCAACACGCGCCCGCGCGGGCCCAGAGCCCGCCGGCGCAGGGCCTCAGGCGAACCGGCCGAGCGCCAGCGCGCTCGACCAGAGGCCGAGCCCGAACACGCTGTGGGCGAGCAGGTTCAGGACCATGGTGCGGGTCGGGTCGGCGGTGCGCGAGGCGAAGAAGCCCGAGCCCGTACCCGGCTGCACGAGGCACCAGGCGGCGAAGACGGTCAGGTAGCCCGTGACCATCGCCGGCGCGAGGGTGGGCGCGCGCAGCCAGTCGACCCCTCCCGCCAGCACGGCCAGCGCCGCGCCGTAGACGGCGCCGATCGCGTAGTGCATCGCCCAGCCGATCGCGAGCTCGTTCGGCACCGGCTCGGCCTCGGCGATCGCGGGGTGCTGGAAGCGGCCGCGCGGCATGTGGCCGAACCAGCGGCCGATCAGGGCCCAGTTGGGCAGCGGGAGGCCGAGGGCCCGGTTGAGCAGGAGCGCCCAGAGGTCGAGCAGCGCCGTGGCGGCGCAGCCGATCAGGGCGCCCAGGAGAAGGACGCGCATCAGGGCGGGGCTCCCTCGGCTCGCGCCGGTGCCGCCACCGCCTGCAGCTCGAGCTCCTCGGCCCGGTGGCAGCGTGCGGCACGGCCGGGGGCGATCTCGCGCAGGGCCGGCACCTCGAGCCGGCAGCGCTCGACCGCGTAGCGGCAGCGCGGGTGGAAGGCGCAGCCCGAGGGCGGCCGCGACGGGTCGGCGACCTCGCCCTCGAGCACGATCCGCTGCGAGCGGCGGCGCGGGTCGGGCACCGGCACGGCCGAGAGGAGCGCCTCGGTGTAGGGGTGGAGCGGCCGCGCGAAGAGCTCCTCGGTCGGCCCCTGCTCGACGATCCGGCCGACATACATGACCGCCACGCGGTGGCTCATGTGCTTCACGACCGAGAGGTCGTGGGCCACGAACAGGTAGGCGAGGCCGAGCCGGTCCTGCAGGTCCAACAGCAGGTTGACGATCTGCGCCTGGACCGAGACGTCGAGCGCGGAGACCGGCTCGTCGGCGACCACGAGCGCGGGCTCGAGGGCGAGCGCGCGGGCGATGCCGATCCGCTGCCGCTGGCCGCCCGAGAAGGCGTGCGGGAAGCGGTTCATGTAGGCGGTCGGCAGCTGCACCATGTCGAGGAGTTCGGCCACCCGCCGCCGGCGCGCCTGGACGTCCTCGACCCCGTTCACGAGCAGCGGCTCGCCGATGATGTCGGCGATCGTCATCCGCGGGTTCAAGGAGCTGAACGGGTCCTGGAAGATCATCTGCATGCGCCGGCGCAACGGCCGCAGCTCACTGCGCGGCAGCGCCGCCACGTCGACCGGCCGACCGGCCTCGGTGCGGAAGCGGATCGCGCCGCCCGTGGGCTCGACGGCGCGCAGGATGCAGCGCGCGGTCGTCGTCTTGCCGCAGCCCGATTCGCCCACGAGGGAGAGGGTCTCGCCGGGCGCGATCGTGAACGAGACCTCGTCGACCGCCCGGACCTCGCCGACCACCCGGCGCAGGAGGCCCTTGCGGATCGGGAAGTACTTCCTGAGCCCCTCGACCTCGAGGATCGGCCCGGCCGCCGGGGTCAAGGCGTGCCCTCCACCGCCGCCTCGCCGTGCAGGAAGCAGGCCACGACGTGGCGGGGGCCGAGCCGGGTCTCGGCCGGCACGACCCGGTCGCACAGCCCGGGCTTGAAGGAGTCGCAGCGCGGGTGGAACGGGCAGCCCCGGGGCCGGCTGTAGGGGTGCGGGATCGAGCCCGCGATGGTGGCGAGCCGCTCGCGCGGGCGGGCCAGCACCGAGGGGATCGAGCGCAGCAGCGCGCGGGTATAGGGATGCGCCGGTGCGTGGAAGATGGCATCGACCGGTCCGCGCTCGACCGCCCGGCCGAGATACATGACCACGACCTCGTCGGCCATCTCGGCGATCACCCCCATGTCGTGGGTGATGAGGACGACCGCGAGGCCGCGTTCGGCCTGGAGCCGGCGCACGAGATCGAGGATCTGCGCCTGGGTCGTGACGTCGAGTGCCGTCGTCGGCTCGTCGGCCAGGAGGATCCTGGGCTCGGCGGCGAGCGCCAAGGCGATCATGACGCGCTGGCGGAGCCCGCCCGAGAGCTCGAAGCTGTAGGCGTCGATCCGTTGCTCGGGGCGCGGCACGCCCACCATGCCCAGGAGCTCGATCGCCCGTGCCCGCGCCTCGGCCTTGCCGAGCGGCATGTGCAGGCGGATCGCCTCGACCATCTGATTGCCGACCGTGTGGTAGGCCGAGAGCGAGGTCATCGGCTCCTGGAAGACGAGGCCGATCTCGCCGCCGCGGATGGCCCGCATCTCCCGACCCTGGGCGGGGAGGCCGACGAGGTCGACGACGCGCTCCGAGCCGTCCGGCTCGCGCCGGCGCAGGAGGATGCGGCCGCCCTCGATCCGCCCCGGCCGCTCGACGATCCGCAGGATCGAGCGGGCGGTGACCGACTTGCCGCAGCCCGATTCGCCGACGATGCCGAGGGTCTGCCCCTCGAACAGCTCGAAGGAGGCGCCGTCGACGGCGCGCACCACCCCCTCGTCGGGATGGTACCAGGTCCTGAGATCGCGGACCTCGAGGATCGGCTCAGCCATAGGGGTCGGCGGCGTCGCGGAGCCCGTCGCCCAGGAAGTTGAAGGCGAGGATCACCGTGATGACCGGGATCGCCGGCAGGAGCAGCCAGGGCGCGATCCCGAGCGATTGGATGTTCTGCGCGTCCTGCAGGAGCACGCCCCAGGAGATCGCGGGCGGCCGGAGCCCCAGGCCCAGGAAGGAGAGCGTGGTCTCGCTGATGATCATGGCCGGCAGGGCGAGGCTGATCGCGGCGATGATGTGGGAGAGGAAGGAGGGGACCATGTGGCGGAAGATGATGCGCATCCGCGAGGCGCCGGCGAGCTCGGCCGCCACCACGAAGTCCTCCTCCCGCAGGGAGAGGAACCGGCCGCGCACCACGCGCGCCAGCTCGGTCCAGCCGATCAGCGAGATGATCAGCGTGATCGCGAAATAGACCTGGGTCACCGACCAGGTCGCGGGCAGGGCCGCCGCCAGACCCATCCACAAGGGGATGGTCGGCACCGAGCGGAGGATCTCGATGATCCGTTGGATCAGCGTGTCGAGCAGACCGCCATAGAGGCCGGACAGGCCACCCAAGAGGACGCCCAGGAACAGCGACAGCCCCACACCCACGAGGCCGATGAAGAGCGAGGTGCGGGTGCCCCACATCAGCCTCGACCAGACGTCGCGGCCGAGCTGGTCGGTGCCGAGGAGGAAGAGGGCCTCCTCGGGCTTGCCGTCGTGCACGCCGAGGAGGTGGCGGTCGGTCTCGAACAGCCCGAGGACGTCGTAGGCATAGCCGCGCGCGAAGAGCTCGAGATAGCGGCGCTGGTTCGGGTCCGGAGCGTAGGAGAGCTTGAAGGTGCGCGGGTCGCGCTTGCCCACGAGCGCGTAGACGTGCGGGCGAAAGCTGCCGTCGGCATCGAACCAGTGGATCGCCTGGGGGGGAATGTAGCTCCGCCGCGCGTCGGTCGCATGCGGATCGGTGACGGCGAGGAAGTCGGCCAGGATCGCGGCGAGGTAGAAGAGGATCACCACGATCCCGCTCGCCAGCGCCACCTTGTGCTTCTTGAAGCGCCACCAGGTGAGCTGCAGCTGGCTCGCGACCGCGAGGCGCTCCTCGCCGGCGCTGGCGGCGACCTCCGGCACGGCGGCGGCCGGCACGCTCATCGCTGGAGCCCGCTGCGGATCCGCGGGTCGATCCACATGAGCACGAGGTCGGAGATCAGGGTGCCGAGTACGGTCAGCACACCGAGGAGCAGGATGATCGTGCCGGCGAGGAACATGTCCTGCGCCACGAGGGCGCGCAGGAGGAGCGGCCCGACCGTGGGCAGCGACATCACGAGCGAGATCACGATGCTGCCCGAGACCACGAACGGGAAGAGATAGCCGATCGTGCTGGCGAACGGGTTCAGGGCGGCGCGGACCGGGTATTTGAGGATCACCCGGCGTTCCGGCAGGCCGCGCGCCCGGGCCGTCACCACATAGGGCTTCCTGAGCTCGTCCAGGAGGTTGGCACGCATCACCCGGATCAGCTGGGCGGTGCCGGCCAAGGCCAGGATCAACACCGGGATCGGCAGATGGCCGAGCATGTCCAGGACCTTGGCCCAGGACCAGGGCGCCAGCTCGAACTCCTTGGAGAACAGGCCCCCGATGTTCGCGTTGAACAGCGTGAAGCCGAAGTACATGATGATCAAGGCCAGGAGAAAGCTCGGCACGGCGATCCCGATGAACCCGACGAACGTGAACAGATAGTCGGCGATCGAGTACTGGCGGACGGCCGAGTAGATCCCGATCGGCAGCGCGAGCCCCCAGGTCACGAGGATGGCGAGCAGCGAGATGAGGATGGTGAGCCAGAGCCGATCGCCCAGGACCTCGGTGACCGGGCGGCCCCATTCCATCGACATGCCGAAGTCGCCCTGCACGACCCGGCCCGCCCATTTGAGGTACTGGACCCAGACGGGCTGGTCGAGGCCGTAGAGCTGGCGCAGCGCCTGCGCCTCCTGGGCGCTCACCATCGAGCCCGAGGCCGACAGGTTGGCGATGTAGGCATCGACGAAGTCGCCCGGCGGCAGCTGGATGATCACGAAGGTGACGACCGAGATCGCCCAGATCGTGACCAGCGCCAGCAGCAGTCGCCGGGCGAGATAGGCTGCCATCAGTTCTTGAAGAACCAGGTCTCTGGGTGCGAGCCGCCGGGCGTGCGGCAGTGCTGGGCGATGCAGACCCGCGAGGGGATGTTGCCGAGCCTGGTGCTCACCACGCGCACGCCCATGAAGGCCGGCGACTGCCCGACCGTGCCGATGCCGTACTGGCCGTCGACCAGGATCTTCCAGATCTCGCGCGCGGTCGCCTCGCGCCCGGCCCGCTCCTGGCCGCCCGCGGCCCGGAAGAGGTCCCAGATCTCGAGGATCCTCGGATCGTCCGGCTTCATCCCCTGCGCCCCGCCCGAGGCGAACCACTTGGCATAGGCCGGGCCCATGAAGGCACCCAGGGGGTCCACCGGGACGGCGTGCTGCGGGTAGAGGTAGAGGAGCTCGGTGCCGTTGTTGGTCCACACCATGATCTGGTGCTCGTTGTTCTCGGTCCGCTTGATGGCGAGCCCGCGCTCCTGGTCCTTGATGTCGGCCTGGATGCCGATCCGCCGCCACTGGTCGGCTATCATCTCGGCCTGCTGCGGCCAGGGCAGGAACGCCTTGACCGCGGTGATCTCGATCCGCAGCCGCTCGGCCCTGTCGGTCCTGAGCCGGAAGCCCTGGCCGTCCTTCCGGGCGAGGCCGATCCGGTCGAGCAGCTCGTTCGCCTGCTTGGGGTCGTGGGTCGACCAGCGCGTCCGCCACTCGGAGCCGGGGCTGTAGGGCAGGTTCTCCGCCGGCGCCGGCGAGCCCGGTACGGCCACGCCCAGGAAGAACGCCTCGTTGAGCTGGTCGCGGTCGATCCCGAGCGAGAGGGCACGGCGGAAGTCGGCGTTGGTGAGCCACTTCCGGATCTCCGGGTCGCCATCGAAGCTCTGGTTGACTTGGAGGACCGTGTCGGCGCCGTTGAGCGCCAGATCGAGGTGCACGGAGTAGCCGCTCTTCTGCCGCTGCTCGAGGAGCACCGGCAGCTTGCCGAGGTCGATGTGCCGCTCCTGCATGTCGTACTCGCCGGCGAGCGCCCGCAGATTGAGGATCTCGGTGCTCTCGGCGAGCGACAGGACCACCCGGTCGATGTAGGGAAGCTGGTTGCCCGCGCTGTCGACCGCCCAGTAGTAGGGGTTGCGCTCGAGCACCCAGGTGGGCGTGTTGATCGGCTGGACGGTGCGCCACGGCCCGAGCGTCGGCAGCTCGGGGTTCAACGACCAGTCCTTCTTGAAGTTCAAAAGCTTGAGCCAGGTGTCGTAGCCCTGGGCCTTGGCCAGGGCCTCGACCTCGGCGAGCGAGCTGTATTTCGGCAGGAACTGCTTGAGATAGTGCTTGGGGGCGTAGGCGCCGAAGCTGCGACCCTGCGACTGGCGGACCGCTTGGCCGCCGCCGATCTGGGTATCGCCCCACATCAGGTCCTCGAACAGGAAGTAGGGCACGTCGAACTCGAAGCGGACGGTCGTCTCGTCGACCTTGACGATCCGGCCGGGCTTGCCCTGCGGCGCCATCTCGCCGAGCGGCGTCGGCACGATGTCCTTGTTGGAGTAGATGTCCTCGAACCAGAAGACGAAGTCGTCGGCGGTGAACGGGTGGCCGTCCGACCAGCGCGTTCCCTTCCTCAAGCGGAGCGTGAAGCTCTTGCCGTCGGCGCTCACCTCGAGGCCCTTGGCGAGCGACGGCACCGCCCGCGTGCCGGTCGGATCGGAGAAGATCGGCCGGTCGGAGGCGACGATCCGGTTGCCGTTCTCGACATCCGAGGGTCCGATGAAGCCGCGCCGCCAGGTGCCGCCGTAGCGGCCGATCTCGCGCACCGGCTGGAGGACCAGGGGCTCGCTCGGCAGCCGCTCGGCGACCGGCGGCAGCTTGCCGGCCCTGACGAGCTCGGCGAGCTGCGGCGCCTCCTTGAAGCTCCTGGGCATCGCCGCCGGGTCGGTCAGCACGACCGCCCCCTCGAGCTCGCCGACCAGCCCCGACTGGGCGAGCGAGCCGGTCTGCCCGAGCGCCGGCGCCGCGACCGTTCCAGCCCCGAGAAGCCCCGCGACCACACCGATCCCGAGCCAGCCTGCGCGCATCGAAGCTCCTCCCGCGTCGGTGGCGCGGCACGCCCGCCGCGCCGACCGCCCCCTCGCCGGCTCAGTTCTTGTAGAACCAGGTCTCCGGATGCGCCCCGCCCGGTGTGCGGCAGTGCTGGGCGATGCAGTTGCGCGACGGGACGTTGCCGAGGTTGGTCTTGACCAGACGAATGCCCATCAGGGCCGCCGACTGGCCGACCGTGCCGATGCCGTATTGTTGGTCGACCAGGATCTTCCAGATCTCCTTGGCGGTCTCGATCCGCTGGGCGCTCTTCTGGCCGGCGGCGGAGCGGAACAGATCCAGGATCCTGAGCATGTTCGGGTCGTCGGGCTTGGTACCCTGCGCCCCGCCCGAGGCGTACCACTTGGCGTGCTCGGGCCCCATGAAGGCCTCGGTCGGATCGACCGGGATGGCATGCCGCGGGAACAAATAGAGGAGCTCGGTCCCGCCATTGTTCCACACCATGATGTGGTGCTCGTTGTTGCGGGTCCGCGTGAACGCGAGGTTGCGCTCGGTGTCCTTGACGTCCGCCTGGATGCCCACCTTGGCCCACTGGTCGGCCACCATCTCCGAGATCTTGGGCCAGGGCAGGAAGGCCTGGACGGCCTGGACCTGGATCCGCAGCCGCTCGCCATTGTCGGTGCGCACCCGGAAGCCCTGCGCGTCCTTCTTCGTGAGGCCGATCTTGTCCAAAAGCTCGTTGGCCTGCTTGGGATCGAAGGTCGACCACTTCTCCCGCCAGCCCGGACCCGGGAAGTAGGGCAGGCTCTCGGCCGGCGCCGGCGAGCCGGGCACCGCGGTGCCGAGCCAGAAGGTCTCGTTCAGCTGGTTGCGGTCGATCGCGAGCGAGAGGGCACGGCGGAAGTCGGCGTTCTTGAGCCACTTGGCGATCTCGGGATCGGCCGTGTAGCTCTGGTTGAACTGGTAGATCGCGTCCGCGCCGTTGAAGGCCAGATCGAGATGGACCTTGTAGCCGCCCTTGGCCTGGTTCTCGAGGATCACCGGCAGCTTGCCGATGTCGACGTGCCGCTCCTGGACGTCGTACTCGCCGGCGATGGCGCGGAGGTTGAGGAGCTCCAGGTTCTCGGCCAGCGTCATGACCACGCCGTCGAGATAGGGGAGCTGATTGCCCGCGGTGTCGACGGCCCAGTAGTAGGGGTTGCGCTCCATGGCCCAGGTCGGGTTGTTGATCGGCCGGGTGGTCCGCCAGGGGCCGAGCACCGGGACCTCGGGATTGAGCGTCCAGTCCTTCTTGAAGTGGAGCCGCGCCACCCAGTTGTCGAAGCCCTCGGCCTTGGCCGCGGCGTTCGCCGCCTCGACCCCGCCCGCATACTTCGGCAGGAACTGCTTGAGGTAGTGCGAGGGCGCGTAGGCGCCGTGCGAGCGCTTGTTCGACTGACGGACCGCCTGGCCGCCGCCGATCAGCGTGTCGCCGGCCATCAGATCCTCGAACAGGTAGAACGGCACGTCGAACTCGAAATTGACCGTGAAGTCGTCGACCTTGACGATCCGCCCGGGCTTGCCCTCCGGCGTCATGTCCGGGATCGGCGTCGGATTGAGGTCCTTGTTGTTGTAGATGTCCTCGAACCAGAAGACGAAGTCGTCGGCGGTCATGGGGTCGCCGTCCGACCAGCGCAGCCCGCGCCGCAGATATAGGGTGAAGGTCTTGCCGTCCTCGCTCATCTTCCAGCCCTTGGCGAGCGAGGGGCGCGGCACGGTGCCGGTGTGATCCACGAGAAGCGGCCGGTCGGAGGCATTCAGGCGGTTGCCGTTCTCGTCGTCGCCCGGTCCGGTGAAGCCGCGCCGCCAGATGCCGCCGTATTTGCCGATCTCGCGCACCGGCTGGATGACCATCAGGTCCTCGGGCAGCCGCTTGTCGACCGGGGGCAGCTTGCCGGCCTTGACGAGCTCGGCGAGCTGCGGGGCCTCCTTGAAGCTCTTCGGCCACTTGGCCGGGTCGGTGACGATCGTGACACCCTCGAGCTCGCCCACGAGCCCGGACTGGGCGAGCGCCCCCTGCGCCCAGGCCGCGGCCGGCGCCAACGCGCTCGCCGCCAACAGACACGCCCCGAGGATCGCCAGACCGCGCCGCCGCATCGGATGCCTCCCTTTCGTTCGCACGCGAGCGAACGGCGCTCGGCTCACCCTGTCAAGCGCGGCCGGCGCGGAGCGCCGACGCGTCTGCGGCGATTCGCCCCGATGACCTGTATATGAGCGAGATCTAATAATGCCGAGCCGTGGGTCGGCCGAGCCGACGAGGGAGGTGGATATGGCGGACATCCGGCAAGGCCAGAATCTGTCGCGCCGCGCCCTCGGCGCCGTCCTCGGGGGCGGTCTCGTGCTGGCCGCGGGAGCGCGGCCCGGGGCTGCCGCAGCGACGGTCCGAAGCTCGGCGCGCATCCTCGTGGTGGGTGCCGGTGCGGCCGGCACCGCAATCGCCAACCGGCTCGTGCGCCGGCTCGACGGGGCCCAGATCACCCTCCTCGACGCGCGCCGCGAGCATCTCTACCAGCCCGGCTTCTCGCTCGTCGGCGCCGGGCTCAAGCCGGCCTCCTACGTGGTCGACGGGCGGACGCGCGACTGGCTGCCGGCCGGCGTCAGCCTGATCGAGGAGGAGGCGGCCGAGATCGACCCCGAAGGGCGCCGCGTGACGACCCGCGGCGGGACGCGCCTCGCGTACGACTTTCTGATCGTCGCCACCGGCCTCGAGCTCGACTGGGCGGCGATCGAGGGCTTCTCGCTCGACCTCGTCGGCAAGGACGGGATCGGCGCGCTCTATGCCGGGCCGGAGCACGCCGAGCGCACCGCCCGGGCGGTGCGCGCCTTCGCCGAGCGAGGCGGCACCGCGATCCTGACGCGTCCCCATACCGAGATGAAATGCGCCGGCGCGCCGCTCAAGCACACCTTCCTGGTCGAGGACATCGTCTCGACCGCCGGCAAGCGGAAGAGCGCCGAGATCGTCTATTGCTCGAACAGCAAGGCGCTGTTCTCGGTGCCGATCGTCTCCGAGAAGGTGCGGATGCTGTTCGCCGAGCGCGGCATCCGGACCCGCTACGAGCACGTCCTGCGGGCCGTCGACCCGGTCCGGCGGATCGCCACCTTCGCCACACCCGAGGGGCCGAAGGAGCAGGGCTACGACTATCTCCACGTGATCCCGCCGATGCGCGCACCCGAGGCCGTGCGCAACTCGCCGCTGCCCTGGGCCGACAAGTGGAAGGGTCAGCACTGGGTCGAGGTCGACCAAGGGACCTTGCGGCACCGCCGCTATCCCGAGGTGTTCGCGATCGGCGACGTGGCCGGGGTCCCCAAGGGCAAGACGGCGGCCTCCGTCAAATGGCAGGTCCCGGTGGTCGAGGACCATCTCCTTGCCCAGATCCAGGGCCGCGAGGGCCGCGAGGTCTACAACGGCTACACCTCCTGCCCGCTCATCACGCGGGTCGGGCGGGCGATGCTGGTCGAGTTCGACTACAAGGACGATCTCGTGCCGAGCTTCCCGGGCGTGATCGCGCCGCTCGAGGAGCTCTGGGTCTCCTGGCTCATGAAGGAGATCGCCTTGAAGCCGACCTACAACGCGATGCTGCGCGGTCTGGCCTGAGGGAGGCGTGCCGTGAAGGAACTCTCGCTCTCCACCTTCCTGGCCGTGTTCGAGGAGATGTTCGGCCGCGCGCTGTTCTGGGGGCTGCTCGCCGCGGCCCTGCTCGTGACCCTGGTCTTTCTCGTCATGCTGCTGCGCGAGCGCCGGCTCGAGTCGCGCCGGTTCCTCCGCGCCGAGCTCACCGCACCCTTGGGCGCGATCGCGGCGGTGGCCCTCGTCTTCTGGATCACGAATTCGGGTCCGGCCAACATCGGCGGGCCGATCGATTGGGTGTTGCTCGCCGCGATCGCGGTCGCCGGCGGCGGCGGCCTCGTGATGGCGAGCTACGTGCTCCTGGGCCTCCTCCCCAGCCGCCGACGCGAGGCTGCACCGGCCGAGCGGGTCGAGCGTCCTGCGGCGACGCGGCCGATGGCCAACTTCCGGAAAGCGGCCTGAGCAGCGGCCGGCGAGGCGACGGGCGAGCTCAGGCCGGGGCGGGCGCCCGCTCCTCGAGCCGCCGGTAGCGGAAGGGCGGGGCGGGGGCGGCCGCCTCGGCCTCGGCCA
>CAZDFD010000052.1:0-29079 GCA_964504655.1 uncultured Geminicoccaceae bacterium
GCCGATCTCGCGGGTGCGCTCGGTGACCGAGACCAGCATGATGTTCATGATGCCGATGCCGCCCACGATCAGGCTCACCGCCGCCACGAAGGCCAGCACCACGGTGAGCGCGCCGCTCGTCGTCTGCACCGTGCGCACGAGCTCGCGCATGTCGCGCACCGAGAAATCGTCCTCCTCGGCGGGGCCGATCTTGCGCCGCTCGCGCAACAGCCGCTCGAGATCCGCCTGCACCCGCGCGGTGTCGACGCCTCCGCGCGCCGCCACGTAGATCCGCGGGATCCCGGTGTCGCCGGACAGCCGCCGCTGGAAGGCGCGCAACGGCATCACGACCGTGTCGTCGAGATCGGTGCCGAAGCTCGACTGCCCCTTGGACTCGAGCACGCCCACGACCTCGCAGGGGATCTTGCGGACGCGGATCGTCCGGCCGAGCGGGTCGCCGGCGCCGAACAGCGCCTCCTTGACCGTGGTGCCCAGGATGCACACCGCCCGACCCGCCCGCACCTCGCCCTCGAGGAAGAAGCGGCCGGCCTCGAGCTCCCAGTCCTGCACCGCGAACAGGGCGTCGTCGGAGCCGGTCACCGTGGTGATCCGGCTGTTGCCGCCGAAGAGCACGGTGGCCGGCAGCTGCGCCACCGGCGCCACCGCCTCGATGCCGCCGATCTGGTCGGAGATCGCCTGCACGTCGCGGTCGGTGAAGGAGCGGGCCGCCACGCTCGCCCGGCCGGGCCCGATCTGGCCCGGCAGGACGAACAGCACGTTGGTGCCGAGCCGAGCGAGGTCGGCGGTCACCCGCGCCTGCGTGCCGCGGCCGATCGTCACGAGCGCGATCACCGCCGCCACGCCGATCACGATGCCGAGGACGGTGAGGAAGGAGCGCAGCTTGTTGCGGCGCAGCGCGCGCAGGGCCAGCCGCAGCGCCTCGCCCAGCATCAGGCGGCGGCCCGCGCCGCGTCGGCCACGATCCGGCCGTCCCGGAAGCGCACCTCGCGCCCGGCATAGGCCGCGATGTCCGGCTCGTGGGTGACCATGACGATGGTGAGCCCGGCGCGGTTCAGGGCCGAGAGGAGGCCCATGATCTCGTGGCTCGTCCGGCTGTCGAGATTGCCCGTGGGCTCGTCGGCGAGCAGGAGGGCGGGTTCGGAGACCAGCGCCCGGGCGATCGCCACGCGCTGCTGCTGGCCGCCGGAGAGCTCGCTCACGAGGTGGCGCTCGCGATCGGCGAGGCCGACGCGCGCCAGGGCGGCGCGGCCGCGCTGGCGCCGCGCCGCCGCCGGCAGGCCGCGATAGACGAGCGGCAGTTCCACGTTCTCGAGGGCGCTCGTGCGCGCGAGCAGGTTGAAGCCCTGGAAGACGAAGCCCAGGAAGTGCCGGCGCACCAGCGCCAGGACCTCGCGCGGCGCGGTCTCGAGCGGCCGGCCCGCGAAGCGGTAGCTGCCCGAGCTCGGCCGGTCGAGGCAGCCCAGGATGTTCATCGCGGTCGACTTGCCGGAGCCCGAGGCGCCGGTGATCGCCACGAACTCGCCGGCCTCGACCGCGAGGTCGACCCGGTCCAGGGCGTGCACGGCGGCACCGCCGCCGCCATAGACCTTGCGCACCGCGACGAGCTCGACGAGCGGGCGCGGCACGGCCGGCCTCAGTCCGCGGCGCCCGGCAGGCGGGCGTCGACGACGATCCGCGCGCCCGGCTCGAGCGCCTCGGCGCGCACCACCGTGCGGCTGCCGTCGGTCGGGCCGATCTCGACGCGGACCGCCTCGGGCCGCTCGCCGCGCAAGAGCCAGAGGGTCCGGCTGCGCCCCTCCTCCTCGCGCCGGCTCGCCTGGCGGAAGCGCGGCATCATCGGCATCAGCGCGCGCAGGAGCCCGGCCCGCTCCTCCTCCTGCACGGGCGGGGTGAAGCGCAGCGCGGCGTTCGGCACGAGGAGCGCGTCCTCGACCGTCTGCACCGCGATCTCGGCGGTGGCGGTCATCCCCGGGCGGAGCAGCAGCTCCGGATTGTCGACGTCGAGGACGGCCTTGTAGGTCACCACCCCCGACTGGATCTCGGAGGCGAAGCGGATGTCGCGGATCACCGCCTGGAAGCGGCGATCGGGCCAGGCGTCGACGGTGAAGGTGGCGGACTGCCCGGGGCGCACCTGGCCCACGTCCGCCTCGTCGACGTCCACCTGGGCCTCCATCTGGCGGAGATCCTCGGCGATCGTGAACAGCTTGGGCGCCTGCAGCGTTGCCGCCACGGTCTGCCCGGGATCGACGTTGCGCTGCAGCACGACGCCGCCGATCGGCGAGGCGATCGAGGCCTTGTCGAGGTTGATCTCGGCCAGCCGCAGCTCGGCGCGCGCCACCTCGACATCGGCCCGGGCGCTGGCGAGCGCGGCCGTGGCCCGGTCGTAGGCGGCCTGCACGAGGTCGAGCTCGGAGGGCGGCGCCACGCGCCGCTCGACCAGCTCGCGCTTGCGCTGCAGGTCGCGGTTCTTCTCGGCGAGCGTCGCCTCGGCCTCGATCACCCGCGCCCGGCTCGCCTCCAGCCGGGCGCGGGCGCTGGCCGCCGCCGCCTCGAGCCGCGCGGTGTCCAGGCGGGCGAGCGGCTGACCCGCACGGACCGGCGTGTTGAAATCGACCAGCACCTCGCGGACGATGCCGGAGAGCTCGCTCGAGACCTCGACCAGCCGGCGCGGTTGCACGGTGCCGGTGGCGGTGACGGTCACGACGAGCTCGCCCCGGACGAGCGGTGCCGTGATCCAGCGGATGCCGCCGTCGGCCGGGCGGGCGAGCCACCAGGCGAGCGCCCCGGCGAGCCCGGCTGCGAGCAGGAGCAGGAGCGCCCGCGCGAGGCGCCGCCGGCCGCGCAGGCGGGCCAGCGCCTCCTCGCCCAGGACCGCCTCGATCCGCCCCTCGAGATCGTCGACCGTGCCGACCGCCACCGGCGCCTCTCGCAGCCCGGATCCACGGGCGTGGCGCCCGCGGCCCTTTCATCCTTTGCTGATATAGATCCGTTCCAGGGGACACGTCGACCGGCGGGTGCTCGGGCGGTCGAAACTGCCGCAGCGGGCCCCGGGACCCCGCCGCGCCCCGGCACGACTTTCGCTACGCAGTGGTGGCGCCAGGCGATGCTGGCGCCAGGCGGTGCTGGCGCTGGGCGGTGCCGGTGCCGGACGTCGTCGGACGGAGGCGCGATCGGCGGATCGGCCTTCGCGGGGCGACGCGACCCTTCCGCCGGGAGCAGGTGCATGGCCATTCCGGTGATCGATCTCGGGGAATTGGGGCGCAGCGGCGGGGAACCGGCGCTCGCCGCCGCGCTCGGCGCCGCCTGCCGCGAGGTCGGGTTCTTCTGTCTCGCGGGGCACGGGATCGAGGAGGCACTCCGCGCCCGGGTGTTCGCCGCCGCCCGCGACGTCTTCGCCCTGCCGCCCGCCGCCAAGGCCGCCCTGAGCATCGCCCGTTCGGCGCACAATCGCGGCTATGTCGGCCTCACCGTCGAGGCGCTCGACCCGCGCCGCGGTGGCGATCGCAAGGAGGCCTTCAACGTCGGTCTCGAGCTCGCTGCGGACGACCCGGAGCTCGCGGCCGGCGTCCCGTTCCGCGGCCCGAACCAGTGGCCGGAACTCGCGGGCTTCCGCGACACACTGCTCGCCTGGTTCGACGCCTGCTGGGCGCTCGGCCGCCGGCTGCACCGGGCGATCGCCCTCGATCTCGGCCTCCCGCCCGACTTCTTCGAGCCGAAGCTCGACCGGCCGATGGCGACCCTGCGCCTTTTGCACTACCCGCCCGCCGATCCGAGCGCACCGGAGCGGCCGGGTGCCGGCGAGCACACCGACTACGGCAACCTCACGCTCCTCGCGACCGACGAGGTCGGCGGCCTCGAGGTCCGCCGGCGCGACGGGAGCTGGATCCGCGCCCCCTTCCTCCCGGGCACCTTCGTGTGCAACATCGGCGATTGCCTCGAGCGCTGGACCAACGGCGTCTATCGCTCGACCCCGCACCGGGTGACGAGCCCGCCCGAGCGCGACCGCTATTCGATCGCCTTCTTCCTCGACCCGAACCCGGACGCGGTCGTGGCCTGCCTGCCGACCTGCACCGGACCCGACCGGCCGCCCCGCTGGCCGCCGATCCGCGCCGCCGAGCATCTGCGCGCCCGGCTCGAGGCGACCTACGGCCCCGCCGAGCGCGGGTGATCGGAAATCGCGCAACCACGCCCTCGCTGATCACCAAACGGGCAGCCTCGCTCGGCGACCCGCCGGTCTCGGGCGCGGCCGTGGCTGGCACGCCGCTTGCTGCCGGTCGGCCGGGAGGACGGCAACCAGCACCGTCCGGCACGGCGGAGGACGACATGACGCGCGCATCCCTCGATCGGCGCCGCCTCCTGGCGGGCGCCGCGGGCGGCCTCACCCTGGGTCTCGCAGGGCCGCTCGGCCGGCCGGCACGGGCCAAGGATGTCACGGTCGGCGTGGTCTATGTCGGCCCCAAGGACGACTTCGGCTGGAACCAGGCCCACGCGGTCTCGATCGCGCTCCTGAAGAAGACCCCCGGTGTCAAGGTCGTCGAGGAGGAGAACGTCCCCGAGACCATCGCCTGCGCCAAGTCGATGGAGTCGATGATCAACCTCGACGGCGCCGACATCGTGCTGGCCACCAGCTTCGGCTACTACAAGCCGTTCGTGCTCGATCTGGCGCGCAAATATCCGAAGGTGCAGTTCCGGCATGCCGCCAATCTCTGGGACAAGGCGAAGGATCCGCCGAACGCCGGCTCCTATTTCTGCTACCTGAACCAGGCGCACCACGTGAACGGTGTGGCCGCCGGTGCCGTCACCAAGACCGGGAAGATCGGGTTCGTCGCCGCCAAGCCGATCTCCCTCGTCCTCTCGAACATCAACTCGGCCCTCCTGGGTGCCCGCAGGACGCGCCCCGATGCCACCGTCCAGGTGATCTTCACCGGTGACTGGTCCTTGCCGGTGCGCGAGGCCGAGGCCACCAACGCGCTGATCGACGCCGGCTGCGACGTCATCACCTGCCACGTCGACGGTCCCAAGGTCGTGATCGAGACCGCCGAGAAGCGCGGGGTCAAGACCTGCGGCCACAACGCCTCGCAGGCCCCGCTCGCCCCCAAGGGCTTCGTCACCGGCGCCGAGTACAAGTGGGAGACGATCTATTCACTCTACGCCGCGCTGCTCGCCAAGGGCGAGCCGCTGCCCAACGTCGTCGTCGGCGGCTACGACAACGACGGTGTGCGCAACACGCCCTTCGGCGCCGGCGCCACGCCCGAGGCGATCAAGGCCGCCGAGGCCACGATCGCCGAACTGCGCGCCAAGAAGCCGATCTATGTCGGCCCCTTGCGCGACAATCGCGGCCGCGTCGTGGTCGAGGGTGCCTGGGACAATTACGACCCCCGGATCGACCAGATCGACTTCCTCCTCGAGGGCGTGATCGGCTCGGTCACCTGACCGCCGCCCGGCCGGCCTCCGATGATCCGGGCCGTCTCGGCACCGTCGACTGCGCTCGCGGGCGAGGCGCGGGCGGCGTCGCTGGCGCGGCTGCTCCGCGCCGGCGAGCTCGTCCTCGTCCCGGCCGCGGCGCTGCTCCTGGCCGCCGGGCTCTTCGCGCTGTTCCTGCTCGCCCTCGGCCGCTCGCCGGTGCAGTTCTTCGAGCTCGCCTGGCGCGGCGGCTTCGCGAGCAGCTTCTCCTGGCAGAACACGCTGCAGCGCGCGGCACCGCTGATCCTGGCGGCACTCTGCGTGGCGATCCCGGCCCGTGCCGGGCTGCTCGTGATCGGCGGCGAGGGGGCGCTCGTGCTCGCGGGCTTCGTCGCCGCGGCGGTCGCCATCCCGTTCTTGGGCCTCCTGCCCGCCTCCCTCCTCCTGCTCGTCATGGCCCTCGCCGCCGCCGCCACCGGGGCGGCCTGGATCGGGCTCGCCGGCTGGCTGCGCCAGGCGCGCGGCGTCAACGAGACGATCGCGACGCTGCTCCTGACCTACATCGCGATCGCGATCATGAACTTCTTCGTGGAGGGGCCGCTGCGCGATCCGGCCTCGGCCAACAAGCCCTCGACCCTGCCGATCGGTCGCGAAACCATGATCGGCCCGATCCCCGGCACCGAGGTGCATTGGGGTCTCGCCGCCGGACTCGTCGCCTGCCTCGCGGCCTGGATCCTCGCGACCCGCACCACGACCGGGTTCGCGCTCGCGGTCGTGGGCGGCAACGCGCGCGCGGCCATGGCCCAGGGCCTCCCCGTCGGCCGGCTGGTGCTCCTCGCGACCGGTCTCGGTGGCGCCATGGCCGGCCTCGCCGGCTTCTTCGAGGTGGCGGCGATCCACGGCCAGGCGAACGCCTCGCTCGCCGCCGGCTACGGCTTCACCGCGATCCTCGTCTCCTTCCTCGCCCGCCACCATCCGCTCGCGATCCCGCCCGTGGCCATCCTGTTCGGCGGCCTCGCCGCGGCGGGCGGGCTCGTGCAGCGCCGGATGGGCCTGCCCGACGCCACCATGCTCGTGCTCCAGGGGATCGTCTTCGTGACGCTGCTCGCCGCCGAGACCCTGCGCGGCCGCCTCACCCTCCCCGGCGTCGCCGCCGGCTCGGGCGGGGGCCCGCCGCGATGAGCGAGGGCGATCTCGCGATCGTGCTCGGCGCCATGGTCGGCGGGGCGATCCGCGTCTCGACCCCGTTCCTGTTCGTGGCCCTGGGCGAGATGCTCACCGAGAAGGGCGGTCGCATCAATCTCGGCCTCGAGGGCATCCTCGTCTTGGGCGCGATGGGCGCCTACGCCGTCTCCTACCACACCGGCTCGCCCTGGCTCGGGGTCGCCGCCGCCGCCGGCTGCGGCCTGCTCCTCGGCCTGCTCCACGGGCTCCTCTGCAGCCTGCCGCGCGTCAACGACATCGCGATCGGCATCGCGCTCATGATGCTCGGCACCGGCCTCGCCTTCTTCTTCGGCAAACCCTTCATCCAGCCGACCGCACCAAGGCTGCCCTCGATCTCCCTGGGCGACTGGCTCCAGGACCCGTGGCTCGCGCGCGCCCTCGAGGTCAACCCGCTCTTTCTCCTGGGCGTGGTCCTGGCCCTGTTGCTCTACTGGGCACTCGGCCGCACGCGGCCCGGGCTCGTGCTGCGCGTCACGGGCGACAGCACCGCCGCGGCCCGGGCACTCGGCATCCCGGTGATCCCGGTCCGCGTGCTGGCGACCGCGATCGGCGGGGCGATGGCCGGGATCGGCGGCGCCTTCCTCTCGCTCTACTACCCTGGGAGCTGGAACGAGGGCCTGTCCTCGGGGCAGGGGCTGATGGCCGTGGCGCTCGTGATCTTCGCGCGCTGGCATCCGCTGCGCTGCCTCTCGGCCGCCCTCCTCTTCGGCGCCGCCGGGGCGCTCGGGCCCGCGCTGCAGTCGATCGGGATCAGCCAGGGCTACTACTTCTTCAATGCCGCCCCCTACGTGCTGACCCTCCTCGTCATGATCGCCTCGGCCCGAGGCGGCCGCGCCCGCATCGATGCGCCGGGCGAGGTCGCGCTCGTGCGCTGACCAGGAGCCTCGGGAGAGCCTCGATGAGTGGTCTGGGTGGTCTCAACAAGTCACCGAACGGGGTCGTGATCGGCCTCGTCCAGCTGCAGCTGCCGGTCGTCACGACCCCGGACGATCTCGCCCGACAGACGGCCAAGATCGTGGCGATGGTCGGCAAGGCGCGCCGCTCGATGCCGACCCTGGATCTCGTCGTCTTTCCCGAATACGCGCTGCACGGCCTGTCGATGAGCACCGACCCCGCCATCATGTGCCGGCTCGACGGGCCCGAGGTCGGGGCGTTCCGCGCCGCCTGCGCCGAGCACCGCATCTGGGGTTGCTTCTCGCTCATGGAGCTCAACCCCATGGGCAACCCCTGGAACAGCGGCATCGTGATCGACGATCGGGGCGAGCTCCGGCTCTACTACCGCAAGCTCCACCCCTGGGTCCCGGTCGAGCCCTGGGAGCCCGGCGATCTGGGCATCCCGGTGATCGACGGCCCCAGGGGTGCGAAGCTCGCGCTGATCATCTGCCACGACGGCATGTTCCCCGAGATGGCGCGCGAATGCGCCTACAGGGGGGCCGAGATCATGCTGCGGACGGCCGGCTACACCGCCCCGATCCGCGAGGCTTGGCGCTTCACCAACCAGGCGAACGCCTTCTGCAACCTGATGGTCACCGCGAACGTCTGCATGAGCGGCAGCGACGGCACGTTCGATTCCATGGGCGAGGCCATGGTCGTGAACTTCGACGGCACGATCCTGGCGCACGGCACGACCGGCCGCCCCGACGAGATCGTCACCGCCGAGGTCCGCCCCGACCTCGTCCGCGAGGCCCGCATCCACTGGGCGGTCGAGAACAACATCTACCAGTTCGGCCATCGCGGCTACGTCGCGGTCGCGGGCGGCGCCACCGACTGCCCCTACACCTACATGCACGATCTGGTGGCCGGCCGCTGGCGGCTGCCCTGGGACGCCGCCGTCGTCCACACCGACGGCAGCGCGTTCGGCTTCGCTCCGCCCGTCCGCCGCTACGGCGATGCCCGGAAGGCCGCGGAATGAGCGCCCTGCCGACCGCGGCCGTCGCCGGCCCGACCGCCTTCCGGCAGGTCGCGGCCGATCCCTACCCCTGGCCGTTCGACGGGCCCTTCGGCCCCGCCGACACCGCACTCCTCGTCATCGACATGCAGACCGATTTCTGCGGCGAGGGCGGCTATGTCGACGTGATGGGCTACGATCTGGCGCTCACCCGCGCCCCGATCGAGCCGATCGGCCGCGTGCTCGGAGCGATGCGCGCACGCGGCTTCACGGTCCTCCACACCCGCGAGGGCCATCGCCCCGACCTCTCGGATCTGCCGGCCAACAAGCGCTGGCGGTCGCGGCGGATCGGCGCCGGGATCGGCGAGCCCGGCCCCTGCGGCCGGATCCTCGTGCGCGGCGAGCCGGGCTGGGAGATCGTCCCGGAGCTCGCGCCTGCGCCGGGCGAGATCGTCGTCGACAAGCCCGGCAAGGGGAGCTTCTGCGCCACCGACCTCGAGCTGATCCTGCGCACCCGCGGCATCCGCAACCTCGTCTTGACCGGCATCACCACCGACGTGTGCGTTCACACGACGATGCGCGAGGCCAACGATCGCGGCTTCGAGTGTCTGCTGCTCGAGGACTGCTGCGGCGCCACCAGGCGCTCGAACCACGACGCCGCGATCGAGATGATCAAGATGCAGGGGGGTGTGTTCGGCACGGTCGCCCGCAGCACCGATCTCCTGGCCGCCCTCGACGCCCGATGAGCGCCGCCCTGGCCCCGACCGCTCGGCCGGACCTCCCGGCGCCGGGCCCGACCGCCGGGCAGCGCGCGCCGCGCCTCGAGGTCGCGGGCATGAGCAAGCGCTTCGGGGCGCTCCAGGCGCTCGAGAAGGTCGACCTCGTGGTCCGCCCCGGCACCGTCCACGCCCTCCTGGGCGAGAACGGCGCCGGCAAGTCGACGCTCGTCAAATGCATCATGGGATTCTACCGCGCCGATCAGGGCTCGGTCCTGCTCGACGGCGGCGAGGTCGCGATCGCCTCGCCGCGCGATGCGCGCGCGCTCGGCATCGGCATGGTCTACCAGCACTTCACGCTGGTCCCCTCGCTCACCGGGGCCGAGAACCTCGTCGTCGCGCGCGCCGACGTCCCACTCGTGATCGATTGGCGGCGCGAGCGGGCGCGGCTCGACGCGTTCCTCGCCCGCATGCCCCTGCAGGTTCCGCTCGACCGGCGCGCGGGCGAGCTCGCCGCCGGTGAGAAGCAGAAGCTCGAGCTGTTGAAGCTCCTCTATCTCGACCAGCGCTTCTTGATCCTCGACGAGCCGACCTCGGTACTCACCCCCGACGAGGCGCTCGAGGTTCTGGGCTTCGTCCGCCGCATGGCCCGCGAAGGGGCGGTCAGCGTGCTCCTCATCACCCACAAGTTCCGCGAGGTCGAGACCTTCGCCGACGAGGTCACCGTGCTGCGCCGCGGTCGCCGGGTCGGCGGCGGCGAGGTCGGCGCGCTGTCGACCGACGCCATGGCGGCGATGATGGTCGGCGAGCGGCAAGCCGCGACCGCGCCGCGCGAGGACCGCGCCGCCCACGAGCGCGGCCCGGTCGCCCTCGAGCTCGCCGGGCTCGTGGCCGACGGTGACCGCGGCGCCCTCGCCCTCGACGGCGTCAGCGTGAAGGTCCACGCGGGCGAGATCGTGGGTGTGGCCGGCGTCTCGGGCAACGGCCAGAAGGAGCTGGTCGAGTGCCTGTTCGGCCAGAGGCCCCTGGCCGACGGCCGGATCTTCGTCAAGGGCGAGGCCTTCGCGCCGACCCGCGCGGACTTCGCCCGCTTCGGCGTGCGCGGCCTGCCCGAACAGCCGCTCGAGAACGCGGCCGTGCGTCGGCTGAGCGTGGCCGAGAACCTGGCGCTGCGCAGCTTCGACCGACCACCGCTCGCCCGCGGCATTTGGCTCGATCGTCGGGCGATCCGTGCCCGCGCCAGGGATCTGATCGCCCGCTACCGCGTCCGTCCGCCCGATCCCGACACGCCCCTGGAGCTGCTCTCCGGCGGCAACGTCCAGCGCACCGTGCTGGCCCGCGAGCTCTCCGAGCCGGTCGAGGTCCTGATCGTGGCCAATCCCTGCTTCGGTCTCGACTTCGCCTCGACCGCCGACATCCGGGCCGAGATCCTGGCCCAGCGCGACCGCGGTGCCGCGGTCCTCCTGATCTCCGAGGACCTCGACGAGATCCTGGAGCTCGCCGACCGCATCGCCGTGCTCTCCTCGGGCAAGATCGTCCACGAGATCGAGCGCGGGGCGGCCGACCGCACGGTGATCGGCCGCCACATGGCGGGGCACTGAGGCCGGTGCCCGTGGTCCCTGCCGAGCCCTGGCCGTTCGCGCTCGACGAGCGCCGCGCGGCCCTGGTCGTCATCGACATGCAGCGCGACTTCCTCGAGCCCGGCGGCTTCGGCGAAGCCCTCGGCAACGAGGTCGGCCGGCTCGCCCGGATCGTCCCGACCGTGGCGCGGCTCCTGGCCCTTGCGCGCGCCCGCGGCTGGCCCGTGATCCACACCCGCGAAGGCCATCTCCCCGATCTGTCCGATTGCCCGCCCGCCAAGCGCCGGCGCGGCGACCCGCCGCTCCGGATCGGCGAGCCCGGACCGATGGGCCGCCTGCTCGTGCGCGGCGAGCCGGGTTGGGAGATCGTCCCCGAGCTCGCTCCCGCCCCGGGCGAGATCCTGGTCGACAAGCCCGGCAAGGGCATGTTCCATCGGACCGACCTCGAGGCCGGCCTCGCCGGCCTCGGCGTCGACCAGCTCGTCGTCGCCGGCGTCACCACCGAGGTCTGCGTCCAGACCTCGATGCGCGAGGCCAACGATCGCGGCTTCGAGTGCCTGCTCGTGCGCGATGCGACCGCCAGCTACTTCCCCGAGTTCGAGGCCGCCACCCTCGCCATGATCACCTCACAAGGCGCCATCGTCGGCTGGACCACGACGCTCGCCGAGCTCGAGGAGGCGCTCCGATGAGCGCCGAACATGTCGCCCGCTGGGCCGGACGCGATCCGCGCAAGGACGCGCTCCGCGGCCGCATCTGGAACCGGCTCGAGGAGACCGGTGCGGGGATCGGCCCGCTCTGGAGCCGCATCCCCGACTTCGCCGGCGCCGATGTCGCGGCCGCGCGGCTCGCCGAGCTCCCGGCCTGGAAGGCCGCGCGGACCGTCAAATGCAATCCCGACCCGCCGCAGCGCTGGATCCGCGAGCGCGCGCTCGCGGAGGGCAGGCTCGTCCTCACCCCCGTTCCGGAGCTCGTCCGGGACTTTCCCTATCTGCGGCTCGACCCCGAACGTCTGGCTCGCGCGGGCGTGCCCTTCGCCGAAGCGGCCACCGCCGAAGGGGCGATCGCACACGGCGAGCGGATCGGCTTCGCGGACGCGCCGTTCCTCGAGATCTACGTCGTCGGCAGCGTCGCGGCGGCGGCCAATGGCGGGCGGACGGGCAAGGGTGCCGGCTTCGCCGATCTCGAATGGGGCTTCTTCTCGGCGCTCGGCCGGGTCGGGCCCGGCACGCTCGTGCTCACCACCGTCCACGAAGTCCAGCTCGTGGAGCCGGCCGAGCTGCCCCTCGATGATCACGATCTGCCGCTCGATCTGATCGTGACGCCGGAGCGCACGATCTTGACCCGGAGCGATCGGCCGAGGCCCGAGGGCGTCGACTGGGCCCGGATCCGCCCGGACCAGGTCCGCGACATCCCGTTCCTCGAGGCGTTGCGCGGCAGGCTCGAACGGCCCGTCGGATGAGCGAGCTCGCGATCGATCTGCCAGAGGCCAGGGCCGAGCTCCGGGCCGCCTTCGAGGCCTACGAGCGGGCGCTCCT
The DNA here is from genome assembly GCA_964504655.1 of uncultured Geminicoccaceae bacterium. Lineage (GTDB taxonomy): Bacteria > Pseudomonadota > Alphaproteobacteria > Geminicoccales > Geminicoccaceae > JANXAZ01. Next base: position 12,347 of record CAZDFD010000052.1, read on the forward strand.
GGCGCACGACGTCCAGGCCCTCGACCGCTTCTTCCTCGAGTTGCCCACGACCGTGCGCTACGGAGTGGCCGATCACCAGACGGGCTCCGCCGCGATCGCGCGCTGGCGGCGCTCGAGCCCGCCGGTCGATCCGCACCGGACCCTCGAGGGCACGGTCGTAACCACCTTCGGCACGGCGTTCGGCGTCGCCTCCACCCTCTTCCGCCGGCCCGACGAGCCCGGCCGGATCGGCCGCCAGACGCAGGTCTGGGTGCGCACCGGGGAGGGGTGGAGGATCGCCGCCGCGCACGTGAGCTCGATCCCCGAGCCGGCCGGAGACGAGGCCCCGTGAGCCCGACCATCGAGGAGCTCCACCGCGCCTATCGCGACGGCGCGCTCGCCCCGGACGAGGTCGTCCGCGCCTCTTACGCGCGGATCGCCGAAGTGGCCGACCCCGGCATCTTCGTCCACCTGCGGCCGCAGGCGGAGGTCCTGGCCGAGGCGGATAGCCTGGGTCCGTTCGACCCCGCCCGGCCACTCTGGGGCGTGCCGTTCGCGATCAAGGACAATATCGACGCGGCGGGCCTGCCCACGACCGCCGCCTGCCCGGCCTTCGCCTACCGGGCCGAAGGGAGCGCCACGGTGGTCGAGCGGCTCCTGGCCGCGGGTGCGCTCCTCCTCGGCAAGACCAACCTCGATCAGTTCGCGACCGGCCTCGTGGGGGTGCGCACACCGTTCCCGGTCCCGCGCAACGCACTTCGCGCCGAGCTCGTCCCGGGCGGCTCCTCCTCGGGCTCGGCGGTCGCGGTGGCGCAGGGGATCGTCCCCTTCGCGCTCGGCACCGACACCGCCGGTTCCGGCCGCGTGCCGGCAGCCCTCAACGGGCTCGTCGGCCTCAAGCCGACGCCGGGCCTCGTCTCGACCCGGGGCGTGGTCCCGGCCTGCCGCACGCTCGACTGCGTCTCGATCTTCGCGCGCAGCGTGGACGATGCCGGCCGCGTCCTCGAGGCGATCGCCGGCTTCGATCCGGCCGATCCCTTCTCGCGGCCGCTCCAGCTCGGGCCGTCGAGCCTGCCGCCCGGCCTCCGCCTCGGCCTGCCGCGGCCCGCGGAGCTCGTCTTCGACGGCGACGAGCCGTCTGCGGCCGCCTTCGAGCGCGACCGGGCGCACGCCGCGGCGATCGCGGGCGCCACGGTCGAAGTCCCGCTCGCGCCGTTCTTCGAGGTCGCGAAGCTGCTCTACGAGGGCCCCTGGGTCGCCGAGCGGCTCGCCGCCGCCGGCCACCTCCTGGACCGGGATCCGCAAGCGCTCCAGCCTGTGACCCGCCGGATCCTCGACGGTGCCGGGCGCTGGTCGGCGGCGGAGGCGTTCGCCGCCCGGCATCGCCTGGCCGAGCTCGCACGCGGCCTCGAGCCCCTCTGGCAGCGAATCGATCTCCTCTTGGTGCCCTCGATCCCGCGGCCGGTGACGCTCGCCGAGATCGCGGCCGATCCGCTCGGCCCCAACGCGCTCCTCGGCACCTACACGAACTTCGTGAACCTGCTCGGCCTCTGCGCCCTCACGGTCCCGACCGCGCCGCGCGCCGACGGTCTTCCGGGCAGCCTGACGCTGATCGCCCCGGGCGGGCGGGACGCACTATTGGCGGCTTTCGGCCGCGCGCTCGCAGGCGCACCGCCGCTTCCCGCGGGACCGCCCCCGGGCTGGATCGCGCTCGCGGTCGTGGGCGCACATCTCTCGGGCCTGCCGTTGAACCACGAACTCGGCGAGCGTGGCGCCGTCTTCCTCGAGGCCAACCGCACGGCACCCGTCTTCCGCCTGCTGGCGCTGCCCGGCGGCCCGCCGCTCCGGCCGGGGCTCGCGCGCGCGGCCGCGGGCACGGGTGCTGCGATCGCGGTCGAGCTCTGGGCCTTGCCGCCGGCGGCGCTCGCCGACCTGCTGACGCGCGTTGCCCCGCCCCTGGCGCTCGGCCCGGTCCCGCTCGCGGACGGCCGGTCGGTCACCGGCTTCGTCCTCCAGGCCGGCGGCGAGGCCGGTGCTGTGGACGTCACCCGCTTCGGCGGCTGGCGGGCGTTCCTGGCGAGCGAGCAGGGCCGAGCCGCCAACTCATAGGCGCCGCGAACGCCCCGGTGTGGCGCGCAGCACCGGCTCGCCGGCCAGGAGCGTGAGTTCGACGGCGGGCGGATCGGGGTCGGCACGGACCAGGAGCAGATCGGCCGTGGCACCCGGGGCGATCCGGCCGAGATCGGGTCGCCCGAGCAGATCGGCCGGGTGGCGGGTGGCGAGCGCCACCGCCTCGGGCAGGTCCAAGAGACCTTCGCGCGCCGCCCGCAGGACGGCCGGCAGGAGCGTCTGCGGCGCGTAGTCGGAGCAGAGGCAGCGGGCGAGCCCGGCCGCGATCGCCGCCCGGGCGGCGAGCCCGCCCGACTGCGAGCCGCCGCGATAGAGGTTGGGGGCGCCCACGATCACCGCGAGACCGTGCCCGGCCGCCGCGCGGGCGGCGTCGAGACGGACCGGGAACTCGCTCGCGCGCACCCCCCGGGCTGCGAGCGCCGCCACCCGCTCGGGACAGTCGTCGTCGTGGCTCGCGAGCAGGACGCCCCGGGCGCGGGCGCGGCGGGCCAGCGCCTCGACCCGGGCCAGGGCGGAAGCGGCCTCGCTGCGCTTGGCCTCGACCCGGCGGGCGACCTCCTCGGCCGCGGTGCCGTAGGTGCGCGCCAGATAGGCGGCGTAGGCCGCCAGATCGCGGAACTGGCCCTGGCCCGGGGTATGGTCCATGAAGCTCAGGACCGCCGCCCCGCGCTCCAGGAGTTCGGCCACCACCGGCGCCGCGAGGGGATCGGTGATCTCGTAACGCAGATGCAGGTGGTGGCGGACGAGGGGTGGTGCCTCGGGCTCGAGCACCGCGAGCGCCAGGGCGCGCGCCCGCTCCGGCGCGCGCAGGCCGAGCTCGCCCGAGGCGAAGGCGATCGCGTGGCAGACGGTGGTGACGCCCGCGAGCGCGCAGCGCCGATCGGCCTGCGCGACCGCGAAGCCGGGCGGCAGGAACGCGCCGGGCCTGGGCTCGGCCTCCTTCTCGAGGGCGTCGCCGTGCAGGTCGAGGAAGCCGGGCAGCACCAGCCGGCCGCGGGCGTCCAGATCGCGCGAGGCCGGCGCGAGCCGCGCGGCGATCACCGCGATCCGCCCGTCCTCGAGGGCGAGATCGGCGTCCTCGACCCGATCGGGGAGGACGAGGCGGCCGCCGCGCAGCGTCGTGGTCGGGCCGGTCACGCCGCCTCCGCGCTCCCGGGCACCTCGACCACCCGGTCGGCCAGGCGGCGGATCGCGTCCGGATCGTGGAAGATCGCGAGGATCGCCGTGCCCCGGGCCCGGGCACCGGCGATCAGCGCGAAGACGCGCTCGCGCGAGGCCGGATCGAGGCTCGCCGTGGGCTCGTCCAGGAGCAGAAGGCGCGGCTCGGCGGCGAGCGCGCGGGCGAGGCCGACCCGCTGCCGCTCGCCGCCCGAGAAGGTCGCGGGCGGCAGATCGACGAGGCGGGCCGGCAGGCCCAGGGCGGCCAGGGCGGCGCGGGCGCGCTCGCGGGCGCGTTCGGGCGCCACCCCCTGCCGGCGCAGCGGCCGGGCCACCACCTCGAGGGCGGAAAGCCGTGGCAGGGCGTGCAGGAACTGGGTCGCGAAGGCGAGCTCGTGCGTCCGCAGCGCCGCGATCCCGGGCTCGGGCAGGCCCGCGAGATCGAGGATCCGGCCGTCCGCCGGGCGGTAGCGGATCGCTCCCGCGTCGGGCCGGTAGGTGCGCCAGATGCATTTGAGGACGCTCGACTTGCCGGCCCCCGACGGCCCCACGAGGGTCACGACCTCGCCCGCGCGGACGGTGAAGGAGAGGCCGGAGAGCGCCACGACGCGGCGGCCGCGGGCGTGGATCGTGAAGCTCTTCCGGAGGCCAGCGACCTCGAGCAGGGGGGCGTCGTCGCTCACAGCGCCGCGCTCACGAGCTCCTGGGTGTAGGGGTGCCGGGGGTCCTCGAGGATCTGGTCGGTGAGCCCGGCCTCGACGACCGCGCCGTGCCGCATCACCAGGGTGCGGCTGGCCAGATGCCGCGCCACGCCCAGATCGTGGGTGACGACCAGCATCGAGACGGCGAGCTGCTCCTGCAGCTCGAGCACGAGGTCGAGGATGCGGGCCTGGACCGAGAGGTCGAGCCCGGTCGTGATCTCGTCCAGGAGCAGGAGCGGCGGCTCGATCGCCAACGCCTTGGCGATCTGCACCCGCTGCTGCATGCCGCCCGAGAACCGCCGGGGCGGCTCGTCCATGCGCGCCGCGGGCACGCCCGTGCGCTCCAGGAGCTCCGTGGCGCGGCTGCGCAGGAAGGCGTAGCGGACCCGCTCCGAGGCGATCAGCCGTTCGGCGATGTTGCCGCCGGCGGAGATCGCGAGGTCCAGGCCCAGCATCGGGTTCTGGTAGACGACACCCAGGCGGGTGTCGCGGAAGGCGCGCTGGCGGGCGGCATCGAGGGCGAAGAGATCGACCACGCGGTCGGCCTCGTGGAACCAGGCGGAGCCGGCGGTCGGCGGCTCGTCGAAGCAGAGCAGGCGGACGAGCGTCGACTTGCCCGAGCCGGATTCGCCGATCACGCCCAGGACCTCACCCCGGTGCAGGGTGAAGCCGACCCGGTTGAGCGCCACGACCGAGCCGCAGACGGGGCAGCTATTGGTGCCGTGCTCGGGGCCCGTGGCCTCGAGGCAGCGCGGGCAGCCGCGGCCGTGGATGCGGGTCAGACCCCTGGCCTCGAGCAGCGGGCTCACGGGTTCGGGCTCCGGCGGGCGAGCGTCTCGTCGCAATGGGCGGTGTCGGAGCATTGGAAGGCGGGCCGGCCGGCCGCATCGAAGAACTCGTCCAGAAAGCTCGTGGTCGAGCCGCAGCGGGCGCAGGCGCGCCTGCGGCCGGTCGCCGGATCGGTGAAGTCCTCGACCCGGAACGGTACGTCCTCGAAGGTCAGGGGTTCGGCATCGGTGTGCGGCGGAACGGCGTAGATCTTCTTCTCGCGGCCGGCGCCGAACAGGTAGAGGCAGGCGGCACGGTGCAGCTTGGGGACGTCGAAGCGCGGGATCGGCGACGGGTCGATCACGTAGTGGCCGGCGATCCGCGTCGGATAGCGATGCGAGATCGTGATCTCGGCGAAGCTCACCATGTCCTCGTAGAGCTTGACCCAGAGCCTCGCATAGTCGGCACGGCCGTGCATGAGGCGACGCTTCGCTTCGTTGGGCTCGACCACCAAGAGCGGATCGGGGTAGGGAACCTGCAGGACCAGGATCTGGTCGGCGCACAGCGGCACCTCGGGGATGCGGTGGCGGGTCTGGACCAGCGTCGCCTCCTGGGTGCGCCGCGTCTCCCGCACGCCCGGGCAGGTCGCGAGGAAGAAGCGCCGCAGACTGGCCGCGTTCACGCTGTCGTCGGAGCCCTGGTCGATGACCTTGATCACGTCCTCGGGGCCGATCAGGGCGAGCGTCACCTGCAGCCCGCCTGTGCCGAAGCCGCGGGCGATCGGCAGCTCGCGCGAGGCGTAGGGCACCTGGTGGCCGGGGATGCAGACCGCCTTGAAGATCGTCCGCCGGAGCTCGCGCTTGGCGTGCTCGTCGAGATAGCCGAAGCCGTGGCCGATGGCGGCCGCCGCCCCGTCGCCCCTCACCGCCCCGCTCCGGCCTTGACGCGGGCGGTGCGCAGCCGGTCGAGGTCCGACTGGAAGGTGACGTAGTGCGGCATCTTGTAGTGGATGCAGAAGCCCTGCGATTCGATCCCGTCGACGTGCAGGAGCACGAAGTCGGGGTCTTCCGAGGGATTCTTCGGGCCGCCGGCGGCTGCCGCCGCGCTCATCGCCCGGTCGAGGACCGCCATGGCGATGGCTTTGACCTCGTTGTGGCCGAGGCAGGCGCCGTAGCCGACCGTGAAGCGCGGCGGACCCGTCTCCTCGGCGGTGAACATGGCTACGATCTCGCATTCGGTGACCAGCACCTCGCCGACCTCGAGCGGCTCGCCGGTCACCGGATGCGGGAGCTCGACCGGGAGATAGCCGACGCGCAGCTCGCCCACGGTCGGGTGGATGTCGCCGTAGCCGCGCATGTTGGAATAGGCGAGCGCCAGGAGCCCGCCGGTCTCGCCACGCGCCATGATGGCGAGCGCCGCCGACCGTGGGGCCGGGAAGGCGAGCGGCTCGCGGGTGACGTCGAAGGCGCGCTCGGCACTCGGCTCGAGCGGCGGCACCAGCCCCTCGGCGCGCAGCCGGTCGAGCACCTTGGGGGCGGTGGTCGCGACCCGCTCCGGCGCGCGCTCGCCGAGCCAGGATGCGAGGATCCGCTCGAGCGCGCGCTCGTCCTCGTCGAGCAGCTCGAAGCGGAACAGGCGGTGCAGATAATCGGGCGTGGCGCCGAGCATCTGGCCGCCCGGGACGTCCTTGAAGGCGGCCGAGATCCGCCGCGCGAGCCGCATCCGCGCGGTCTCGAGCGGGGCGGTCTCGGCGATCCGCGGCCGGGTCGAGCGGTAGGCGCGCAGATGGAGCGCCGCCTCGAGCGGGTCGCCGAGCGCCTGCTTGACGGCCAGCGAGACCAGGCGCGGATCGGCGAGCCCGCCTTCCGACATCACCCGACCGTGAAGGAAGTGGAGCTGGTGCTCGATCTGGCGGGGATCGAGCGGCGGCCCGCCGCCGGCCGCGCGCAGGAGCTCCAGGGCGCGCGCCGCCTCGGCGATCGCCTCGGCCCCGCCCTTGACCGCGACGTAGCCCATCTCAGCCTGCCTCGATGCGCGTGGTCCGGGGGAGCACGACGACCCGTTCCCGATCGGCGAGGACCAGATCGACGCCGCGGGGGAAGAAGGCGCACCAGCGCGCCCGCGCCGCGAGCCAGGAGGGCTCGAGACCGTCGACGGCGACCGCCCGGGTGCCGTCGATGCCGGGACCGGCGAGCAGCAGCGGCCGGCCATGGCCGACCGCGTCGACACGCAGGACGAGCGTGGCACCGCGTTCGGGTTGCTCGAGCGTGCCGAGTTCCGGCGTGAAGCCGGGCGGCGCGGGCGGTCGACCGTCGCGCAGGAGCCAGCCGGCGCGCTCCGGAGCCTCGGAGCGGGCCGGCAGGAAGGCCCGTTCGCGCTCCCCGAGCAGGCCGTCGGGGTCGGCGAAGCCGACCGCCCGGTCGACGAACACCGACAGCACGGCGAGCCAGGCGGGCGCGCCGTCCGCCGGTCCGGAGAGCTCGGCGATCGTGCCCGGTCGTGCGGTGGCGTCGAGCAGCCGACGGAACAGCCTTTGTCGGCAGGCCGGGGAGAAGACCGCCGGGACCTCGATCAACCCGGGTCTCCGGCGAGCTCGGCGAAGCCCTGGAAGTCGACCCGGGTGCGCGCGAGCAGGAGCGCGCGCCGGCGGTCGATCTCGGCGGCGCGCGCGGCGCCCCGGCGGAGCGAGGCCCGCGCCCGCTCGCTGCCGGGCAGGCCGTGCGCGAGAACCGCGTCCAGGACCGCGATCGCCTGCGCGAGCTCCAGATCCTCGCCGCCGACGATCGCCCCGCCCTCGGCGCTGCGGCCGTCGCCGGTGCGCAGCCGCACCGCCACCCGGGCGGCCGGCATGTCGCCCAGATGGAAGGGCACACCCGCCACGCCGTCGCGCAGGGCCAACAGCACGAGCCCGCTCTCCGGCGGCGCCACCGGCTCGAGGCGGAGGCCCGAGGCGAGCTCGCGGGCGGCCGCGCACACCTCGGCGCGATCGGCCAGCGCCCAGAGCCGGCTCCACTGCCCGCGCGGCGGCAGCGCCCCGTCCCGGCCGTCGGCCGAAGGGGCGCTCACAGGAGCCGCGCCCGCAGCCGCGCCGAGACCTGGTCGAGCAGGAAGACGGCGGCGAAGATCACGACCAGGATCGTGCCGACATGGTCGAATTCGAAGAGGTCGTAGCGACCCTTGAGCTCCTGCCCGATGCCGCCGGCGCCGACCAGCCCCACGACCGTCGCCATGCGCAGGTTGCGATCGAGGATGTAGAGCGTGTAGGCGACGTAGGATGGTGCCACCTGCGGCAGCACGGCCGAGCGCAGGACCCGCAGCCTGGAGGCGCCGAGTGCCCGCAGGGCCTCCTGCGGCTTGCGGTCCGCCGCCTCGATGTCCTCGGCGTAGAACTTGCCGAGGAACCCGGCCGCGTGCAGGCCGAGCGCCAGGATCCCGGCGATCGGCCCGAAGCCGAAGGCCAAGACCAGGAACAGCGCCGAGACGAGCTCCGGGATCGCACGTAGGAAGCTCACGAAGCCACGGGCCGCGAGATAGACCAGCCGATGCGGGGTATAGTTGGCGGCGGCGCAGATCGCGAGCGGCGCGCTCACGAGCACCGAGAGGATCGTGGCCCAGAGCGCGATCTCGATCGTCTCGAGCATCTTGCCCAGCACGCGCACGAGGTAGCCGAAGGGTTCGACGAGGTACTCCTTGCTCTCGACGATCGGCACGAGCGCCAGGGTCTGGCGGTCGAGCTCGTAGCGCGTGCTCTCGACCCGCTCGATGCGGGCGAGCCAGGGCAGCTTCAGGCGGTCGACTTCGCCCAGGCGGGCGAGCTCGCGGCGTTCCTCGATCGCGATCGGGAACAGGCTCTGGACCATGCGGCCGAGGCCGCGGCCGACCTGGCTCTCCTCGCGCAGGCCGAACTGCGCGAGGATCGCCTCGCCGGCGAGCCCGGCGAAGCGGTCGAGCTCGACCCGCTGGCCGGACAGGACCAGGACGAAGCCCACGACCAGGATCGCCAGGACCGTCCGCCAGTCGTAGGGCGGATCGAGCCGGACGGTGGGCGCCTCGAGGCGGGATCCGAGGGTGCGCGCCACGGCTCAGGCCGCGAGCTCGAGGCGCTCGGCGCCGAAGCCCTGCCCGTAGATGCGGGCGAGCGTCGGCTGGTCGAGCCGGTCGGGGGGGCCGTCGAAGACGACCCGTCCGGCGCGCAGACCCAGGATGCGATCGGCGAAGCGCGTCGCGAGCTCGGGCTGGTGCAGGCTGCACAGAACGGTGGTCCGCCGCTCGCGGGCGGCCTCGTGCAGCAGCGCCAGGATCTCGCCCGAGGTCGCGGGGTCGAGGCTCGCGACCGGCTCGTCGGCGAGCAGCAGATCCGGATCGCACAGGAAGGCGCGGGCGATGCCGACCCGCTGCTGCTGGCCGCCGGACAGCTCGCTCACCCGCCGGTGCAGGTGCTGCGGCTCGAGCCCGACGCGCAGCACGAGGTCCACGGCCTTCCGGCGCAGCTCTCCGGGAAACCAGTGCAGGAGCGCGCGCCAGCCCGCGACCTGGGCCACGGCGCCGGTGAGGACGTTGGTCCCCACCGGCGCCCGCTCGACCAGGTTGAAGTGCTGGTGGACCATGGCGACCCGGCGGCGGATCGCGGGCAGGCTGCGGCGGTCGAGGCGGCGGCCCAGGACCTCGATCGCCCCACGGTCCGGCTCGACCAGACCGTTGACGCAGCGCAGGAGCGTCGACTTGCCGGAGCCCGAGGGGCCGAGCAGCACGCAGAACTGGCCGCGCGGCACGGCGAAGCTCACGCCCTCGAGCGCCCGCGTGCCGTCGGCGAAGGTCTTGGCGACCTCGCGGAACGTCAGGAGGGCACGCTCGCGGCCGGTCGCGGGGTCCACCGGCGCGCTCATTGGGTGGCCGAGGCCTTCTCGAGGATCGAGCGGCGGACCTCACCGCTCACCTTGGCGAGCGTGACGAGCGCCGGCTTCATCATCTCGTCGCTGATCGAGCTGTCGTAGCGGTCGACCTTCTTGCCGCCGTAGCCGCGGATCGTCTCGGGATTGACGCCCGGCAGGGTGTGCACCGAGCCGAACGCCGCCTTGAGCCTGGCCTTGACCTCGGCGGGCAGCTTCGTGCTCATCGCGATGGGCGGGTTCGGGATCGGGTCGGACTTGGCCAGCACCCGGAACCTGCCGGGCTCGAGGACCTTCTGGTTGACCGCCTTCTCGAAGCTGTCGAAGGAGGCCGCGGCCGCGTCGACCCTGCCCTCGGCGAGCGCCTTCAGGCTGTTGGCGTGGCTGCCGGTCATCCGGACCGCGGCCAGGTCCTTGGCCGGGTCGAGCCCGGCGGCGAGCAGCATCGCCACCGGATAGACGAAGCTCGAGGTCGAGTTGGCGTCGCCGAACGCCATGCTCCTGCCCTTGAGGTCGGCGAGCGCGGTCACGGGCGAGCCGGCCGGCACGAAGATGCCGGAATAGTAGACCGCCTGGCCGTGGTTGACGTCGACCGCGAGGAGCTCGGCGCAGCCGCGCTCGCGCGCCGGCAGGTAGCTCGCCGGGCCGAAGAAGGCGATCTCGGTCACCCCGGCGCAGATCGCCTCGACGACGGCGCCGTAGGTCTGCCCGACCTTGATGTCGAAGTGCAGGCCGGTGGCCTTGGTGACGGTGTCGAACAGCGGCTTGAAGTCGGCCTTGGTGCCGTCCTCGGTGCCGCCGTCGGCGGGCACGAGCGTCACCCGGAACGGCCGGGCGGGGCTGCCGTCGGAGAGCTGTTGCGCCGCCAGCGGGGCGGCTAGCATCGCCGCCGCGGTCGCGGCGGCGAGCAGGCTCGGAAGCTTCATGTCCAGGGGTCTCCGGGTTGGTCTCGTTCGCTCGGGGGGAGCGGTGCCGCGACCGCACCCTCCGGGCGCGGGCTCGCGGCGTCTCCGGTCGGACCGGGGGAAGCCTCGACCAGGAGCTCGAAGCGGTCGCCGCGGAAGCGGGCGACCGAATATTCGGCGATGCGACCGGTCCTTGCGCACAGGTTGACACCCTTGACGCGCAGGATCGGTCGGCTGCGCGGTTGCCGCAGGAGGCGCGCGTCCTCGGCCTCGGGCAGCCGCGCCGTGACCAGGCTCGTGCGCCGCTCGAGGACGAGCCCGCAGCGCTCGGCCAGGAAGGCGTGCAGCGAGCCCTCGCGGTAGGACTCGAGGGCGACGGGCCCGTGCGGCGGCGGCAGGAAGTGGGTGACGAGGCAGAGCGGCAGGGCCCCCACCTGGCGCAGCGTCTCGATGCGCGCGACCGGGCTGCCCGGGGCGAGCTCGAGGCGGCGCGCCACGCCGCCTTCGGCCGCGATCGTGCCGGCCGCGACGACCGCGCTTCGGCTCTCGAGGCCGGCCTCCTCGAGGCGCAGGGTGAAGCGGGTCGAGCGGTCGATCGCGTAGACCAGTTCCGGGCCGAGCACGCGCACGCCGCGGCCGTGCTCACGGCGCACGAGCCCGTCCGTCTCGAGCTCGTCGACGGCGCGGCGCAGGGTGAGCCGGGCGACGCCGAAGGCTTCGGCGAGCGCCGCCTCCGAGGGCAGGAGGTCGCCCGCCTCGTAGCGCTCGGCGATCTCGCGCCGCAGCCGCTGGGCGATCGCCGCCCAGAGCGTCTGCCCGACCGCCCTCTCGAGCACCGCCTCGCCCATGCCCGTCCTCCGCTCGTCTAGACATCTGGACGTCTCGGATGACGGGCGCGTGACGACGGCCGGACCAAGCCGTGGCGGAGCGCCGCTTCCGCATCCGCTCGAGACGGGTGTCCCGACGAGGTGGAGGTGGGGCCGAGTGAGGCGCGTGGCGCCGGGTGGTCCCGGACGGCCGCTCAGCCGTCCGTGCCTTTGGGCCCGTAGCCTTTGAACTTCTCAGCGACCCGGGCGATCTCGGCGTCGGGGAGGAGCACCGGCGTGCCCACCTGCAGCGCGATCGCGGTCTGCCGGGCCAGGACCTCGACCTCCCGGGCGAGCCAGAGCGCGCGTTCGAGCGTGGGGCCGGTGGCGATCACCCCGTGGTTGGCCAAGAGGCACGCCGTGCGCCCCTCGAGGGCGGCGAGTGCGGCGTCCGAGAGCTCGGCCGTGCCGAAGGTGGCGTAGTCGGCGACCTCGATGGTCGGGCCGCCGGCCGCGGCGATCATGTAGTGGCCGGCCGGGATCGGCCGCCGGCACATGGCGAAGGCGGTGGCGTGGGGGCTGTGGGTGTGGACCACCGCGCCGACCTCCGGGCGGCGGCGCAGGATGTCGCGGTGGAAGCGCCACTCCGAGGACGGCACCATGCCGGCGCGCGCCCGGAAGCGCAGCACCTCGCCCTCGAGCTCGACCGCCACGACGTCGCCCGGGCGCAGCCGCTCGTAGGGCACGCCCGACGGCGTGATCAGCATCCGGCTGCCGTGCCGGACGCTGACATTGCCCGCGGTACCCGCGACCAGCCCGTCGGCCTCGAGCCGGCGACAGGCGACCACGATCTCGCGACGCAGCGTGCGCGCACCCGCCATCCCCGCCTCCGCCCGGCCGGCCCAGCCGATAGGCCCGGCCGCAGCGACCCGCAACCGGTCGGGGCGGTGCTTGACGGACCCCGGGCTCTGCCCTCTCCTTGGGCAGCGGCTGCCCGTGAGCCGGCCACGGCCGGAGGCGGCCGGAGGGGAGGCAAGGGGGGCGGACCCCGGCGCGGGCGCGACCTCCGTGGCTGGCACGGGGGTTGCGTCGGCCAAGCCGGCGTGGCCGGCGGGGGACCGGCCCGGGGACGCGCGCACATGGCCTCGGTCGAACTGTTGGCCGTCAGCAAGCGCTACGGGTCGACCGTCGCGGTCGACGCCGTGAGTCTTACTATCCCCGACGGCGCCTATTGCTGCCTGTTGGGCCCGTCCGGCTGCGGCAAGACGTCGACCCTGCGGATGATCGCCGGGCACGAGCGGATCAGCGACGGCGACATACGGATCGGCGAGCGGGTGGTCAACGACCTGCCGCCCGGCCGCCGCGGCACCGCCATGATGTTCCAGTCCTACGCGCTGTTCCCGCACCTCTCCTGCGTCGACAACGTGGCCTTCCCGCTGCACATGCGCGGGGTCGAGAAGGCCGAACGGCGCGCCCGGGCGATGGCGACGCTCGAGCGGCTGCACATGGCGAGCTTCGCCGAGCGGCTGCCGGCCCAGCTCTCGGGCGGCCAGCAGCAGCGCGTGGCGCTCGCCCGGGCGCTGATCACCAACCCCGAGGTGCTGCTCCTGGACGAGCCGCTCTCGGCGCTCGACCCGTTCCTGAGGCTGCGGGTGCGCGAGGAGCTGAAGCGGCTGCAGAAGGAGCTCGGGCTCACCTTCGTGCACGTCACCCACAGCCAGGACGAGGCCCTGGCGCTCGCCGACCTCGTGGTGGTGATGAGCGAGGGGCGGATCGCCCAGGCGGGCCCGGCGCGCGAGGTCTTCAACCGGCCGGCCAACGCCTTCACCGCCCGCTTCATCGGCGGCCACAACGTGCTCGAGGGAGCGCCCCTCGGCCGCTCCGGCCGCTTGGCCGTGCGCAGCGACCGGATCCGGCTCGGCCTGGCCGCGCCCGGCGAGGTCGGGCTCGAGGGCCGGGTCGTCTCGGTGACCTACCAGGGCGCCTCGGTCGAGGTGCGCCTGGCCCTCGGCTCGGGCGAGGAGCTCTTGTTGGCCCTGCCCGAGCGTGCGTTCGACGCCGCCCCGGTCGAGCCCGGCGAGGCCTGCGCCGTGGCGATCGCCCACGAGGACCTGCACCCGCTCAACTGACCCTGGCCCGAGCCCCGAAGGAGGAGCCGCATGAGCACCACCCGCTACCGCACGATCGACCGCAGCGGCGGCCTGAGCCGCCGCGATCTCCTGCGCGGCTCGGCACTGGCGGCCGGCGCCGCCGCCGCCTCGAGCTTCCCGGCACCCTGGGGCTTCACCCAGACGCCGATCACGATCCGGCTCGCCGGCACCGGTGTGAACGCCTTCAACGAGATCGCCGAGCGCTGCAAGCAGGACCTCGGCTTCAACCTGCAGATCACGACGCTCGTCTCCGACGACGTGGTGCGCCGGGCGGTGACCCAGCCGACGAGCTTCGATCTGCTCGATTCCGAGTACTGGATGCTCAAGAAGATCGTCCCGTCCGGCAATCTGCGCGGCATGGACGTCAAGAGGATCAAGCTGTACGACAAGATCGTGCCGATCTTCACCCAGGGCAAGCTGCCCGACGGCACGCCCACCTCGCGGGTCGGCATCGCGCCGATCAAGGTCTCCTACGTCAAGCAGGAGATCGATCCCAAGGAGTTCGCGGACGGGCCGACCCAGTTCATGACGCTCGTGCCGACCATCTACAACGCCGACACGCTCGGCATCCGCCCCGATCTGATCAAGCGGCCGATTTCGAGCTGGGCCGAGCTCGCCAACCCCGAGTTCAAGGGTAAGGCCTCGATCCTCAACATCCCGGCGATCGGGATCATGGACGCCGGCATGGTCTGCCAGGCGACCGGCCGCGTCACCTACAAGGACATGGGCGACATGTCCAAGGAGGAGATCGACAAGACCATCGCCTTCCTGATCGAGCTCAAGAAGGCCGGTCAGTTCCGCGCGCTCTGGAAGGAGTTCAACGAGAGCGTCAACCTGATGGCCTCGGGCGAGGTGGTGATCCAGTCGATGTGGTCGCCGGCGGTGACCAAGGTCCGCCAGATGGGGATCCCGTGCATCTACCAGCCGTTGAAGGAGGGCTACCGGGCCTGGGCCGGCGGGCTCGGCATCTCCTCGAAGCTCGATCCGAAGATGGTCGACCCGGCCTACGAGTTCATCAACTGGTACCTGTCCGGCTGGGTCGGCGCCTTCCTCAACCGTCAGGGCTACTACACGGCCGTGCTCGAGACCGCCAAGCAGTTCATGAGCGAGGACGAGTGGGGCTACTGGATGGAGGGCAAGCCGTCCAAGGGCCCGATCGTGAGCCCGACCGGCGACAAGATCGCGCAACCCGGCGAGGTGCGCGACGGCGGCTCGTTCTACGAGCGCATGGGCAAGGTCGCGGTGTGGAACACGGTGATGGAGGAGGACCGCTACATGGTCAGGAAGTGGAACGAGTTCGTCGCCGCCTGAGGCCCGGGCCGCCGCGCCGGGGGGGTGGCCCGCCGGCGCGGCGGCGGACGCGCGGGTACCAGCCTTGAGCAGCGCCCGGCCGCTCGCGCTCGAGGAGGCGGCGCTCGCCGGCGAGGTGGCGCCGCCCGCCCCGGCGCGGCCGCCGCGCGCCGGTCTCGCCCCCTATCTCCTGGTGGCGCCGCTGGCGCTGGTCTTCCTCCTCCTGTTCCTGGTCCCGATCGGGCTCGTGCTCGTGGTCTCGTTCTTCGAGTACGAGGCCTACGACATGCTGATCCCGGCCTTCACCCTGCAGAACTACTGGGACGTCTTCACCGAGCAGGTCACCTGGGACACCTACCTCAAGACCTTCCAGTTCTGCCTGACGGTGTGGGCGATCACGCTCGTGCTCGGCTTCACGCTCGCCTACTTCCTGGCGTTCTACGTGCGCACGCTCACCTGGCAGATCACGCTGTTCCTGGTGTGCACCATCCCGTTCTGGACCAGCAACGTGATCCGCATGATCTCCTGGATCCCGCTGCTCGGCCGCAACGGGCTCGTCAACGGCGCGCTCCAGTCGCTCGGGCTCGCGAGCGAGCCCCAGGAGTGGCTGCTCTACTCGGACTTCTCGGTGACGCTCGGCTTCGTGCACCTCTACACGCTGTTCATGCTGGTGCCGATCTTCAACTCGATGGCGCGGATCGACCGCTCGCTGCTCGAGGCCGCGGCCGACGCCGGGGCCTCGGAGTGGCAGACGGTCCGCCACGTCGTGCTGCCGCTCTCCAAGCCGGGCATCGCGATCGGCTCGATCTTCGTCGTCACCATCGTCATGGGCGACTTCGTCACCGTGAACGTGCTCGGCGGCGGCAAGGTCGCCAGCATCGGCAAGTCGATCAACACCGAGCTCGGCTACCTGCAGTTCCCGCCCGCCGCCGCCAACGCCATGGTCCTGCTCGTGATCGTCATCCTCATGATCGTGGCGCTCGGCCGCCTGGTCGACGTCCGCAAGGAGCTCTGAGATGCTGCGCGAGACGCATCCGCGCAGCTTCAAGATCCTGGCCTCGGTGTTCGCCCTCTTCGTCCTGTTCCTCTACGGGCCGACGCTCACGATCACGATCCTCTCCTTCCAGGGCCCGGAGGGCGGCCTCGTGTTCCCGATGAACGGGGTGAGCCTGCACTGGTTCGCGGAGGTGTTCCGCCAGCAGTCGATCGGCGACGTCCATGGCGGCTTTGAGCGCTCGATCCTCCTCGGCCTGATCGTCATGCTGCTCACCGTGGTGATCTCGTTCCTGGCCGGGCTCGCCTTCCGCAGCCGCTTCCGCGGCTCGACCCTGCTCTTCTACGTCGTCGTGGCGAGCCTGATCATGCCCTCGATCGTGGTCTCGCTCGGCATCGCCGCGCTGTTCGAGCTGCTCGGCATCGAGCGGACTTGGTGGGGCGCGGGCCTCGGCGCGCACCTGACCTGGACCCTGCCCTTCGGTCTCCTCATCATGTTCGCGGTGTTCAACCGCTTCGACCGGCGGCTCGAGGAGGCGGCGCGCGACCTCGGCGCCTCGGCCACCCAGACCGTGCGCCACGTGATCGTGCCGCTGATCGCACCCTCGCTCGTGGGCGTGGGCCTGTTCGGCTTCACCCTCTCCTACGACGAGCTCGCCCGGAGCTCGCAGGTCATGGGCAACCTCAACACCCTGCCGCTCGAGCTGCAGGCGATGCAGAGCAACGCCACCACACCCGTGATCTACGCGCTCGGCACGCTCACGACCGGGATCTCGTTCCTGGTCATCTTCACCGCCCTCGGCACGCTCGCCTGGCTGCGCCGCCGCCAGGAGCGCCGGGGCTCGGATGCCGGCAAGGGGATGGTCTGAGCCCGTGCGCCTGAACGTCGTCAACCCGAACACGACCGTCTCGATGACCGAGAAGATCGCGGCCGCGGCGCGCGCGGTGGCGGCGCCCGGAACCC
>CAZDFD010000053.1:0-18964 GCA_964504655.1 uncultured Geminicoccaceae bacterium
ACCCAGTTCTGCAGCTTCAACAGCTCGACGTGCAGCGGCGCGATCAGCTCGACATAGCCGCGGACGTCGAGCTTGCGGAGCGGGCCGATGCGGTCGTCCGGCGGTGGCCGGTGCGGCCGGCGGAGCGTCAGCACCTTCTCGGCGTCGCGGCCGGCGGGCCTGAGCCTGGCCTCGGGCCCGGCCGAAGCCAGCGCCTCGATCGCCAGCCCCTCGGCCACCACCTGGGCGGCCCGATGCATCTCCTGGCGGAGCTCGTCCTCGCCCGGCTCGGCGCCGGCCCGGGGCTCCCGGTCGTCGGCCATCGCCCGCTCCCCGATCGTCACGATACCGTCACGATCGCGGGTCGACGGGCCGCAGTCGAGCGGTCGCGAGCCTCAGCCGGCGCGCTTCATGGCCGCACCCGGCCAGACCTGCGGCCGGCAGCGGAGATATTGCGGCGGATAGGGGACCTCGACGCCGAGCTCCTGGGCGGCGTGCCAGGGCCAGCGCGGATCGTCCATGACGGTCCGCGCCAGCGCCACGAGGTCGGCCTGGCCGCGGGCCAGGATCTCCTCCGCCTGACGCGGCGTCACGATCAGCCCGACCGACATGGTGGCGAGACCGGTGGCGCGGCGCACCGCCTCGGCGAACGGCACCTGGTAGCCCGGCCCGAGGGCGAGCTTCTGGCGCGGGTCGAGCCCGCCCGAGGACACGTCGACATAGTCGATGCCGCGCTCCTTCAGGCGGTGCACCAGGGCGATGGTCTGCTCGAGGTCCCAGCCGCCCTCGACCCAGTCGGTGGCCGAGACGCGCACGCCCAGCGGCCGCTCCTCGGGCCAGACGGCGCGCACCGCCTCGACCACGCGCAGCGGCAGCCGCATCCGCCCCTCGAGGTCGCCGCCGAAGGCGTCGTCGCGCCGGTTGGAGAGGGGCGAGAGGAACTGGTGCAGGAGGTAGCCGTGCGCCAGGTGCAGCTCGAGGAGGTCGAGGCCGAGCGCCGCGGCGCGGCCGGCGGCATCCGCGAAGTCGGCCTCGATCTTGGCGAGCGCCCGGGCGTCGGCCTCAACCGGGGTGTGCCAGCCGCGATCGTAGGCGAGCGGCGAGGCCGAGACCGTGGTCCAGGCCCCCTCCTCGGGCGGCAGCGGCGCGCCGCCGCGCAGCGGCACCCGGCAGGAGCCCTTGCGGCCGGCATGGCCGAGCTGGATGCCGAGCCGGGCGGTGCCGTCGGCGCGGCAGAAGGCCAACACTGGCTCGAGCGCGGCGGCGTGCTCGTCGCTCCAGAGGCCGAGGCAGCCATGGCTGATGCGGGCCTCGGGCGAGACCGCGGTCGCCTCGAGGATCAGGAGCCCGGCGCCGCTCATCGCGAGCTGGCCCAGATGCACGAGGTGCCAGTCGGTGGCGAGCCCGTCGCGGGCCCGGTACTGGCACATCGGCGAGACGGCGATGCGGTTCGGCAGCTCGAGGCCGCGCAGGCGGAAGGGCGAGAACAGGTGGACGGTCACGCGGGTCGCTCTCCGGCTCGGGGTCGGGCTCCGCTAGCCGGAGGTGCGGCCGCCGGGAAGGCCCGCGGGTGCGCGGCGGCGATGCGGCCGGCCTCAGACCAGGAGCCGGTAGTCGAGCACCTCGCCGCGGGTGCGCACGACCGCGTGCACGAGGCGGCCGGCCGCGTCGTACCAGACCTCGCCGCCGCGCTGGCCCTGCGGGTTCATCCGCCAGCGCCGCGCCGCCACCGGCCGGCCGCCGACCTCGATGGTCTCGGGCTCGCCGCCGGCGAGCGCCAACGGCTCGACCTCGCCCTTCATCAAGTCGATGACGCCGCGCTGGCCGACGATCGCCTGGTTCCAGTAGCTGAGGTCGGTCATCGTGCCGAGCGGCGCCTCGCGCGGGCCGCGCGGGCCTTCGCACAGGAGGCGCGAGCCGCGCTCGCGGACCCGCACGAAGCCGCGCTGGCCGTTGTCGTCGGTGTCGCAGTCGGCGGCCACGAGCCGGCCGTCGCGCCACAGGTCCTCGGCCTCCTGGTGGAAGCGGAAGATCGGGATGAAGGCGAGCTTGACCACGATGTCGATCGCGTGCCGGACGGCGAGCCCGCCGCCCGCGGCGCGGAAGGTGACGTCGTGGGTGCCGATCCGCTCGCCCTTGCGGAAGATCGCGAAGGCGAGATCGGTGGGTGGTGCCGCGGCCGCCACGCCGCGCCCCACGAGCAACCCGCTCATGGCACCGCCGAGCAGCACCGTGCGCCGCGCGAGCTGCCCGCTCCGGCCGGATCGCTGCATCCCGTCCTCCCGCCGCCGAGCCCGGCTCAGAGCGTCGGCAGCTCCGCGAATCCCCACACGCCGCCGCTCTCCGCCAGGGCGGTCTCGATCGCCTCGACCCGTGCCGCCGGCGGCCCGCGCCGGCACGCCTCCACCAGCCCCCGCACCGCCGGCTCCTGGCCGGTGAGGAGAGCCTCGACCGAGCCGTCCCGACGGTTGCGGACCCAGCCCGCCACCCCGCGCCCCAGGGCCTCGCGGGCCAGCCAAGCGCGGAAGCCGACGCCCTGGACCCGGCCACGGATCCGAACGCTCATCGTGAAGGTCATCGCAGTCCGCCGCCGCGTCAAGCATCTGCGCGGTCGCGGCCGGATCGCGCGGGCGAACGTGTTCGCCGGGCATCAGCCAGCCGGCCTCGCGCCGCGGTGGAGCCTAGCAGGCCGGGCGGCCGCGTCGAGCGCCCGGCGCTCCCACCCGGCAGATCGGCGCGCGCCACCCTTCCCGGTCCCCCCGATGGCGCGAGCCGGCCCGGCGCCCTAGAAGTGGGCCCGGTGGACCGGTGGATCCGTGGACGCGGGGGTCCGAGGGAACGAGGTCCCAGCGAACGCGCGCGTCCCGGTGGATGCGGCGGGCCCGGCTGGGCGATCCTGGAGGCGTCGATGATCGATCTGTACTACTGGCCGACGCCGAACGGCCACAAGATCACCCTGTTCCTCGAGGAGACCGGCCTGCCCTACCGGCTGGTGCCGGTCGACATCGGCCGCGGTGCGCAGTTCGCGTCGGAGTTCCTGGCGATCGCGCCCAACAACCGCATGCCGGCCATGGTCGACCACGCGCCCGCCGACGGCGGGCCGCCGCTGAGCCTGTTCGAATCGGGCGCCATCCTGCTCTATCTGGCCGAGAAGACCGGGCGGTTCCTGCCAGCCGATCCGCGCGGTCGGGCGGAGGTCCTGTCGTGGCTGTTCTGGCAGATGGGCGGGCTCGGGCCGATGGGCGGCCAGGCGCACCATTTCCGGCAGTACGCGCCCGAGCCGATCCCCTACGCGATCGAGCGCTACACCAGGGAGGTGAACCGGCTCTACGGGGTGCTCGACAAGCGCCTGCGCGATCGGCCGTTCGTGGCCGGGGACGCCTACACGATCGCCGACATGGCGAGCTATCCCTGGATCGTGTCGCACGCGCGGCAGGGCCAGAGGCTCGAGGACTTCCCGGACCTCCTGCGCTGGTTCCGCGCGATCGAGGCGCGGCCGGCGACGGTGCGGGCCTACGCCCTCGGGCCCGAGATCAACCCGCGGCTCGGCCAGCCGATGGACGAGGCGGCCCGGAAGGTGCTGTTCGGGCAGGACGCCGCCACGGTCCGCCGCGCGGGCCAGGGCTAGGGCTCGGGCGGCGGGCGCATGGCGCGCGGCGAGGTGTCGCGGCCCCAGGGCCGGCCGGGCCGGGCGCGGTAGGCGGGCAGCGAGAGGTCCAGGAGGAGGCCCGCGGCGCGCAGCCCGAAGGCCGCGAGGAAGCCCAGGAGGCCGGCCACCGCCTCGGCGAGGCCGGCGGCATCGGCGCCGACCGCGACCACGGCACCCAGGAGCGCCGGGGTCCAGTAGAGCTCGCGGCGCAGCACGAGCGGCAGCTCGTTGCAGATGATGTCGCGCAGGAGACCGCCCATGACCGCGCTCGTCATGCCCATGAGCACGGCCACGGGTGCCGGCGCCCCGGCGTCACGGGCGATCCGGGCACCCACGACGCAGAACAGCGCGAGCCCGAGCGCATCGGCCCAGAGCAGGAGGCGGTAGCGGACCTCGACCCGGTGGGCGGTCAGGAAGACGAGGATCGCAGCCGCCGTGGTGACGGCCAGATAGTGGGGCTTGTGCACCCAGAAGACCGGCCCCAGGTCGAGCAGGAGGTCGCGGAGCGTGCCGCCCCCGAGGCCGGTGACGGCCGCCACGAAGGCGAAGCCCACGATGTCGAGCTCCTTGCGCGAGGCGGTCAAGGCACCGGACAGGGCGAACACGAGCACGCCCAGGAGGTCGAGCGTGGCGAGGAGGGACGGCATGGCTGGCTCCAGCGCGGCGGCGGCTCGGCCGCCGATCCCGGACGATCAGGTGACGGGGCGGCCGCCGAGTCCGGACGACGCGGCTGCGGCGCGGCCGCCGCTGGCGGGCTTTCGGCACCTGGCCGGCCGGCTCGACGAGGCCGCCCAGGCGGCACTCCTGGCCGAGGTCTGGCGGCGGGTCGAGCCCCTGGGCTGGATCACCCCGGTCATGCCGCGCTCGGGCCGGCCGTTCTCGGTCGCGATGGCCAATCTCGGGCGGCTCGGGTGGGTCTCGGACCGGCGCGGCTACCGCTACGAGCCCGCCGATCCGCGCACCGGCCGGCCCTGGCCGCCGATCCCGGACCCGCTCCTCGCGCTCTGGGCCGAGCTCGTGGGCCGGCCCGAGCCCGAGTGCTGCCTCGTCAACCTGTACCGGCCCGGGGCGCGGATGGGCCTGCACCAGGACCGGGACGAGCTGGCGCTCGAGGTGCCGGTGCTGTCGGTCTCGCTCGGCGACACCGCCCTCTTCCGGGTCGGCGGGCTCGAGCGGCGCGGGCCCACGGCGAGCCTGCGTCTCGCGAGCGGCGACGTGGTCCTGCTCGCCGGCCGCAGCCGGCTCTGCTTCCACGGGATCGACCGGATCCTGCCGGGCACGAGCGGGCTCGTGCCGGGCGGCGGCCGGGTCAACCTGACGCTGCGGCGGGTCAGCCCGGTGGACGGTGGCAGGCGAACCGAATTCGGCTGAGCACGAGCCGATCGTCCTCGGCCTCGACGAGCTCGCGCTCGGAGGCCTCGAGCCCGGCAGCCGGCAGGAGCCCCCGCCCGGCGACGTTGCCGCGGATCGGCCGGGCGATGCCGCGCCCGCGGCTGTCGACGCTCGGGGCGGAGTCGACGATCGGTCGGACGGTCGCGGCGTCGAGCCCGGGGCCGGGCCGGCGCAGACAGCCGGCGAGGCGGCGCGGCAGCTCCGGGTGCTCGTGTCGCGGCCGAGGGCCGGGCCGGCGGGGCCGACCGCCTGCGCCCGCGTGCGGGTGAGGACGCCCGGCCCGCAGCCGAGATCGAGTCCGCGCTCGCCCGCGGCCGGCAGGATCAGCTCGATCTGCCGGCGGCCCCGGGTGCGACGTCCGGGCCGGCACGGAGCGTCCCGAGCTCGCGCGCCGCCCGCTCGCCGGCGGCCAGGGCCGACATCGACGCCCTCCTCGGGGCGAGGCGGTGATCCAGGCGAGGCGGCTCGGAGCACGCGGTCGCGGGTGGCGCCGGCTCAGCGCAGCCAGGCGAGCAGGAGCGGGGCCAGGAGGGCGGTGGCGAGGCCGTTGGCGGCCATGGCGATGCCGGCGAAGGTGCCGGCGAGCCGGCTCTCCTCGAACGCCCGGGCGGTGCCGATGCCATGTGCGGCGAGACCGATGGCGAAGCCGCGGGCGCGCGGGTCGACGATCTTCAGCCGGTCGAGCAGCGGGCCGGCGGTCATGGCGCCGGTCACGCCGGTCAGGATGACCAGGACGGCGGTCAGCGAGGGCAGGCCGCCGAGCCGCTCGGCGACCGCCATGGCGATCGGCGTGGTGACCGACTTCGGTGCGAGCGAGGCGAGGGTGGCGCGGCTCGCACCGAGCGCCCAGGCGATCGCCGCGGCGCCGAGGATCGCCGTGGTGGCACCGCACAGGAGGGCGGCCGCCATCGGAAGGAGCGCGGCGCGCACCGCACGCCGGTGCCGGAACAGCGGCACGGCCAGCGCCACGGTGGCCGGTCCGAGCAGGAAGTGCACGAACTGGGCGCCCTCGAAGTAGCGGGCATAGGGGGTGCCGGTGAGGCTCAGCACCGCCACGAGCAGCGCCACGGCGAGGGCCACCGGGTTGACCAGCGGGTGGCGGGCGGCGCGGCGGTGCAGGGCCTGGGCGGCCAGGTAGGCGGCGAGCGTCAGGGTCAGCCAGAGGAGCGGCCCGGCCTGCAGGTAGACCCAGAAGGCGGCCAGCCGCTCGGGGCTCAACGACCCTCCTCCTCGGCGGGCTCGGCCGCGTGGCGGAGCAGGCGGGACAGGAGCGCCGCGGTAACGGCGATCGCGAGCCAGGTCGACAGCAGGAGGGCCGCGAGCAGCGCCGGCCACTCGGCGGCGATCGTCGGCCCGTGCAGCATCACGCCGACGCCGGCCGGCACGAACAGGAGCGAGAGGTGGGAGAGCAACCCCGGGGCGGTGTCGTCGAGCGTCCCGGGCGGCCGGCCGCGGACCGCGCACAGGGCGAGCAGGCAGACGAGGCCCGCGACCGGTCCGGGCACCGGCAGGCCGGCCAGATGGACGAGGAGCTCGCCCGCGAGCTGGCAGGCGAGCAGGATCAGGAGGTCGAGCAGCACGCCGCGCCGCGGTCGGTCGGCCGCCGGCTCACTCGGCGACGAGGGTCCAGCCCGGGCCAGGGTCGTAGGCGGTGATGGCCTCGGCGAGCTTGGCCGTCTCCGGGCCGAGGTTCTGCTCCCAGATCCGGCCGTGGTGGCTCACGAGGAAGCTCATGATGCCGGAATTGCCGTGATCGGCCGGCCAGGCGAGCAGCGCGTGCCCGGCGATCATGTTGCCGTTGATGACGTAGTCGTGGGCCCCGCCCGGCGCCGCCGCGCCCTGCCGGGTCAGGATCTTGAACCGGTAGCCGTAGAACGGCTCGCTGTCCTTGCGCTCGGCGGCGACCGGCCCGGCGGCGGCGAGGAACGGGCCCAAGGGGCTCGGCTCCTCGCCAGGCCCGATCTCCCAGAAGAGGCCGTCCTTTCGGCCGGGCGTGCTCGCGATCCGCTGCGCGTACTCGCGCACCTCGTCGCCGTCGCGGTCGACCGCGGCGTAGTCGCGCTGGGCGCCCAGATAGGCGCGCAGGCTCGCGATCGCGGCGAGCTCGTTGCGGCCGATGCGACGGTTCAAGATCTCCTCGAGGCCGGCCGCCGTGTCGAAGCGCCAGCCCTGCGGCTCCTGGACGAGCGGCACCGGGAACGGCCAGGCGCGCGGGCCCACGAGCACGACCATGCCGCCGTCGCCGGCCGGCCGCAGCGCCAGGCCACGGGCCGCCGCGGCCTGCAGCCGGCGCAGCTCGACCCGGCGCGCCGCCGGGTCGCCGCCGAGCAGCTCCTCCTGGTGCTCGGGCCCGAGCAGCTCGAACAGGCCCCGGCCCTCGGCCAGCGCCGAGCGCAGCGCCTCGAGCGCCGCCTCGGCGGTCGGGAAACTCGGCTGGGCGGCGCCCGCGGCACCCGCCGCGAGAAGGACCGCCCCGAGCGCCGCACCTCGCGCCCATCGCAGGAACCGAACCGCGCTCATGCCCGCGCCCCTCCGTTCCGGGCCGGCCGCCCGCGTCTCAACCTCGACCCCTGCCACCACGGCCACCACCTCCGCCGCCACCGCCCCCGCCCCGGCTCTTGGCGCCGCGCTGGGACTCCCGCTCCGCGCGCTTGCCGCTGCCCGCGCTCTGCAGCCCGGCGCCACCCTTGTCGGGGCGCGGAGCCTGGCCGCGCCGGGACTGCGCCGCCTGCGGCTGGGCCACCTGCGGCTGGGGCGCCCGCGGCTGGGCGGCCTGCTGGCGGCTCTGGGCGCCGCGCCTGGTCTGCGCTTCGGCGGCCGCCTTGCCGTCGCGCGTGCCGGTGAGGCCGGCGCTCGGCCGGGCGGCGACCCGGCCCTGGCTCGCGCCCTGGGCCTTCTGGCGATGCTCGGGGCTCGCCACCTTCTGGGTCGGGCGCGCGGCCTCGGCACCCTGCGGCCGGCCGGCGGGAGCCGGCAGCCGCACGTCGCGGCTGGCGCGCGGTGCGGCCTGCGTCTGGGCCCGGGTGCCGACGTCGCGACGGGCCTGCGTGCCGGCCGCCGGCAGGGCCGCGATCTCCTGCCGGCCACCGGGTCGATCGGCACCGCCCGGACCACCGACGCCGCCCACGCCGCCCAAGCCGCCCAAGCCGCCCACGCCACCGACGTTGCGCGGCTGCACCTTGTTGCGGCGGTTGTTGAGGTTGCGCTTCAGCTTCTCGTTGTCGGCGACGATGATGGTGTTGTCCTCGATGTTGATCTTGTTGTTCTTGTAATTCTCGTTCTTACCATTCCAGTCGTCGTCCCAGTCGTCCCCGTCCCAGTCGTCGTCCCAGCAGTACTTGTTGCAGCCGCCGTCGTCATCGTCGTCGTCATCGTCGTCGTCGGCGAGCATGTAGCCGAGCAGGCCGCCGACCGCGGCGCCGCCGAGGAAGGTGGCGGTGCCCGACCAGAACGAGCTCTGCGGCTCGGAGTAGGACACGACCGGAGCCGCGGCATAGGTCGGCGCCGGGGCGTAGGCCGGGGCCGCGGCGTAGGCCGCCGGGTCCACGGCGGCCGGGGCGGGCGCCACCGGAGCCTCGGCTACCGGCGCCGGAGCCGGCGGCGCCGGAGCCGGCGGTGCGGTCGCTGCGGCCGGCGCCGGTGCGGCCGGTGCCTGAGCCGGCGCCGGGGTCGCGGCAGGCTGGGCCGGGACGGCCGCCGCAGGCGCCTCCTCGACCGGCTCGAGCGCCGCGAGCAGCGCCTCGGGGTCGTATTTGGGAATGCGGATCGCGTCGTCCTTGGCCGGTTCGATCGCGATCACGTTGCCCTCGGCGGTGACCGCGAGCGCCTCGTCGGACTTGAGGATCCCCTGCGTGTAGGCGGCCCAGCGGAGCTCCTGGATCGCCACCTGGACGTCCTCGAGCCGATCGAGGACGGCGTTGCCGAGCTCCTCCGTCCAATCCACGTACTCGCTCATCGCCTCGACGAGCTGCGGGTAGTTGGCGAGCGCCAGGATGCTCGGATCCCAGTCGGGATCGGGCTTCAGCGACGGATCCTTGGCCCGCTTGTGGAGGAAGCGCTCGGCCTGGACCACCTGGAGCGGCAGGGTCGAGGCCTGCAGGATCACCGACAGCAGCGGGTCGGGGTAGAGGGCGACCGGCGCCACGAGTGCGGTCAGATCGTCGGAATCGGCGACCGGCCCGGTGGCGGCCGCAGGCGGCGGGGCGGGCGGCGCCGCCGCCTGCTGCGCGAGCGCCGGGCCGACCCCCGCCGCCAGCCCGAACACCAGGGCGACCGCGGTGGTCACGAGCCACCCCCGCGCCGAACCCCGCGGCCACGCCATCGCCGATCCTCCCGCGCCCGAACCGCGTGCGCCCGACGCCAGCATCTTCGTACTCCGGCGCGGCGGGGCGAGGCAATGGCCGCGGACTTGCCTCCCGCCCGCGGCCGCCCTAGCCCTGCGGACCGCGCCGGCGCGGCCCGGCCGCGCCGGGGGGTGCGAGCGGTGGTCACGGGGTTCCTGCGCGGCTTCGCCCTGGGCTTCGCGATCGCCGCCCCGGTCGGGCCGATCGGGCTCCTGTGCATCCAGCGGACGCTCGCCGCCGGCCGCGCCGCCGGGCTCGCCACGGGGCTCGGAGCCGCCGCGGCCGACGCGGTCTACGGGCTCCTGGCGGCGGCCGGGCTCGGGACCCTGGCCGCCGTCCTCTTCGACGGCGCGCGCTGGATCGCGCTCGCCGGTGGCCTGCTCCTTCTGGTGCTGGCCTGGCGGACCGCCCGCACGCCGCCCGCGGCCCGCGCGGCGCCCCCCGGCGGCCGGGCGCTCGGCGCCGCCTTCGCCTCGACCTTCGCGCTCACCCTCGCCAACCCGGCCACCATCCTCTCGTTCCTGGCGGCGTTCGCGGCACTCGGGCTCGCGGGCGGCGGCGGCCTGCCGCTCGTGGCCGGCGTGTTCGCGGGATCGACCGCCTGGTGGCTGATCCTGGTCGGGCTCGTGGGCGGCCTGCGCGCGCGGGTCGGGGCGCGCGCGCTCGCCTGGATCAACCGCGCCGCGGGCCTGGTCCTGGCCGGCTTCGGCCTCGCCGCCGTCCTGGCGGCGCTCCGGCCGGGCTGAGCGGCGCTCAGCCCTCGAGGCTCACCGCCTTGGTCCGATGGTCGAACCAGCAGCGGCAGCGGCGCGGCTGGCCGCCCTCCACGAGCAGATCGAGGCGCACCAGGCTGACGTCCTCGTGGGTGCGCTCGACCGGGTGGGCACGCACGAGCTGGGTGCGGGCGTCGCGGGTGACGGCGCGGATGCAGGCGTCGCGCGCCTCGGCGTCACGCTCGGCGTCGCTCTCCCGGTCCGGCCCCGCCATGCCTTCCCTCCCGAGGTGCCGCACGGGCGATGATGGACGGGTCGGGGCGGCTGTCAACGCCGCCCGGCCCGGCAAGTCCGTCATGCCGCGGGCCTCGATCGACAGCATCGGGGCGGGCGCCTAAGAGGGGGGCGGAGGCACGCGCCGGGTGCCGGGCAGATCCCGGCGCCCGAGGTCAGAGGCGTGCCGGAGGTGGGAGGAGACCCGGGATGAACCTCGGCACGGTCCTGTTCGGCTCGGCGCTCGGCGCCGTGTTGCTGCTCGCGGCGGCGCCCGCCGGGGCGCAGCCGGCGCAGAACCCGGCGCCCGGCTTCACGGTCAAGGCCATCAAGGACCGCGGCCAGCTCGTGTGCGGCGTCGACAGCGGCATCCCCGGCTTCGCCTTCCAGGACAACACCGGCGCCTGGAAGGGCTTCGACGTCGCCTATTGCCGGGCGATCGCGGCCGCCGTCCTGGGCGATCCCGACAAGGTCAAGTACGTGGGCACGACCGCCAAGGTCCGCTTCACCGTGCTGCAGTCGGGCGAGATCGACGTGCTGATCCGCGACAGCACGCTGACCTTCATCCGCGACATCCAGCTCGGGCTCGCCGAGATCGCCGTCAACTTCTACGCCGGCCAGGGCTTCATGGTGCGCAAGGCGCTGAACGTGAAGAGCGCGGCCGAGCTCGACGGCGCCACCATGTGCATGGTCACCGGCGCCACCCTCGAGCTCAACATCGCCGACTTCGCGCGCGCCAAGGGTGTGAAGATCAACTCGCTCCTGTTCGAGAAGACCGAGGAGGCGTTCGCCGCCGCCGAGGCCGGCCGCTGCGACGGCTACACCGACGACACGGGCTCGCTGGCGGCGGCCCGCTCGACCATGAAGGTGCCGGGCGACTGGGTGATCCTGCCGGAGGTGATCTCGAAGGAGCCGCTCGGCCTGCATGCCCGCGACGGCGACGAGCGCTGGCGCGACATCCTGTTCTGGCTCGACGCCGCGCTCAAGACCGCCGAGGAGCTCGGCGTCACCAAGGCCACCCTCGAGGAGAAGAAGAAGTCGGAGGATCCGTTCGTCCGCCGGCTGCTCGGCCTCGAGGGCGACTTCGGCAAGCAGCTCGGCCTGGACAACGAGTGGGCCTACCGGGCGATCAAGGTGTCGGGCAACTACGGCGAGATCTACGACACCTACTTCGGCGAGAAGGGTCTGGGCCTGCCGCGCGGCATCAACAACCTGTGGAGCAAGGGCGGGTTGCACTACCCGCTGCCGTTCCGCTGAGCCGCATGGGGCGGGGCGAGCCGCGTCGGCCGCCGCGCTGGGCCTCGCCCCGCGCCCTCCTGCTGCAGGGGGCGCTCCTGGCGCTGGTCGTGGCGCTGGTCTGGTTCCTCGCGCGGAACGCCGGCGCCAACCTGGCGCAGCGCAACATCACCTTCGGCTTCGCCTTCCTCGGCCAGACCGCGGGCTTCGACATCCCGTTCCGGATCGTGCCGTGGAGCGTCACCGACACCTATGGGCGGGCGCTCCTGGTCTGCCTCGTCAACACGCTCCTGGTCTCGGCCCTGGGCATCGTCGCTGCGAGCCTGCTCGGGCTCCTGCTCGGGATCATGCGGCTGTCGGCCAACTGGCTGGTGCGCACGACCGCCCTGGCGCTGGTCGAGCTGGTCCGCAACACCCCCCAGCTCCTGCAGATCGTGTTCTGGTACGTGGGCGTGCTGCAGGCCCTGCCGCAGGCGCGCCAGAGCCTGCTCCTGCCGGGCGGCGCCTTCCTCAACATCCGCGGGCTCTATCTGCCGGCGCCGGAGTTCGGGCCGGAGGCCGGCGCCGCCGCCCTGGCGCTGGCGCTGGCCCTGGCGGCGGCCCCGGTGCTGTGGTTCCTGAAGCCGGCCGGCCGACGCATCGGCCCCTGGGCGCTCGTGCCGCCGCTCGCCGCCGCACTCTGGCTTTCGACCACGGTGCGCGGGCTCGACCCGCCGGTCCTGCAGGGCTTCAACTTCCGGGGCGGCATGGTCGTGCCGCCGGAGCTCGTGGCGCTCTGGCTCGGGCTCTCGATCTACGCCGCCGCCTTCATCGCCGAGATCGTGCGCGGCTCGATCGAGGGCATCGACCGCGGCCAGAAGGAGGCCGCCCGCAGCCTCGGCCTCGGGCCCCTGCCGACCCTCCTGCTGGTGGTCCTGCCGCAGGCGCTGCGGATCATGGTGCCGCAGCTCACCAGCCAGTACCTCAACCTGATCAAGTCGAGCTCGCTCGGCGCCGCGATCGCCTACCCGGAGATCGTCCAGATCTTCGCCGGCACCGTGCTCAACCAGTCCGGGCGGGCGCTCGAGGTGATGTTCCTGGTGATGACGATCTTCCTCCTGATCAACCTCGCGACCTCGGCCTTCATGAACTGGTACAATCGAAAAGTCGCGCTCGTGGAGCGCTGAGCCGGTGATCGACCGGGCGCTCGCCTGGCTGCGCGCCAACCTGCTCGGCTCGGCCTGGAGCACGCTGCTCACCGTGCTGATGCTCGCGCTGCTCGCACTCGTGCTGCCGCCGCTCTGGCGCTGGGCGGTGACGCAGGCCACCCTCTTCGGCCAGAGCCGGCTCGACTGCACGGGTGCGGGAGCCTGCTGGGCGTTCGTGAGCGCCCGGCTGCCGAGCTTTCTCTACGGCCGCTACCCGGCCGCGGAGCGGTGGCGGATCGACCTCGCCGCGGCGCTGTTCGCGGTGCTGGCGGTGGCCGCGGCGCGCGAGGGGTTCCGCTGGCGCGGCCTCGCCGCGGCAGCCCTCGTGCTGCCCTACCCCCTGGTCGCGGGCGTGCTCCTGGTGGGCGGGGTGGCCGGCCTGCCGCGGGTCGAGACCAACAGCTGGGGCGGCCTCACCCTCAACTTCGTGCTCGCCTACGTGGCGGTGGTGGGCTCGCTGCCGCTCGGCGTGCTGCTCGCCTTCGGCCGGCGCTCGGAGCTGCCGGTGGTGCGCTGGCTGTCGATCGGCTTCATCGAACTGTGGCGCGGCGTGCCGCTGTTGACCGTGCTGTTCATGGGCATGGTCATGCTGCCCCTGTTCCTGCCGAGCGGCGTCACGGTCGATTCCCTGATCCGCGCGATGGTGGCGCTCACCCTGTTCACCTCGGCCTACATGGCCGAGATCGTGCGCGGCGGGCTGCAGGGGGTCGGGCGCGGCCAGGTCGAGGCGGCCGCCTCGCTCGGCCTGCATCCCTTCCAGGTGCAGCTCCTCGTGGTCCTGCCGCAGGCGCTGCGGCTGGTGGTGCCGGGCATCGTCAACACCGTGATCGACCTGTTCAAGGACACGACGCTCGTCACGGTGGTGGGCCTGTTCGACCTCCTGGGCACGATCAACCAGGGCCTCAAGGACCAGGCCTGGCTCGGCATGGCGCGCGAGGGCTACGCCTTCGCGGCGCTCGTCTTCTTCGCCTGCTGCTTCGGCCTGTCGCTCTACAGCCGCGGCCTCGAGCGCCGGCTGGCGGCGGGCGAGCGGCGCTGAGGCCGGCTCAGCGGATGTTGGCGGCGCGGGTGCGGTTGTCGAAGTAGCACTTCACCCGCCGCTCCTGGCCCTCGACGTTGATCACCATGTCCATGGCCGAGACGGCGTCGCCGCGGCGCTCGATCTTGCCGGTGCTGACGAGCTGGGTGCGGGCGTTGCCGCTCACCTCCTGCACGCACTTGTCGCGCACCTGGTCGCTGCTGGCGTAGCCGCCGCCACCGCCCGAGCCCTGGCCCGAGCCGCCGCTGCCGCCGGTCTGGCGGACCCGGAGCGACGCGTTCCGCCCGCGCACGTCGTAGCTGCACTCGCCCGCGTAGCGACGGTCGTCGCGGCGCAGCTGCATCGACAGCGACAACCGGTCGCCGCTGCCCTGCACCTGGCCGGTTTCGACCACCTGGTAGTCGCGCTCGCGGGCTTCCGCCCGGCAGGCGTCGCGCGCCCGCTCGCGGTCGGCACCGCTGGCCTTGCTCGCCTTCTCGCGGTCTTTGGCAGCGCTCTGCCCGGACCTGTCCTTGCCGGATTTGTTCGTCTGCTTGGAGCTCTTGGACTTGTCCTGCTGCTCGACCTTCTTCTTGTCGGTGTCGTCGGCGCGGGCCGCGGTCGCGGTCGCGGTCACCATCGCCAGCGCCAGGCCGAGAGCCAGCCAGAGCCTTCCCACGACACCCTCCTCCCCGGACCCACCAGCACTTTCCGGCGCGACCGGCCCCTGTCAAGCCGGACCATCCCGGCCGCGGCCGGCGACCGTGGCGTTCCGCCCCTTGCCGAGGCGCGCGGCCGGCGCCTACCAACGGCGGGTGCGCAACCCTCGCGAGGGCCCGGGGTGCTGGTCACCGCGCTCGTCAAGCCGGCCGCCTCGGCGGTCTGGAAGAAGGCCGTCCGCACGGCCGTGCTCGGCCCGCTGTTCTGGCTGCCGCGCGCGGAGCGGATCCGCCTCGAGCGGCGGCTGCGCGGCCGCGAGCAGTGGCAGAAGCTGCGGGCCGCCGACGTCACCATCGTCTCCTTCGGCAAGAGCGGCCGGACCTGGCTTCGGGTGATGCTGTCGCGGGTCTACGGCTTCCGGCACGGTCTCTCCGAGCGGGCGCTGCTCGGCTTCGACAATTTGCACCTGCGCGACCCGGCGATCCCCAAGATCTTCTTCACCCACGACAACTATCTCAAGGACTGGACCGGCCACGCGGACAGTAAGGTCGACTATCGCGACCGCAAGGTGGTCCTCCTGGTCCGCCACCCGGCGGACGTGGCGGTCTCGCAGTACCACCAGTGGAAGTTCCGGATGCGGCCGGGCAAGAAGGCGATCAACGCCTACCCGGAGGACGAGGTCGACCTGTTCGCCTTCGTCGCCCGCCACGAGGCCGGGCTCGGCAAGGTGATCGACTGGATGAACGGCTGGGCGCGCGAGCTCGACCGGCTGCCCGAGCTCCTCGTGGTCCGCTTCGAGGACCTCAAGGCGGACACGCGCGGCACGCTCGGCCGGATCCTGGCCTTCATCGGCACGCCGGCGAGCGCGGTGGAGCTCGACGAGGCGGTCCGCTTCGGCAGCTTCGAGAACATGCGGCGGATGGAGAGCGAGAGCCGCTTCTGGCTGTCGGGCGGGCGGATGATGGCGGCCGACAAGAGCAACCCGCAGTCCTTCAAGACCCGGCGCGGCGAGGCCGGCGGCTGGCGCAAGGACTTCACTCCTACGCAGGTGGCCGAGATCGAGGCGATCGTCGAGCGCCGGCTCATGAAGGGCTTCGGCTACCTGGCCCTGGAGCGCCTGCCGCCGGTGGCCCCGGCCGCCTGAACGGCTCACCAGAGCGCGAGCTGGCCGTCAGCCGAGGGGGGGCGGAACAGGTCCGTGCGGAGCGCGGGCTCGGGGCGGTCGAGCCCGTGGCGGGCGCGGGCGCGGGCGAAGCGGGCGGCGAGCAGGTCGGCAAGGGGCCCGCTGCCGCGCATCCGGTGGCCGAAGCGGGGATCGTTGAGACGACCCGCCCGGCACTGGCGGAGCAGCGACAGCACGCGCGCCGCGCGCGCCGGGTAGTGCTCGGCGAGCCAGTCGGCGAAGAGGTCCTTCACCTCGTGCGGCAGGCGCAGCAGGATCCCGTCGAGGCGGGTCGCCCCGGCCCGGGCCACGGCGGCCGCGACCCGCTCGATCTCGTGGTCGTTGAGGCCCGGGATCACGGGCGACAGGTTGGCGCCGACCGGGACCCCGGCCGCCGCCAGGGTGCGGATCACCTCGAGCCGCCGCCAGGGTGCCGCGGCCCTGGGCTCCATGGTCCGGGCGAGTTCGGGGTCGAGCGTGGTCACCGAGACCGCGACCCGGACGAGGCCCCGCGCCGCGGCCCGGGCAAGGAGGTCGAGGTCGCGCAGGATGCCCGCCCCCTTGGTGGTGATCACGAACGGGTGGCGGGTCTCGACCAGGACCTCGAGGACGGCCCGGGTGATGCCGAGCCGGCGCTCGACCGGCTGGAAGGGATCGGTGTTGGAGCCGAGCGCGATCGGCGCCGGCCGGTAGCCGGGCCGCGCCAGCTCGACGCGCAGGAGCCGGGCGGCGTCGTGCTTGGCGAGGATGCGGGTCTCGAAGTCGAGGCCCGGGGACAGGCCGAGGAAGGCGTGGCTCGGCCGCGCGTAGCAGTAGATGCAACCGTGCTCGCAGCCCCGGTAGGGGTTGATCGAGCGGTCGAAGCCGATGTCCGGCGACTCGTTCCGGGCGATCACGCTCCGCGCGGCGTCGGGCCGCACCTCGGTCCGAGGCGGCGGCCGCCCCGCCAGCGCCTCGAGCGAGCCCCAGCCGTCGTCGAACGGCGCCCGCTCGGCCGGCTCGAACCGCCCGGCCGGGTTGAGCGTGGCGCCGCGGCCGCGCTGCGCGCCCGGAAGCATGCGCGCCTCCCTGAACGAACCGGGAACATCCTAGCACCGGCGCCGCCCGGGTCCAGCCCTTCCGGGCACTGCGCGAGCCTGTTGACCGGAAGGCGAACGATCCGGAATAGAGGCCGCCACCGAGGCGACGCGGTCGGGGGGGACGGGTGGGCGATCGGGGTTGCAGCGCGCGATCGGCGCGGGGCGCGGGGCTCGGCCTGCTGCTGGCCCTCCTCGCGGCGCCGGACGGACGGGCGGCCGATTGGCTCTACACCGTGCGGCCGGGCGACAGCCTGTGGAGCATAGCCGACCGCCATCTCCTGAGCCGGCGCCACTGGCTGGCGCTCGGTCGCCACAACGGGCTCGCCGAGCCCGACGCGCTGGCGCCGGGGATGCTCCTCAAGATCCCGGTGGCGTGGCTGCGGGTCCGTCCGGCACCGGCCGAGCTCGTCGCCGTGACCGGCGCGGTCGAGCTCCTGCCCGAGGACGACGGCGGACGTCCGGCCCGGGCCGGCGACCGCCTCCTGGGCGGCGAGACCCTGGTCGCCTCGGCCGGGGGATCCGCCACCGTCCGCCTCGCCGACGGCTCGGAGCTCGAGATCGGTCCGGGCAGCCAGGTCACCTTCGACCGGCTGAGCGCCTTCGGCCGGGGTGGCATGATCGACACCCGGGTCCGCCTCGCCAGCGGGCGGCTGCGCGCGGCCGTGGCGCGCGGCTCGGGCGGGCTCGCGGTCGAGACCCCGGTCGCGAGTGCCGCGGTGCGCGGCACCGCCTTCCGGGTCGGCACCACGGGCACGGTCACCACGACCGAGGGGCTCGAGGGGACGGTCGAGGTCGAGGCGCGCGGCGTGACGCGGCGACTGGTGCCCGGCACCGGCACGCTGGCGCGGGAGGGCGAGCCGCCGGCGCCACCCCGCCCGCTCCTGGCGGCACCCCGGCCG
This sequence comes from uncultured Geminicoccaceae bacterium, assembly GCA_964504655.1. Classification (GTDB taxonomy): domain Bacteria; phylum Pseudomonadota; class Alphaproteobacteria; order Geminicoccales; family Geminicoccaceae; genus JANXAZ01. The sequence goes on from CAZDFD010000053.1 coordinate 17,591, forward strand.
ACCGGGGCGCTGCGGGCCGAGACCGTGCCGCAGCGGGTGCGGCTCGAGCCGCTCGCGGGCGCCAGCGCCTACCGGGTCGAGGTGCTCGGCGGCGCCGGTGGCGCGGCGCTGCTCGCCTCGCGCCTGTCGCCGGTCCCCGAGCTCGGCTTCGACCTGCCCGACGGGCGCTACGCGCTCCGCGCGCGCGGGGTCGACCGCGACGGGATCGAGGGCCGCGACCTCGAGGCCGAGCTCGTGATCGACGCGCGGCCGGAGCCGCCGGTGCCGCTGCGGCCGCGGCAGGGGGCGATCGAGCGGCAGGAGCGGCCGCGCTTCGCCTGGGCCGCACCCGAAGGCGCCACCGGCTACCGCTTCCGGCTGGCCCCCGCGGACGCGCCCGAGGCACCGCTCCTCGAGCAGGAGCTGGCCGAGCCGACCGCCACCACCCCCTTCCCCCTGCCGCCGGGCCGCTACACCTGGCGGGTCGCGACCCTGGTGCAGGGCGAGCTCGGTCCCTACGGCCAGCCGGTGCGCTTCGAGCGGCTGCCGGCGAGCCCCACCCCCGAGGCCGCGCCGTCGCTCGGCGAGGACGGCCTGGCACTGCGCTGGCCGCCGCTCGAGCCCGGCCAGTCCCGCCAGGTCCAGCTCGCCCGCGACAGCGGCTTCGCGCAACCGGCGCTCGAGCGGACGCTCGCCGGGGAGGAGCTGGTGCTGCCCTGGCCGGATCCCGGCCGCTGGTACCTGCGGACGCGGATCCTCGAGCCCGACGGCGAGCCCGGCACCTGGAGTCCGGCGCAGGCGATCGACGTGCCCTGGCGCAGCCTCTGGCCGATCGCCGTGCCGGTGCTGCTGGTGGCCCTGGCGCTGCTGCTGTGAGGGGAGCGGCCCGGCTCGCCCGGCGTGCCGCGACCGCCGCGCTCGTGGCCGGCGGGCTCGCCGCCGCGGCCGAGTCGGCCGGGCTCCTCGAGCGGCTCGACCGGCCGCTGCGCGACGCGGCGCTCCGGCTCCTGGTCGCCCCGCCGATGCCCGAGCTGGCGCTCGTCGAGGTCGACGAGGCGAGCCTCGCGGCGCACGGCCGCTGGCCCTGGCCGCGACGGCTGCAGGCCGAGCTGATCGAGCGGATCGCCGCGGCGGCACCGCGCGCGATCGGGATGGCGATCCTCGCGGCCGAGCCGGATCCGGCCGACCCCGGCGGCGACGCGCGGCTCGCCCGCGCCGTCGCCGCCGCCGGCAACGTGGTCCTGCCGGTGGTGGGAGCCGTGGCGCACGGAGGCGGCCCGGCGCTCGAGCGGCTCCCCTACCCCGAGCTCGCCGCCGCCGCGGCCGGCCTCGGCCACGCCGACCTGCCGGTCGACGCCGACGGCCTGACCCGCGCCGTGGCTCTCCGGGCCGGGC
>CAZDFD010000053.1:18974-29061 GCA_964504655.1 uncultured Geminicoccaceae bacterium
CGCTCTGCCTGCGCGCGGTCGGCGAGGGTACGCCCGAGGGTTGCGCGATCCGCCCGGCCGACGACCCGCCGACGCTCGGTTGGAGCCGCGCCGAGCCGCGGCTGGTGGCACTCGCGGGGGCCGCCCGGAACCGGACCCGGATCGCCGCCGACGACCTCCTGGCGGACCGCGTCCCGGCCACGGCCATGGCCGGCCGTTGGGTGCTCGTCGGGGTGACCGCGGCGGGGCTCGACGCGGGGCTGCGGGTGCCCGGGATCGGCGCGGCCGAGCCGCTCCCGGCCTTGGCCTACCACGCCCGAGTGCTCGAGGCGGCGCGCGCCGGGCTCCTGATCGCCCTGCCCCCGGCCGGCCAGGGCGGCGCCCTCGCGGCCTTGGCCGCGGCACTCGCCGCCGGGCTCGCGGTGGCGGTCCGGCCGAGGCTCGTTTCGGCCCTGGTCCTCCTGGCCGGGCTCGGCCTCGCGAGCCTCGTCCTGGCCCGGCTCGGCGGGCTCTGGCTGTCGCCCGTGGCACCCGCCCTGACGCTGGCCCTGGTGGCGGCCGGCCGCCCGCTCGGCCGGCTGCTGCGGCTGCGGGTCCGCCTCGCGGCCATGCGGGCCCGCCACCGGGCGATGCTCGAGGCGATCGCGGATGCGGTGATCGGCACCGATGCGGCGCAGCGGATCAGCTTCGTGAACCCGGCCGCCGAGCGGCTCCTCGGCGCCCCGCGGGCGCGGCTGCTCGGCCGGCCGCTCGCCGCCACGGTGCGGGTCGCCGAGCCGCCCCCGGACCCGGCCGAGGGGATCGACCCGCTCGCCGTCGCGGCCGGCTCCGACCGGATCGCCCGGCTGTGCCGGGCGGACGGCGGCGAGCGCTCGGTCCGCTTGGTCGAGCGCGGGCTCGGCCGGGCCGGAGGGGGCGGCGGCGTGCTGGTGCTCTCCGACGTCACCCGTCAGGTCGAGCTCGCGAGCGAGCTCGCCCGGCTGGCCGGCCAGGACGGGCTCACCGGGCTCGCCAACCGCCGCCTCCTGCTCGAACGGCTCGAACGGGCGCTCGGCCAGGCGAGCCGCCGCGACGGCCGCCTGGCCGTGCTCTACGTCGATCTCGACCGCTTCAAGCCGGTCAACGAGGCGCTCGGCCACGGTGTCGGCGACGCCCTCCTCGTGCAGGTCGCGGAGCGGCTCGGCGGCGCGGTGCGTGCGACCGACACGGTGGCACGGCTCGGCGGCGACGAGTTCGTGGTCCTGCTCGACCCGGTCCGCGAGGAGCCCGACGCGGCCCGCGCCGCCGCCGCGATCCTGGCGGCGCTCGCCGCCCCCTTCGAGGTCCAGGGGCAGGAGCTCGCGGTCGGCGCCAGCATCGGCATCGCCACCTACCCGGCCGACGGCGACGCCGCCGACGAGCTCCTGCGCCGCGCCGACATCGCCATGTACCGCTCGAAGACCGGCGGCGGCGGGAGCTTCACCTTCTACAGCGCCGACCTGCACGCGGCGGTGCTCGAGCGGCTCGAGCTCGACCGCGGGCTGCGCCGGGCGCTCGCCCAGGACGAGCTCGTGCTGTACTACCAGCCGACCGTGCGCCTGCCGGACGGCGGGCTCACCGGCGTCGAGGCGCTGTTGCGCTGGCGGCATCCGGCGCGCGGCCTGCTGCCGCCGGGCGACTTCATCGGCCAGGCCGAGCAGACCGGGCTGATCGTGCCGATCGGCGCCTGGGCGCTGCGCGCCGCCTGCCGGGAGGTGGCCCGCTGGGCCGGCGCCGAGCAGCACCGGCTGGCGGTCGCGGTCAACGTCTCGACCCGCCAGCTGCGGCGCGGCGATCTGCTGCCGATCGTGGCCGAGGCCCTGGCCGACAGCCGCCTGCCGCCGGACCGGCTCGTGCTCGAGATCACCGAGAGCGCGCTGCTCGACGACCTCGAGACGGCCGGACGGACCCTGGCTGCGCTCAAGGACCGGGGCGTGCGGCTGGCGCTCGACGATTTCGGGACCGGCTACTCCTCGCTCGGCTATCTCAAGCGGCTGCCGCTCGACTGCCTCAAGATCGACCGCTCGTTCGTGCAGCGGATCGGCGCCAGCGGCGACGACGAGGCGATCGTGCGGGCGATCATCGGGCTCGCCGAGACGCTGCGCCTCGCCGTCGTGGCCGAGGGTGTCGAGCACCCCGAGCAGGCCCGCTTCCTCGCCCGCAGCGGCTGCCGCGTCGCCCAGGGCTACCTGTTCGGCCGACCGGTTCCGCCCGAGGTGCTGGCCGGGCGGCTGCAGGCCGCGGCCGCGACGCCGCTCAGTCGACCGACAGCGCCAGGATCTGGCTGAGCTGGCAGAGCGGCCGGCCGGTCTCGCGGGCCCACTGGTCGAAGGCCACCTGCACCGCCCTCCGGTCGGCGCGCGAGCGCGGCGGCGCCTCGATCACGGCCCAGTGGCGGAGCCCGCCGACCACCGAATCGGTCAGGATGAAGGTGTCCTTGCCGACCATGCGCAGGAGGTAGGCGCCGGAATTGCCGCCGAGCTGCTCGAAGCGGCGCGCCAGCTCGTCCCAGAGGCCGACGATGTCGGAGCCCGGCCAGCCGGCCACCCAGCGGCCGATGCCGCCCGCCTCGGCGCGCAGGGCCAGGATCGCCCGGGCGTTGGCGCGCACCGCCCGCAGCTTGGGCAGGTTGCGGATCAGCGCGCGGTCGGCCAGGAGCTCCTCGATCCGCTCGTCCGCCAGCCGCGCGCAGACCTCCGGGTCGAAGCCAGCGAAGGCGGCCTCGAAGGCCGGCCATTTGCGGTCGACGAGCTCGTGGCGGAGCCCGGCCCGGAACACCCGCAGCATCATCTGCGACAGCCAGCGGTCCTCGGGCAGGGCCTCGAGCTCGGCCGGCGGCAGCGGCTCGACCAGCCGGGCGGCGATCGCGGCGCTGCCGTGACGCAGCCGCGCCGCCTCCTCGACCGTGGCGAACGGCACGGTCATGCCGCTCATCCCCCCGTCTGCCCCGCGGCCAGCTTGGCACGCCGCGCGGCGGCGCTCCAGGCCGAGGATTCCTGCTGAAAGGTTGAAACACTTTGTTTACTATTCTCCTGTTAAGTGAACTCGGAATGGAGCAGGGAGCCCGGGGTGGCGACCGCACGGCATCCGCCCGCGGCGAGCGGGCCGCTCGAGGAGCTGCGCGCGCGCGGCGCGGGGGCGGTGGAGCTCGGCCCGCCGGCGGACGGCGACGGGCCGGAGGCGGCGGCCCGCCGCGCCGAGGCCGCGGCGGTCGACCGCGACGGGCCGCGGCTGGTCGAGGCGCGGCCGCCGGTGGGCGGCCTGCCGGCGCCCGACGACCCGATCCTGCTGCGCTTCGACGAGCCGGTCGTGGCCGGGCGGGGCTCGATCCGGCTCGTGGGCGAGGCCGGCACGATCCGCATCCCGGTCCGGGACGGCGAGCAGGTCCGGATCGACGGCGCCCTGGTCCGCATCGAGCCGCGCGAGGCGCTCGCCGCCGGCTCCGAGTACACGCTCGAGCTCGGCCGGCGCAGCCTGCGCGATCTGGACGGCAACCGGCTGGGCGCGCTCGACCCGGAACTCCTGCCGCGGCTCGCGGCCGCGGGCGGGGACGCCGGCCCGGAGCCGCGCGCGAGCTGGACCATCCTCGTCTACATGGCGGCCGACAACGACCTCGAGCCCTGGGCGCTCGCCGACCTCGCCGAGATGGAGCGGGTCGGGCTGCCGGCCTCGGTCGACCTCGTGGCGCTGGTCGACCGCAGCCCCTGGTACGCGGCCGGCCCGAACGACTTCACCGACACCCGCCAGGGGCCGGTGGCGCCCGACGGCGATCCGGCGCGGGTCGGCGGCGGACTCGTCTCGATCGGCGAGCGCGACACCGGCGATCCCGCGACGCTCACCCGGTTCCTCGACTGGGCGGCCGCGACCTTCCCGGCCGAGCGCTACGGCCTCGTGCTGTGGGACCATGGCGGCGGGCTCGAGGGGGTCGCCTGGGACGATTCGAGCCGCGGCGACCGGCTGACCCTGGCCGAGACCCGGGCCGCGATCGCGGCCTCGAGCCTCGGCCGGGTCGACCTTCTGGGCTTCGACGCCTGTCTCATGGCGATGGCCGAGGTGGCGGGCGAGCTCGCCGACGTGGCCCGGGTGATGGTCGCCTCGCAGGAGCTCGAGCCGGCCGAAGGCTGGGCCTACGACCGCTGGCTCGCCGGTCTGGCGCGCGACCCGGACGCCGAGCCGGCCGAGCTCGCGCTGCGGATCGTCGAGACCTACGCGGAGCGTTTCGCGGAGCGCCGGGACATCACCCTGTCGGCGGTCGACCTCGAGGCCGTGCCGGGGCTCGAGGCGGCGCTCGACGGCCTCGCCCACACGGTCGCGGCCGCGGCCGGCCCGGGCGAGCTCCGGGCGCTCGCCGAGGCGGCGGCGGCGGCCCGGCCGACCCCGCGCGACGCCAGCTACCCCTACCGCGACCTCGGCGGCTTCCTCGAGGGGATCGAGGCGCGGGTCGAGGATCCGGCGATCGCGGCCGCCGCCGGCCGCGCCCGGACCGCGCTCGCCGCCACCGTCCTGGCCGAGGCCGGCACGGTCGACGCCTTGAGCGGGCTCTCGATCCATCTGCCGGCCGGCGGCGACGCGCCCTGGCCCGATTACGGGCCGTCCGACTACGCCTTCCTCGACCGGGTCGACTGGGACGCTCTGGTCGACCGGCTGGTGGCCACGGGCTGAGCCGTGCCCGGCTGCCGTTCAGGCCGCCCTGCCCGCTCAGGGCGTCTGGTGGAGGTGCACCTCGCGCTTGACCGGGTGCGGCCGGGTCCGCTCGTTGACCTTGGCCTGGGCCGCGAACACGGGTGCCATCGGCGGCCGGCGGACGTGGCGGCCGGCGCCGCGGTGGACGTCGAGCCGGCCGTCGCGCCAGGCGATCCGGCCCTGGCTCAGGGTTACCCTGGGCACCCCCTGCACGGTGATGCCCTCGAAGACGTTGACGTCGAGCTTGGAGTGGTGGGTCTTCTGGCCGATCGTGTGGCTCCCTGTCGGGTCCCAGACCACGAGGTCGGCGTCCGCACCCGGCACGATCGCGCCCTTCTGCGGATAGATGTTGAAGATCTTGGCGCAGTTGGTCGAGGTCACGGCGACGAACTCCTCGGGCGTCAGGCGCCCGGCGTTGACGCCGAAGTGCCAGACGATCTTCATCCGCTCCTCGATGCCGCCGGTGCCGTTCGGGATCTTCGTGAAGTTGTCGCGGCCGAGGCGCTTCTGCTCGAGCAGGAAGGCGCAGTGGTCGGTCGCGGTGACCTGGAGCGTGCCCGAGGCGAGCCCGGCCCAGAGCGCCTCCTGGTGCTCCCTCGAGCGGAACGGCGGGCTCATCACCCGCGAGGCGGCGAAGTCCCAGTCGGGGTTGCGGTAGACGCTCTCGTCGAGGCAGAGGAACTGCGCCAGGGGCTCGCCATACACCCGCTGGCCCTCGGCCCGCGCCCGGCCGATCGCCTCGGCCACCTCGCGGCAGGAGGTGTGCACGATGTAGAGCGGCACGCCGGTGATCCGGGCCAGCATGATGGCGCGCGTCGCGGCCTCGGCCTCGACGTGCGGCGGGCGCGAGAGGGCGTGGCCCTCGGGGCCGGTGATGCCCTGCGCCAACAGCGCCTGCTGCAGGCGGAACACCGCCTCGCCGTTCTCGGCGTGGACCAGCGGCAGGCAGCCGAGCTCGCGGCAGCGGCTGAAGCTCTGGAACATCACCTCGTCGTCGATCATGATGGCGCCCTTGTACGCCATGAAGTGCTTGAAGCTGTTGACGCCGCGATCGACGCACTCGGCCATCTGCTGCGCCACACGGTCCGACCACCAGGTGATGGCGACGTGGAAGGAATAGTCGGCGACCGACTTCCGGGCCCACTCCGACCACTGGTCGAGCGCGTCGGTCAGCCCCTGCTGCGGCGAGGGGATGCACATGTCGATCAGCATGGTGGTGCCGCCGGCGAGCGCCGAGGCGGTGCCGCTCTCGAAGTCCTCGATCGCGACCGTGCCCATGAAGGGCATTTCCATGTGGGTGTGCGGGTCGATCCCGCCGGGCATCACGAGCGCGCCGCCGGCATCGACGACGGTGGCGCCGGCCGGCGCCTCGAGCCCCTCGCCCACCGCCCTGATCAGGCCGTCCGCGCAGAGCACGTCGGCCCGGAAGCTCCGGTCGGCGTTGACCACGGTGCCGCCGCGCACGATCACCGTCATGGCGCCCTCCCTCCTCGCTCGCCTCGCTCCCCAGCGACTCGAGCTTAGCCGATCGGCGCCGGCTGTCCACGCGGCCGGCCGGCGCCCCGCTACCGCTCGTCGCAGGCCGGGGCCAGCCCTCGACCGCCGCGCCCGGGCGGCGTTAGGGTCCGGCCATGAGGCCGCCGGGACCCGGTTCCGTCCCCTCGCGCATCCTGGCGCTGCGGCTGATCGCGGCCGGGCTCCTCCTGTTCGCCCAGATCCTGGGCGCGGCCCTGGCCGGCGCGTCGGCCGGCGGACCCTCGCCGCTCGAGCTCTGCGTCGGCGGCGGCGGCACGGCGCTGGTCGCGGTCGATCCGGACGCTCCGGATCCGGACGCGCCCGGCCACCACCAGCTCTGCGCCGGCTGCCTCGTCGGCTGCTGCCGGGCGTCGCTGCCCTGCCTCGCCGGCCTCGAGCCCTGGCTCGCGGCACGGCCCGCGCAGGGGCGGCCCACGGCCCTGGGCGAGGTGCCGGCGCCGCCCGCACCGCGGGCGCTGCGGCCGCCCGGTCGGGCCCCGCCCGCCGTCTCCTGATCTCGGCCGTGCCCGTCGCGCGGGCGGCACCGGTGCGCCGGTGCCGTCCGCGGCCGCATCCCGATCGGGAGATCCGCGCATGTATCCTCGCCTGGAGACCTTCCACGTGGTCGCGGTGATCGCCCCCCTGGCGATGACCTCGGCCGCACTCGCGCACGTCACGCTCGAGACCGCCGAGGCGCCGGCGAACAGCACCTACAAGGCCGTGCTGCGCGTGCCGCACGGCTGCGACGGCCGCGCCACGCACACCGTCCGGGTGCAGATCCCGGAAGGGCTGATCGCGGTCAAGCCGATGCCCAAGCCCGGCTGGACGCTGGAGACCCGGAAGGGCCCCTACGCCAGGACCTACGAGTATTTCGGCTCGAAGCTCGCCGAAGGGGTGAAGGAGGTCGTCTGGTCGGGCGGCACGCTCCTGGACGAGCATTACGACGAGTTCGTCCTGCGCGGGCGGATCGCCGACCTCCGCCCCGGCAGCCTGCTCTGGTTCAAGACCGTGCAGGAGTGCGAGAACGGCGCCGAGCGCTGGATCGAGATCCCGGCCGACGGCCAGAAGGCCTCGGATCTGAAGTATCCGGCGCCGGGCCTGAAGGTGATCGAGAACAAGAGCCACGGGCATTGAGCGGCCGGGGCGGGAGGCCCGCCTCCCGCCCCGCCGTCCGGCGCATGCGGCGGCTCCTGGCCCTCCTCACGTTCCTTGCGGCCTGCCTCGCGCCCGGCGAGGCCCCCGCGCATGCGAGCCTGCACGCCGCGAGCCCGCCCGACGGCGCCTTCCTCGAGGCGGCACCGGCCGAGATCCTGCTGCGCTTCTCCGAGCCCGTGGTGCCGCTCTCGGTGACCCTGGAGGCCGCCGACGGCGCCCGGCTCGAGGCCCGCCTCGAGGCCGGCGGCGACGGCTCGGGCCTGCGCCTGCTGCCGGCGGCGGCGCTGCCACGCGGCTCCTATCTGGTGCGCTGGCGGGTCGCCTCGGTCGACGGCCATCCGGTCGCCGGCCGAACCGCCTTCGCGGTCGGCATGGCCGACCCGCCCGTGGTCGCGGCCGCGGGCGCGGACGAGCCGGGACGGCTGCGGCTGGCCGCGGTCCGCCTCCTGCATCTGGCGACCACGATCGCCGGGGCCGGGGCCGGCCTCGCCCTCTGCCTCCTGCCGCTCGGCCCGCGGGCGGCGCGGGCGACCGCCCGGTTCGCCGTCGGGGCGCTCGCCGCGGCGCTCGCGGCGGCGGTCGTCCGCGCCCTGGCGACCGGGCTCGAGGCCCAAGACCTGCCGGCCTCGGCTCTCCTGGGTGTCGAGCCCTGGCGGGCCGCGCACCGCCTGGGTCTCCTGCCGCCGCTCGCCACGACCGCTGCCGGGGTGCTCCTTCTCCTCCCGGCTCTCCGGCTCCTCCCGGCTCCCCGGCTCCTCCCGGCTCTCCGGCTCCTCCCGACGCTCCGGCGCAGGGCCGGAACCCGAGCCGTGGTGCCGCTCGCCGGGCTCGGCGTGCTCCTCGCGGCGGCCGGGTTCGGCCTCGGCGGGCACACCGCGAGCGCGCCGCCCACGGCCGTCTTCGCGCCCCTCCTGGTCCTGCACGTGGCGCTCGCCATGTTCTGGCTGGGCGCCCTGGTGCCGCTCGGCCTGTCGCTGCGGCTGGATCCGCCGGCCACCGCCCGGGCGGTCCTCGAGCGGTTTTCGGAGCGGGCGATCCTCCTGGTCCCGCTCCTGCTCCTGGTCGGCACGCTGTTGGCCATGCGGCAGATGCCCGAGGGCGGCCTCCTCGACAGTCTCTGGGGCCGGATCCTGCTCCTGAAGCTCGCCCTGCTCGCCGGCCTTCTCTCGGTGGCCGCGGTGAACCGCTCCCGGCTCCTGCCGCGCCTCGCCGCCGACGACGCGACCGCCGCTCCCCGGCTGCGGCGCCTGCTCGCCGTCGACGGCGGCCTGGCGCTCCTCCTGCTCGCCGCCACCGCCGCGCTGACCACGACCCCGCCGCCGCGCCTGCTGGCACCGGCGGTCGCGGAGGAGCTGCTCCTGGCCGAGGCGGGCCTGATCGCGCGGGTCCGGATCGTGCCGGGGGCCGCCGGCTGGAACCGGGTGGAGGTCCGCGTCCCGCGCGATCCGCCGCCGGCCGAGGTCCGCCTGGTGCTCCGGCCCCTGGGCCCCGAGGCCCAGCCGGTCGAGGCGATCGCCCGCCCGGACGGCGTCGACGCGTTTCGCACGGATCCCCTGCTGCTGGTGCCCGCCGGGGCCTGGCGGCTCGGGCTCGGCATCCTCCTCGACCCGTTCACGCGGGTCGAGCTCGCCCACGGGGTCGAGCTTCGATGACCCGGCCCCGCCCCCTCCCGCACCCACCGATCCGGAGACCGACCATGCCCCGTCGACTGCCGTCTCTCTGCCTCGCGGCCGGCCTCGCGCTCGCCGCCACCGCCTGGGCCGGCGAGCCCGTCCGGAAGGGGAGCCTCGAGTTCGCCGAGCCCTGGGCCCGCGCGACCGCACCGCGGCAGGCCAACGGTGCCGCCTACCTGACGATCCGCAACAGCGGCGCCACGGCCGACCGGATCGTCGCCGCCAAGGCCGCCGTGTCGCGCAAGGTGGAGCTGCACACCCACGTCATCGACGCCCGGGGCGTGGCGCAGATGCGCGAGGTCCCGGCGATCGAGGTGCCGGCGGACAGCACCCTCAGGCTCGAGCCGGGCGGGCTGCACGTGATGTTCATCGGGCTCGAGCGGCCGCTCGAGGCGGGCAAGCGGTTCCCGCTCACCCTGGTGCTCGAGAAGGCCGGCGAGGTCGCGCTCGAGGTCGAGGTGCGGGCGACCTCGGGTGCCGCACCGATGCAGCACGGCACCGGCCACGGTGGGCACGGCACGAGCAACTGACCCCGCGACCCGGAGGATCCCGGCGTGTCGAGCCGACCGCTGTGCCGGGCGGCCGCGTCGGCGCTCGCCGTCCTGCTCGTGGCCGCGGTGCCGGGCCGCGCCGCGGAGAAGGCCACGCTCCTCGTCAACCTCACCACCGACGACGTCTGGAACAACCAGATGGGCCTCGGGATCGTCCGCAACTACGTCGACGCGATCGGCGGCCCGGCGGTCGTGTTCCTGAACGTCCGCGCGGTGGCGCTGGCCAACCGCAGGGTGCCGCAGCACACGGACGCACTCGCGCAGAAGGACTTCCAGACGGTCCTGCGCGAGCTGATCGGCAAGGGGGTCAAGGTCTATGTCTGCGGCGAGTGCACGAGGCAGGCGGGGCTGTCGATCGAGGATCGGCTCGAGGGCACCGAGATCGGGGGCACGGCCCTGCTCGAGCTCCTGGCCGACCCGAGGACCAACGTGCTGAGCTACTGAGCGCCGTCGCCCGTGGCCGGGGCCGGAGCCGCGCGGCTCCGGCCCCGGCCGTGGGCGGCTCAATCGAGC
>CAZDFD010000054.1:0-28884 GCA_964504655.1 uncultured Geminicoccaceae bacterium
CGAAGGTCTGCATGGTCATCGGCACCGGCCAGAACGGCACCTGCACCTTGGCCGAAAGGGTCAGGAGCAGCGAGCCCAGCGCGATCAGCACGATCGCGCGGGCCGCAGGATGGGCCGTGGCCTCCGGCCACAGGCGGGCGGCGAGGGTTCCGGTCATGGCGGGCTCCTGGCGTCCCCGGTCGGGGCGCGCTCAGCACGTCCGCCCGGACCGCGCAAGGGGCGAGGCTGTCGCGCAGGGGATGCCGCGTCGCGGGCGACCGGCCGCTCGCCCGGCTGCGGATCGAGCCCGTAGGGTGCGACGAGCCGCCAGACGTGCGCCGGGATCATGCTCTTCATCTTGGCGCGGGCTGCGTTGCGGAGATGGAGCACGGTCTCGATCGCCTTCATCTCGACCCGGGTGCGGGCGAACTCGAGGCCCTTGGGGCCGAACCAGCGCTGCAGCCGGCCGGCGAGCGGCCGGACCCAGTCCGGCATCCGCCGCAAGGGCAGGCCGCCCGCGGCGCGCGCGACGTTCTGGGCATAGGCGCGCACCGGACCGGCGCGGCGGCCGCGGCTTTCGAGCGGCTCGATCCGCAGCTCGGCCTCGATCAGGCCCAGAAGCTCCTCGCCGCGCGGGTTGCGCACGAGCAGCCACTGCCGGCCGGAGCCGCCCATGTAGCCGACGGTGAGATCGGCCAGGACGTTGGTGTAGTCGACGCAGGTCCGGCAGGTGAGCGGGAAGAAGTCGGGCGGCAGTCGCGACAGCGGCAGCTCGAGGAACGGCACGAGGCGCACCCGCCCGTCGGCGTAGCGCAGCTCGACCCGGTAGTCGGCGCGGAACTCGAGGTAGGTGATGCGCGCGGGCTCCGGGTCGAGCAGGGCCAGGAACTCGAGGAAGCGCTCGGTCGTGGTGTTGTCCGAGCAGGGCGTGCCCACGACCCAGAGGCGCTCGAGGCCGAGCTCGGCCTCGATCCTGCGCAGCGCGTGGACCTGGCAGGGGATGCCGATCAGCGCGAGCTTCCGGTAGCCCGCGGCCAGGGCGGGCTCGAGGAGAGCGATCGTGGGCGCATAGCCCATCCGCATGCCGCGGCACTCGGCCATGCCCGCGGGCCGGGTCACGATCACCGGCCGTGGCCGCCAGGGATCGCCGGGCGTCGGTGCGACGGAGAGCACGGCCTCGGCTCGGCCCGTCTCGAGCAGCCGCTCGCCGAGGCGCGTCGCGATCCCGGTCCACTGGGCGCCGGCCCGCGGCGGGGCGAGGGCGGCCCGGAGGATCCGGCGGAACGGCCCGAAGTGCAGCTCGTCCGGGCGACCGGGATCGCGCGCCCGGCCGTGCACCTCGGCCTCGAGGTGCGGATAGTCGGGGGCGATGAACTGGCAGGCCCGGCCGCAGGCCTTGGCGATCCGCATCCGCGAGAGCCCGCAATCGGTGCAGAGGCCGCGCGGCAGGGGCTCGGCCAGGCGCGGCGCCCAGACCGCCGGCGGCCGCTCGCCGAGGGTGTCGCCCGCGGCGGCGGTGGCACCCACCCCGAACCCGGCGCCCTCCGCCATCGGCTCAAGCCTTGAGCAGGTTGCGCCGGACCCTGAGGAACTCCTCGATCGCCTGGACGAAGCTCTCCTCGTCCCGTTCCGTGAGCGGCAGCGAGAGGGTGAGGTAGCCGCGTCGCGCGAGGTAGTGGCCGCGCTCGAGGAGATCGTAGTGCAGGAGCCGCTGCAGCCGCTCGCGGCGGGCCGGGTCCCGGGCCGCAAGGTCGCGGCCCGAGCGCAGCGGACCGGCCTCGCAGTGCAGGCCCAGGATGGTGCCGCAGCCGGTGCACTGGAACGGCACGCCCTCGCGGGCGGCGAGCCCGTTGAGCCGGGCCTTGAGCCGCTCGCCGCGCGCGAAGTGCGCCTCCATGACCTCGGGGGTGGCGACGCGGGTGAGCCCGGCGAGGCCCGCCGCCATCGCGAGCACGTTGTTGTTGAAGGTGCCGGCGTGCGGGATGGCGCCCGGCCGGCGCGGGTCGAACTGGGCCATGATCGCGGCCTTGCCGCCGAACGCCGAGAGGGTGAGCCCACCGCCCAGATACTTGCCGAGCGAGGTGAGATCGGGGGTGATCCCGAGCCGCGCCTGCAGGCCGCCGGCGCTCATCCGCGAGGTCATCACCTCGTCGAAGATCAGGCAGACGCCGTGCCGGCTGCAGGCCTCGCGCAGCACCTCGAGGAAGGCCGGCTCGGCCGGCAGCGCCCCGGCCCCGCCCTGCATCGGCTCGATCAGCACGGCCGCGAGCTCGTGGGCGTGCGCCTCGAGCAGGGCGAGCGTGCCGGCCGGGTCGTTGAACGGCGCCAGCACCCAGGGGAACGGCGCGTTGATCCGGTCGGCGCCGGGCGTGAAGTAGAACACGCCGCCGTGATAGCCGTGGTCGAACACCATGATCGCCGGACGGCCGGTGAAGGCGCGCGCCGCCGAGATCGCGAAGAGGTTGGCCTCGGTGCCGCTGTTGCAGAAGCGCACGAGCTCGAGCGAGGGGAAGCGGCGGCAGAGCTCGGCCGCGAGCGGCCCCTCGAAGCGGTTCGGCCCGCCGAGCGCGATGCCGTCCGCGAGCGCCCCGCGGATCGCCTCCAGGATCACGGGGTGGCTGTGCCCGTAGAGGCCGGCCGAGTACTCGCCCAGCCAGTCGACATACTCGTGCCCGTCGACGTCCAGGAGGCGCGCGCCGTGGCCCCGGGCGAGGACCGCCGGGAACGGCAGGAACCACAGCACCGTGCGGGTGTTGCCGCCGGGCATGGCCTTGAGGTTCTGCTCGAAGATCCGGCGGCTCTGCGGCCGCGCCGCGACGTAGCGGGCCTCGGCGTCGACCACGGCCTCCTCGAGCCCGAGATTGGCCGCCTGCACGGCGGCGCGCGCGATCGCCATGGCCCGATCCTCCCCTGACCCCCGCATAGGCGCCGAGCGGCGCCGCCGGGTCAAGCGCCGCCCCTGCAGGCGCTGCAGTCGGGGATGCGCGGGCTCGCGGCATGGTGCATCAGGGGCGAGTGCCGCTCGCGGGAGACGTTCGGATGCTCAAGCCGGCCCTGCTCGCCTCGCTCCTCCTCCTGGCCCTGTCGCCGCCCCGCGCGGCGGCCGAGCCAGTGCTGCGGCCGCGGCTGCCCGGACCGCCCGCGCTGACCCTGCTCGCCGACCTCGTGGCCCGGCTCGAGGCCGATCCGGCGACCGACTGGCAGCGGGTCGATCTCGAGGCGGCGCGCGCCCATCTGCGCGACCTCGACCGGTTGACGCTCTTCGCCCGGGCCGAGATGCGCGAGCTCGTGGGCGGCGTCGAGCTCCTGGTGACCGGGCCCGATGCCGCGGGCGAAGCCGCGATCCGGCGGCTCCTGCCCGGTGCCGCGGCGCGGCTCGCGGCGGCGCGGCGCTGGCGGCTCGCCACCGCACCGATCGAGGGCGGCCTCCGGGTCGAGGTCCGCAGCCTCGATCCGCGCGAGACCGAGCGGATCCGGGCCCTCGGCCTCGTGGCCCTGCTCGTTGCCGCGGCCGGCGACGAGGCCTATCTCCTGAACTTGGCCAGGGGCGAGCCGCCGGCCGGCCGCCCGGCGCGCTGACCGGGCGCCGCCCCCCGCCCGCCCGAAGGCCTGGAGACCGGCTCGATGCGCACGCTCGTCGGGGCCGAGCCCGGCACCGCCGCGGCGGCGACGCCGGTGGCCGCCGCGCGGCTGGCGCTGCCGATCACCGGCATGACCTGCGCCGCCTGCGCCGGGCGGGTGGAGCGCGTGCTGCGCGCCGCCCCCGGGGTGCGCGCGGCCGCGGTCAACCTCGCGCTCGAGCGCGCCGAGCTCCTGCTCGATCCGGACACCGCCGATCCCCCGCGGCTGGTCGAGCGGGTCCGCGAGGCCGGCTTCGACGTGCGGGTGCGGACCACCCGGCTCGGCATCGGCGGCATGACCTGCGCCGCCTGCGCCGGCCGGATCGAGCGGGTGCTGCGCCGCCTGCCCGGGGTCCTCGAGGCGAGCGTCAACCTCGCGAGCGAGCGGGCCGAGGTCCGCCACGTGGCGGGCGCGCCCGGCGCGGCCGAACTCCTGGCCGCGGTCCGCGCCGCCGGCTACCGGGCGACGCTCGAGGGCGATCGCGGGCTCGAGGCCGAGCGGGCGGCCGCGGCCGAGCGCGCCGCCCGCCGCCAGGAGGCGGTGGCGCTGGTGGCCGCGATCCTCCTCACCCTGCCGCTCGTCCTGCCGATGCTGCTCGCACCTCTGGGCGTGCACGCGCATCTCTCGCCCTGGCTCGAGCTGGCGCTCGCCACCCCCGTCCAGTTCTGGCTCGGCGCCCGCTTCTACCGGGCCGCCTGGGCGGCGCTCAGGGCGGGCTCGGGCACGATGGACCAGCTGGTCGCGATCGGCACCAGCGCCGCCTACCTCTACAGCGCCGTCCTGGTCCTGCTCGAGGGCGAGGCGGCGCGCGGCCGCCTCTACCTCGAGGGGGCGGCGGTCGTGATCACCATGGTCCTGCTCGGCAAGTGGCTCGAGGGCCGGGCCAAGGCCGGCGCCTCGGCGGCGCTCCGGGAGCTCATGGCACTCGCGCCCGAGCGCGCGCGGGTGCTGCGCGCCGGCCGCGAGGTCGAGGTCGAGGTCGCCGAGCTCGCGGTCGGCGATCTCCTGGTGATCCGCCCGGGCGAGCGGGTGCCGGTCGACGCGCGGATCCGCGACGGCACGAGCGAGCTCGACGAATCGCTCGTCACCGGCGAGAGCCTGCCGGTCCGGCGCGGGCCCGGCGACCCCCTGATCGCCGGCTCGCTCAACGGCAGCGGGCTCCTGCGCTGCACCGCCGAGCGGGTCGGCCAGGACACCACGCTCGCCCGGATCACCGAGCTGGTCGAGCGCGCCCAGGCCGGCAAGGCGCCGATCCAGCGCCTGGTCGACCGGGTGAGCGCGGTGTTCGTGCCGGCCGTGATCGCCTTGGCCGCGCTCACCTTGGCCGCCTGGCTCCTGGCCGGGCACGGGCTCGAGGCGGCGCTGCCGGCTGCGGTCGCGGTGCTGGTGATCGCCTGTCCCTGCGCCCTCGGCCTCGCCACCCCGGCGGCCCTCGTGGCCGGAACCGGTGCCGCCGCCCGCGCCGGCATCCTGATCCGCGACGTCGCCACCCTCGAGCGGGCGCACGGCATCGACCTCGTGGCGTTCGACAAGACCGGTACGCTCACCCGCGGCCGCCCGACGCTCGTGGCGCTGCGGGCGCCGGACGGCGCGGAGGCGGCGCTCCTGCGGCTGGCCGCCGCCGCCCAGCAGGGCAGCGAGCACCCCCTCGCCCGGGCGATCCTCGAGGCCGCCTCCGAGCAGGGCCTGGCGCTGCCGCCGGTCGAGACCTTCGAGGCCCGATCGGGCCTGGGCCTGGTCGCCCGGGTCGAGGGGCGGGTGGTGCGGATCGGCCGCGCCGAGCTGCTCGAGGAGGCCGGCATCGCGACCGCGCCGCTCGCCGAGCCGGCCCGGGCGGCGGCCGCGGCCGGCCGGAGCCTCGCCTGGGTCGCGGCCGACGGCCGCCTCCTGGGCCTCCTCGAGCTGGTCGACGAGCTCCGCCCCGAGGCCGCGGCCGCGGTCGAGGCGCTGCACCGGCGCGGGCTCGAGACCGCGCTCCTCTCGGGCGATCTGCCGGAGACGGCCCGGCGGATCGCCACCGCGCTCGGCATCGCCCGGGTCGAGGCGCCGCTCCTGCCGGCCGAGAAGGTGGCCGCGCTCGAGCGGCTCCGGGCCCGGGGCCGGGTCGTGGCGATGGTCGGCGACGGCGTCAACGACGCGCCCGCGCTCGCCGCGGCCGATGTCGGGATCGCCATGGGCTCGGGCGCCGACGCCGCGGTGGCGGCGGCCGGGCTCACCCTCCTGCGGCCCGACCCGCGGCTCGTGGCGGCGGCGCTCGAGATCGCCGCCGCGACCCGTCGGACGATCCGCCAGAACCTCGCCTGGGCCTTCCTCTACAACCTCCTGGGCCTGCCCGTCGCGGCGCTGGGTCTCCTCTCGCCGGCCATGGCCGGCACCGCCATGGCGCTGTCGAGCGTCTCGGTCGTGGCCAACGCGCTGCGCCTGCGCCGCTGGCGGCCGGCCAGCGAGTCCAGGGCATGACCGGGCCGCGGCTCGGCCGCCGGGCGCTGCTCGCCGCGGCGGCGACCGCCGCGCTCGCCCGCCCGGCCGGTGCGGGTTCGCAACCGCTGCGCCTGCGTGCCGCACCCGCTCGGGTGGCGCTGGTCGGCGAGGGCTGGCCCTCGACGGAAGTCTGGGCCTATGACGGCACCGTGCCGGGGCCGACGCTGCGCGGCCGGCAGGGCGAGCGGCTGGTGGTCGAGGTCGAAAACGACCTGCCCGAGCCCACCACGGTGCACTGGCACGGGCTCCGCGTCCCGGTCGGCATGGACGGCGTGCCGGGCACGAGCCAGCCGCCGATCCCGCCCGGCGGCCGGTTCCGCTACGAGCTGCCGCTCGCGGATGCCGGCACCTTCTGGTACCACCCGCACGTCCGGAGCGCCGGGCAGGTCGGCCGCGGCCTCTACGGCCTCCTCGTCGTCGAGGAACCCGAGCGCTGGCCGGTCGACCGCGAGCTCGCGCTCGTGCTCGACGACTGGCGGCTCGGGCCCGACGCCGTCAACGAGGTACGCACGAGCCCGCACGACGCCGCGCACGGCGGGGCGCTCGGCAACACCGTCACGGTCAACGGCCGGGTGGTCGAGCGGCTCGAGGTGAGCCCGGGCGAACGGCTGCGCCTGCGGCTCCTGAACGCCGCCAACGCGCGCATCTTCGCGCTCCGCCTCAAGGGTGCCGAGCCCTGGCTCGCAGCGCTCGACGGCCACCCGCTGGCGCCGCGGCGGATCGAGGGCCCGCTCCTCCTCGCACCCGGTGAGCGCGCCGATCTCGTGCTCGACGTGCCGCCGGTCCGCCTCGCGCGGATCGACCTCCTGGACGAGGGCGACCCGCAGGGGACCTACCGGGTGACCTCGCTCGCGGTCACCCGCAACGCGGCGCCGCCGCCCGCGGTCGAGCGCGGCCCGCCGCCCGCCCTGCCGCCCAATCCGCTCGCCGAGCCCGACCTGGCCGCGGCCGAGGACCACGAGCTCGTGCTCGACGGCGGCATGATGGCGATGGCGATGCGCGGCCGGGCGCCCGCGGCCGGGCTGCCGCCGCCCGACCCGCGCGAACTTCGGGCGCTGTTCGGCCGCGGCCTGTTCTGGACCATCAACGGCCGGGCGATGGCCGAGGACCACCACGCCCAAGGCCACGGCGACGCGCCGCCGCTCCTGCGCCTGGCGCTCGGCCGCAGCCACCGCCTCCTGATCCTCAACCGGACCGCCTTCCTCCACCCGATCCACCTGCACGGCCACGCCTTCCGCGTGCTCGCCCGCGACGGCCGCGCGGAACCCGGCCGGCCCTGGCGCGACACCGTGCTCGTGGCCCCGGGCGAGCGGGTCGAGGTGGCGCTCGTGGCCGACAATCCGGGCCTCTGGATGCTGCATTGCCACGTGCTCGAGCACCAGGGTTCGGGCATGATGGCCCTCGTCGAGGTCGGTTGAGGGAGATCGCCCATGCCGCTCGCCCGCCGTGCCCTGCTGCTCGCCGCCCTGACGGCCGCGCTCGCGCCGCGCCGCGCCGCCGCCGCCGCACCGCCGCTGGTCGAGGTCTGGAAGCTGCGCGGGTGCGGCTGCTGCACGCTCTGGACCCGCCATCTCGAGGGGGAGGGCTTCCGCACCCGGACCAGCGAGCACGCCGATCTGGCGCCGATCCGCGCCCGCCTCGGCATCCCCGAGCCGCTCGCCGGCTGCCACTCGGCGCGGCTCGCGGACTTGTTGATCGAAGGCCACGTCCCGGCGCTCGCCATCCGCCGCCTGTTGGCCGACCGGCCGGCGTGGGTGCGGGGGCTCGCGGTACCCGGCATGCCCGCGGGCTCGCCGGGCATGCCCTCGCCCGAGCCCGAGCGCTACGACGTCCTGGCCTTCGGTGCGGGCGGCCGGGTCGAGCCCTTCCTGACGTTCCTGGGCGAGCGGCCGGTCTGAGCCGCCCGCAGCACGAGGCCTCCCGCGGGTCCGAGGACCGCGTCGCCGCAGGCGATCCCGGCAGCGGCGAGACTCTCCCTGAGCGCCGCCCCGTCCATCCCGAGGAAGCGCTCGAGCAGCGCCGCGTAGGCCGCCACGAAGCGGGGCCCGTGGCGGTCCGGGGCGAGCCCGTGCGCGCATTCGTGCAGCACGATCGGCGCCGTGCGCGACCAGCGCGGCAGCTTGACGACCTCGCGCGAGCCGCAGGCGTGGCGCCGGCCGCGGCCGTCGGTCACCCGGGGCGGTGCCCAGCCCGGGTCGCCCGCCCGATCGGCCTCGGCCCAGCGATAGGCGGCGTCGACCAGCGCCCGGCAGGCGTCGAGGGTGAGCGGCGCGTCGCGGCCGGGGAAGACCTGGGCCTGCTCCCAGCGATAGACCCGGGCGCGCTGCCGGTCGACGGTGCGGCGGCGCGGCCGGGTGCGGGCGGGCGGCACTGCCAGAAGCCAGCCCATCACCCGCAAGAGCCGCCCCGGCATGCCTCGTCCCGCTCCGCTCCGCGGCCAGCATGGCCGGGTGCGGCCGGCCCGGCAAGGCGAGGGCGTGCCGTTGCCGAGCCGCCGCGCCGCCGCCTATAGAGCCCGCGTCCTGGCACGGGCGTGGCATGGATCCGGTCGACGATCCCAAGGGCTATTACAGGGCACTCGGCGTCGGTCGCGGCGCCACCGCCGAGGAGCTCAAGGCAGCGTTCCGCGAGCGCGCCAAGCTGCTGCACCCCGACCAGGGCGGCCCCGAGGCCGACGAGGACCGCTTCCGCGACCTGGTCGAGGCCTACGACGTCCTGCGCGACCCGGCCCGCCGCCGCGCCTACGACGAGCGCGGCTTCAGGACCGCGCGCGAGCGGGCCGAGCAGGGCCGGACGGCCCAGGCCGAGCGAAGCCGGCGCAGCCCGCGCACCACGCCCCGGCCGCAGCGGGCCCCCTTCGGCCTGGTGCTCGCGGTGGTCGCCCTGGCGCTCCTGGGCGTCGGCCTCGCCGCCCTCTGGTGGTCGGCGGAGCGGCAGGTGGCGCTCAGGAACCTGCAGATCGAGGACCTGTCGCTGCGGCTGTCCGAGGCGGTCGCGGCGCAGGCCGACACCCGGACCCGCTACCGCGCCTCGACGCTCGCCGGGCTCGACCAGGCGCTGCAGGCCGGGCGGGGCGGCGGCGGGTTCCTCTACGCCGGCGAGGTGGCGTTCCCGCCGGGCGGCACCGAGCTCGACCGGCTGGGCGGAGAGCAGCTCGACCGGGCGGTGCTGGGCCTGGCCGAGGCGGTCCGCAAGGTGCCCGCGGACCGCGACTGGCTGATCCTGGTCGAGAGCTTCGCCGCGACCGCGGCCTCGGCGCGCGGCGTCGAGGTCGCCGAGTGGGAGCGCGCGCTGCTGCGCCTGGCCGTGGTGGTCGACACGCTCGCCCGCCAGGGCCTGCCGCCCGAGCGCCTCGCCACCCGCTTCCAGGCCGGCATGGCGCCGCCCGACGGGCGCGGCGGCGAGGGTCGGGTGGTCGAGATCAAGCTTCTGTGCTGCTTCAAGCCGGGCTGAGACCGGCCACCGGGGGGAGGGCGATGCGCCACCGCTTCACGACCTCTGACGTCTTCACCGACCGCCGCTTCGCCGGCAACCCGCTCGCCCTGCTGCCCGAGGCGGCCGGGCTCGAGGCCGCCCAGATGCAGGCGATCGCCCGCGAGTTCGGCTATCCCGAGACGGTGTTCGTGCTGCCGCCCGAGGATCCGGCGCATCTCGCCCGGCTGCGCATCTTCACCCCCGGCCGCGAGGTGCCGTTCGCCGGCCATCCGACCATCGGCACGGCGCTCGCGCTCGCCCGCGAGGGCCGGGTGCGGCCGGGGCCCGACGGGCGGGCGCGGGTGGTGCTCGAGGAGGGGGCGGGGCCGGTGCCGGTGACCGTCCTGTTCGAGGCCGGCCGGGCGGTCCGCGCCGAGCTCACGGCGCCGGAGCCGCCGCGCCACGGGGCCCGCCTCGAGCCGGCGCCGATCGCCCGGGCGCTCGGCCTCGGGTCGGACGATCTGGCGGCCGAGGGCCCGACCCCCTGCGTCGCCTCGGCCGGCCTCGCCCTGCTCATGGTCGAGCTCGCCTCCCGCCCGGCCCTGGCGCGTGCCCGGCTCTCCGCCGAGGCGGAGCTGCCGGAACCGGCCGTCTACCTGTTCGTGCGCGACCGCTCGGTACCCGGGATCGAGATCCGGGCCAGGATGCTGGCGCCGGCCCTGGGCGTGCCGGAGGACCCGGCGACCGGGTCGGCGGCCGTGGCGCTCGCGGGCCTGCTCGGCGCCGTCGACCCGAGGCCCGAGGGCGATCTCGCCTGGCACATCGAGCAGGGGGTCGAGATGGGCCGCCCCTCCTTCCTCGCCGCGCACGCGCTCAAGCGCGCCGGCCGGGTGGTCGAGGTGCGGGTCGCGGGCGGGTCGGTGCCGGTGATGGAGGGCGTGCTCGAGCTCGGCTGAGAGCCTCAGTCGTAGCTCACGAGCGCCCGCGCCAGCTCGCGGTCGTAGCCGCGGCTGGCCGCGAGCAGCTGGCGCGAATAGGGCTCGCGGAGCTCGACCCGGGCGAGCCCGGCGCCGTCGACCTCCTCGACGATCCGGCCGTTGTTCATGATCGCGATGCGCGCGCACATCTGCGCGACCACCGCCAGATTGTGGCTGACGAAGATCCAGGCGAGCCCGTGCGCGTCCTTGAGGTCCTTGAGCAGGTTCAAGATCTCGGCCTGGACCGAGACGTCGAGCGCCGAGGTCGGCTCGTCCAGGAGGAGGAGGCGCGGCTCGACCACGAGGGCCCGGGCGATCGCCACCCGCTGGCGCTGGCCGCCCGACAGCTCGTGCGGATAGCGGAAGCGGTAGGCCGGGCCGAGCCCGACCTCGTCCAGGACCTTGACGATCCGCGCCTCCGGCCGGTCGAGCCCGTGGATCGCGCAGGCCTCGGCCAGCACCCGGTCGACCGTGTGGCGCGGGTGCAGCGAGCCGTAGGGGTCCTGGAAGACCATCTGCACGGCCCGGCGGAAGGCGCGGTCGCGGCGGCCGCGGAGCTCGCGGCCGGCGAGCTCGCGCCCGAGCAGCCGCAGCCGGCCGGCGGCGACCGGGGCGAGCCCGACCAGGGCACGCAGCACGGTCGACTTGCCCGAGCCCGATTCGCCCACGAGCCCGAAGGTGCCGCCGGGCGGCAGGGCAAGGCTCACGCCCCGGACCGCGCGGACCGCCCTGGGCCCGCGGCCGTAGGCGACCTCGAGCCCGTCGATCGCGATCACCGGCCGGGCTCCAGCCAGGCCGGGTCGCGGACCAGGGTCGGCAGCCGGTCGGCCGGGGCGTCGAGCCGCGGCAGGCAGCCGAGCAGCCCGCGGGTGTAGGGGTGCCGCGCCCGGTCGAGCTCGCGCGCCCGGCAGGTCTCGACCACCCGCCCGGCGTACATGACGAGCACGCGGTCGCAGAAGCTCGCCACGAGCTCGAGGTCGTGGCTGATCAGGATCAGCCCCATGCCGCGCGCCGAGACGAGATCGTCGAGGATGGCGAGCACCTGCATCTGCACGGTGACGTCGAGGGCGCTGGTCGGCTCGTCGGCGATCAGGAGGCGCGGCTCGGCCACGAGCATCATGGCGATCATCACGCGCTGGCCCATGCCGCCGGAGAGCTCGTTGGGGTAGGCGTCCAGGACCCGCGCCGGATCGCGGATGCGGACCGCCTCGAGGATCGCCAGCGCCTGCTCGCGCGCCGCCCGCCGCCCGACCCGGCGGTGCAGGCGCAGGGCCTCGGTGATCTGGGCGCCGACCCGCATCACCGGGTTCAAGGAGAACTTGGGGTCCTGCAGGACCATCGAGACCCGGCCGCCGCGGAGCTCGCGCAGCTCGCGCGGGCCGGCCCCGAGCACGTCGATGCCGCAGGCCTGGAGCCGGTCGGCGCGGACCTCGCCCGGTGGCGAGACGAGGCGCAGGATCGCGCGCCCGACGGTCGACTTGCCCGAGCCCGATTCGCCGACGATGCCGAGCCGTTCGGCGCCCATCGTGAACGACACCCCGCGCACCGCGTGCACGACGCCCTTGGGGGTCGGATAGCGGACCTCGAGGCCCTCGACCTCGAGCAGGGGCGGCACGCTCACCGCGAGCCGCCGCCGGCCGGCTCGTGCGCGCGCGCGATCGGGGTCGGCCGGGTGCCCAACGCGATGTTCCTCCGCGACCGAGGCTAGGCGGGGGGCGGGAGAGCGGCAAGCGCCCGGCCGGCTTGTGGCGGGGCGGCCGCCGCGATATCCGGAACGGCGTGGCGCCACGGCCGGTCGCGGCCGGCGCAGCGGGGAGGCGGAACGATGCACGGCAGGGCCCGGCGGCTCTCGAGGCGGCTCGCGCTCGGCGCGGCCCTGACGATCGGTCTGGGGCTCGGCGGGGCGGCGCCGGCGGCCGAGTTCGTGATCTGGCACGATCTCGGCGACAACGGCGTCAACTGGCTCAAGGAGGTCGCCGAGCACTACCGGAAGGTCGACCCCTCGGTCGACATCACCTCGGTCTCCTTCCCGACCGACCAGTGGTTCGGCAAGGTGATCGCCGCGCTCAACACCAACACCGCGCCCGACCTGATCTTCAACAACTACGAGCGGGTGATCCGGATCCAGACCCAGACCGGCAAGGTCATGGACCTCAAGGCCGAGCTGCCGAAGGAGGCGGGCTTCCTGGGCGCGCAGGACCTGCAGGTGGCGACCTACCGGGAGCGGATGATCATCTTTCCCGTGCAGCGGGTGCAGATGGCCTTCGGTGCCCGCAAGAGCTGGCTCGAGAAGGTCGGCGAGCCGTTCCCCGCGACCTGGGCCGACGTGCTCCGGGTGGCCGCCAAGTTCCGCGACCAGGACCCGGACGGCAACGGCAAGGCCGACACCTTCGGCCTGGCGCTGCAGGCGGCCAAGCCGCGCGATCTGATCCACATGCTGGATCTCTTCACCTTCGGCAGCGGCCTGTCGCACACGCTCGTCGATCCCTCGGGCAGGGTCACGCTCGCCGAGCCGCGCCACCGGACGGTCCTGGTCGAGTTCCTCAAGGCCTTCACCGACTACAGGCTCGTGGCGCCGGACACGGTCAACCACAGCTTCGGCGAGATGTACCAGGTGATCGAGGGCAAGCGCGCCGGCATGTTCCGCGTCGGCGACTGGAACGTCCGCAAGTGGGACGGCGAGGCGGTCTTGGGCGGCGACTTCGTGATCGGCACCTGGCCGGCGTTCGCCCCGGGCGACCGGACCGCCGTCGTCATCGGCGGCATGCGCGGCGTGGCGGTGCCCGAGAACGCCCCCGACCGGGCCCGCTCGCTCGCGGTCGCCAAGTTCCTGCTCGGCCCGGAGGCGCAGAAGGCGTCGCTCAAATATGTGGGCGCCTCGGTGCGCTCCGACTTCGACATGAGCGATCTCGGCCTGAGCGAGCGGCGGATGCAGTTCGCCGCCCCGAAGCACCCGCTCCGCGCCTACGACTTCCCGGAGAGCATCCACCCCTGGTACCCCGAGGTCGAGGCCGAGCTGCACAAGCGGCTGTTGGCTGCGATCGCCGCACCGCCCAAGGACTGGGGCGCCTTCGTCGACCAGCTCGCGGTCGAGATGCAGGCGCTGGTCGACGCCAAGCGCAAGGCCTGAGCCGGCGGAGCGCTCCGGGCGCGGGCCCGCTCCGGCCCGGGTGCCTCGGCATGGGTGCGACGGTGGCGGGCCTCCCGGCGCTCCTCTGGCGCGAGCGGCTGTTCTACGCGCTCGTCCTGCCGTTCGCGGCGCTCGTCCTGGTGTTCGGGCTCTGGCCGATCGCCCAGAGCATCCAAGTGGCGTTCACCGACAGCTACACGGCCCTGAGCCCGGCGCCGGTCTGGGTCGGGCTCGCCAACTTCGAGCGGGTCCTGGCCGATCCCTATTTCCGCGCCTCGCTCGGCCGCACGCTCCTCTACACCGCCGTGTCCGTGGCGGTGAACATCGCCTTCGCCCTCGGCTACGCCCTGCTGCTCGGCGGGCCCCTGATCGGCCGCGGCAACGGCCTGTTCCGCCTGGCCGTGTTCCTGCCGGTGATCGCCCCGGACGTGGCCGGCTTCATCGTCTGGAAGTGGATGTACAACCAGAGCTTCGGGGCGGTGAACGCGGCCCTTGCGGGGCTCGGCCTGCCGCCGTTCGGCGGCATCGCCGACCCGGCCACGGTGCTGCCGGCCCTGGTCGTGGCCGAGCTCTGGAAGCATGTCGGCTTCTACACGATCGTGTTCCTCACCAACATGACGCTGCTCGACCCGGCGCTCGACGAGGCGGCGCGCATCGACGGCGCCGGGCGCTGGCAGCGCTTCCGCCACGTCACCCTGCCGCAGCTCCGCCCGGCGATCCTCGTCAACACCGTCTACGCGGTGATCCAGTTCCTCAAGACCTTCACCGTCGTGGTCGTGATGACCAAGGGCGGCCCCAACTTCCAGACCAACTTCGTGAGCTACTACGCCTATCAGAAGTTCGACGAGGCGCTCTACGGCGAGGCCGCGGCGATGGCGACCGTGCTGTTCGCCATCGTCGTCGTGCTGGCCTACGGGCTCTATGCCTGGGGCGAGCGGGGGGCGCCGCGGTGAGCGGGCTCGGCCGGCCCGGGGTGCTGCCGCGCGGCCTCGCCTACGGGCTCGCGACGCTGGTGAGCCTGGCCTTCCTCTACCCCTACTGGTGGATGCTGGTGAGCGCCTTCCGCGACACCCAGAGCATCCTGACCGATCCGCTCCGGCCCTGGCCCGAGCGCCTCGATCTCGCGGTCCTGGCCAAGATCCGCACGATCGGCGGCACCGATCTGTCGGTCTTCGTCTGGAACTCGCTTTGGATCACGAGCCTCTCGACCGCGATCGCGGTCGTCGTCACGGCACTCGGCGCCTACGCGCTCCTGCGCCGCCCGCACCTTCCCGGCTTCCGGCTGCTCCGCTTCGGCTTCCTGCTCACCATCATGTACCCCTACATGCTGCTCGTGATCCCGGTCTACATCGTGATCTGGCATCTGGGGCTGCTCGGCACCCGCACCGGCATCATCCTGTTCCTGAGCCTCGGGCCGATCCAGTTCTTCCTCTTCGACCAGTTCTTCCGGGCGCTGCCGAAGGAGATGATCGAGGCGGCGTTGATCGACGGCTGCAGCGAGCTGCAGGTGCTCGCCCGCATCGTCCTGCCGCTGGCCTGGCCCACCGTCGGCACGGTCACCCTCGTGACCTTCCTCCTCAACTGGTCGCAATGGTTCCCGGTGCTGGTGATCTCGCGCTCGCCCGCGACCTACACCCTGCCGACCGCGCTCCTCATGCTCAACAGCGAGCTCGGCGTCGACTTCCAGGGGATCATGGCGCTGGCGGCACTCACCACGGTGCCCGTGGTCGTGGTCTTCCTCCTGACGCAACGCCGGGTGATGACCGGCATGGTCGCCGGAGCCGTCAAGGGATGAGCGAGAGCACCGTTGCCGACCGGGTCGATCGCGCCCTCGAGCGGGCCGGCCGCTGGCTCCTCGGGATGCGCGTGGCCGAGCCCGCCGGCGCCTTCCGCACGAGCCCGGCGCACGACCCGGCGCGCTGGCCGGGGGTGCTCCTGCCCGGCACCTACGACGCGATCCTGGGCCTGGGCGTGCTCGGCGGGCTCGGCCTGCTCGGGGCCGGCGAGCGCGCCGCCACCGCCGCCTTCCTCCTGCGCCACCGCCGCGCGGACGGGGTCTTCCTGAACCCGCAAATGCGGCCGGAGGAGACCTGGAAGCGGCCGGGCGAAGGCGAGACCGCGGCCTACATCGCCTTCCATCTCACCAACTACGCGCTCGGCGCGCTCGACGCGCTCGGGCTCCTGGACGGCCCGGAGCGGCCGGTCCTGGCCTTCGCCGAGCCCTGGCTGGAACCGCTCGTGCTCGAGGCTTGGCTCGCCCGCCGCGACCTGCGCGACCCCTGGCTCGAGGGCAACAACATCGTCAACCTGGCGAGCTTCCTCCTCCTCATGACCCGCGATCCGGCCGACCCGCGCCAGGGGGCGGCCCGCCGCGCGCTCGACATCCTCCTGGATTGGCACGTCCGCAACCAGGAGCCCACCACCGGCTTCTGGGGCGTCGGCCAGACGCTCGACGCCGAGCACCACCTGCACGCCATGGCCGGCGCCACCCACAACTTCCACATCTATTTCGAGCTCGGCGCCGAGCTCGGCTGCGCCGAGCGGATCCTGGACTATTGCCTCGGCCTCGATCCCGGGGTCACCACCGCCTGCCTGGACGTCGACCCGGTCGACATCGTCGTGCATCTCGACCGGCTGCAGCCGCACCGCCGCGCCGATGCGCATCGCTGGCTCGCGGCCAAGCTCGAGGCGCTCCTGGCCTTCCAGGACCCCTCGGGCGGCTTCGCCGACGCCCGGGAGGGCGTGCGCCGGCTCGACGGCTGGGTGCGCGGCTACGAGGAGCCGCAGGGCCTCCCCAACACCTTCGCGACCTTCTTCCGCTGCACCACCATCGCGCTCGTCGCCGAGACCCTCTGGCCCGAGCGCTACCGCGGCCGGTTCGGCTTCCGGCGCATGATCGGCATCGGCTATCGCTGCCCGAGGGCGGTCCCGTGAGCGGGCTGCCGGCGAATGCGCTCGCGCATCTGCACGACGCGGCCTATGGCCGCGCCTACGAGCATCCGACACTCGACCATCGCGGCCTGATCCACGTCCGCGGCCGGCCGCGGACCAGCCTCGCCGGAAGCTGGCACTTCACCATCGACCCGTTCGAGGAGGGCCTCCGGCAGCGCTGGCACGCGGACTGCTTCCGCCCGCTCGAGGGCCGCACCGCGCCGTTCGACTACGCCCTCGACCCGGCCGACCCGGGGATGCCGGTGCCGGCCTGCTTCAACCTGGTCCGCCCCGAGCTGTTCCACTACGAGGGCATGGCCTGGTACGGGCGCTGGCTCGAGGGCCTGGAGGCGCGGCCGGGCGAGCGCCTGTTCCTGCGCGTCGGCGCCGCCCCCTACGCCTGCCGGCTGTTCCTCGACGGCGTCTTCCTCGGCTGCCACCTGGGCGCCTCGACGCCGTTCCTGGTCGAGCTCACCGACCGGCTCGGCGCGCGCAGCTTCCTGCACCTGGCGCTCGACAATGCCCGCCGGCCGGAGCGGGTGCCGACGCACCATTTCGACTGGTTCAACTATGGCGGCCTGTTCCGCGAGGTCGAGCTGTTCCGGCTGCCCGCGGTGTTCGTCGAGGACCTGTTCGTCCGCCTCGCACCCGACGGCGGCCTGGCCCGGATCGCCGTCGACCTCAGGCTCTCCGATCCGGTCGACGGCACGGCGCGGCTCGCGATCCCCGAGCTCGGCGTCGACCGGCCGGTTGCGGTCGAAGGCGGGGTCGGCACGGCGCTGCTCGAGGCCCGCCCCGAGCTCTGGTCGCCCGAGCGGCCGCGGCTCTACGAGGTCGAGGTCCGCTTCGGCGCCGACCGGGTCGCCGACCGGGTGGGCTTCCGCGAGATCCGCGTCGAGGGCGAGCGGATCCTGCTCAACGGCGCGCCCGTCTTCCTCAAGGGCATCTGCGTGCACGAGGACGACGCGGCGGTCGGCCGGGTCGCGAGCGAGGCCGACCTCCGCCGGCGGTTCGGGCACGCCCGCGAGCTCGGCTGCAACTTCCTGCGCCTCGCCCACTACCCGCACCACGAGCGGACCGCCGAGCTCGCCGACGAGCTCGGCTTCATGCTGTGGGAGGAGATCCCGGTCTACTGGGCGGTCGCCTTCGACCGCGAGGACACCCTGGCGGACGCCCGCAACCAGCTCGCCGAGCTGATCCTGCGCGACCGCAACCGGGCGAGCGTGGTGGTCTGGGGCGTCGGCAACGAGAACGCCGACAGCGACGCCAGGCTCGCCTTCATGGCGCGGCTCGCCGCCACCGCCCGCGAGCTCGACGGCACGCGCCCGGTCTCGGCCGCCTGCCTCGTCGACCGGGCGGCCTGCCGGATCGACGATCGGCTGGTCGAGCATCTGGATGTGGTCGGCATCAACGAATATTACGGCTGGTACGAGCCGGACCTCGCCGACTTGGCGCGGATCCTGGCGCACGGTGCCGGCGGCAAGCCGATCGTGATCACCGAGACCGGTGCCGAGGCGCCGGCCGGGCGCAGCGGCGGCCGCGACGAGCCGTTCACCGAGGAGCGGATGGCGGCCGTGCTCGAGGCGCAGCTCGAGGCGGTTGCCCGGGCACCGTCGGTCCAGGGCTTCTGCCCCTGGCTGCTCTACGACTTCCGCAGCCTGCGGCGGCTCGGGCCGACCCAGCGCGGGTGGAACCGCAAGGGCCTCCTGGCCGAGGACAAGGAGACCCGCAAGCAGGCCTTCGCGGTGATCCGCCAGGCCTACGCCCGCTGAGAGGGGCTCAGCCCCGCTTCGGGTCGAGCACGTCGCGGAGCCCGTCGCCCAGGAGGTTGAAGCCGAGCGAGACGAGGAAGATCGCCGCCCCCGGCATGGCCGCGACCCACCACTGGTCGAGCACGTACTGGCGGCCGCTCGCGATCATCGCCCCCCACTCGGGCGCCGGCGGCTGGGCGCCGAGGCCGAGGAAGCCGAGCCCGGCCGCGGTCAGGATGATCCCGGCCATGTCGAGCGTCAGCCGCACGATCACCGAGGCGAGGCACAAGGGCACGACGTGGCCCAGAAGGATCCGCGGCGTCGAGGCGCCCTGGACGATGGCCGCGGCGATGAAGTCGCTGCGGCGGATGGTCAAGGTCTCGGCGCGTGCGAGCCGCGCATAGGGCGGCCAGGCGGTGACCGCGATCGCCACGATCGCGTTCTCGATCCCGGGGCCGAGGGCGGCCGCCAGTGCCAAGGCCAGGATCAGCCGCGGGAAGGCCAGGAACACGTCGGTCAGGCGCATCAGGAGCGTGTCGACCCAGCCGCCCAGATATCCGGCGACCGTGCCGACCAGGAGGCCGACCGGGCCCACGATCACGACGACGATGCCGACGATCGTGAGCGTGATGCGCGAGCCCCAGACGATCCGCGCCCAGATGTCCCGGCCGAGCTCGTCGGTGCCGAGCCAGTGCTCGCCCGAAGGCGGCAGGAGGCGGGCCGCCAAGTCCTGCTCGATCGGCGAGCCGCCGGCGATCCAGGGGGCGAAGAGGGCCGCGAGCAGGAGCAACAGCACGAGCGCCAGGCCCACGAGCGCCATCGGGTTGGCGCGGAAGGCGAGCCAGGCGAACCACCAGGCCTGGGCGCGCGCCTGGCGGCGCGAGGTCGGGACGTCGGCCGAAAGCCAGGCGCGCAGACCGCTCACGCCCGCGCCCTCGGATCGAGCAGCCGGTAGAGGAGGTCGGAGAGGAGGTTGAGGCCGATGAACACGCAGCCCACGACGATGGTGCCGCCGAGCACGGCGTTCATGTCGGCGTTGAACAGCGATTCGGTGATGTAGCGGCCGAGCCCGGGCCAAGCGAACACGGTCTCGGTCAGCACGGCACCCTCGAGCAGCGAGCCGTAGGACAGCGCCACGACGGTGACCAGCGGCACGAGGCAGTTGCCGAGCGCGTGCCGCCACACCACCCGCCACTCGGGCACGCCCTTGACCCGGGCGGTGGTGACGTATTCCTGGCGCAGCTCGGCGAGCATGAAGCTCCGGGTCATCCGGCTGATGTAGGCCAAGGAGAAATAGCCCAGGATCGCCGCCGGCAGGGTCAGGTGGCCGAGGGCGTTGCGGAAGATCTCCCACTCCCCGGCCATGGCCGCGTCCAGGAGGAGGAGGCCGGTCCGGGGCTCGAGCAGGTCCTCGAAGGCGACGCCCAGGCGACCCGGCCCCTCGACCCAGCCGAGCTTGGCGTAGAACAGCACGAGGCCCATGAGGCCCAGCCAGAAGACCGGCACCGAGTAGCCCACGAGGCCGAGCACGCGGACCAGATGGTCGGGCAGCCGGCCCTGGCGGACCGCGGCCAGGACACCCATCGGCACGCCCAGCACCACGCCCAGGAGGGTGGCGGCGGTGGCGAGTTCGACCGTGGCCGGGAAGAAGCGGGCGATGTCGGTCAGCACCGGCTGGCCGGTCAAGGCCGAGCGGCCGAAATCGCCCGACAGCACCTTCTGGAGATAGAGCAGCACCTGCTGCCAGATCGGCAGGTGCAGGCCGAGTTCCTGGCGGACCCGCTCGTAGACCTCGGGCAGCGCCCGGTCGCCCACGATCTTGAGGACCGGGTCGATCGGCACCACCCGGCCGATCACGAAGGTGATCAGGAGGAGGCCCAGGATGGTGAGCGCGAGGGTGGCGAGCGTCCGCAGCACGAGGGCGGCGACGCGCACCGGGGCGAGGCTCGGGGTCGGGCGGGCGGGGCGGAGCGGGGGCGCGGGCCGGCCCGCGCCCCCGAAGGCTCACTTCTGGACGAGGCGGTAGAAGGTCTGGTCGGCGAACGGGCCGGCCACGAAGCCCTTGACGTTGGCCCGCCGCGCCGGCTGGTCCTGGGCCTGGAAGGCGATGATGAACGGGCTGTCCTCCTGCACCGCCTTCTGCAGCTCCAGGTACATCTGCAGCCGCTTGGCCGGGTCGCGCTCGCGCGCCGCGGCGTCCGTCTTCTTGGTCAGCTCCGGGATCTCCCAGGCGTTGCGCCACGCCAGCGGCTTCGACTTGGCGTTGTCGGAATTGTCCGGGTTGCGGGTGAAGGTGTCGGCGTTGCTGTGCGGGTCGACATAGTCCGGCGACCA
The DNA here is from genome assembly GCA_964504655.1 of uncultured Geminicoccaceae bacterium. GTDB lineage: Bacteria > Pseudomonadota > Alphaproteobacteria > Geminicoccales > Geminicoccaceae > JANXAZ01. Next base: position 20,619 of record CAZDFD010000054.1, read on the forward strand.
GTACAGGAACACCATCTGATGGTTCCGCGCCCGGTACTTGGTGATGACCTGCTTCTGCTCACCGGGGATGATGTTCACCTTGACGCCGGCCTGTCCCATGGTGGCCTGGACCGACTGGGCGACGTTGATCGAGGGGTAGGAGTTGGAAGCGTCGAGGGCGACCTCGAAGCCGTTCGGGTAGCCGGCCTCGGCGAGCAACGCCTTGGCCTTGGCGACGTCGAGCTTGAACGGCGTCTCGGTCAAGGAGCCGGCGAAGCCCGACGGCCAGAAGCCCTGGTGCACCTTGAAGCGGCCCTTGAGGAAGCTGTCGGTCATGCCCTGATAGTCGACCAGCCAGCGCAGCGCCTGGCGGACCTTGGGATTGCGGAGCCGCTCGTCCTTCTGGTTGAGGCCCATGTAGTAGACCTCGGCCTTGGGGCTCGATTCGACGATCACGTCCTTGTTGCCGGCGAGGCCCGCGACCTGGTCGGCCGACAGGTTGCGGGCCATGTCGACGTCGCCCTTCTCGAGCAGGAGGCGCTGCGTCGCGGGCTCGGGCACGTGCCGGACCACCACCCGCTTGACCTGGGGCGCGCCGCGCCAGAAGGTCGGGTTGGCCTCGAGCACGACGCTCTCGTTGGGCTTCCAGGAGCGCATCACGAAGGCGCCCGAGCCGGCATAGGCGGTCTTGAGCCAGCCATTGCCCAGATCGCCGTCCTTCTCGTGCTGGAGCACCACCTTCTTCTCGACCACGGAGGCGATGTTCGCCGAGAGGGTCGAGAGCACGAAGCCCGGCCCGAAGTCCTCGGTGATGGTGACCTGCAGGGTCTTCGGGTCGACCGCCTTGACGAGCTTGTCGACATTGTCCTTGTCCCAGCCGAGCTGGGTCAGGATGAAGCCCGGCGACTTGTTCATCTTGACGCCGCGCTGGAGCGAGAAGGCGACGTCCTCGGCCGTCACCGGGGCACCCGAGGCGAACTTGGCGTCCCGGATCTTGAAGGTGATGGTCTTGCCGTCGTCGCTCACCGTGAAGCTCTCGGCCGCCGCCGGCTTCAGGTTGACCAGATCGGTGGCGTCGAAGTTCATCACCCGTTCGTAGGTGTTGGCGTTGATCTCGTTGCCCGAGAACTCGAACGATTCCTGCGGGTCGAGGGTGATGATGTCGTCGATCTGCTTGGCCATGACGAAGGTGTCGGCCGGCGTGGCGGCGGCCGCCGCACCGGCGCCGAACGCGAGCGCGACCGTGGCCGCACCCACCAGAAGCCCTGTCCTGCCGCGCATGCTGGCTCCCCTCGAGGCTCGCGGGGCCGCCCGTTCCGCGCCCCGTCCCTGGCCGGCGAGGCTGGGGCCGCGGAAGGGCCCCGTCAAGCCGGAGCCGGCCGCGTCGCGCGGCCCTTGCGCCGGCGCCGGCCGGCGCCGAGGCTCGGGCGCGGGCGGGAGCCCGGCTGGGGGAGGGGGCGGCGATGGCGGAGGCGGTCCGGTGGGGGATCTCGGGCGCGAGCACGATCGCCCGCGAATGGGTGATCCCGGCGATCCGCGCCACGGGCGGCGAGGTCGTGGCGGTCTCGAGCACCGACCCGGCGCGGGGTGCGGCCTACGCCCGGGCGCAGGCGATCCCGCGCGCCTGCACGGGCCTGGACGAGCTCCTGGGGGCCGGGATCGACGCGGTCTACGTCTCGACCACCAACGAGCTGCACCACCCGCAGACCCTGGCGGCGGCGGCGGCCGGCAAGCACGTCCTGTGCGAGAAGCCGCTCGCGCTCTCCCTCGCCCAGGCCGAGGAGATGGTCGCCGCCTGCAGGCGCGCCGGGGTGGTGCTCGCCACCAACCACCATCTGCGCAACGCCGCCACCCAGCGGGCGATGCGCGCGGCGATCGCCGCCGGGCGGATCGGCCGGCCCCTGTTCGCGCGCGTCTTCCACGCCGTGCGCCTGCCCGACCATCTGCGCGGGTGGCGGCTCGACCGGCCGGCGGCCGGCGCCGGGGTGGTGCTCGACATCGCCGTGCACGACGCCGACACGCTCCGCTTCGTGCTCGACGACGAGCCGGTCGAGGTGGCGGCCATGGTCCAGGAGGGCGGGCTCGGGGTGGCCGGCGTCGAGGACGGCGCCATGCTGACGCTGCGCTTCGCCTCGGGGCTGCTCGCGCAGTGCCACGAGGCCTTCACCACGGGCTTCGCGCCGACCGGGCTCGAGGTGCACGGCACCCTGGGCTCGCTGATCGGCCGCGACTGCACGAGCCAGCGGCCGGTCGGCACGGTCGTGCTGCGCCACGCCGGCGGCGAGGAGCCGCTGCCGCTCGCCCACGAGAACCTCTACGAGCGGGCGCTCCGCGCCTTCCACGCCGCGGTCCGCGGCGAGGGGCCGCCCGCGGCCTCGGGCGAGGACGGCGTCGCCTCGCTCGCGGTGGCGCTCGCCGCGCTCGAGGCGGCGCGGACCGGCCGAAGCGTCGGGATCGGGCCGCTCGCCAGTTGACCGGCGGCCGCCACTGGCGCACCTGAGCGCCGGGAGCCGCCCGCGGCGGCGGCGCACGGCGATCGTCAGGGAGGTTCTCGAATGTCTCTTCGCACGCGGTTGCTGGCGGGTGCGGCGCTCTTGGCCGGCCTCGCCCTGGCCTCGGGCGCCCGGGCCCAGGTCAAGGAGGTCGAGATGGTCCACTGGTGGACCTCGGGCGGCGAGGCCGCGGCCTTGAACGTGCTCAAGGAGGAGATGCAGAAGAAGGGCTTCGCCTGGAAGGACAACCCGATCGCGGGCGGCGGCGGGACCCAGGCGATGACCGTGCTGCGTGCGCGGGTCACGGCCGGCAACATCCCGACCGCGGTGCAGATGCTGGGCTTCGACATCGTCGATTGGGCCGAGGCCGGGGTGCTCGGCGACCTCAACGCGGTCGCCACCAAGGAGGGCTGGGACAAGGTCGTGCCGGCGGCGTTGCAGCGCTTCTCCAAGCCCCAGGGCAAGTGGGTCGCGGCCCCGGTCAACGTGCATTCGACCAACTGGATCTGGGCCAACAAGGCGGTCATGGACAGGATCGGCGCCAAGCCGCCAACGAGCTTCGACGAGCTCGTGGCGGTGCTCGACAAGGCCAAGGCCGCGGGCGTGATCCCGCTCGCCCATGGCGGCCAGGCCTGGCAGGACGCCACGATCTTCGATTCCGTGGTGCTCACCACCGGCGGCCCCGACTTCTACAAGAAGTCGATGGTCGATCTCGATGCCGGCGCCCTCGGCTCGCCCACCATGAAGACCGTGTTCGAGCGGATGGCCAAGCTCCGCTCCTATGTCGACCCGAACTTCTCCGGCCGCGACTGGAACCTCGCCTCGGCGATGGTGATCAAGGGCGAGGCGGCCATGCAGATCATGGGCGACTGGGCCAAGGGCGAGTTCCTGAATGCCGGCAAGAAGCCGGACGTGGACTTCCTCTGCTTCCGCTTCCCCGGAACCCAGGGTGCGGTGACCTTCAACTCCGACCAGTTCGTCATGTTCAAGGTCGGCGCCGACCGGCAGGAGGCGCAGAACGCGCTCGCCTCGGCCACCCTGTCGCCGACCTTCCAGTCGGCCTTCAACGTGGTCAAGGGCTCGGTGCCGGCCCGCACCGACGTGCCCGACACGGCCTTCGACGCCTGCGGCAAGAAGGGCATGAAGGACCTGGCCGAGGCCAGCGCCAAGGGCACGCTGATGGGCTCGATGGCGCACGGCCACGCCAACCCGGCGGGCGTCAAGAACGCCATGTACGACGTCATCACCAAGCACTTCAACGGTCAGATCACCACCGACCAGGCGGTGGCCGAGCTGCCGAAGGCGGTCGCTGCCGCCAAGTGAGCCGGTGCAGCCGGGGCGGTCCGCCGCCCCGGCCGCCACCCGGATCGGGGAGGAGGGCATGGCGACGCGCGCGCTCGCCGGCGAAGTCTCGGTCCGCGCCGGGGCCGGCGATCGGCTGCGGACTTGGCTGCCGCGGCTGGTGCTGGCGCCCTCCTTCGCCGCCATCCTGGTGTTCGTCTACGGCTTCATCCTCTGGACGATCGTCCTCTCCTTCACCCGCTCCCGGCTCCTGCCGGTCTACGAGTTCACAGGATTCGACGCCTATGTGCGGCTGTTCGCCCAGCCCTCCTGGTGGGTGGCGCTCGAGAACCTCGCGATCTTCGGCACCCTCTACATCGGCCTCTGCATCGCGATCGGCCTCCTCCTCGCCATCCTGATCGACCAGAAGATCCGCGGCGAGGGTCTGTTCCGCCCGATCTACCTCTACCCGATGGCGCTGTCCTTCATCGTCACCGGCACCGCCTGGAAGTGGTTCCTCAACCCCGGCCTCGGCCTCGAGAAGGTGGTCCGCGACTGGGGCTTCGAGAGCTTCCGCTTCGACTGGCTGATCAACACCGAGATGGCGATCTACACGATCGTGATCGCCGGGGTCTGGCAGGCCTCGGGCTTCGTCATGGCGATGTTCCTGGCCGGCCTCAGGGGCATCGACGGCGAGATCTTGAAGGCGGCGCAGATCGACGGCGCGCCGCTGCACCAGGTCTACCGGCGGATCGTGATCCCGATGCTCCGCCCGGTCTTCCTCTCGGCCTTCATCGTGCTCGCCCACATGGCGATCAAGTCCTACGATCTGGTGATCGCCTTGACCGGCGGCGGGCCCGGCAACGCCACCGAACTGCCCTCGACCTTCATGTACTCCTACACCTTCACCCGCAACCAGATGGCGGTCGGCTCGGCGAGTGCCGTGATGATGCTCATGACGATCTGCGCCATCATCGTGCCCTACCTCTATTCCGAGCTCCGGGAGAAGGGCCGGTGAGCGCCCGGGCCGACGCGGCCGGCCCGGCCGGCGGCGCGCTCGCTACGCGCGTCGTCATCTACGGGCTCTTGATCCTCTTCTGCCTGATCTACCTCCTGCCGCTGTTCGTCATGGTGGTGACCTCGCTCAAGTCGCTCGACGAGATCCGCGAGGGCCACATGCTGGCCTTGCCGCGCGAGGTCACCCTCGAGCCCTGGCGGCAGGCCTGGGGCAGCGCCTGCATCGGGCTCACCTGCGCCGGCCTCAAGGGCTACTTCGCCAATTCGATCGCCATGGTGGTGCCGGCGGTCCTGATCTCGACCCTGCTCGGTGCCCTCAACGGCTACGTCTTGACCAAGTGGCGCTTTCCGGGCCACCGCTGGGTGTTCGGGATGATGCTGTTCGCCTGCTTCATCCCCTTCCAGTCGGTGCTGATCCCGATGGCCCGGGTGCTGGGCGTGCTCGGGATCGCCAACAGCACGGTCGGGCTCGTGCTCGTGCACGTGGTCTACGGGCTCGGCTTCACCACCCTCTTCTTCCGCAACTACTACGAGGCCTTCCCGAACGAGCTGATCCGCGCGGCGCAGATCGACGGCGCCTCGTTCTGGCAGATCTTCCGCCGCATCCTCCTGCCGAGCTCCGGGCCGATCATCGTGGTCACCGTGATCTTCCAGTTCACCAACATCTGGAACGACTTCCTGTTCGGCGCCTCGTTCGCCAGCGGCGAGGCGGCGCCGATGACGGTGGCGCTCAACAACCTCGTGTCCTCCTCCACGGGCGTGAAGGAGTACAACGTGCACATGGCGGCGGCGATGATCGCGGCCCTGCCGACGCTCACGGTCTACGTGCTGGCCGGCCGCTACTTCGTGCGCGGGCTGATGGCCGGCGCGGTCAAGGGCTGAGGCGGGCCGGGCGGAGGCGGGCGGGCATGGCGTTCCTCGAGATCCAGGGCCTGAGGAAGCGCTTCGGGGCGCTCGAGATCCTCAAGGGCATCGACCTCGAGCTCGAGAAGGGCGGCTTCCTCGTGCTCGTGGGCCCCTCGGGCTGCGGCAAGTCCACGCTTCTGAACACCATCGCCGGCCTCGAGACGATCAGCGAGGGCGAGATCCGCATCGACGGGCAACGGGTCAACGAGCTGCATCCCTCGCGGCGCGACATCGCCATGGTGTTCCAGTCCTACGCCCTCTACCCGAACATGACGGTCGCCGAGAACATCGGCTTCGCCCTCGAGATGCGCGGCGTGCCCAGGGCCGAGCGCCAGGCGGCGATCGCGGGCGTCGCCCGGACGCTCCAGATCGGCCACCTGCTCGACCGCCGCCCGGGTCAGCTCTCGGGCGGCCAGCGCCAGCGCGTCGCCATGGGCCGGGCGCTCGTGCGCAACCCGCGCGTGTTCCTGTTCGACGAGCCGCTCTCCAACCTCGACGCCAAGCTCCGGGTCGACATGCGCACCGAGATCAAGCGGCTGCACCAGACCACCGGCACCACCGTGGTCTACGTCACCCACGACCAGATCGAGGCCATGACGCTCGCCACCAAGATCGCGGTCCTCAAGGACGGCGAGCTGCAGCAGGTCGGCAGCCCGGCCGAGATCTACAACCGCCCGGCCAACCTGTTCGTCGCCGACTTCATGGGCTCGCCGTCGATGAACCTGATCGAGGCGGTGGTCACCGACGGCGGCGGGCCGCCGGCGCTCGAGCTCGCCCGCGGCCAGGAGGAGCCGGTGCGGCTGCCGCTGCCGGCCTCGGCCGCACCCGGCAGCGTCCGGCCGGGCCGCACCGTGATCCTCGGCATCCGCCCCGAGGCGATCACCGACCGGGACGGCGCCGACCGCCACTCCAAGGCGGTGCACCTCGTCGACGCGCTGGTCGAGGTGGTCGAGCCGGCCGGCTCCGACACCTTCGTGGTCACCCATCTGGCCGGCAAAGAGGTGATCGCGCGGATGCGCGCGGATGCCGAGGTCCGCCCGCAGACCCGGGTCGCCTTCGCCTTCAACCTCGACAAGGCGGTGCTGTTCGACCCGGAGAGCGGCCGCCGGCTCTGAGCGGGACCGCCATGGCGGGGGCCCCGGACGTCCTGATCGTGGGCTCGGGCGTGGGCGGGGCGACGCTCGCGGCCGGCCTCGCCGGCAGTGGCGCCCGGGTGCTCGTGCTCGAGCGCGGCGAGCGGCTGGTCGACACCCCGGACGCGCGCGACGCCCGCGCGATCTTCGCCCTGGGCCGGTTCCGCCCGGCCGAGACCTGGCTCGACGGCCGGGGCCGGCCGTTCGCCCCGGGCAACTATGCCTGCGTCGGCGGCAACTCGAAGCTCTACGGCGCGGTGCTGATGCGCTTCCGCGAGGCGGACTTCGGCGCGCTCGCCTTCACCGACGGCGTCTCCCCCGCCTGGCCGTTCCCGTATGCCGAGCTCGAGCCCTGGTACGGCCGGGCCGAGGCGCTCTACGAGGTGCGCGGGGCGGCGGGCCTGGATCCGACCGACCCGCCGCGCTCGACCCCCTATCCGCACCCGCCCGTGCCCGACGAGCCCGCGATCGCCTGGGCCCGCGAGCGGCTGCGCGCGCAGGGGCTGCGGCCCTTCCCGTTGCCGCTCGCGGTCGACCTCGAGCGCTGGCTGGCACGCGCTCCCACCCCCTGGGACGCCTATCCCGACACCACCGGCGCCAAGAAGGACGCCGAGAGCGCGGCGCTCGCCCGAGCACTCGCCTGCCCGGACGTGGAGCTTCGGACCGGCACCACGGCGCTCCGCCTGCTGCTCGCACCCGACGGCCGCCGGGTCGAGGGGGTCGAGGTCGAGCACCGCGGCGAACGCTCGTGCCTTCGCGCCGGCACGGTCGTCGTCGCGGCCGGTGCGGTCCGCAGCGCCGCCCTCCTCCTGGCCTCGGCCTGCACCGCCTGCCCCGATGGCGTCGCCAACCGCTCGGGCGTGGTCGGCCGGCACTTCATGAACCACAACTGCACCGCACTCCTGGCGGTCGACCCGCGCCGCCGCAACGACGCGGTCTACCAGAAGACGCTCGGCCTCAACGACCTCTATCTCGACGACGGAAGCGGCGGCGGGCCGCTCGGCAACATCCAGCTCCTGGGCAAGATCACCGCCCCGGTGCTCGAGCCGCAGCTGCCGCGGGTGCCGCGGGCGGGGCTCGCCTGGCTCGCCCGGCACAGCTGGGACTGGTATCTCATGAGCGAGGACCTGCCGGATCCCTCGAGCCGGGTGCGCCTCGACGGCGGGCGGATCGTGCTCGACTGGAAGCGCACCAACACGACCGCGCACGCCCGGCTCGTGGCCCGCGCCAAGGAGCTGTTCCGCGCCGCCGGCTGGCCGATCCTGCTCACCCGCCCGTTCGACCGGCGCACCCCCTCGCACCAGTGCGGCACGGTGCGGATGGGCACGGATCCGGCGACCTCGGCGCTCGACCCCTGGTGCCGGGCGCACGACCACCCGAACCTCTGGGTGGTCGACGCCTCCTTCCTGCCCTCCTCGGCGGCGGTCAACCCGGCCTTGACGATCGCCGCCCAGGCGC
>CAZDFD010000055.1:0-28619 GCA_964504655.1 uncultured Geminicoccaceae bacterium
GGCCCGAGCCGGGGAGGAGGCGATCGAGCGCGAGCGGGCCGCCTCGAGCCGCCGCGAGCGCGCCCTCGAGGCTCGCCTGGCGGCCGCCGGGATCGAACGGCTGCGCGAGGAACGGGCGCGGCTCGGGGCGCGGCTGGCCGAGCTCGAGGCGGCCCTCGGGCCGGCCGCGCCCGAGGCCGCGGCGCCGCTCGAGCGGGCCCGGGCCGAGCTCGATCCGGCCGTGGCCGCCCTCACCGAGGCCGAGCGGGTGGAGGCCGCCGCGGCGGCAGCACTCGCCCGCGCCGAGCAGGCGAGTGCCGCGGCCGGCGAGGAGCTGGCGGAGGCGGCCGAGCGGCGCGGCGCGCTCGCGGCCGCCCGGGCCGCGGCCGAGGCCGAGCGGGCGGCGAACGCCGCGGCCCGGCGCGAGCGGGCCGAGCGGCGCGCCCTGCTCGAGCGGACCCTCGCCGTCGCCCGCGAGCGCGCGGCCGCGATCGCGGCGCGGCTGGCCGAGCTCGACCCGATCCTGGAGGGGACGCGGCTCGCCCCGCTCGAGGCCGGGCTGCGGGCGGCCGAGGCGGCGGCCGAGGCGGCCCGAGCGGCCGCCGCCCTGGCGACCGCCGAGCAGGAGCGGGCCAACCTCGCGGCCGTCGCCGCGGCCGAGGACCAGCGCCGCGCCCGGACCGCCCTCGACCGGCTCGAGGCCGAGGAGGCGGCGCTGCGGGCGCTCGTCGGCGAGACCGGCCGGGCCGCCCTGGCGCGCAGCGTGCGCGGCGTCGACGGGCTCGAGGCGGCGCTCGCCGCGGCCCTCGGCGAGGACGGCCTCGCCGGCACCGATCCGGCCGAGCCCCGCCATTGGCGGACGCTGCCGGGCGCGGCCGAGCCGCCGCCGCTGCCGGACGGGGTCGAGCCCTTGGCGGCGCGGCTCGAGGCAGCGCCCGAGCTCGCCCGCCGGCTGGCGGCGACCGGCCTGTGCGCGGCCGAGCGCGCCGAGCGCCTGCAGGCGCGGCTCCTGCCGGGCCAGCGACTGGTGAGCCCGGAGGGCGGCCTCTGGCGCTGGGACGGGTTCGTGCAGCGGCCACGGGCCGACGGGGCGAGCCAGTTCCTGGCGCGGCTGGCCCGGCTCGACGCCCTGGCGGCGGAGCGCGAGCGGGCGGCCGCGGCGCTCGCCCGGGCGGAGTACGCGTCGGCCGAGGCCGAGGCCGCGCGCGAGCGGGCCCGGAGCGGGGCGGTCGTCGCCACCGCCGCGGCCAGCGAGCGCGCCGAGGCCTGCCGGGAGGTGCGGCGCGACCTCGAGGCCGCCCGGGCCGAGCACGACCGGGCCCGGGCCGAGCGCGACGCGCTCGAGCAGGAGCGGGCCCGCCTCGCGCGCGAGCAGGAGGATCTGGCGAGCCGCCTGGCCGAGACCGAGGCGCCGGCCGGATCGCCGTCGGAGGTATGCGACCCGGCCGCCCCGGCGATCGAGCTCGCGGCCGCCGAGGCGGCCTGGGCCGCCGCCCGCGACCGCCGGGCGGGGCTCGAGGCCGAACGGCAGGCGGCCGTGGTGGCGCTCGCCGAGGCGCGCGCCGCGGCCGGGCGGGCGCGGACCCGCCTCGAGCGGGCCCGGGCCGAGCTCGCGCGCGCCGAGCAGGCGGCCGGCCTCGAGGCGGCCGAGCGCGCCGCCGCGCTGCGCGAACTGGCCGCCGCCCTGGCCCGGGCCGCCGAGCTCGACCGGGCGATCGGGCAGGCCGAGCCACTGCTCGCTGCGAGCGAGCGCGAGCTCGAGGCGGCCGAGCGGGACCTGGTCGCGGCGCGCTCGGCGCGGGCCGAGCTGGCCGCGAGCGAGGCCGGGCTCGCCGCCCGCGCGACGGCGGCCGAGGCGCGCCTGGCGATGCTCGAGGCCGAGCGGGCCCGGCTCGCCGAGCAGCGCGCCGCGCTCGAGGCCCGCGCGGGCGAGCTCCGGGCGCGCCTCGCGCGGCTCGACGAGCCGGCGGCGGAGGCGGCGGTAGCCGATGTCGAGGCGCTGCGCCGCGAGGCCGCCGCCGCGGCGACGGCGCACGCCGCGGCCGTGGCCGAGGCCGGGCGGATCGCCGAGGCGCTCGAGGCGGCCGAGCGGGCGGCGCTCGAGGCCGAGGCGGTGGTCGCGGCCGCGAGCGAGCGGGCGGCGCTCGCCCGGGCCGGAGTGGCCACGGCGCAGGGCCGGGTCGAGGCGGCCCGCGCCCAGGTGGTCGAGCGGCTGCGCTGCGCCCCGGAGGAGGCGGCCGCCGCGGAGAGCGGGCCCGAGCTCGCCGGCCTCCCGCTCGACGAGCTCGAGCGGCGCCTGGCCCGGCTCGCCCTGGCGCGCGAGCGGCTCGGCGCCGTCAACCTGCGGGCCGAGCAGGAGGCCCGCGATCTCGCCCAGGAGCTCGCCCGCACCCGCGCCGAGGAGGCCGAGATCCGCGCCGCCTGCGCGCGCCTCGAGCAGGCGATCCAGACGGTCAACCGCGAGGCGCGCGAGCGGCTCGTCACGGTGTTCGAGGCGGTCGAGGGTCATTTCCGGCGACTGCTCGGGCAGCTCTTCGGCGGCGGCCGCGGCCATCTCCGGCTGACCGACACGGCCGATCCCTTGGCCGCCGGCCTCGAGCTCGAGGCGCAGCCGCCGGGCAAGCGGCTGGCCCACGTCTCGCTGCTCTCGGGCGGCGAGAAGAGCCTCGCCGGTCTCGCCCTGGTGCTCGCCTTCTTCCTCGCCCGGCCGGCGCCGCTCTGCGTGCTCGACGAGGTCGACGCGCCCTTGGACGACGCCAATGTCGACCGCTTCACCGGGCTCGTCGGCGAGACCGCGCGGGCAACCGGCACACGCTTCCTCGTGGTCACCCACCACCCGCTGACCATGGCGCGCATGGACCGGCTCTACGGGGTGACGATGGCCGAGCGCGGCGTCTCGCGACTGGTCTCGGTCGAGCTCGCCCGGGCGGTCGAGCTGCGCGCTACGGCATAGTGCCGCAAGCCGGACCCCCGGCTTGACGGTCGCCGCGGCGGCTCCCTAGGTTCCGCGCGCCCGGCGCCGGCCGCCCCGAGGTGGGGCTCCCGCTCGGGCCGAGGGCAGATGGCGGGGGACGAGCGGCCGCCCGCGTTCGACCGGTTCGACGCCCGTCTCGAGCGGCTGCGCGGGGCCCGCACCCCGACATCGCGCGAGGACGGCGAGGGCGACGGTCGGCTGCGGTGGGGCGACGGGCTCCAGGTCGGCATCGAGCTCGTGGCCGGGGTCGCGGGCGGCCTGTTGGCGGGCTGGGCGCTCGACCGCTGGCTCGGGACCGCGCCCCTGCTGATCGTCGTGGGCTTCGTGCTCGGGGCGGCGGCCGGGATGCTGAACGCCTGGCGGTGGATGCGACGCCTCGAGAGGCGGGCCCGGGAGGGCCGCGACGGGCCGGCCTGAGCCGGGCGCCGAGGAGGGAGCGAGGGGCACGTGGCCGATCCGCTGCACCAGTTCGAGATCCACAGGCTCGTGCCGATCCAGATCGGCCAGCTCGACCTGTCGTTCACCAACTCCTCGCTTTGGATGATGATCGCGGTCGGCTGCGCCTACTGGCTGCTCATGGTCGGCACCCGCCAGCACGCGCTCATCCCCGGCCGGCTGCAATCGGTCGTCGAGCTGGCCTACGAGTTCGTGGCCGGCCTCGTCCGCGACAATGCCGGCAAGGAGGGGCTCCGCTACTTCCCGCTGGTGTTCACCCTCTTCCTGTTCATCCTGATGGGCAACATGCTCGGCATGCTGCCGCTGCCGTTCGGCTTCACCTTCACCTCGCACATCATCGTCACCTTCACGCTCGCGATCGGCGTGTTCCTGGGCGTCACGATCCTGGGCTTCGCCATCCACGGCACGCACTTCCTGACGTTCTTCGTGCCGCACGGCGCCCCCAAGGCGATGCTGCCGCTCCTGGTCCCGATCGAGATCCTGTCCTACTGCGTGCGGCCGATCAGCCTGTCGGTCCGCCTGTTCTGCAACATGATGGCCGGCCACACGATGATGAAGGTGTTCGCCGGCTTCATCATCACCCTCTTCTCCTACTGGGCGGTACCGGCCGTGGCGCCGCTCGCCGTGACCGTGGCGCTGACCGGCTTCGAGTTCGCGGTGGCCTTCCTCCAGGCCTACATCTTCACCGTGCTCACCTGCATCTATCTGCACGACGCGATCCACATGCACTGAGGCCGTAGGTTCGCCAGGCCCTGGACGCGGCGCGCGGTAGCCCCGGGCGAGGAACGCCCGTCACTCCGGAGAGGAACCCATGGAGCTCGCTGCTGCCAAGATGATCGGCGCAGGCCTTGCGACGATCGCGCTGTTCGGTGTCGGCATCGGCATCGGCAACATCTTCGCCACGCTGATCGCCACCGTCGGCCGCAACCCGTCGGTCCAGCAGCGGGTCTTCCCCTTCGCGATCATCGGCTTCGCGCTCGTGGAGGCGGTCGCGCTGTTCGCGCTCCTGATCGCCTTCCTGATCCTGTTCACCTGAGGCCCGGGCCGGCGCGCGGGGCGGCGCCGCCGCCCCGCCGCGGCCGTCTTGGAGACCGGCCATGTCGCGCATCCCAGCCCGGCTCGGCCCGAGCGCGCTCGCGGCGCTGCTCGCGGCCGCCCCGGCCGTCGCCGCCGAGCCGGGTGGCGGTGGCCTGCCGCAGCTCGACAGCCACACCTTCCCGAGCCAGATCTTCTGGCTGATCGTGTGCTTCGCGCTGCTCTACTGGCTCCTCAAGACCAAGGCGATCCCGCGCATCGCCGACATCCTCGAGACCCGCCAGGACCGGATCAGCGCCGACCTCGACCGCGCCTCGCGGCTGCGGACCGACGCCGAGGCGGCCCTCAAGAAGCACGACCGGGTGGTGGCCGAAGCGCAGGCCGAGGCGCAGCGCCGGGTCCGCGAGGCGCAGGAGCGGATCGCGGCCGAGCTGGCGCGCCACCAGGCGCAGCTCGACGCCGAGGTGGCGCGCAAGCTGCACGAGGCCGAGGCCCGGATCGGCGCCGCCAAGTCGGCGGCCCTGGCCGAGGTGGCGGGGGTCGCGGCCGAGGTCGTCCAGGCGGCGGCCCGCCGGCTCGCCGGCCTCGAGATCGGGCCCGAGGAGGCCAGTGCCGCGGTCGCCCGGGTGACCGGCGCGGGAGGACGCTGATGGAGTATTTCTGGCTCGCGGTGGCCCTCCTGATCCTCGTGGTCCTGGTGCGCAAGCCGTTCCAGGAGCACGTCCTGGGCGCCCTCGACGAGCGCGCGGCCAAGATCCGCCGCGAGCTCGACGAGGCGCAGCGGCTGCACGAGGAGGCCAAGGCGCTGCTCGCCAAGTACCAGCGCCAGCTGCACGAGGGCGAGGGCCTCGCGCGCGAGATCCTGGAGCGGGTCGAGGCCGAGCAGCGCCGCCTCGAGGCGCGGATGCGCGAGGAGATGAAGGCGGCCACCGAGCGGCGCACCGAGCAGGCGGTCGAGCGCATCGCCCAGGAGGAGGCGCGCGCCGTCCAGGAGGTCCGCGCCCGCGCCGCCGACCTCGCCGCACGGGCCACCCGCGAGGTGCTGGCCGAGCGCTTGCAGGGCGACCTCGTCCAGGATCTGATGCGCAAGGCGGTGAGCGAGGTGCAGCGCCGGCTGGCCTGAGCCGGGCTCGGCCGGGCGGCGGGCGCGGGGAGGACCGGGCTTGGACCTGAACGGTCTCGGGGCGATCGTCACCGGCGCCGGCTCGGGACTTGGCGCCGCCACGGCCGCAGCACTCGCCCTGGCCGGCGCGCGGGTCGCCGTGGTCGACCGCGACGAGGCTCGGGCGCGCGAGGTCGCGAGCCGCCTCGACGCCGCCGCCTTCGCCTTCGACGTCGCCGACCCGGCCGCGGCCGAACGCGCCCTGCCGGCCATGACCGCTGCGATCGGCGAGCCGCGGCTGCTCGTCAACTGCGCCGGGATCGCGCCCGCCGCGCGCATCGTCGGACGCGACGGGCCGATGCCGCTCGACGGCTTCGAGCAGGTGGTCCGGGTCAACCTGATCGGCAGCTTCAACATGCTGCGGCTCGTGGCCGCCGCCATGGCGGCCCTGCCGCCGCTCGCGGAGGGCGAGCGCGGTCTGATCGTCAACACCGCTTCGGTTGCGGCCTTCGAGGGCCAGATCGGGCAGGCCGCCTACGCCGCCTCCAAGGGCGGGATCGCCTCCTTGACCCTGCCGGCGGCGCGCGAGCTGGCCGGCCACGGCATCCGGGTGGTGGCGATCGCCCCGGGCCTGTTCGCCACGCCGATGCTGCAGGGCATGCCCGAGAAGGTGCAGGCGGGCCTCGCCCAGACGGTACCCTTCCCGCAGCGCCTCGGACGACCGGAGGAGTACGCCTCGCTCGTGCTCGAGATCGCCCGCAACCCGATGCTCAACGGCTGCGTGCTGCGCCTCGACGGGGCGCTGCGCATGGCGGCGCGCTGAGGCGCCCGTGGCCGAGCCGGCTCCCGCAGCTCCGGGCCGCGCCCGGGCACCCGACGCCGACGATCTGGCGGCGATCGGCGCGCGGATCCTGGCGGGCCTGCCCGAGCCGGTCCGGGCGCTCGTGGCGGCCGTGCCGGTGCGGGTCGAGGACTGGCCCGACGAGGCCGCGCTCGAGGCGACCGAGTGCGAGGACCCGCTCGACCTGACCGGCTTCTACCGCGCGGTGCCGGTCGGCGAGCGCCACGCCCAGGCGCTGCCGCCGGAGGAGCCCGAGATGATCTTCCTCTACCGGCTGCCGATCCTGGTCGAGTGGGCGGAGCGGGGCTGCACCCTCGAGGAGGTCGTGTTCGACGTGCTGACCCACGAGATCGCGCACCATCTGGGCATGGACGAGGAGGGCGCGCTCCGCGTCGAGGGCCGGGCCGGCGAGGTCTGAGGCGGCCGCGGTGGCGATCCGGGCGCTCGACCATCTGGTGCTCACGGTCCGCGATCTCGCCGCCACCCGACGGTTCTACTGCGACGGGCTCGGCATGCGCTGGACCGAGTTCGGCGCCGGCCGGCGGGCGCTCGCCTTCGGCCGGCAGAAGATCAACCTGCACGAGGCCGGCCGCGAGATCGAGCCCAAGGCGGCGCGGCCGACGCCGGGCTCGGCCGACCTCTGCCTGTTGAGCGCCGAGCCGCTCGAGGCGCTCGCGGCGCGGCTCGCGGGCCTGGGCTTCCCGGCGCTGCTCGGCCCGGTCGCGCGCACCGGTGCCGTGGCGGAGCTGGTCTCGATCTACTTCCGCGATCCGGACGGCAATCTCGTCGAGGTGAGCGCGGAGGCCGAGGGGCCCGACCCCGAGACAAGCCATAACATCCTTGACAAGGATCAAAAACCCCTATAGACGGCCCGCGTGCCCAGCTCCCGTCGAGAGCCCGCATGCCCGTCCTGTCCCGCCTCCTGCCGAGCCTGACCCTCGCGAGCCTGCTCCTGCTGCTGGCCCTGGTCTCCACCCTGCCGCTCGCGGGCGCGCTCCTCTACAGCGCCCTGGAGATCCGCCGCGCCACCCAGGCGGCGGCCCTGAACGGCCTCAACGCCACCCTGGTGCGCGCCGCCGACGAGCTGCGCGCGGCGCTGGTCAAGAGCCGCCAGCTCGTCACCTTCCTGGCGCTCGACCCGACCATCGCCGAGGCCGGGCCGGTCGACTGCACCGAGCGGCTCGGCCGGCTGTTCACCGAGCTCGCCGGCTACTCGAACATCTACGTGCTCGACCGCCAGGGCGACCTGGTCTGCTCCGGACGGCCGGCGCCGGTCCGCCTCAACCTCGCCGACCGCGACCACCTCGCGGGCGCCCTCGAGTGGGAGCGGCCGCGCATCGGCAGCCCGTTGCCGGGCTTCGTCTACGGCCGGCCGGTGGTGCCGGTCGCAGCCTCGCTGCGCGACGCCGCCGGCCGGGTCCGGGGCGCGGTCGCGGCGACCGTCGATCTGAGCGCCACGCTCGCCGAGCTGCGCGCCCGCTACGGCACGGCCGGCCTCGTCCTCACGCTCTGGCGCGACGACGGCACGGTGCTCGCGCGCGAGCCGAGCTCGCAGTTCGAGGCGGTCGTGCTGCGCGCCGGCAGCGCCCTGTTCCCGCTCCTCAAGGACGCCGCCTCGAGCGGCGGCACCGTCGAGGCGCCGGATCTCGACGGCAGCGAGCGCACCCACGTCGTGACCCTGCTCGAGCTCGACGAGCAGCGCCTCTGGCTCGCCCTCTCGCTCGCCACGGCACCCCTCAACGCCGAGGTCGACGGGGTGTTCCGCCGCGGCATCGTGGGCGCACTCCTGGTCACCGCGCTCTGCATCCTGCTCGCCAAGCTGGTCTGCGCGGCCGCCGTCGGCCGGCCGCTCGAGCGGATCCGGCGCGGCATCCGCGAGCTCGGTGCCGGCCGCGGCCCGTCCGTCCTGGACAGTTGCCACGGCGTCAAGGAG
This sequence comes from uncultured Geminicoccaceae bacterium, assembly GCA_964504655.1. GTDB lineage: Bacteria > Pseudomonadota > Alphaproteobacteria > Geminicoccales > Geminicoccaceae > JANXAZ01. The sequence goes on from CAZDFD010000055.1 coordinate 8,321, forward strand.
CTCCGCGAGCTCGTGCTCGAGGTCGAGGCGCTGGCCGCCCGCGCCCCCTGCATGCAACCCGACGGTTGGCAGCGGGAGGCGGACGGGTCACAAGTCCGGCGCTGCTCGCGCGTGGTAGTGGAGGCGGCGACGTGACGATCGGAATCCTGTGCGCCATTCCGCAGGAGCTGGCCCACCTTCGGGCCGCGCTGGAGCGGCCCGCGGGTGAGGAGCTGGCGCACACCCGCTTCGATCGCGGCCGGCTCGACGGGCACGAGATCGTCCTGGTCGGCGCCGGCATCGGCAAGGTCAACACGGCGCTCGCCGCGACCCTGCTCGCCGATCGCTTCCGGGCGCGGCTGATCGTCTTCACGGGCGTCGCCGGCGGGCTCGACCCCGAGCTCGCGATCGGCGACGTGGTGATCGCCGACCGCACCGTGCAGCACGACGCCGGGGTGATCGAGGACGGCCGGCTCGCCACCTACCAGGCCGGCCACGTGCCGTTCTTCAACCCGACCGACCGGCTCGGCTACGCCGTCGACCCGGTCCTGCTCGGGCGCATCCGGGCCCGCCTCGACGGCTTCGCCCTGCCGCCGCTCGCGGCCCGGGCCGGCGGTGCCGGACGGCCGCCGCGCATCGCGTTCGGGACGATCCTCTCGGGCGACCAGTACCTGCACTGCGAGGCGACCCGCGAGCGTCTGTTCCGCGAGCTCGGTGGTCGCGCCATCGAGATGGAGGGCGGCGCGCTCGGCCAGGTGTGCGAGGCGTTCGCCATCCCCTGGCTCGACATCCGCGCCCTCTCCGATCTGGCCGGACGCGACTCGCGCTTCGATTTCGCCGCCTTCGTCGACGCCGTGGCGGCGAGCTCGGCTTCGATCCTCCGCCGCCTCCTGCCGGTGCTTTGAGGCCGTCTCAGGGCCAGCCGCGCCAGCGGCCGAAGGTGCGCAGGCCGGAGATCTCGGCGTCGAGGAAGTCGATCCGCCGCTCGAGCCGCGCGATCCGCTCGTTGGTGTCCTGCAGCACGAGGCACAGCCGGAAGCCGTCGCTGCCCTCGACGAAGCCGCTCTCGAGGCAGCTCGCCCGCTGCGCCTGGGCGAGCGCCCGCTCCTCCTCGGCGGTCGACTGGCAGCCGGCCGCGAGGAGGCAGGCCAGGATCGCGCGACGGCGGGCGCCGGGCACGGTTCAGCCTCTCCCTGCGCCCCACTCGACCACCCGGTCGGCCGGCGGCGAGCGGTCGAGCGGTGGCAGCTCGCCACCGCTCGGGCTGCCGAGGTAGAGGATCCCCAGGATGCGATCCTCCGGGCCGAGCCCGAGGCCCTGGCGCACGCCCGCGCTGTAGGCCGGCCGGCCGGTCGCCCACTTGGCCACGAAGCCCAGGGCGTGGGCCGCGAGGAGCAGGTTCTGGATGGCCGCGGCGGCGGCCGCCAGCTGCTCGATCTCGGGGATCTTCGGATGGCGCGGGTCGAGGAGTGCCGCGGCCACGACGATCACCGGCGCGCGCAGGGGCGCCTCGCGCTGCCGGTCGAGCTCGGCCGGGTCGAGGTCCGGCTGCTCGGCCGCGAGCGCGCGCGCGATCAGCTCGCCGAACGCCCGGCGGGCCGGGCCGCGCACCAGGAAGAAGCGCCAGGGGCGCAGCCGGCCGTGGTCGGGGGCCGCCGCGGCGGCCTCGAGCATGCGCGCGAGCGTGGCCTCGTCGGGGCCCGGCCCGGTCATGCGCGCCGGTGGCACCGTGCGCCGTCCGAGGATCGTCGAGAGCGCGTCCATGCCGCCTCCGCTGCGGTCGTCAACCGGATCTTTACGATCCGCCCCTAACCTTGCCCAGGGCCCGGCGGAGAGCCGCCCGCCCGCCCGAGGAGGGACCATGACGCTCGCCGCCGCGCGGCCCGACCGTGGCCTTTTGGCGCTTGCTCCTGCGCCGCAGCAGCCCCATGCTGCAGCGCAGGATCCGCCGGCGCGGACCGGTTCGGCCGCGGGAGCCTTCACGATGGAGCACGGCCTCTACCTCGAGGATCTGCAGCCCGGCATGAGCGCCGTGTTCGGCAAGACCATCACGGACGCCGACATCCTCATGTTCGCCGGCGTCTCGGGCGACACCAACCCGGTCCACCTGAACGAGGAGTTCGCCGGCGGCACCGTCTTCAAGGGACGGATCGCGCACGGCCTGTTGACCGCCAGCCTGATCTCGACCGCGATCGGCACCAAGCTGCCCGGCCCGGGCGCGGTCTATCTGAGCCAGACGATGAAGTTCCTGGCCCCGGTCCGGGCCGGCGAGACGGTCCGCGCCGTGGTCACGATCAAGAGCGTCGACCTCGAGCGGCGGCGGGTGACCATGGAGACCGTCTGCCGGGTCGCCGGCCGCGACGTGGTGACCGGCGAGGCGGTGATCATGGTGCCGCGCCGGCCGCAGCAGGCGGCCGCCGCCGAGTAGGCCGGCCCCGCCGCCTCCGCGCGGCCCGCTGCGCACCGCCCCCTCCGTGCCGCCCGCGCCGCACCTGCCGCGCCGCGCGCGCCGCCGCCCCGCGCCGAGGCGTCCGCTTTACAGCCCCGGGCGCGCGTGAAACAACCCGCGCCATGCGCGTGGTCCGACGGTTCGCGGTGCTGCCGGCGGCGGCCCGTGGGGCCGCCGTGGCGATCGGCAACTTCGACGGTGTCCATCTGGGTCATCGGGCGGTCGTCGAGGCGGCCCGGCGGCTCGCCGCCGCCACCGCCGGCCGGCTCGGCGTCGTCACCTTCGAGCCGCACCCGCGCGAGCTCCTGAACCCGGCGGGCGCGCCCCTGCGGCTGACGCCGTTCCGCGCCAAGGCCGAGCTCCTGGCGGCGCTCGGGGTCGAGCTCCTGGTGGTGCTGCCGTTCGACCGGGCGCTCGCCCGGCTGTCGCCCGAGGCCTTCGTCGCCGAGGTCCTGGCCGAGCGGCTCGGGGCGCGCGCGGTCGCCACCGGCAGCGACTTCCGCTTCGGTCACGGCCGGGCCGGCGACGCCGCGGCGCTCGCCCGGCTGGCCGCACGGCACGGGCTCGAGGTCACCGCCGTGCCGCCGGTCGAGCTCGACGGCGAGCGCTGCGCCTCGACCGCGGTGCGCGACCATCTCGAGGCCGGTCGGGTCGACCGCGCCGCCCGCCTCCTCGGCCGGCCGCACGCGGTCGCCGGCGTGGTCCGCCCGGGCGACCGCCGCGGCCGCACGCTCGGCTTCCCGACCGCCAACCTCGAGCCGTTGCCCGGGCGGGTGCAGCTGCCGGCCGCCGGCGTCTACGCGGTGCGGGCGCGGATCGGCGGCGATCCGTCCGGGACCTGGCACCCGGCGGTGGCCAATCTCGGCCGGCGACCTACCTTCGAGGGTCGGGGCCTCCTGCTCGAGGTGCATCTCCTGGACGGCGAGCACGCGCTCTACGGCCGCCGCCTCGAGGTGCGCTTCCAGGAGCGGCTGCGCGAGGAACGGCGCTTCGCCGGGCCGGCCGAGCTCGCCCAGCAGATCGCCCGCGACTGCGCGGCGGCGCGCTTGGCCCTGCGCGAGGACCGGGCCGGAGCCGGCGGCCCGCCCGCCCGCGCCCGGCCGCACGAGAGCGCCCCCTCGGGCCCGACCCGGTGAGCCCCCCGCGACGAGCCCCGCCCGACGAGCCCCGCCCGACGAGCCCCGCCCGATGAGCCCTGCCCGATGAGCCGAGACTTCCGCTCGACCCTGTTCCTGCCGGCGACGACCTTCCCCATGAAGGCCGAGCTGCCGGCGCGCGAGCCGGCCCTGCTCGAGCGCTGGCGCCGGCAGGACCTCTGGCGGCGGCTGCGCGAGGCCGCGCGCGGCCGGCCGCTGTTCGTCCTGCACGACGGCCCGCCCTACGCCAACGGCCACCTCCACATGGGCACCGCCCTCAACAAGATCCTCAAGGACGTGATCAACCGCAGCCGCCAGATGCTCGGCTTCGACGCCAACTACGTGCCGGGCTGGGACTGTCACGGGCTGCCGATCGAGTGGCAGGTCGAGCAGGAGTACCGGCGCAAGGGGCGCGACAAGGACGCGGTGCCGATCGTCGACTTCCGCGCCGAGTGCCGCGCCTATGCCGAGCACTGGATCGGCGTGCAGAGCGGCGAGTTCCAGAGGCTCGGGGTGGCGGGCGACTGGGCGGAGCCCTACACCACCATGGCGCCCTCGGCCGAGGCCGGCATCTTCCGCGAGCTGGCGCGGTTCCTGCTCGACGGCCAGCTCTACCGCGGCAAGAAGTCGGTGATGTGGTCGGTGGTCGAGAAGACCGCCTTGGCCGAGGCCGAGGTCGAGTACCACGACCACACCTCGACCACGATCTGGGTGCGCTTCCCGGTGGCGGCGAGCCCGGTCGAGGCCGTGGCCGGCGCCGCCGTGGTGATCTGGACGACCACGCCCTGGACGATCCCGGGCAACCGCGCCGTGGCCTTCGGGCCGGCCATCGCCTACCGCCTGGTCGAGGTGGGCGAGGTGCGCGACGGCGCCCTGGCCCGCCCGGGCGAGCGGCTCCTGATCGCGGCCGAGCGGCTCGCCGAGACCGCGGACGTGGCCGGGATCCTGACCTTCGCCACGCTCGCCGAGCTCGATGGTGCGGCGCTCGCGGGCACCCTTTGCCGCCATCCACTCGCCGGGCTCGAGGGCTCTTACGGCTTCCCGGTGCCGCTCCTGCCGGGCGGGTTCGTCACCACCGAGCAGGGCACCGGCCTCGTCCACATCGCCCCGAGCCACGGCGAGGACGATTTCGAGCTCGGTCGCCGCCACGGCCTCGAGGTGCCGGACACGGTCGCGGGCGACGGCACCTACACCGAGGCCGCGCCGGGCTTCACGGGCCTGCACGTGTTCAAGGCGGCCGAGCCCGTGATCGCGGCCCTGGCCGAACGCGGCGGGCTCCTCGCGCGCGGCACGCTGGTGCACAGCTACCCGCATTCCTGGCGGTCCAAGGCGCCGTTGATCTTCCGCGCCACCGACCAGTGGTTCATCCCCATGGACGGCCCGCACGGGCTGCGCGCCAAGGCGCTCGCAGCGATCGAGGCGACCCGCTTCGTGCCGGCCAAGGGCAGGAACCGGCTCAAGGGCATGATCGAGACGCGGCCCGACTGGTGCATCTCGCGGCAGCGCGCCTGGGGCGTGCCGATCGCGGTGTTCGTGCACAAGGCGACCGGTGAGGTGCTGCGCGACCCCCTGGTCTGCGAGCGGATCGCCCGCGCCTTCGAGGCCGAGGGGGCGGATGCCTGGTGGACCCGCGACCCGGCCGAGTTCCTGGGCCCTGGTCGCGATCCGGCCGACTTCGAGAAGGTCGACGACATCCTGGACGTCTGGTTCGAGAGCGGCTCGACGCACGCCATCGTGCTCGAGCGGCGCCCCGACCTCGCCTGGCCGGCCGACCTCTACCTCGAGGGCTCGGACCAGCATCGCGGCTGGTTCCACTCGAGCCTGCTCGAGAGCTGCGGCACCCGCGGCCGCGCCCCCTACGCCGCGGTCCTCACCCACGGCTTCGTCGTCGACCCCAAGGGCGAGAAGATGTCGAAGTCGAAGGGCAACGTGGTCTCGCCCCTCGACCTGATGCGGACCCACGGCGCCGACATCCTGCGCCTGTGGGTGGTCTCGGCCGACTATTCCGAGGACGTGCGGATCGGCAAGGAGATCCTGGACGGCCTGGGCGACAGCTACCGGCGGCTGCGCAACACGCTGCGCTACGTGCTCGCCAACCTGGACGGCTTCCGCCCCGGGGAGCGGCTCGAGCCGGCCCGGATGCCGGAGCTCGAGCGCTGGGTGCTGCACCGGCTCAAGGAGCTCGAGGCGCTGGTGGTCGACTGCAACGAGAGCTTCGACTATGCCCGCCTCTATGGGGCGCTCCTCAATTTCTGCACGAACGATCTGTCCGCCTTCTACTTCGACGTGCGCAAGGACGCGCTCTACTGCGATCCCGCCGACAGCGTCCGGCGGCGGGCGGCGCGCACCGTGCTCGACGAGCTGCACGGCTGCCTGACCGCCTGGCTCGCCCCGGTGCTGGTGTTCACCGCCGAGGAGGCGTGGCTCGCCCGCCATCCGGGCGAGGCCGAGAGCGTGCATCTGCGGCTGTTCCCGAGCCTGCCGGCCGACTGGCGCGACGACGCCCTCGCGGCCCGCTGGGAGCGGGTCCGGGCGATTCGCCGGGTGATCACCGGCGCGCTCGAGGTCGAGCGCCGCGAGAAGCGGATCGGCGCCAGCCTGCAGGCCGCGCCGGTGGTCCATCTGGGCGGCGCCGACGACCTCGCCGCGGTGGCCGGGGTCGATCTGGCCGAGCTCGCCATCACGAGCGGCCTCGAGCTCGTGGCGGGGCCGCCGCCCGCCGGCGCCTTCACCCTCGAGGAGGTGCCGGATGTCGCGGTCGTGCCGCGGCTCGCGAGCGGCGCCAAGTGCGCCCGCTGCTGGCAGGTGCTGCCCGAGGTGGCGGCCTCGCCCGATGCCCTGTGCCGCCGCTGCGCCGGGGTCGTCGGCGAGCGGGCGGCCTGAGGCGGCCGTGCGCGCCGGCGAGGCGATGCTGATGCTCGGCCTCCTGGCCCTCGACCAGGCGAGCAAGCAGCTCGTGCTGTACGGCTTCGCCGACGGCGGCCAGCTCGCCCTGACGCCGTTCCTGAACCTCGTCCTGGTGTGGAACCCGGGGGTGAGCTTCGGCATGCTGGCCGGGCTCGGCGACGCCCGCCCGGGCCTGCTCGCGGCGATCACCGTGGCGATCGGCGGGGTGCTCGCCGCCTGGCTGTGGCGCGAGGAGCGCCCGCTCGCGCGGCTGGCGCTGCTCCTCGTGCTGGCCGGTGCCGCCGGCAACCTGATCGACCGGCTGCGCTTCGGCGCGGTCGTGGACTTCCTCGACCTCCACGTGGCCGGCTACCATTGGCCGGCGTTCAACGTCGCGGACAGCGCCATCGTGGTCGGCGCCGGGCTGCTGCTCGTGGACGGGCTGGTCCCGCGGCGGCGGCCGGCCTCTGAGACGGGAGGAAAAGGGTGATGCCCGGGTCGCGGTCGCGCAGCCTCGCCTGCCTGGCGCTCGCCGGGCTCGTCCTGGGCGGCTGCCAGGGGACCGTGCAGGAGGCCTTCGGCCTCAGGAAGCGCGCCCCCGACGAGTTCCAGGTGGTCCGCGGCCAGCCCCTGATCGTGCCGCCCGACCGCAACCTGCGGCCGCCGCAGGCCGGCACCGTCGGGCCGGGCGAGGTCGATCCGTCGCGCTCGGCGCGCGAGGCGCTGGTCGGGCGGCCGGCGGGGGCGGGTGCGGCCGGCCGCGGCGAGGCGGCCCTCCTGGCCGCCGCCCGGGGCGAGGCCGATCCGGACATCCGCCGCCGCCTCGCCCAGGACGACAGCCAGCTGGCCCTGGTCGACGAGGGCACCTTCCTGTTCATCCTCGACTGGCAGCGGCGCCGCCTGCAGAGCCAGGAGGCGCGCGGCGAGGCGCTCGATCCGGCGGCCGAGGCGCGCCGGCTGCAGGAGGCCGGCCGCGTGCAGACGGTGCGGCGGACCACGGAGGCGGGTGGATGAGCGAGACGGGCCTGATCCCGATCACCGGCGCGGTCCCGACCGCGATGTTCAATCCCGTGACCTTCACGCTCGGCAACGGCATGGAGGTCGTCGTCGTCACCAACCGCCGGGCGCCGGTGGTGGCCCACTATGTCTGGTACCGGGTCGGCTGCGCCGACAGCCCGCCCGGCAAGTCCGGCCTGCCGCATTTCCTCGAGCACCTGATGTTCAAGGGCACCCGGCGGGTGCGGCCCGGCGAGTTCAGCAAGATCGTGGCGCGCAACGGCGGCAACGACAACGCCTTCACCTCCCATGACTACACTGCCTATTTCCAGATGATCGCCGTCGATCGGCTCGATCTCGTGATGGGGCTCGAGGCCGACCGCATGGCCAACCTCGATCTGTCGGACGAGCACGTCTATCCCGAGCGCGACGTGATCCTCGAGGAGCGCAAGCAGCGGGTCGACAACGAGCCGCAGGCACTCCTCGGCGAGGCGATCAACGCCGCCCAGTTCCTGCACCACCCGTACCGCCTGCCGATCATCGGCTGGCTGCACGAGATCGCGGCCTACACCCGCGAGGACGCGCTCGCCTTCTACGAGCGCTGGTACACGCCCTCGAACGCGATCCTGATCACGGTCGGCGACATCGACGCCGAGGCGCTGCGGCCTCTGGCCGAGCGGCACTATGGCGGCCTGCCGGGGCGGCCGGTGCCGGAGCGCCGCCGCGTCCAGGAGCCGCCGCAGCACGCCGGCCGCCGCGTCGAACTCGCCGATCCCCGGGTGCGCCAGCCCTCGCTCGTGCGCTCCTATCTGGCGCCCTGCCAGCATCGCGAGCCGGCCGAGCGGACCGCCGCCCTCGAGGTGCTGTTCGAGCTCCTGGGCGAGGGCAGCACGAGCCGGCTCTACCAGTCGCTCGTGGTCGAGCAGGGCCTCGCCGCCTCGGCCGGGGCCCACTACCAGCCGTGGAGCCTGGATCCGACCGCCGCCCGCGTCTACGCCACGCCGCGCCCGGGCCAGAGCCTCGAGCGGCTCGAGGGAGCCCTCGACGCCCTCCTCGCGCGGCTGCTCGACGGCGGCGTCGAGGTGGACGAGCTCGAGCGGGTCAAGCGCCGGATGATCGCCGAATCGATCTATGCGCGCGATTCCCTGGGCGGCGTCGCCCGGATCCTCGGCATGGCGCTGACCACCGGCCTCGACGTCGCCGCGGTCGAGGGCTGGCCGCAGCGGATCGCCGCCGTCGACCGCGCCGCGGTCGAGGAGGCGGCGCGCGCCGTCCTGCTCCCGGCGCACGCCGTGACCGGCCGGCTCCTGCCGGCCGACGGGGCGGCCGATGGCTGAGCCCGCACGCCCCGGTCCGGCCCGGGTCGAGGAGGTGGTGAGCCCGGGCGGGCTGCGCGCCTATCTCGTGACCGAGCGCGCGGTGCCGTTCCTGACGATGGAGCTGTGCTTCCGGGCCGGGGCGGCGTACGACCCGGCCGACCGCTGCGGCCTCGCCAACATGTGCGCGGGCCTGCTCGACGAGGGCGCCGGACCCTACGACAGCCAGGCCTTCCGCCGCGAGCTCGAGGACAACGCGATCCGCCTGTCCTGCGACGCCGACCAGGACCGGATCACGGTCCGCCTGAAGACCCTGACCGCGACCCGCGAGCACGCCTTCGAGCTGCTCCGTCTGGCGCTCGCCGAGCCGCGCTTCGACCCCGAGCCGGTCGAGCGGATCCGCAGCCAGGTGCAGGCCGAGCTCAGGCGGCGCGCCAGCGAGCCCAACTATGTCGCGGCCCGGGCCTGGTTCGCGCGCGCCTTCGACGGCCACGGCTACGGCCGGCCGGTGCTGGGCACGGCCGAGAGCGTGGCGCGGATCGACCGCGACGAGCTCGCGGCGGTGGCCCGCGAGCGCCTCGCCCGCCAGGACCTCGCGATCGGCGTCGCCGGCGACATCGGGCCCGAGGAGCTGGCGGCGCTGCTCGATCGCACGCTCGGCGCCCTGCCGGAGCGGGCGATCCTGCCGGCGCTGCCGCCGACCTCACCCGCGGTCGGCGACACGGTGGTCGTGCCGATGCCGATCCCGCAGAGCGTCGTCACCTTCGGCCGCTCCGGGCTGCACACCTCCGACCCCGACTACCCGGCCGCGACCATCGCCAACTACGTGCTCGGCGGCGGCGGCTTCAGCTCCAGGCTCATGGAGGAGGTGCGCGAGAAGCGCGGGCTCGCCTACTCGGTGTACAGCACGCTGCAGGAGGCCGTCGCGGCGCCGCTCTGGCTCGGCGCCGTGGCGACCAGCAACGAGCGGGTGGCACAGTCGCTCGATCTGGTCCGCGCCGAGGTCGCCCGGCTCGCCACGGGCGAGCTCGAGCCGGGCGAGCTCGAGGACGCCAAGACCTACCTCACGGGCTCGTTCCCGCTCCGCCTCGCGACCAACGACCAGCTCGCCAAGATGCTCGTGACCATGATGGTGCACGGGCTCGGCCGCGACTATCTTGAGCGGCGCAACGCCCTGGTCGAGGCGGTCGGGCCCGAGGACGTCCGGCGGGTCTGTCGGCGGCTCTACGCCGGCGAGCTCCTGGTGACCGTCGCCGGCCGGCCCGAGGGCCTGCCGGGCTGAGGCCGGGGCCGGTGCCGGCGATCCGCGTCCTGGCCGAGGAGGTCGTCAACCGGATCGCCGCCGGCGAGGTGGTCGAGCGGCCGGCCTCGGTGGTCAAGGAACTGGTCGAGAACGCCCTCGACGCCGGCGCACGGCAGGTCTCGGTGGAGCTCGCAGGCGGCGGCCGCGAGCTCGTCCTCGTGGTCGACGACGGCTCCGGCATCGCGGCCGACGAGCTGCCCCTGGCGGTCCGCCGCCACGCCACGTCCAAGCTCGCCGACCTGGCCCTGGTGCGGATCACCACGCTCGGCTTCCGCGGCGAGGCCCTGCCCTCGATCGGTGCGGTCGCCCGGCTGACCCTCACGAGCCGCCCGCCCGGTGCGGAGAGCGCCTTCACGCTCGTGGTCGAGGGCGACCGGGTGGACGGGCCGCGACCGGCCGCGGCACCGCCCGGGACCCGTGTCGAGGTCCGCGATCTCTTCCGCCGCACGCCGGCGCGGCTCAAGTTCCTCAAGTCCGAGCGGGCCGAGCTCGGTGCCGCGCTCGCCGCGGTCGAGCGGCTGGCGCTCGCCCGCCCCGAGATCGGCTTCCGGCTGGTCGCGGACGGCCGTCGCCTGCTCGATCTGGCACCCGGCACCGGCGACCGCACCGCCCGCACGCTCGCCCGGGCGCTGGCGCTCCTCGGCCCCGAGCTCGCGGGCGATCTGGTCGAGCTCGAGGCCGAGCGCGACGGCGTGCGTCTCTTCGGGCTGGTCGGGCTGCCGACCGCGGCGCGCGGCGATCCGGGCGCGCAGCATCTGGTCGTCAACGGCCGGCCGGTCGCCGACCGGCTGCTCAGGGGCGCGCTCAAGGCCGCCTACGGCGACCTCCTGGCGGCCGGCCGCCACCCGGTGGCGGCGCTCTTCCTGGAGCTCGCGCCAGAGCGGGTCGACGTCAACGTGCACCCGGCCAAGAGCGAGGTCCGCTTCGCCGAGCCGGACACGGTGCGCGGCCTCGTGATCGGCGCCCTGCGCCGGGCCCTCGCCGAGCACGGCCACCGCAGCGCCGGCCGGCTCGCCGCCGCCGCGCTCGGCGCCTTCCGCCCGGGCGGTCCGCCGGCCGGGCGGCCGGCCCCGGGCCTCGCCGAGCAGGCGGCGGCGTTCCAGGCGCCGCTCGCCCCGCTGCCGCCGGCCGCCCCACCCGGGGCCGGCCCCGAGGCGCCGCCGGCCGCGGCCGAGCACCCGCTGGGTGCCGCCCGCGCCCAGTTGCACGACAGCTACATCCTGGCGCAGACCGGCGACGGGCTCGTCATCGTCGACCAGCACGCGGCGCACGAGCGGATCGTGCTCGAGCGGCTCAAGGCGCAGCTCGCGAGCACGGGCATCGCCCGCCAGGCGCTGCTCGTGCCCGAGGTGGTCGAGCTCGGCCCGGCCGAGCACGCGGCGCTCCTCGAGCGGGCCCCGGAGCTGGTCCGCCTCGGGCTCCTGCTCGAGCCGTTCGGGCCGGCGGCGGTGCTGGTCCGCGAGGTGCCGGCGCTGCTCGGCGAGGCGCCCTCGCGCGAGCTCGTGGTGGCACTCGCGCGCGAGCTCGCGACGCTCGGCACCAGCACCGGCCTCGAGGCCGCGATCGGACGGGTCGCCGCGACCGCCGCCTGCCACGGCAGCGTGCGCGCCGGCCGGCGGCTGAGCCTCGCCGAGATGGATGCGCTGTTGCGCCTCATGGAGCGGACGCCCAACTCCGGCCAATGCAATCACGGCCGGCCGACCTGGATCGCGCTCGGGCTCGCCGACATCGAGCGCCTGTTCGGTCGCCGCTGAGTGGCGCCGCGGCCCCTGGCCGTGGCGCGGGTGCGGCATTATGTTCCCGGCCGTGTGCCCACCGGGCGGCGGTGGGGCCGAGTGGAGTGGCCGATGACCTACGTGGTCACCGAGGCGTGCATCCGATGCAAGTACATGGACTGCGTCGAGGTGTGCCCCGTGGACTGCTTCTACGAGGGCGAGAACATGCTCGTCATCAACCCGGACGAGTGCATCGACTGCGGCGTGTGCGAGCCGGAATGCCCGGCCGAGGCGATCCTCCCGGACACCGAGGACGAGGCCGAGAAGTGGCTCGATCTCAACCGTAAGTTCTCAGCCGTCTGGCCGAACATCACCCGCAAGCGCGAGCCTCCGCCCGACGCCGACGCGCACAAGGGCGTGCCCGGCAAGTACGAGCGGTTCTTCAGCGAGGCGCCGGGCGAGGGCAGCTGAGCGGGCCGGTCGGTCCGCCGCGGCGCGCCTCGCCTCTGGAAACCCGACGCGATTTGTGATAAATCCGACACGTCTTTGATCGGGAAGGCGGATCGCCGGTCCCACCTCGCGACCTCCGGTCGAGGCAGGGGCGCTGCGGGTCGTGCCGCGGCGACGGTGCATTCGTGCGACCCGGCCACGAGGGCCGCTGCAGGCGCTCGGGCGGGGGCAATGCTGGGAGAACATGCCTCATGGCAACCAAGAAGCTGACCTTCGCCGGCGGTGACTACATCGTCTATCCCTCGCACGGGGTGGGCCGCATCACCGGCGTCGAGACGCAGATGATCGCCGGGATCGAGCTCGAGATGTACGTCGTGTCGTTCGAGAACGAGCGGCTGATCCTGCGCGTGCCGGTCGACAAGGCGCAGAAGTCGGGCATGCGCAAGCTCTCCTCCCGCGAGAAGATCCAGTCGGCCATGGACGCCCTCAAGGTGCGCACGCGGCCGCGCCGCAACGTCATGTGGAGCCGCCGGGCGCAGGAGTACGAGGCCAAGATCAACTCGGGCGACCCGGTCGCGATCGCCGAGGTGGTGCGCGAGCTGCATCGCGCCGAGGATGCCGAGCAGTCCTACAGCGAGCGGCAGATGTACCGCGCCGCCCTCGAGCGGCTCGCGCGCGAGGTCGCGGCGATCGAGCGGATCGACGAGGCCGAGGCCAGCCGGCGCCTGGAGAGCGTCCTCCTCAAGGCCGCCTGATCGGCCGGCGACCGTTCCGCCGGGGTCGATCCGCCCGTCCGGCCTCAGGTCGGCCGGGCGTGCTCCGGCCGGCGGCTGATCCGGGCCTCGATCGCGTCCCACACCCGGCTCGCCAGACTCGAGCCCTCGAACCGGTCGATCTCCTGGATCCCGGTCGGCGAGGTGACGTTGATCTCGGTCAGGTAGCCGCCGATCACGTCGATCCCGACGAACAGGAGCCCGCGCGCCTCGAGCGTCGGGCCGATGATCTCGCAGATCTCGAGGTCGCGGCGGGTCAGGCTCGCCCGCTCGGCACGGCCGCCCACGTGCAGGTTGGCACGGGTCTCGTCCGGCGCCGGCACCCGGTTCACCGCACCGACCGGCCGGCCGTCCACGAGGATGATCCGCTTGTCGCCCTGGCGCACCGCCGGCAGGTAGGCCTGCACCATCAACGGCTCGTTGAGGAAGGTGCGGAACAGCTCCACCAAGCTGTTGAGGTTGGTGTCCTCGGGGCGGAGGTGGAACACCCCGGCCCCGCCATTGCCGTAGATCGGCTTGACCACGATGTCGCCGTGCTCGCGCCGGAAGGCACGGATCTCCTCGAGGTCGTAGGTGACGATGGTCGGCGGCATCAGCTCGTGGAACTGGGTCACGAACAGCTTCTCCGGGGCGTTGCGCACCGAATGCGGGTCGTTGACCACGAGGGTGCGGGGATGCACCCGGTCGAGCAGGTGGGTGGCCGAGATGTAGGCCAGGTTGAAGGGCGGGTCCTGGCGCATCAGCACGACGTCGAGGGTTTCGAGGTCGAGCGTCTCGGCCGCACCCGTCCGGGCGTGCTCGCCCGGCACCCGCTGCACCCGGACCGGGCGCGCCCGCGCCACCACCCGCCCGTGCCGGTAGGTCAGCTCGCGCGGCAGGTAGTGGTAGAGCAGGTGGCCGCGCCGCTGCGCCTCGAGCATCAGCGCGAAGGTGCTGTCGGCGTCGATGTCGATCGCCTCGATCGGGTCCATCTGCACGGCCACGGCCAGGGACATCGAGACCTCCGGGTGCGGGTCGGCGCGGCGGCGAGGCTGTTTGGCATTCCCTCCCGGGCTTGACAAGGCGAGCCCGCCCTCCCCTTCCTCGCAGCCGCGAGCAGGGAGACGCCGCGTGCCGAGCTACGACCCGAGCAACGTCTTCGCCCGGATCCTCCGCGGCGAGATCCCGGCCCGGAAGGTGTACGAGGACGAGTGGGCGCTCGCCTTCCACGACATCAACCCGCAGGCGCCGGTGCACGTCCTGGTGATCCCCAAGGGCGCCTACGTCTCGATGGTCGACTTCACCGCGCAGGCCTCCGAGGCCGAGATCGCGGGCTTCTTCCGGGCGGTCGGTCGGGTCGCGGCCGAGCTCGGCCTGGACGCCCGGGGCTACCGCTTCCTCGCCAACTGCGGCGCCGACGCGCATCAGGAGGTGCCGCACCTGCACGTCCACGTCTTCGGCGGCCGCAGTCTCGGCCGCATGCTGCCCAAGGCCGAGGGCTGAAGCCGCCGCGCGTCCGGCGCGCCGGAGCGGGCCCGGAGGGGGCGATGGCGGTCTTCGACGTCTTCCTGCTCGAGGCGATCCTGAACGGCCTCCTGTTCGGCGGGGTCCTGGCGCTGCTCGCGATCGGGCTCAACCTGATCTTCGGCGTCATCGACGTGGTCTGGATCTGCTACGCCGAGCTGATCATGCTCGGCATGTACGCGGTCTACTTCCTCTACGCCGCCTGGGGCGTGCCGCTGCCGTTGGCCTTCCTCGCGGCGATCCTGATCGTGGCCGGCCTCGGCGCCGCGCTCCATTGGCTGGTCATCCGCCCGGTGCTGGGCTCCGAGCCGATCAACCAGCTCCTGGTCACGGGCGGGGTGCTGTTCTTCCTGCAGGCGGCGGCGACCGTGGCGTTCGGCATCGACTTCCGCAATCTCGGCCTGTCGCTGCCCTCGCTCACGCTCGGCGAGATCTACCTGCCCTGGTCGCGGATCCTGGCCGCCGCCACGGCCTTCGTGGCGATGCTCGGCCTGTGGCTGTTCCTGCGCCGCTCCTATCTGGGCGTGGCGATCCGCGCGATCAGCCAGGACCGGGCGATCATGCCGCTCGTGGGCGCCGACCCGGCCCGGCTCTACCTCCTGACCTCGGCGATCGGCGGCGGCCTCGCCGGTCTCGGCGCCTGCCTGCTCGTGCTCCAGTACGACGTCCACCCGGCGATCGGCCTCTCCTTCGGCCCGATCACCTTCATGGTCTGCGTGATGGGCGGGCTCGGCAACCTGATCGGCGGCTTCCTCGCGGCCTTCGTCTTCGCCCAGTTCATCTCGGTCGGCGGCTTCTTCTTCCATGTCGAGTGGGGCTACGTCATGGCCTTCGTGTTCTTCGTGGCGGTGATGTTCTGGCGGCCGCAGGGGCTGTTCATGGCGAGCGGGCGCTGAGCCGTTGGACCGGCTGCTGCCGCTCGGGCTCGCCGCCGCCCTGGCCCTGGCCCCCGCTGTCCTGCCGATCGGCGACTACCACCTGCACATCCTGATCCTGATCCTGCTCTGGGCCTTCATCTACACCTCCTGGTCGATCATGGGCCGGTTCGGCCTCGTGAGCCTCGGCCACGGCGCCTTCATGGGGATCGGCGCCTACGGCGTCACGCTGGCGTGGAACCAGCTCGGGCTCACGCCCTGGCTCGGCGCGCCCCTGAGCCTCGCCGCCGCGGCGCTGTTCGCCCTCGTGATCGGCTGGCCCTGCTTCCGCTTCCGCATCACCGGGCACTATTTCGCGCTCGTGACCTTGGCCGCGACCGAGATCGTGCGGCTCGTGATCGTGGCGCTCCGCGACATGACCGGCGGCTCGCTCGGCCTGACCCCGACCACCGCGCTCGCCGGCAACCCCTGGTCGCTCTGGGCGGTCCAGTTCGCCGCCAAGGAGGTCTGGTTCTACGTGGCGCTCGTGGCCTGGCTCGGCGGCCTCCTGGTCTGGCGGGCGGTCGACCGCAGCATGCTGCGCTACGCGCTCGAGGCGATCGGCCAGGACGAGGACGCGGCCGCCTCGATCGGCATCGACGTGACCCGCGCCAAGCTCCTCGTGACCGTCCTGAGCGCCGTCCTGACCGCGGCCGGCGGCGTGCTCTACGCCCAGTACCAGCTCTACGTGAACCCGGAGACGGTCTGCGGCATCGCCATCTCCCTGCAGATGGTGTTCGCGGTGATCGCCGGCGGGATGCTGGTCCAGCTCGGGCCGACCGTGGGCGCGGTGTTCACGCTGCTCCTGACCGAGAGCCTCCGGGTCACGGTCGGCCACGACGTGCACGGCCTCGACGGCCTGATCTACGGCCTGCTCCTGGTGCTGTTCATCATCTACATGCCGAAGGGCATCCTCGGCCAGAGCCTGGCCCTGCTCGAGCGCCGCCCGCGCCCGGCCGCCGCCACGGCCGGCGCCTGAGGCGCCCCGGCCGCCCGCCGGGCGGGCTCGGGACCGTCGTGCAGGCGCGATCGCCGCCGGCCACGGGCGCCCCGCGCGCCGGGCTCGGGACCGTCGTGCGGGATCGCAGGCGTGGGCGCCGTCGCCCCGGCCGGCCGTCGGCGGCTCGGGACCGTCGTGCAGCGGCACGCCCGCGACGCGGCTGCCGGTGCCGCCGCCGGCGCGGCGCGGCCGCTCGGGACCGTCGTGCAGCGGCGCGCCCGCGGCGAGGCGCCGGGTCCGCCCGTCATAGGACATAGAGCTCATGGATGGGATGATAGCCTTGGTCGCCGGGCGCGCCAAGCGCCGCCGCCGGCTCCGCTCAGAGGCCGGCCAGCCCGCGCAGGCCGATCAGGACGAGCTCGAGGGCGCCGCGCAGCACGGCCGCGACGATGGCGAGGCTGAGCAGGCCCGCGCCGAGGCCCGCCGCCACCCAGCCGCCGTCGCGCTCCATGAGGCCGAGCCCCATGCAGGCGACCGCGATCCCGGGCGGGATGTTGCCGAGCGGGATCGGCAGGAACAGCACGATCCCGAGGACGATCGCCGCGAGCCCGACCAAGCGCTCGGCCGGCCCGCCGACCAGGACCGGCAGGCGCGGCCGGGTGAGCCGCTCGGCGCGCGCCAGCCAGGGCCCGAGGCGGGCCACGACCGCGAGCAGGTCGGCGCGCGCGAAGCTCCGCCGGGCGAGGAGCGTCGGCAGCCGGAGCTCGTGCAGGCCGAGCAGGAGCTGCGCGCCCACCCACATGATCGGCAGGCTCGTCACCGGCGAGGTCCCGGGCAGCGTCACCGGCAGGATGTTCGGCGCGGCGAACACCAGGAGCACAGCGCCGAACGCCCGGTCGTGCAGCGCCTGGACGATCTCCGCGACGCTGACCCGCCCGCCGGCGTCGGCCGTGGCGATCCGGCGCAGCGTCTCCGAGAACGGCGCCCGGGCGCCGTTGCCGGCCTCGGGTTCCGCCGCCTCAGCCACCGCCGGCCCCGTCCCGGCCGGCATAGAGCTCGGTCACGTCCCGCCAGCCCTGCCGCGGCAGGACGCGCAGGAGGGTGTGCGGCAGCACCGCGTGCGCCGGCCGGTCGGGCACCAGCCGCCAGCCGAGCCGGGCGAACACCGCGACCACGAGCTCGGAGCAGAAGGCGCCGCCCGGCCCCGTGCCGCCGGGCGCCGGGCCGATCAGCAGCCGGAAATTGTAGCGGCCGCCGCGGAACGCCTCGATCGCGCGGCCGAGCTCGGCGCGCAGCGCGGCCGAGGCGGCGAGCTCGGGATGGCGCAGCACGGCGGCCAGCCGGCGCCGGCGCAGGCCCGGCCCGGCGGCCGGGCCGAAGGCGTAGCGGTCGGCCGGCACGAGCGCCACGCCCTGGCGCGGCCCGGCGTCCAGGAACAGGCCGGGTGCCGCCACCAGCATGGCGTGGGTGGCGCGCGCCCAGCGCCGCTCGACCACCGACTGGACCAGGCGGTTGGCGAGCGCGGCCGGGCCGGCGCCGGTGGTGAGCACGACGTCGCCGGTCGCCTGGAAGGCGTGCCGGTGCGAGAAGGCCGCGGCGGTGAGCGGGTCCGGCCGGTCCATCCCTCGAAGGGCCCGAGGGAGCCCGGAGGTTCCGATCGCCTCCGGAGGCTCCCATGCACGGGCGGGCTAGGGCGGTTCGGCGAGAGCGCCGCGACAGTCCGGCGCCGGCTTCGTGACCTTCGGCCGGCGTGGCGGGCCGGCGCCTTGCGTCGGCCGGGCGGGCCCCCACATCTCGCGCGAGGGGCGAGGGATGCCGGCACGGGTCCCCCGCCCGCGGTCTGCTCGCACGAGGGACACGACATGGACTTCGACAAGTACACCGATCGCGCCAAGGGATTCGTCCAGTCCGCCCAGGGGCTGGCGCTGCGCGAGGGCCATCAGCGGCTCCTGCCCGAGCATCTCCTCAAGGTGCTGCTCGACGACGAGGAGGGGCTCTGCGCCAACCTGATCGGCTCCGCGGGCGGTGACGCCCGCGCGGTCCGCGCCGGCCTCGAGGCGGCGCTCAAGAAGCTGCCCCGGGTCGAGGGCAGCGGCGCCGGCCAGGTGCAACTCACGCCCGAGCTCGCCCGGGTGTTCGACCAGGCGCAGCAGGCGGCCCGCCAGGCGGGCGACGCCTTCGTCACGGTCGAGCGGCTCCTGCAGGCCTTGGCGATCGTGCCCTCGGAGGCCAGGAAGGCGCTCGAGGCCGGGCGGGTGACGCCGCAGGCCCTCGAGAAGGCCATCCAGGCGCTCAGGAAGGGCCGGACCGCGCAGAGCGCCGGCGCCGAGGAGGGCTACGACGCGCTCAAGAAGTACGCCCGCGACCTCACCGAGGCGGCGCGGGCCGGCAAGCTCGACCCGGTGATCGGCCGCGACGACGAGATCCGCCGGGTGATCCAGGTCCTCTCGAGGCGCACCAAGAACAACCCGGTGCTGATCGGCGAGCCCGGCGTCGGCAAGACCGCGATCGTCGAGGGCCTGGCGCAGCGGATCGTGGCCGGCGACGTGCCCGAGTCGCTGAAGGACCGCCGCCTGCTCGCGCTCGATCTGGGCGCCCTCGTGGCCGGGGCCAAGTACCGGGGCGAGTTCGAGGAGCGGCTGAAGGCGCTCCTTCAGGAGGTCCAGCACGCCGAGGGCGAGCTCGTGCTGTTCATCGACGAGCTGCACACGCTCGTGGGCGCCGGCAAGGCCGAGGGGGCGATGGACGCCTCGAACATGCTGAAGCCGGCGCTCGCCCGGGGCGAGCTGCACTGCATCGGCGCCACCACGCTCGACGAGTACAGGAAGCACATCGAGAAGGACGCTGCGCTCGCGCGCCGGTTCCAGCCGGTACTGGTCGGCCAGCCGACGGTCGAGGACACGGTCTCGATCCTGCGCGGCCTCAAGGAGAAGTACGAGCTGCACCACGGCGTGCGGATCACCGATGCCGCGATCGTGGCGGCCGCCACGCTCTCCAACCGCTACATCACCGACCGCTTCCTGCCCGACAAGGCGATCGACCTCGTGGACGAGGCCGCGGCCCGGAAGCGCATGGCGATCGACAGCAAGCCCGAGGAGCTCGACGAGCTCGACCGGCGGATCGTCCAGCTCAAGATCGAGAAGGCGGCGCTCGCCAAGGAGAGCGATCCGGGCTCGAGGGACCGGCTCGCCAAGCTCGACAAGGAGCTCGCCCAGCTCGAGGAGCGCTCGGCCGAGCTCACGCGGCGCTGGCAGGCCGAGAAGCGCCAGCTCGCCTCGGCGACCCGGCTCAAGGAGGAGCTCGAGCGGCTGCGCCACGAGCTCGTCCAGGCGCAGCGCAAGGGTGATTTCGAGAAGGCCGGGCGGCTCGCCTACGCCGAGATCCCGCAGCTCGAGAAGCAGCTCGCCCTGGCCGAGGCCACGAGCCGGCAGCGGCTCGTCCACGAGGAGGTGACCGAGGAGGACATCGCCCAGGTCGTCTCCCGCTGGACCGGGGTCCCGGTCGACCGGATGCTCGAGGGCGAGCGGGCGAAGCTGCTCGCCATGGAGGCGAAGCTCGAGACCCGCGTGGTCGGTCAGGAGGAGGCGGTGGCGGCGGTCGCCAACGCGGTCCGTCGCGCCCGCGCCGGGCTGCAGGACCCGAACCGGCCGATCGGCAGCTTCCTGTTCCTGGGCCCCACGGGTGTGGGCAAGACCGAGCTGTGCAAGGCCCTGGCGGCGTTCCTGTTCGACGACGACCAGGCGATGCAGCGGATCGACATGTCGGAGTACATGGAGAAGCACAGCGTGGCGCGGCTGATCGGGGCACCCCCCGGCTATGTCGGCTACGAGGAGGGCGGGGCCTTGACCGAGGCGGTCCGCCGCCGCCCCTACCAGGTGGTGCTGTTCGACGAGATCGAGAAGGCGCACCCGGACGTCTTCAACGTGCTCCTGCAGGTGC
>CAZDFD010000056.1:0-3059 GCA_964504655.1 uncultured Geminicoccaceae bacterium
TCGCCGCCGTTGCACTCCTCGTCGTCGCCGTCGTCCTGGTTGCAGTGGACCACGACCTCGTCGCCGACCTTCCAGCGGCGGACCTTGGAGCCGACCGCCCAGACGATCCCGGAGGCGTCCGAGCCCGCGATGTGGAAGGGCTGCTTGTGCACGTCCAGGGGCGAGATCGGGACGCCGAGGGCGGCCCACACGCCGTTGTAGTTGACCCCGCCCGCCATGACCATGACGAGGCACTCGTCCTCGCCGATCGTGTGGGTCGGCACGACCTCCTGCTGCATGGCGGTGGCGGGCTCGCCGTGCCGCTCCCTGCGGATCACCCAGGCGTACATGTTGCGCGGCACGTGGCCCAAGGGCGGGATCTCGCCCACCTCGTAGAGGTCCTTGGCGCCGCTGCGGGCGACCGCGGGAGCCGCCGGATCGCGGTGGATCGGGATCACCTGCGCGCCGCCCGTGGCGGGGGCGGAGGGAGCCCCGGTCTCGGCGGCGCGGACGGCGCCGTTGGTGCCGGTCGCGGCGATCGGGGTCTCGAAGGCGACCGGCGTCTCGAAGAAGTCGGACGGCTCGAGCGCGATGCCGTCGCGGCGGGCGATCGCGAGCAGCTCCTCCTGGCGGCGGGCCGGGATGGCGCCGCGGCGCACCCAGCCCGAGATCGCCGTCTGCCAGATGCCGAGGAGCTCGGCGACCCGCTGCTGGGAGCCGAACCTGGCGATGACCTGCTCGACCTGCTGCCTGCTCATGGCCGTCCCCGCTGCCCGACCGGGAGCAGGCTGACACGCGAAGTGATGGGCGTCAACGATCTTTCGTGTTTGACGCGGCGCAGCATGATGTGTTAGCGGTGCCGGGATGCGAGCGGCCGGGCCCGGAGGTGTTGGGCGGCCGGCGCCCGCCGGGAGGTGGCCCATGGGCCTCGAGCGCGCCCGCCAGCCGGATCCGCCCTGGCTGTTCCGCACCTATGCCGGGCACAGCTCGGCCGCGGCCAGCAACGCGCTGTTCCGCGCCAACCTGGCCAAGGGCCAGACCGGCCTGTCGATCGCCTTCGACCTGCCGACCCAGACCGGCTACGACGCCGACCATCCGCTCGCCAGGGGCGAGGTCGGCAAGGTCGGCGTGCCGATCGGCTCGATCGCCGACATGGAGGCGCTGCTCGAGGGCATCCCGCTCGCGCGGATGAACACCTCGATGACCATCAACGCCACCGCCGTCTGGCTGTTGGCCCTCTATGTCGCGGTGGCCGAGCGGCAGGGCGCCGAGCGCGCCCTCCTCCAGGGCACGGTGCAGAACGACATCGTCAAGGAGTATCTGGCGCGCGGCACCTACATCTTCCCGCCGGCGCCGTCGCTGCGGCTCACCACCGACCTCGTGGCCTTCACCGCGCGCGAGATGCCGCGCTGGAACCCGATCAACGTCTGCAGCTACCATCTGCAGGAGGCCGGCGCCACGCCGGTCCAGGAGATCGCCTTCGCGCTCGCCACCGCGGTGGCGGTCCTGGATGCGCTCGCCGCCTCGGGCGAGCTCGCGCCCGGGGAGCTGCCGCGGGTGGTCGGGCGGATCTCCTTCTTCGTCAATGCCGGCATCCGCTTCGTCACCGAGATGTGCAAGATGCGCGCCTTCGCCGAGCTCTGGGACGAGCTCGTGCGCACGCGCTACCGTGTCGAGGACCCCAAGCACC
This sequence comes from uncultured Geminicoccaceae bacterium, assembly GCA_964504655.1. GTDB lineage: Bacteria > Pseudomonadota > Alphaproteobacteria > Geminicoccales > Geminicoccaceae > JANXAZ01. The sequence goes on from CAZDFD010000056.1 coordinate 1,670, forward strand.
GGCTGTTCCGCTACGGCGTCCAGGTCAACTCCTTGGGCCTCACCGAGCCGCAGCCCGAGAACAACGTCTATCGGATCCTGCTCGAGGCGCTCGGGGTGACGCTGTCGCGGCGGGCCCGCTGCCGGGCCCTGCAGCTGCCGGCCTGGAACGAGGCGCTCGGCCTGCCGCGGCCCTGGGATCAGCAATGGTCGCTGCGCCTGCAGCAGATCCTGGCCTACGAGACCGATCTCCTCGAGTTCGACGACCTCTTCGACGGCTCGCCCGTGGTGGCGGCCAAGGTCGAGGAGCTCAAGGCCGGGGCCAAGGCCGAGCTCGAGCGGGTGCTTGCCATGGGCGGTGCGCTCGCGGCGGTCGAGACCGGCTACATGAAGGCACGGCTGGTCGAGAGCAACACCAGACGTGTTGCGGCGATCGCGGACGGCAGCCAGAAGGTGGTGGGGGTCAACTGCTTCACCGAGAGCGAGCCCTCGCCCCTGACCGCCGGCGAGGCCGGCTTCCTCGCCGTCGACCCGGCCGCCGAGGCCGAGCAGGTGGCCCGGCTCGAGGCGCACCGCGCCGCCCGCGACGGGCGGGCGGCGGCAGCGGCGCTCGGCGAGCTGCGCGCCGCGGCGCAGGAGGGTCGCAACCTGGTGCCGGCCTCGATCGCCTGCGCCCGGGCCGGCGTCACGACCGGGGAATGGGGGCAGGTGCTGCGCGAGGTGTTCGGCGAGTACCGGGCGCCCACGGGCGTGGGTGCCGTGGCCGCGCCGGGCACCGATCTGTTGGCCCCGGTGCGCGCCCGGGTCGAGGAGGCCGGCCGGCGGCTCGGCCGGCGGCTCAAGATCCTGGTCGGCAAGCCGGGCCTGGATGGGCACTCCAACGGCGCCGAGCAGATCGCCGTGGCGGCGCGCGATTCCGGCATGGAGGTGGTCTACGACGGCATCCGCCTGACCCCGGCCCGGATCGCCGCGACCGCGCTCGAGGAGGGGGTGCACCTCGTGGGCCTCTCGATCCTCTCGGGCTCGCACGAGCCCTTGGTGCGCGAGGTGCTCGAGCGGCTGCGCCGGCTCGGCATCGGCGAGGTGCCGGTGGTGGTGGGCGGGATCGTCCCGCCCGAGGACGAGCGCCGCCTGCTCGCGGCCGGCGTCGCCCGGGTCTACACGCCCAAGGACTACCGGATCGACCAGATCATGGCCGATCTGGTCGAGGTCGCCCTCGCCGCCCACCGCCGGGCGGCCTGAGCCACGGGCCTCGGCCGGTTCGCGGCCGGCGCCCGTGGCCCGTCGAGACGCCCGGCTTCACGTATCGTCGCAGCAGAAGACAGGGAAGCCGTTGTTGATGCCGATGTTGCCGTTCCCCGAGTTGCCGACGCCGATGTTGCCGAAGCCGCTGTTCCAGATGCCGATGTTGT
>CAZDFD010000056.1:3159-27678 GCA_964504655.1 uncultured Geminicoccaceae bacterium
CCCGAGTTGCCGACGCCGATGTTGCCGAAGCCGCTGTTCCAGATGCCGATGTTGTACGACCCGGTGTTGCCGACGCCGATGTTCCAGTTGCCGAAGAAGGGGACTCGGCCGGCGGCGGTCACCTCCTCGAGCTGCACCTCGTCGAGGACGACCGGCTCTGCCACGGCCGTGCCGATCCCGGCGAAGAGCACGCACGCCATCACCAGCAGTGAAGACTTCATCGCTCCCTCCCTTGGAGTCGCGGCCGACATTGCGTCCGCCTAGCGATGCAAGGCCCTCGACACCACCGGGTCAACCGATCTTGTGGCTTAGGCACAGCTGTACGAAAGATGTAGGAATTAGCCGTTGAATTTGCCTCGTACTTGAAAAATCTCAAAGCGACTTCGGGAGCGATCCGGCACGCCGGTCCGGCGGTGGCGACGCGGCCCCGGCGGTTGCGCGGCCGCGAACCCCGCCGCAGGATCGCCCGCGCCGCGAGCCGAGGAAGGGACATGAGCGAGATCCGCGTCGCGACCTTCGACGGGCCGGGGGCGAAGCCGGTGATCCGCCGGGTGCCGCGGCCGCGGGTGCCGGAGAAGGCGGCGCTCGTCGCGATCGGCTGCTGCGGGGTCTGCGGCACCGACCTGCACATCCTGAAGGGCCACTGGCCGAAGCCCTTGCCCTGGCCCTTCACCCTCGGCCACGAGCTCGCGGGCGTGATCGTCGAGAAGGGGCCGGCGCTCGAAACCGATTGGACCGGCCAGGAGCTCGAGGTCGGCTCCAAGGTCATGCTGCCGCCCCTGATGCCCTGCGGTGCCTGCGACTGGTGCCGGCGCTACCCCGAGCAGGCCAACAAATGCCTCACCCCCGTCTATTACGGCCGCTATCTCGGTTTCGAGAAGCCGCCGCATCTGTGGGGCGGGTGGGCCGAGATGGTCTATGTCGACCTCGAGATGCTGCCCGGCACCAAGATCTACAAGCTGCCCGACGACATGCCGCTGTTGCTGGGCTCGCTCTCCGAGCCCCTGACCTCCTGCATCCGCGGCTTCGAGCGGGCGAAGAAGGCGGGCGGCTTTCCCTGGGGGGCCACGGTCGTGATCCAGGGCACGGGGCCGATCGGCATCCTCGCCATCGCCGCGGCCTACGAGATGGGGGCGGGCAAGGTGATCGCCGTGGGCGCCCCCGAGAAGCCCCGGCTCGAGCTCGCCCGCGCCTTCGGTGCCGTGGCGACGCTGAACATCGAGGAGGTCACGACGCCCGCGGAGCGGATCGCCCGGGTGCGCGAGCTCGTGGGTGGTTACGGGGCGGATCTCGTCATGGACTGCTCGGGCCACCCCTCGGCCGGGCCCGAGGGGCTCGAGTTCTTGCGCGACGGCGGCTGCTACGTCGAGATGGGTCAGTTCACCGATGCCGGGCCGATCCCGACCAACTGGCACCGGATCTGCACCAAGGACGTGACGATCCTCGGATCCTGGGCGTTCACCGCCAACGACATCCCGCTCGGCATCCGGATGCTCGACCGGGCCCGCGAGCGCTATCCCTGGCGGTCGATGCAGACCCTCTTCCCGTTCGACGAGGCGGGCGTGCAGGCGGCGATCGACGCCGCCAATGCGATGCGCGCGGTCAAGGCCACGATCGTGCCCGACGCGCGGCTCTGCGCTGCCTGAGCCGAGGCGCCGGGCAGCGGCCGCTCAGAAGCGCGGACCGCGGCCGGGCGGGGCGTGGCCGGTGGTGAGCGTCACGAGATGGGCGAGCGCCAGGATCACGAGGATGACGCCCACGCCCAGGAGCAGGGTCGAGGGGAACAGGCTCACCTGGCCGAGCTCGCGCGGCCGGCGCTGGTGCCAGAGGCAGAAGGCCGACAGACCGAGGCCGGCCAGGAGGAGGGCGAGCGTCCAGGGCAGGGTCAAGCCGGCCTCGCAGGCGGTGGCGCTCGCGCGCATATGGGGAGGCCGGGACGCGGAGCGGAGGTGCCGTCGATGGCGGGGATGCGCGCGATGCTCCTGGATGCGCCCGGGCGTCCGCTGCGCCCGGCCGAGTTGCCCGTGCCCGAGCCGGGCCCGGGCGAGGTGCTCGTGCGGGTGCTCGCCTGCGGGGTCTGCCGGACCGATCTGCACCTGGTCGACGGCGAGCTCCCCGAGCCCCTGCTCCCGGTCGTCCCGGGCCACGAGATCGTGGGCGAGGTCGCGGCCTTCGGGCCCGGGGTCGAGGGCCTCGCCACCGGCCAGCGGGTGGGCGTGCCCTGGCTCGGGCGGACCTGCGGGGTCTGCCGGTTCTGCCGGTCGGCGCGCGAGAACCTGTGCGACGCGCCGCTGTTCACGGGCTACACCCGGAACGGCGGCTACGCCGAGTCCTGCATCGCCGACGCCCGCTTCTGCTTTCCCCTGCCGGCGGGCGATCCGGTCGCCCAGGCGCCCTGGCTGTGCGCCGGGCTGATCGGCTGGCGCGCCCTGCGCCTGGCCGGGGCCGGGGAGCGGCTCGGCCTCTACGGCTTCGGTGCCGCCGCCCACATCCTGGCGCAGGTGGCGCGCCACCAGGGCCGGCGCGTCTACGCCTTCACCCGGCCGGGCGATCGGGCGGCGCAGGACTTCGCGCGGCGGCTCGGGGCCGCGTGGGCGGGCGGCTCGGACGAGCCGCCGCCCGAGGTCCTGGACGCCGCGATCGTGTTCGCGCCCGTGGGCGCGCTCGTGCCGGCCGCGCTCCGCGCCGTCGACAAGGGCGGGGTCGTGGTCTTGGGCGGCATCCACATGAGCGACGTCCCCTCCTTCCCCTACCGGATCCTCTGGGAGGAGCGGGTGGTGCGCTCGGTCGCCAACCTGACCCGCGCCGACGGCCTCGAGTTCCTGGCCGTGGCGGCGGTGGTGCCGGTCGCGACCGAGACCCGCGCCTTCCCGCTCGAGCGCGCGCAACAGGCGCTCGAGGATCTGCGCCACGGCCGGTTGCAGGGGGCCGCGGTGTTGGTACCCTGAGCCCCGCGAGGTGCGCCCCTCCGGCCGGGACGGGCGCCCGGGAGGAGGTCCCTTGGAGAGGCTCGAGCGGGTCCGCGAGGCGCTCGCCGACAGCGACTTCTTCGGCTCGCTGACCGAGGCGGAGATCGACCGGCTGGCCGCCTTCGGCAGCACGGTCAAGCTCGCCGCGGGCCAGCTCATCTTCCAGAAGGGCGATCCGGGCGACAGCCTCGCGGTCGTCGTGAGCGGGCGGGTGCGGATCGGCACCGTCACGCCCGAGGGCCGCGAGGCGGCCTTGAACTATGTCGAGCCCGGCCAGTCGTTCGGCGAGATGGCGCTGCTCGACGGCAAGCCCCGCAGCGCCGATGCCACCGCCCTCGAGCCGACCGAGCTGCTGACCCTCAAGCGCCGCGACGTCTTGGCCTTCCTCGAGGGCCACCCGGAGGTGGCGCTGCGGATCATCGGGGTGCTCTGCCAGAGGCTGCGGCGGACCACGCAGATGGTCGAGGACGCCGGGCTGCGCGCCATGGCGCCACGGATCGCACGCGCGCTGCTGCGGCTCGCCGCCGACCACGGCCGGCGGGTGGCCACGGGCGTGCGGATCGAGCTCAAGCTCAGCCAGCGCGAGCTCGGCGCCTATGTCGGGCTCGCCCGCGAGAACGTGAACCGCCAGCTCTCGCTGTGGCGCGAGGCCGGGCTCGTGCGGACCGAGGCCGGGCACCTCGTGCTGGTCGACGCCGCGGCGCTCGAGCGGATCGCCACCGACGGCCGCTGAGCCGCCGCTCCGCCGGGTCGATCCGGCACGCCGTTAACCAAATGGTAGCATCGGCCCTCTACGAGCTTGCGTATCGCGCCCGATCTGATAACCTGCGGGCGATCGAAGGTGAGATGCGTTCGCTTCGAGGGAGAGGTCGCATGCGCTCTCGGACCCTGCTTCTGGCCTCGGCCGCGCTCTGCGGGCTGCTGCTCGGCCCAGCCGGCGCCTGGGCGGCCAAGAAGAACTCGACCTTCGTCGCCGACAACGTGCTCTGGCTGCCGGAGGTGTTCGAGACGCTGAGCGCCGGCACGGCCGACGCGGTGACCAGCGAGCGGGACGCCGAGTCCCAGGTCTTCAAGAACGTCGAGCGGGCGCTCAAGAAGGGCGACTTCAGCAATCTGACGCGCTCGGAGCTCGCGAGCATCCTGAGCCTCTCCAACCAGAACCAGAGCGATCGCGACCTGACGCCCGGCGATCTCTCGAGCAGCGGGCCGTTCGCCTTCGCCGGGCTCGACCGCATGGTCGGCGTCGGCGTCGACGGCGACACGAGCTTCCGCGTCGATCTGAGCCAGAACCTCCTGCCGACGCTGCTCTCGCCGACCGTGGAGGGCGGCGAGATCACGGACTACACGGCGCTCGACGAGATCTACAGCATCGCCAACGTGGTCAAGGGCAAGGGCGGCGCCAAGATCGCCAAGAACGGGATCAGCTTCGACGCGGACACCGGCGAGCTCCAGGTCACGCTCAAGAAGCCGTTCGCCGACAAGCAGTTCGTCAACCTGATCCTGGAGCTCGACGACGGCTCGGGCTCGGCCAAGCGCAAGGGCAGGAAGCGGGCCTCGAGCGGCCTGCCGTCCTTCCAGGTGACCTTCGCCAACATGACCAACCCCCTGGCCGACGAGCCGATCAGCGTCACGGGCTCGACCAGCGGCGGGGTCACGACCTCGCAGGCCGCGGACGTCGAGGGCCAGATCGCCTTCGATCGGGACGACAACCGCGCCTTCGTCGTGGCGGTCGAGAACGCGACCGGCATCGACCTCGACAGCGGCGACATCACCGACGGCAACTCGAGCTACACGGCGGTCGTCACCAACGGCGTGCTCTTCAAGAAGTTCGCGGTGCAGGTGGCGAGCGGCAGCTGATCCGCCGGGCCGGAGCCGCCCGCGGGTGGCCGGCCGGCGCGAGGTGCCGAAGGTGGAGCCGCGCCGCGGGCTCGTGCTCGCGGTCGGGCTCGGCGGCGCCGTGCTCTGCGCGCTGGCCCTGCCGGCGGCCGGCGGCCGGCTCGCCGAGCTCACGGCGCGTCCCGGTCTCGAGCGGCTGGCCGAGGGCGGCCGACTGACGCCCGAGGGCTACGGCCGCGCGCTCGGCGGCGCCGCCGCCGCGCTCGACTGGCTGGCCGAGCCGCGCCTGCAGAAGGACTTGGCCTATGTCCTGCAGGGGCTCGCGGCGCGCGAGGCCGGGCCCGCCGCGACCGGCCTCTTGAGCGAGGCGCGGCGCCGGCTCGAGGCCGCGCTCGAGGAGGCGCCGGCCGACCCTGGCGCCTGGCTGCGGCTCGCCCAGGTCGACGCGGCGCTCCTTGATCTGGCCGGTGCGGCCCTGGCGCTGCGGGCCTCGCACGCGGTCGGCCGGGTGGCACCCGAGGTCGCGGTCGCCCGCTCCGCCCTGGCGCTCGGTCTCTGGGAGTGGCTCGCCGAGCCCGTGCGCGAGCGGGCGGGGACCGAGCTCGCCCGGACCTTCCCCAGGGACCCGGCGGCACTCGTGCGGGTCGCGGCCGCGACCGGCCGGCTCGACGAGCTGCGTGCGCTGCTCGAGGCCGACCCGGCGGCGCTCGCGGCACTCGACAGCGAGCTCGCGGCGCTGCGGCGGACCGCGGCCGGCGGGCCGGGGCGGGCCGGATGAGCCGCCGTGCCGGGCTCGGCCTCACGCTGGCCCTGCTCGCTTCGGCCGGGCCGGCGCGCGCCGACATGCCGATCGCCGAGTATCTGGCGATCGGCCGCGGCGAGGGCGCCGTCCGCCCGGACTTCGCGATCGTCTACCTGGCCGGGACGCTCGACGGGCTCGAGGCCGCCAACGCCGCGGCGCGGGCGCGCGGCCGGGCCTATTACTGCGGACCGGCCGACCGCGCGCCGACCGTGCTCGAGCTCAAGCCGGCGCTGGATGCGCTCCTGGCCCGGGCCGCCGAGCAGCAGCGCGACTTCGAGCGCTACGCGCGGATCGTCACCGTCGGCACGGTGAGCCTGACCGCGCTCGCCCGCCTGTTCCCCTGCCCCGAGCCGAGCGCGGCCGCCGCCGACTAGCCCCCGCGGCCCGACGTCCGGACGCTTTGCCGACCGGCGCCGGCGCGCTATGCGCTCGGCCATGAGCCCGCCCACGAGCCCGCCCACGAGTCCGCCGATGAGCCCGCCGCGCATCCGCTTCCGGATCGGCCCGGTCGTGCTCGAGGCCGAGCCGCTCGCCACCCCGACCGCGCGGGCGATCCTGGCGGCACTGCCGATCGTCGGGCGCGCCTCGACCTGGGGCGAGGAGGTCTACTTCGCGACCCCGGTCGAGGTCGCCCGCGAGCCCGACGCGCGCGAGGTCGTCGAGCCCGGCGAGATCGCCTTCTGGGTCGAGGGTCGGGCGATCGCGATCGCCTTCGGCCGGACGCCCGCCTCGCGCGGGAGCGAGTGCCGGCTGGTGGCCCCGGTCAACATCTGGGCCCGCAGCCTGGGCGACGTGCGGGCGCTCGGGGTGGTGCGGCCGGGTGCCGCGGTCCGGGTCGAGGCGGTCGACGGGGCCGAGCAAGGGGCCGGGGGATGAGCGCGCCCGCGGGGGCGGCGCCGGCCACGCTCCTGGCCCAGGCGGGCGGCCCGATCGACGAGGCGACCGGCGGCATCGTGCCGGCGCTCCAGCCGAGCACCACCTTCCTGCGCGACCCCGACAACCGCTACCGGCGCGGCTTCGACTACGGCCGCGACGCCAATCCGGCGGTCCGCCGGGTCGAGGATCTGCTGGTCCGCCTCGAGGGTGGTGCGGCGGCCCTCCTCCTGGCCTCGGGCATGGCCGCGGCGACCTCGGTCTTCCGGGCCCTGCCGGCCGGCGCCCGGGTGGTGGCGCCGGCGGTGATGTATTGGGGGCTGCGCAAGTGGCTCCTGGCCGAGCACGCGGCCGGCCGGCTCGCGGTCGAGCTCGTGGCGATGGACGATCTCGACGCGGTCCGCGCCGCGGTGGTGCCGGGCCGGACCGCGCTCCTCTGGGTCGAGACCCCGGCCAATCCGACCTGGGTGGTGAGCGATCTCCCGGCCCTCGCCGCGATCGCGCGGGCCGCCGGCGCGCGGCTCGCGGTCGACAACACCGTGCCGACCCCGCTCCTGACCCGGCCGCTCGGGCTCGGTGCCGACCTGGTCGTGCACAGCGCCACCAAGTATCTGAACGGCCACAGCGATCTGTTGGGCGGGGTGATCGTCGCGGCGGCCGAGGACGGGCTCTGGCAGCGGCTGCGCACGCTCCGCCACGACGAGGGTGCCATCCTGGGCGCGTTCGAGGCCTGGCTCCTGCTGCGCGGCCTGCGCACGCTCGCGGTGCGGCTGCGCGCCCAGTGCGGCGGCGCCATGCACCTGGCGGCGGCCCTCGAGCGGCACCCGGCGGTCGAGCGGGTGCTCTATCCGGGCCTGCCGACCCACAAGGGCCACACGCTCGCCGCCCGGCAGTTGCAGGGCGGCTTCGGCGGCATGCTGTCGATCCTGGTGCGGGGCGGTGCGGAGGTCGCGATCGCCACCGCCGCCCGGGTCGAGCTCTGGAAGCGGGCGACCTCGCTCGGTGGGGTCGAGAGCCTGATCGAGCACCGCGCCTCGATCGAGGGCCCGGACACCCCGGCTCCGCCCGGCCTCCTGCGCCTCTCGGTCGGGCTCGAGGACCCGGGCGACCTGTTGGCCGACCTCGAGGGCGCGCTCGCCGGGGCGGCGCGCGGCTGAGCCGCCCGCCGCCACCTTCCCGGACCGTCACCGGCCCGTCATGATGAAGGCCTAGCCCGGCCGGCGACCGGGGCGGGGGCATGTCGACCTATCTGGCGATCGAGGGTCTGACGGTGGCGTTCGGGCCGACGCCCGTGCTCGAGCGGCTCGACCTCGCCGTGGCGCGCGGCGAGCTCGTGGCGCTGTTGGGCGCCTCGGGCTGCGGCAAGACCACGCTCCTGCGCGCGGTCTGCGGCTTCGCGCCGGTGGTGGCCGGGCGGATCGCGGTCGACGGCCGCGACCTCCAGGACCTGCCGCCCGAGCGGCGCGACACCGCGCTCGTGTTCCAGTCCTACGCGCTCTGGCCGCACATGACCGCGGCGCAGAACATCGGCTACGGCCTCAAGGTGCGCGGCCGCCCGAAGGCGCAGATCGCCGCCCGGGTCGAGGAGATGCTGCGCCTGCTCGGCCTCGGGGGGCTCGGTGCGCGCAACGTCACCGAGCTCTCGGGCGGCCAGCGCCAGCGGGTGGCGCTCGGGCGCGCGCTCGCGGTCGAGCCGCGGCTCCTGCTCCTGGACGAGCCGCTCTCGAACCTCGATGCGCGGATCCGCCACGAGCTGCGCCACGAGATCCGCTCGCTCCAGCGCCGGCTCGGCATCACCGCGCTGCACGTCACCCACGACCGCGAGGAGGCCATGGTGATGGCCGACCGGATCGCGGTCATGGACAAGGGCCGGATCGTCCAGCTGGATACCCCCGAGGGCCTCTGGCACCGACCGGCGAGCCCGTTCGTGGCGGCCTTCATGGGCGCCGACAACCGCGTCCTGCTCACCCTCGAGCGCGACCCGGGCGGGCTCGTGGTCCGCGCCGGCGGGGCCGCCGCGGCGGCGCGCCTGCCGCTCGGCGCGGACGGCCCGCACCTCGCGGGCCCGGCCACCGCCCGCATGCAGGGCCAGTTCCGCAGCGCCGCCGCCCGGCTGGTCGGCCCCGAGGAGACGCCGCCGGCCACGCTCGTGCTGCAGGGCGTGGTCGAGGAGGCGGCCTATCTGGGCGATCTCTGGCGCCACACCGTCCGGCTCGAGGGCAACGGCCTCCTGGTCGACCATCCCGGGCGGATGGCGCCCGGCACGGCGGTCGGCGTGGCGGTCCCGGCCGCGGCACTGCACCTGTTCCCGACCGGCGACACGGGGTCGCCGGTCCCGCGTCCGCAAGAGGAGACGGCGAGGATGGAGCGACGCACCCTGCTCGCGGCGAGTGCCGCGCTCGTGATCGGCCGGGCCCTGCCGGCCGCGGCCGAGACCACCTTGAACGTGGTGACCGCGGGCGACCAGAACATGGTCGACTACGTCAACGACTTCCTCGGCCCGCGCTTCGAGAAGCTCGTCCCCGGCGTCAAGGTGCGGGCGGCCGGCACCGGCCCGGGCGACGCCGGCTCGCAGAAGATCTACGAGAAGCTCGACGCCCAGGCCAAGGCGGGTGTCGCCGCCTGGGACGTCGACGTCGCGGTCGTGCACCAGCGCATGGCCGGCCAGATGGTCAAGGAGAGCCTCCTCGCCCGCTACCGCGAGGAGGTCGCGAGCGGCCGGCTCGTGACCCGCGACACCGCCGAGAACGCGCTCGGCCAGGCGGTCGGCGGCTACGTCCTGCCGATGTTCCACAGCCAGATCGCGCTCGCCTACAACCCGGCGCTCGTCCCGAACCCGCCCCGGACCTACGCCGAGCTCGCCGAATGGGTGAAGAAGAACCCCAAGCAGTTCGGCTACAACGGCATCAAGGGCGGCATGTCCGGGGTCGGCTTCGTCATGGGCTGGGCCGCCGCCATGAGCGGGCTCGGCGACAAGCTCGAGAAGGGGCCCTACGATGCCGCCCTGAAGGCCGACATCGAGAAGGCGCTGTCCGGCCTCAAGGAGTTCAACCGATCGGTGACCCTGACCCCGGGCAACGCCGGCACGCTGGATGCCTTGAACCGCGGCGAGATCGCCATGGGCCCGGTCTGGGTCGACATGTTCTACACTTGGCAGGCGGACGGCAAGCTCAGCCCGGACCTGCGGCTGACGCTGATCGGGCCGGGCCTGCCGGGCCAGCCGATGTACTACGTCCTGCCGGCCAAGGCCGCGAACGCCGACGTCGCCAAGAAGTTCATCGAATTCGCCACCAGCCCCGAGATCCAGGCCGAGGGCATCGTCAAGCGCTTCAACTGGTATCCGGGCATCGACGCCCAGCACGTGCGCGCCAAGCTCGACGAGAAGACCTGGGCCAAGCTGTTCACCGACGTGAAGCCCGAGGACCTGGCCGCGAAGGGGCGGCCGTTCCCGCTGAACCAGTACTTCAGCGACATTCTCGAGGCCTATGAGCGTACCGTCGCCAACTGAGGCGACGCCGCGACGGGACTGGCCGGGGCTCGTGCTCGTGGCCCCGGCCCTCCTCGTCGTGGTCCTGTTCTTCGTCCTGCCGCTCGGCCTGTCCCTGGTCACCGCGTTCCAGCTGCGCGACGGCTCCTGGTCGACCGGCAACTTCGCCAAGGCGCTCGACCTCTACCGCAGCGACCTCGTCTTCACCGCCGCCCTGGTCGGCGCCGCCACCCTCCTGACCGGCCTGTTCGCGGTGCTGATCGGCGGCTGGCTCACCCTGGGCGACCATCCGGCGAGCCTCGCGGTGCTGCGCTGGCTCTACCGCCTGCCGCTGTTCGTGCCCTTCGTCGTCGCGGCGCAGACCATGAACTCGTTCCTCGCCAAGAACGGGCTCATGAACCACGCGCTCGTCAGCCTCGGGCTGATCGGACCGCTGCAGGCGCAGTCCTTCCTCGACTGGCGCGGCGTGCTCGCCACCTTCGTCTGGAAGCAGACCCCGTTCGTGGCCCTGATGGTCGCCGGGGCGATGGCGGCGCTCGACCGCGGGTTGATCGAGGCGGCCCGCAACTGCGGCGCCTCGCGGCCGCGCATCCTGCTCGAGATCCTGGTGCCCCTGGTCCGCCCGACCCTGCTCGTGGGCCTCGTGCTGTCCTTCGTCACCATGCTCTCGGTGCTGTCCGTGCCGGTGATGCTGAACGCCGGCTCGCCCACGCTCATCACCGTCGACATGGCGTTCCGCATCACCGCGCACGGCGACTACGGGGTCGCCAACGCGCTCGGCTTCCTGTCCTGCGCCATGGCCGGCTTCGCCGCCTGGCTCTATCTGCGGCTGAGCCTCGCGCAGCGGACCCGCGGATGAGCGGGCCGCGCCGGCTCCTCCTCGCCCGGCTCCTGACCGGCCTCGTCCTGGGCGTGCTCGCCTTCGTGATCCTCGGGCCGCTGGTCAACCTGGCACTCTGGGCGGTGGCCGAGCGCTGGTACTTCCCGAACCGGCTGCCGAGCCAGTTCGGTTTCGCCTTCTGGGCGCGGGTGTTCTCGCCGCGCGGCGGCGCCACCGCGGCGCTTTGGACCAGCGTCGCGATCGCGCTCGCCACCGTCGCCGCCTGCGCCCTGGTGGCACTCCCGGCCGGCTGGGCGCTCGCCCGCCTGCGGCTGCCCGGCCGCGCGCTGGTCCTCCTGGTCTTCCTCCTGCCGCAGGCCTTCCCCAACCTGCCCGTCTACATCAACGTCGCGCGGATGTTCTACTGGTGGGGGCTCGCCGGCACGATCCCCGGCGTCGTGCTCGTGCACACCCTGCACGGGCTGGTCTTCGCGGTCTGGATCACCTCGGCCGCCTTCGCCGCGGTCGACCGGACCCTCGAGGAGGCGGCGCGCAACCTCGGTGCCGGGCCCTGGCGCACCTTCACGAGCGTCACCCTGCCGCTCGCCGCCCCGGGCATCCTCGCCGCCTCGATCTTCGTCTTCCTCGAATCCCTGGACGAGTTCACCGGCACCTATTTCGTGGGCGTGCCGGACGTGCTGACCCTGCCGCTGCTGATGTTCAACGCCTCGCTCGGCGGCAACTACCAGATCGCGGCGATCACCGCCCTGATCCTGCTCGTGCCCTCGCTCCTGTTCATGGCGGTGATCGAGCGCTTCTTGAAGGCCGAGGTGCTGGCCAAGGTCGGCGGCTGAGCGGGCTGGCGTCGGCCCGCCCGGCGGGCTAGAGGCTGGACGATCGCCGGCTCCGAGCCGGTGTCGAACCGGGAGGGAACCATGGCCGATCTGATCTGCGTCGCCTTCGACGACCCGACCACCGCCGACCGGGCGCTGGCCGCGCTCACCGCCATGCAGAAGGAGCATCTGATCGAGCTCAAGGACGCCTGCGTGGTGATCCGCCCGGCCGAGGGCGACATCCAGCTCAAGCAGGCGGTGCCGCTGACCCGCCTGGGCGCCACGAGCGGGGCCGCCTCGGGCGTCCTCTGGGGCGGCCTGATCGGCCTGCTGTTCCTCAACCCCCTGGCCGGGATGGCGATCGGCGCCGGCGTCGGCGCCGCCTCGGGCGCGCTCGCCGGCAAGCTCACCGACTACGGCATCGACGACGGCTTCATCAAGGAGCTCGGCGGCACCATCCAGCCGAACTCCTCGGCCCTGTTCCTGCTCGTGCAGAAGGTGACCGGCGACAAGGTCCTGCCGCGGCTGTCCGAGTTCAAGGGCCGCGTGCTCAAGACCTCGCTCAGCGACGCCCAGGAGCAGCGCCTGCGCGAGGCGCTCGGCGACACCGCCGCCGCCTGATCCGCCCCTTCGACGCTCGTACGCGGATGTGACCGCCGCGCGATCCGGCTTGCGCAGCGGGTCTCGCCTGCTCTGCTCGCAGGCGGCGGGGACGGCCGGGGGAGGGGCGCTTGGCGACCGTCGACGGCACCGATCGCGCCGACCGGATCGACCCGCTCGCGACCTCGCGCGGCGTCCAGGGCACGCCCGGCGACGGCGAGGACGTGATCACCGGGCGGCTCGGCAACGACCGGATCGAGGCCGGCGACGGCACCGACTGGGTCTATGCCGACCGCTCGGGCTCGGCCGGCTTCGGCCGCTCGGCCAACGATCTGGTCCTGGGCCAGGGCGGCGACGACCTGATCTTCGGCGACGCCGAGGTGCTCGGCGGCAGCGTGCGCGGCGGCCGCGACCTGCTCGACGGCGGGGAGGGCAAGGACACCCTCCTGGGCGACGCCGCGGTCGTCTGGGAGCGGGCCCGCGGCGGCGCCGACCGGCTCCAGGGCGGCGCCGGCGCCGACCTCCTCTACGGCGACGGCCGCGAGCTGCGCGAGGGCGCGCGCGGCGGCGCCGACACGCTCCTGGGCGGCGAGGGCCCCGACCAGCTCTTCGGCGACGCGCTGTTCGTGGACGCGACCGCGAGCCCGGGACGCGACCGGCTCGCGGGCGAGGCGGGTGACGATCTCCTCTTTGGCGGGGGCGGCGACGACGATCTCCTGGGCGGCGACGGCGCCGACCTCTTCGTCCTCGGCCCGGCCCCTGGGCTCACCCGGATCCTCGACCTCGAGCGCGGCACCGACGCCCTCGACGTGGCGCTGCTCGGGCTGGACTTCGCGCGCCTCGATGGCGACGACGACGGCCGGATCGACGCCGCCGACCCGTTCGTCACCGCCTCGGGCGGCGGGCTCCGGCTCGATCTCGGGGCGGCCGCGGGCGGCCCCGCGGGCAGCGTGCTCGTGCTCGTCCTCGGCACCGAGGAGCTCGGCCCCACGGAGGTGCGCGCGGGCTTCGCCCTGCCCGCCGGCTGAGCCGGGCGCCGCCGCCCGCAGGGCCGGCCCTCGGCCGGCGCCGTTCCCGCGCGCCCGGCGCGGCGCTATCAAGGGCCCCGGCCGATCGGGGAGGAGCCATGCACGCCGTCGTCGTCCACGCCGCGCACGATCTGCGGGTCGAGGAGCGCGAGCCGGGCCCGCTCGGCCCGCACGAGGTGCGGGTGAAGCTCGGTGCCGGCGGCATCTGCGGCAGCGACCTGCACTATTATCACGAGGGCGGGATCGGCGACTTCCCGGTGCGCGAGCCGCTCGTGCTCGGCCACGAGATGGCCGGCACGGTGGTCGAGCTGGGCCCGGCCGCCAAGGGCCTCGCGGTCGGCACGCCGGTCGCCGTCAACCCGACCTGGCCCTGCCCGGGGGTGAGCTTCGATCTGGGGGCCCGCGCGCACTTGGCCCCGGACATCCGCTTCGCCGGCAGCTCGCGCACCTTCCCGCACGTCCAGGGCTTCTTCCAGGATCTCGTTACGGTCCGCGCCGAGCAGTGCCGGCCGGTGCCCGACGGCCTCTCGCTCAACGAGGCCGCCATGTCCGAGCCCTTGGCCTGCTGCCTGCACGCCGTCCGCCGCGCCGGCAGCGTGCTCGGCCGCCGCGTGCTCGTGCTCGGCTGCGGTCCGATCGGCTGCCTGACGATCGCCGCCGCCCGGCTCGCCGGCGCCGCCGAGATCACCGCCTGCGACCTCGTGCCCGCGACCCTCGAGAAGGCCCGGGCCATGGGCGCCGACCGGGTGGTCGATCTGGCCGCCGACCGCAGCCCCCTCGACCGGCTGCAGGAGGGCGGCGGGCGGGTCGACGTGGTGGTCGAGGCGGCGGGCTCGCCCAAGGCCGCGATCGACGGGCTCAGGGCCACCCGTCGCGGCGGCACCTACGTGCAGTTCGGCGTCCTGCCCAAGGGCATGCACCCGGTCCCCTTCGACCAGATCGTGGCCAAGGAGCTCGACCTCGTCGGCACCTTCCGCTTCTGGGAGGAGTTCGACTGGGCGGTCGAGGCGATCGCAGCTCGTCGGGTCGACGTCCGGCCCCTCCTGACCGAGGTCCTGCCGCTCGCCCGCGCGCCCGAGGCCTTCGAGCTCGCCTCCGACCGGCGGCGGGCGATGAAGGTCCAGCTCGTGCCGGGCTGAGCCGGCCCGGCCCGGATCGGGTTGCCAGGGGCGCCGCCCTGTGCCTAGCTGATCCCCGGGCCGGGCGTGCACCCGGCCGCAGGGGGAGGCTCGGCGTGAAACCGGGCATGGACGAGGTCCGGGCGGCCGTCTCGCCGGCGTGGCGGGCGCCCGGATGAGCGTCGCGGTCCGCGGCGAGCGGGTCGGCGCGGGCCGGTCGAGCACGGTCGGGCTCGCCGCCCGGCTGCTGCACGATCAGCGCGCGGTGGCGGCGCTGTTCCTGGCCCCGGCGGTGACGATCCTGGGCTTCGTCGTCGTCTACCCGTTCGTGGATGCGATCTGGATCAGCTTCCACGACAAGATGGCCGGCGCCCCGGCGCGCTGGATCGGCCTCGGCAACTACCGCGAGCTGTTCTCCGACCTGCGCTTCCTGCAGGTGCTGCGCAACACCGCCGTCTACACCGCCCTCGGCGTCGGCATCAAGTTCGTGCTCGGCCTCGCCATGGCACTCGTCTTGGCGCAGGACCGCCGGTTCAACGCCCTGTTCAAGACGATCCTGTTCGTGCCCTGGGCGGTGCCGACGATCGTGGCGGCCTTGACCTGGCGGTGGATGTACCACGACTTCAGCGGCCTGCTGAACGCGCTCGTGATGCGGGTGGTCGAGCTGCCCGAGCCGATCTCCTGGCTCGGCGACCGCTCGATCGCGATGTACTCGGTCGTGGCGGTGGTGGTGTGGAGCGGCACACCCTTCTACACGATGAGCTTTCTGGCCGGCCTCAAGGCGATCCCAAAGGAGCTCTACGAGGCGGCGCGGATCGACGGCGCCTCGCGGCTCCAGGAGTTCTGGTACGTCACGATCCCCTCGATGCGCCGGGTGTTCACGGTCGTGGTCATGCTCTCGGCGATCTGGACCTCGACCAACGTCGTGATCGTCCTGATCCTGACCAATGGCGGGCCGGCCAACTCGACCCAGATCATCCCGACCGTGGCCTACAAGTACGCCTTGGCCGCGAGCCGGCTCGGGATCGGCTCGGCCGCCAACATGGTGCTCTTCCCGGCCCTGGCGGTGCTCATCCTCTTCCTCTCGCGGCGCATGCTCGCCGAGCGGTTCCGCCAGTGACGCCGCGCACCATCCAGGCCGAGGATCGGCTGTGGCGCTGGATCGGCAACGCCGCCCTCCTGCTGTTCCTGGTTTGGACCTTGATGCCGTTCTTCTGGATGCTGTCGGTCTCCTTGAAGGAGCACGACGAGATCTACGGCGTGCCGGTGCCGCTCTGGCCGGCCCGGCCGACCCTCGAGAGCTACCGGATCCTGCTCTTCAAGACCGACTATCTCCTGTTCTTCCGCAACAGCATGGTCGTGGCGCTCATGGTCACCGCCGCCACCGTGCTCGCCGCCTCGCTCGCGGCCTACGCGATCGCCCGCCTGCGCTTTCCGGGCCGGATGCTGATCGCCCGCGCCTTCGTCTACACCTACCTGGTGCCGCCCTCGCTCCTGTTCATCCCGCTGTTCGCCATCTTCGTGGCGACCGGGCTCGTCAACTCGCTGTTCGGCCTGTCGATCGCGCATCTGGGCTTCACCGTGCCGTTCTGCACCTGGCTGTTGACCGGCTTCTTCCTGTCGATCCCGGTCGAGCTCGAGGAGGCGGCACTGGTCGACGGCTGCACCCGGGTCGGCGTGCTGTTCCGGATCGTCCTGCCGGTCTCGCTGCCGGCGCTCGCGGTGGTGGCGTTCTTCGCCTTCACGCTCTCCTGGAACGAGTTCCTGTTCGCGATCGTGTTCAACTCCGACCCGCACGTGCGCACGATCCCGACCGGGCTCACCGCCTTCATCGTCGAGGACGTGTTCTTCTGGGGGCCGATCATGGGCTCGACCGTGCTGACCGCGCTCCCGCCGCTGCTCGTCTACTTCGTCTTCCAGCGCTGGCTCGTGACCGGGCTGACGCTGGGGGCGGTCAAGGGCTGATCCACCGAGGGAGGCTTCGATGACCCGCTGGACCTTGAGACGACGCGAGCTGCTCGCGCGCACCGCCCTCGCCGGCGGTGCCTTGGCCGCACCGATGCTGGTGCGCCCGGTGCCCGCCTGGGCGCAGCGCCAGCAGAAGCTCGTCTACTGGCACCTGCCGACCTTCACCCCCAAGGCCGACGAGGCGGCGCGCACCCACTTCGAGGAGTTCAGGAAGCAGGCCGGCCTCAAGGACGGCGAGGTCGGCTTCGTCAACGTCGCCAACGCCGATCTGATCCCGCGCCTCAATGCCGCGCTCGAGACCGGCAACCCGCCCGACGTCGTGCGGCTCTACGAGAGCTACGTGCAGCTCTACCGCAAGCAGGGCCACATGCTCGACGTCAGCTCGGTGGTGGAGAAGATGAAGGCCGAGCAGGGCGGGCTCTACCCGGCCTCGCTCCTGGCCGTCTCCTACGGCGGCAAGTATTGGGGCGTGCCGTTCGCCATCAACCCCTGGCCGATGCACGTCCGCAACGACGTCCTGGCCGAGCACAAGCTCGCCTATCCCAAGACCTGGGACGAGTTCGTCGAGACCTGCAAGAAGGTGCAGAAGCCGCCGTTCTACGGCTTCGGCATGGACCTCGGCCTGACCGCCGATGCCACCGACAACATCATGCAGCTCTGCTGGTGCTTCGGCGGCTACACGGTCGACGACAAGGGCAAGCCGGCGTTCGACAATCCCGGCAACGTCGCCGGCTTCAAGTTCATCAACGACATGTACAACAAGCACCGGATCATCCCGAAGGGCGTGGTCTCGAACGCCGACACCGCCTGGAACAACCAGATGTACCAGTCCAAGCAGGTGGCGTTCATCAACAACCCGGCGTCGGTCTACGCCTACCTGGCCGACAAGGACCAGGACCTGATGAAGCGGACCGGGCTGTACAGCGTGCCGGCCGGCCCGGCCGGCGCCATCAACCAGATCGACACCTGGTCGATCGGGCTGTTCCGCCACACGCCCACGCCCGAGCTGTCGATGGGGCTGGCCGCCTACATGATGACGCCCAAGCGCTACAACGAGGTCATCACCAACACCAACGGCCGCTTCGTCCCGGTCTACCCGGACCTGTTCAACGACCCCTGGTGGACCTCGCGCCCGGAGTTCAAGGAGTTCATCAAGATCGCCGAGACCGGGGTGCCGGTCTCCTACAAGGGCCCGCCGACCGCCGCCTCGGGCGAGATCCTGGCGACCCACGTCATCCCGGAGGCGCTGCAGACCGTGCTGCTCGAGAACGTGCCGGCGGAGGAGGCGGTCAAGAAGGTGGCCGGCAAGATCAAGGCGATCTACGACCGGCTCGAGGGCTGAGCCCGGCCGCGGCGCCCGCTCCGCCCGGGCGCCGCGCCCCCGCCCCCGCTCAGCGCGGCAGGTGGGCGAAGGCCTCGTTCGGGGCCCAGGCCTTCCGGCCGTCCGGGTCCTGCCACTCGAGCAAGAGGCAGGAGGTCGACAGGCGCTGGAACCAGACCGCCTCGAGCCGATACCAGCCCGGCTCGGGCACGCGCACCGCCTCCCAGCCCTTGCTCTCGCAGCCGTGCCGGCCGTCGTGCACGTAGACCTGCTCGCCGCCGAGCGCGACCTTGAGGCCGTCGTTCGAGCGGAAGCCGAGCCGCCAGACCCCCGCCCGGTCGAACCGCACATAGCCCTCGATGCGCGCCGCCACCTGCTCGGCGCGCCTGGAGGTCAAGGCCTTCTCGCCCGGGGCGGTGTCGACATAGTCGAAGCCCACGAGCGGCGGGCCGGCCTCGGTCCCGAAGCGGAGCGCCCCCTCGGCGTCGGACAGCCACTGCACGTCCGCCGGATAGGCGTAGGTGACGGCGAGCCCGGGGCGCAGCCGCGCCGCCTCCGGCTGCGGGCTCGCCGGGGCGAGCGCCCGGGGCTCGGCCGCCCGGACCACAGGGCCGAGGCCCGCCACCATCACCGCCACGAGGGCGAGCCCGCTCGCCAGGGCCACCGACCGCATCGCCACCTCCCCGCGGCCGCACGGTGCCGCGGCCTCCGGGCCTGTTTGCGGGCTCGGCGCGTCCCAGGCAAGCGGCGGTGCGCGTTCCGTGCCGGTGCCCGAGGCGCTAGGCTCGCGGATCGAGGCATCGGGGAGGCCTTGCCGTGTGGACCGCAGCCGTCACGCCCGCCGAGCTCGCCGCCACGGTCGTGGCGGTGCCGCCGCTGCCGCTCGACGCCGGGCGGGCGATCGTCGCGGCCGAGGCACGCCGCCTCGTGGCCCGGGTCGAGGCCGGGGGCGTGCGCACCATCCTCTGGGGCGGCAACGCCCAGCTCCAGCACTGGCCGGTCTCGCGCTACGCCGAGCTCCTCGAGATGGCCGAGGAGACCGCCGCACCCGGCACGCTCGTCGTCCCCTCGCTCGGCCCCGACTGGGGCCGGCTCGTCGACCAGGCCGCGATCCTCGCCCGAACCCGCTTCCCGACCGCGATGGCCCTGCCGATGCCGGCCCACACCACGCCCGCGGGCGTGGCCCTGGCCCTGGCCGAGGCCGCCGAGCGCGCCGGCCGCCCGCTCGTGGCCTATATCCGCCAGCGCGGCTATCTCGATCCCGACGGCCTTTCCCGGCTGGTCGAGACGGGCGCGGTCCTGGCCGTCAAGTACGGCATGCCGATGCCGGAGCGGGGCCGCGACGCCTATCTCGACGCGCTCGTGGCGGCGATCGGGGCGGAGCGGATCCTCTCGGGCTCGGGCGAGCTCCTGGCCGTGCCGCACCTCCTCGAGCACGGGCTCGCGGGCTTCACCTCGGGCTGCGTGTGCCTCGCACCCCGGCTCTCGGGGCGCGTGCTCGAGGCGCTGCGGCGCGCCGACCGGGCGGCGCTCGAGCGGCTCCTGCCGCCGATCCGAGCACTCGAGGGCCTGCGCGAGCGTTTCGGGCTCGTGCGGGTGCTGCACGACGCGGTGCGGCTCGCGGGCCTCGCCCTGACCGGCCCGATCCTGCCCATGCTCTCGACCTGCGAGCCGGCGCTCGAGCCCGAGATCGCGGCCGCGGCGCGGGCCCTGGTCGCGGCCGAGGCCGGGCTCGACCGGCACGAGCGGGCGGCCTGAGCCGTGCGCATCACCGCCCTCGAGACGCTGCGCACCCCGGCCTTCGCCAACCTGCTCTGGCTCCGGCTCGAGACCGATGCCGGGCCGGTCGGGCTCGGCGAGGCGTTCCGCAACGCGGAAGCGACCGAGGCCTATCTGCACGAGACCCTCGCGCCCGAGCTCCTCGGCCGGGACCCGCGGCCGGTGGCGGCGCATCGCGAGCGGATCGGCCGGGTGATCGCCAACCGCTTCATGGGCACGCCCTCGCGCTCGGTCGAGCTCAGAGGCGACGCCGCGGTCGACATGGCGCTCTGGGACCTCCTCGCGCAGAGCCTGGGCGTGCCGCTGCATCGCCTGTGGGGCGGCCCGGTGCGCGAGCGGATCCGGGTCTACAACACCTGCGCCGGGCCCGGCTACAACACCGCCGCCATCCGCGGCTGGGTCGCCCGGCTGGCCGAGCCCGGGGCCGCGCCCGTGGGCGCGCTCGACGATCTCCAGGCCCAGCTCGACGATCCCGTGGGCCTCGCGCGCTCGCTCCTGGCCGAAGGTGTGACGGCCATGAAGATCTGGCCGTTCGACCGCTTCGCCAAGGCCACGGGCGGCAACGCGATCGGCCCGGCCGAGCTCGAGGCGGGGCTCGCGCCGATCCGCGCGATCCGCGAGGCGCTCGGGGCCGCGATCGACATCATGATCGAATGCCACGGGCTCTGGCGGCTGCCCGCGGCGGTCGCCATCGGCCGCGCGCTCGAGCCCTACGGGATCTTCTGGATCGAGGATCCGATCGCCATGCACCGCCTCGACGATCTGCGCCGCTTCCGCGAGGCGGTGGCGCTGCCGGTGGCGGGCAGCGAGAACCACGGCACCAGCCACTGGTTCCGCGAGGCCTTCGCCCTGGGCGTGGTCGACCATGCGCATTTCGACGTCGGCTGGATGGGCGGACCGTCCGAGGCGCTCGACGTGGCCGCCCTGGCCCGCGCCTTCGACCGGCCGATCGCCCCGCACGACTGCGTCGGACCCGTGATGCTGGCGGTCAACCTGCAGCTCCTGGCCGCCCAGCCGCACGGGCTGATCTGCGAGACCGTGCGCGCCTACAGCCGCGGCTGGTACCGCCTGGTCGTCGAAGGCCTGCCCGAGCCCGAGGGGGGCACGATCGGCTTTCCCGAGGGCGCCGGGCTGGGGGTGAGCCTGGCACCGGGCTTCCTCGGCCGCGCCGATCTGCTGCGCCGGCGGAGCGCCGCGGTGGCCGGCCAGGGGCCCGGGGCATGAGGCCGGGTGCCGTCGCGTCGCGCGTCGGGCCCCTCGTGGGGCTCCTGGCGCTGCTCGCGGCGGGCGGGCCCGCGGAGGCGCGCAGCGGCCCACCCTGCGCCCGGCCGTGGCCCGAGATCGTCAAGGTGGTGCGGCCGAGCGTGGTCGCGGTCACCGCGATCGCGGTCGACCCCTTCGCGCCGCGCGAGCGGGTGAGCTTCGGCCACGGCTCGGGCCTCGTGGTCGATCCCTCGGGCGAGGTGCTGACCAACGCCCACGTCGTGGCCGAGGCGCGGGTGGTGCTGGTGAGCCTCGACGGCGAGCGGACCGTGCCGGCCGAGCAGGTCGGGATCGACCCGGTCCTGGATCTGGCGCTGCTGCGGCTGGCCGGCCCGCCCGAGGGGCTCGTGGCCGCGACCCTGGGCTCCTCGGCGGCGGCCGAGGTGGGCGACGAGGTGCTGGCGATCGGCAGCCCCCTCGGGCTCGGCGGCACCGCCACGCGCGGCATCGTCTCGGCGCTCGAGCGGGTCGTGCCGGTGACCACGACGAGCTGGCTCGCGCCCTTCATCCAGACCGACGCCGCGGTCAACCCGGGCAGCTCCGGCGGCCCGCTGGTCGATGCCTGCGGCCTGATCCTGGGGATCGCCACGGGCATGCTCGCCGAGGCCGAGAACATCGGCTTCGCGGTCCCGATCGACGCGGTCGCGGCGGCCCTGCCCTCGCTGCGCGCGCACGGCCGGGTGATCCGCCCCTGGCACGGCCTGTTCGGCCAGGCGATCGACCCGCGGCTCCTGGGCGCCATCGGCGGGCCCGAGCTGAAGGGTTTCCTGGTCGAGACCGTCGAGCCCGGCAGCCCGGCCGCGGCGATCGGCCTCGAGGGCGGGCTCCTGCCGGTGCGCATCGGCGAGCGCGAGGTGCTGCTCGGCGGCGAGGTCATCCTCGAGGTCGACGGCGTGCCGGTCGGCGACGCCCCGACCGCGCGCCGGATCGTGGCCGGGCTCGAGGTCGGCCAGACGGTC
Organism: uncultured Geminicoccaceae bacterium; assembly: GCA_964504655.1. Taxonomy (GTDB): domain Bacteria; phylum Pseudomonadota; class Alphaproteobacteria; order Geminicoccales; family Geminicoccaceae; genus JANXAZ01. The sequence continues at coordinate 24,816 of CAZDFD010000056.1, forward strand.
CGCTTCCGCTACTGGCAGAAGGGCCAGATCAAGGAGGCCGTGGTGACCCTGCCCGAGCGGCCGCTGCTCGGCGAGGACCTGGCCCGGCTGCGCGCCGCGGCCGGGCGCCGGCGCGCGCTCAGCCGGCCTTGAAACTCGAGATCCGCTCCTCCTTGGCGGTGATGAACTCGATCAGCGCCGGCGTGCCGGCCTCGGTGGCGGCGATGCCGCGGCGGATCGCGGGCACGATCTCCTCGGGCCGCTCGACGCGCTCGCCGTGGCCGCCGAAGGCCCGCATCATCGCCGCATAGTCGCCCGAGATGTCGGTCGCCCGGTAGAGCCGGGTCGATTCCGGCATCACCTTGAGCTCGATCGCCATGCAGAAATTGTTGAAGAGGATCGAGAGGATCGGGATCCGCTCGCGCACCGCCGTCTCGAGGTCCATGCCGGTGAAGCCGATCGCGGCATCGCCCCAGACGTTGATGCAGAGATGGTCGGGCCGGGCGAGCTTGGCGCCCATGGCGAGGCCGAGCCCGTAGCCGAGCTGGGTGGTCTTGCCCCACCCGAGATAGGTCAAGGGCCGCGTGCAGGTCCAGAAGGGCGAGAGCTGGTCCCTGGGGCTGCCCGCATCGTGGGTGATGATCGTCCGGCCGACCTCGACCGTGTCCAGGAGATCCCGGATCACCCGGTAGGGCGAGAGCGGCACGGCGTCCGAGCCGAGCTCGGGCAGCCAGGCCGCGAGCCAGCGCTCGCGCACCCGGGCGATCTCGCGGGCGACCGGGCCCGGATCGCGCGGCTGGCTGCCCTGGCGCCGTTCGACCTCGGCCAGGAGGGCCTCGAGGGTGAGCTTGGCGTCGCCCAGCACTGCGAGCGCGCAGGCCACGTCCTTGTTGACGTCCATCGGATCGAGCGTGGCGTGCACGATCGGCACGCCCTTGGGCATGGCGACCGCGAAGTTGCTCTCGGTGAGGCTCGCGCCCACGGCCAGGATCAGATCGGCGCGCTCGAGGAAGTGGTGCACGGTCTCCGGGATCGCCCGGCCGCCCGAGCCGAGGGCGAGCGGGTGGGTCTCGTCGAACGCGCTCTTGCCCTGCAGGCTCGTCGTGACCGGGATCGCGAGCCGCTCGGCGAGCCGTCGCAGCTCGTCCCAGCCCTCGGCCCAGTGCACCCCCTGGCCGGCATAGAGGACCGGCCGCTCCGCGCGCAGGAGGAGGTCGGCCGCGGCCCGCACGGCCTCGGGGTCGGGGCCGAGGCGCAGCCGCTCGGGCGAGGTCCAGGCGAGCTCGGCCAGATCCTCGGCGAAGACGTCGGTCGGGATCTCGACCAGCACCGGCCCGCCGCGGCCGGCCCTGAGCCGCTGGAAGGCCCGGCGCAGCACCGCCGGGATCTCCCGGGCCGAGGTCAGGGGCTCGGCCGACCTGGTGATCCCCTGCATCTGCAGGCTGGCGTTGTAGTTCGGGTGCACCCAGGCGAGCCGGCGCGCATAGCCCATCGGCAGCACCAGGATCGGCACCGATTCGCCATGGGCCTGGGCGATCCCGCCATAGGCGTTCTCGGTGCCGGGACCGTGCTGCATGGCGAACACGCCGAGCTTGCGGCCGCTCGTCACGCGCGAGATCGCATCGGCCATGTGCAGGCCGGTCCGCTCCTGGCGGACGATGATCGGCCGGATGCCGACCCGCGCGGCGTACTCGAGGAGGTGGTTGACCGGGTAGCCGATCAGGAGCTCGACGCCCTCGCGCTTGAGGATCTCCGAGATCGCCTCCGCCGTCTTCATGGCCGCCTCCCTGCCCGCGGGCAGGATGCGCGGCCGTGCAGGCCGGGGCAACGCCGCGCCCGCTTGGGCGGCATGCACCCACCGGCTATGAACCGGACCGCGTGGTGCGGGAGAGGGGGATGAGCGAGGGCCTGTTCGAGCTGCTCGCGGCCGGCTTCGCGGGCCGGGGCGAGGCGCCGGCGATCGAGACCGCCGACGGTCGGGTGTGGAGCTTCGCCGAGCTCGAGGCGCGCTCGGCCGCCCATGCCCGGATGCTCCGGGGCTTCGGGCTCGAGCCGGGCGACCGGGTGGCGGTGCAGGCCGAGAAGTCGGTCGAGGCGCTGCTGCTCTATCTGGGGACCGTGCGCGCGGGCGGGGTCTACCTGCCGCTCAACACCGCCTACACGACCCACGAGCTGGCCTACTTCCTGGGCGACGCCGAGCCGCGGGTGGTGGTGGTGCAGCCGGGGCTCGCGGCCGAGATCGGCGCGCTCGCACCCCTGGCCACGGTCCTGACGCTCGACGCCCTGGGCCGGGGCAGCGCCGCCACCGCCGCCGACGCCGCGGCCGGGCCGTTCGAGACGGTGCCGCGCGCGCCCGACGATCTCGCCGCCATCCTCTACACCTCGGGCACCACCGGACGCTCGAAGGGTGCCATGCTGACGCATCGCAACCTCGCGTCCAACGCCGCGACGCTCAAGGAGTATTGGCGCTTCACCGCGGCCGACCGGCTGCTCCACGCGCTGCCGATCTACCACACCCACGGCCTGTTCACCGCGACCAACACCCTCCTGGCCGCCGGCGGCGCGATGCTGTTCCTGCCGAGGTTCGACCTCGACGAGATCTTCCGCCTGCTGCCGCGCGCGACCGCGATGATGGGCGTGCCGACCTTCTACACCCGCATGCTCGCCGATCCGCGCCTCGACCGCGCGGCGGTGGCGCACATGCGGCTGTTCGTCTCCGGCTCGGCGCCGCTCCTGGCCGAGACCCACCGGGCCTTCCGCGAGCGCACCGGGCATGCGATCCTCGAGCGCTACGGCATGACCGAAACCTCGATGAACAGCTCGAACCCTTACGAGGGCGAGCGGCGGCCGGGCACGGTGGGCTTCCCCCTGCCGGGGATCTCGA
>CAZDFD010000057.1:0-18476 GCA_964504655.1 uncultured Geminicoccaceae bacterium
GGCGACCGACGAAACAGCCCCGGAGCGGACGCTCCCGGCTTCGGCCGGGGTTCGGTCGCCGACCATCGCGGGGCTGGATCAGGTTCGGGCCGTCGCCGATGCGACGACCGGTGGACCGGAGGCGCCGGCGTCCGGGGAGGCCGCGGCGACCGCCGACCCCGGGGCCGGAGCGAGCGTTCCCAGTTTCGGGCGGGGTTCGGTCGCCCGCAGTTGCGTGGCTGGTCGAGGCCCGCGCCGTAGCCGACCGCATCGACCCGCAGAGTGCATGTACCGCCGTCCGGGAAGACCGTGGCGACCGCCGACCCTAGCCTCGGAGCGGACGCTCCCGGCTTCGGCCGGGGTTCGGTCGCCGACCATCGCGGGGTCGGACGAGGTCGGCGCGGTAGCCGGTGCGACGGACTCGCGGAACGGAGGCGCCGGCGGCCGGGGAGGCCGCGGCGATCGGCGGAACGGGGCCGGAGCGGGTGCTCCCGGTTTCGGCTGGGGTCGGTCGCCGACCGTTGCGGGGTCGGACGAGGTCGGGCCACAGCCGTTGCGACGGGCTCGCAGAACGGCGGGCCGCCGGCCGGGGAGACCGTGGCGACCGGCGGGCCGAGACCGGAGCGGGCGTCAGCGGGCGGAGGCGAGTGCCGCGATGCGGCGCGCCTGGCGGAGTGCCAGGGCCACGATGGTGAGCGTCGGGTTGGCGTGGCCGCCGCTCGGGAACACCGAGCTGCCGGCGATCCAGAGATTGTCCAGCCCATGGACGCGTCCCTGCGGGTCGACCACGCTCGTGCGCGGATCGACCCCCATGCGGGTCGTGCCCATGTGGTGCGAGGCGTCGGTGAACCGCGGCTCGCCCTCCTCGGGCAGGAGCCGGCCCGTCCCGGTGCGCGCCAGGGCGCCGCCGAGCAGCCGGCACAGCTCGTCCATGGCGCGCGTCACCGCCGGCTGGATCCGCCAGTCCAGCCGAAGGACCGGCAGGCCCAGCGCGTCGCGCCGGTCGGAGAGCGTCACCCGGCTCTCGGGATCGAGCGGCTGCTCGCAGAAATGCACGAGCACGAGCCGCTCGGCGCGGGCCGGAGAGGGCATCCGCTCGCGCAGGTTCCAGAGGGCCCGGTAGGCCCAGTGCGGGAGGATCTCCTTGGGGGTCAGGAGGTACACCATGTCCGGGGTGCGGCCGGCGAGCAGGCCGCGGAAGTCGAGCCGCGAGCCCGCATGGCCGCGCCTGAGGACCCGCTTGGCCACCTGCACGGCCACGTCGTAGCGCTCGCGGGCGTAGGAGGACTGCTCGCTCTCGAGCGTCAGATAGTGGTGCAGCAGACCGTCGGCGGCCCGCTGCGCCGGAGCCGCGGCCAGGCCCAGCTGGACCTTGCCGCCGGCGATCGGCCGGCCGCGCAGGAGCCCGAGGGCCGCGCCCGGGCGCAGCTCGACCCGGCCCCAGACGGCGCGCGGATGGTCCATGAAGAAGCGCCCGACGAGGCCGTGCGCGTTGCCGATGCCGGCGGCGCTGCGGCCGCGCGAGAGCAGGAGGATGCGGGCGTTCTCGAGGCCGCCGCAGGCGAGCACGACGGCGCGGCCACGCGCCACGAGGCTCGGGCCGTCGGGCACCCGGAGCTCGACCGCCTCGATCCGCCGGCCGTCCGGATGCTCGCGCAGCCCGACCGCCTGGGCCCGCAGCACGAGGCGGATGCGCGAGTTGTCTTCGAGCTCGCGGCGGAAATCGCGCGCGAACCGACGCGGGCGAACCGCCCAGAGCGACACGGTCGGGACGAGGCAGCCGTCGGCCAGGAGTGCGCGCTCGTCCGGGCTCGCCCGGTCGAACCAGGACGACGCCGCGAAGGCGCCGGGGCCGGGCAGGCCCAGGATCCGCTCGGCCTCCGGGTAGAGCGCCTCGAGCTCGGCACAGGGGATCGGCCAGGCTCCGTCCGGCACCGCCGGGCGCGCCTCGAGGTCCTCGGGTGTGAGGCGCATGGCGCGCCCGGCCCAGAGATTGCACGTGCCGCCGAGCTGGCGCAGGCGCGGCAGGTAGCCCGGCCGCATCGGCCGGCCGACCGCCTCGATCTCGTGCAGCGCCTGGATCGCCGGCTCGGGGTCGCGCACCCCGCCCTCGACCAGGAGCACCTCCCGGCCGAGCCGCGCCAGCTCGAGCGCCAGGGTGACGCCGGCCGCCCCGGCGCCGACCACGACCACCTCGCTCGCGAGCTCGCTGCCCGGGGCGAGGCGGGCGGCGTCGACCGGCCTCATCCGCCAGGGACGGCCGCGGCGGCCGGCAGCCGGCCGGTCCGCGCGACCTCGGCCAGGAGCCGCATGGCGGCGCGCGGCCGCCGCTCCTGGGTGGCGAAGTCGGTTGCCGCCAGGCCGAAGCGGGCGGTGGTACCCCTGGCCCACTCGTAATTGTCCATGAGCGACCAGTGCAGATAGCCACGCAGATCGACGCCGAGCGCGAGCGCCCGTGCCAGGGCCTCCAGATGGCCGCGCAGATGGGCGAGCCGCAGCCCCTCCTCGGTGGTGGCGATGCCGTTCTCGGTCACCAGGATCGGCAGGCCCAGCCGCGCGCACCGACGCAGCACCGCGAGAAGCCCGTCCGGCCAGATCTCCTGGCCCAGATCGTCGAACCGGCGGGCGGGCCCGTGATGCGGATCCAGGCAGTCGACCCCGAACAGCCAGCCGCGCCCGCGCGGTCGCCAGCGCACGACGCTGCGCGTGTAGTAGTTGACCGCCACGTAGTCGAGCAGCGGCCGGCCGCCCTCGCGCACCAAGTGGAAGGCGAGGTCGGCCAGGAGCAGGCCGCGCAGCCCGGCCGCCGCCCGGTCGAGCGCCCGGCTGGGGTCGCACGGCTCGACCCAGGGCAGGCTGTGGGCGAAGGACACCCGCGCACCCGGCCGGACAGTGTGGATCGCCCGGTAGGCGGCGCGGTGCGCGGCGCACAGCCGGCGCAGGACGCGCAGCGCCAGGTCCCAGCGGCCACGGTGGAACGGCGGCCAGTCGCCGGTCACCCAGCCGTGCTTGGCGAGCACGGTCGGCTCGTTGACGGTGATCCACCAGCCGACCAGGTGGCCGAGCCGCCGGGCCACGGCCTCGACGTGGCGGGCGAAGCGGTCGACCGCGCCGGGCGCCAGCCAGCCGCCCGCCTCGGCGAACCAGGCCGGGGCGGTGAAGTGGTGCAGGGTCACCACGGGCTCGAGACCGCGCTCGCGCAGGGCCCCGAGCACCCGCTCGTAGTGCGCGAGGGCGGCCGGGTCGGGCTCGCCGCGGCGCGGCTCGAGCCGGCTCCACTCGAGCGACAGGCGATGCGCGTTGTGGCCGTGCGCGCGGGCGAGATCGAAGTCGCGCTCGAACAGCTCGAGGTGCCGGCAGGCGGCACCCGAGCGGTGCGGCAAGAGGCCGGCCTCCTCCGCCCGCCACCAGTCGCTGGCGCGGTTGTCGCCCTCGACCTGGTGCGCGGCGGTCGCGGCACCCCAGAGGAAGCCCGCGGGAAAGTCGCGTCCGTCCACCCGGCCCGGCTCCACCTCGACGCTCCGACGGCGCCCGCCGGCCGATCCGCGAAGCACGCCCGAAGACGCCCGGCAAGCCCGCCCGGGCGGGGCTCAGAGCCGCACCGGCCGGCAGCCGGCGGCGGCCAGCCGTGCGCAGACCCGCTCGGCCGAAGCACGGTCGGCGAACGGGCCGGCCAGGAGCGGACCGGCCTCGCCGCTGCCGGCGAGCCGGGCGACGCCGCCCAGCACCTCGCCGTGGGCGGCGCGCAGCGACCGCCAGCGGGCGCGCGCGTCGCCACCGGATTCCGTGCCGAGCTCGACCAGCCAGTCGCCGCCGCGCGCCGGCTCGACCGGGACCACCGGGGCCGGCCGGCCGGCGGCCGGCTCGGGCAGCCGCGCCGCGGCGTCCGCCACGGGGTCGCCCGGAGCACCGGGCTCGGCCGGGCCGTCCGGCGGCACGCCGGTGGCGGCCACGGGCTCGGGAGCGGCGGGCAGGGCGGCCGCGGCGGCCGCACCGGCGGTGATCGGCGGCACCCCGGGCGCGGGCCGGCGGAGCGGCACGGGCTCGGCCGCCAGGGGCGCGGCCGCCAGGGGCGGGTCGGACGCGGCCGGAGCGGGCGTCGCGGCGGTCGGCTCTGCGGTGGCCGGGGCGGCCCGGCGCTGCAGCGGCGGGCGCGGCGCCGGCGCCGGGGTGCCGTCGGACGCGGGCCCGGCCGGAACCGCGGCCGCGACGGCGTCGGGCGCGAGCGGGGCCGAGGCGGGCTCCGTCTCGGGGGCGGCCAGGCGCGCCCGGGCGAGCGCCGGCTCCGGCCGCGGCGTGCCGGCCGGGACCGGGCCGCCGGCCGGCCCGTCGCCCGCCCGGGCGACCGCGACCGGCGGGCTCTCGACACGGCGCGGCGGCGGGGTCTCCGCCCGAACCGCCTCGGGCGGGGCGAGCATGGCGCGCGCGACCCGCGGCGAGCGTTCGGGGCCGAGCCCGCGCAGCGCCGCGTAGTAGGCGAGGCTCGAGCGCAGGTCCTTGTCGTCGAGGTCGAGCCGCAGCAGCGCCTCGGCCGCCCGCACGTCGCCCTTGAGCGCGTAGGCGGCGGCCAGGTTGTGGCGCGCGCGCGGCGAATCCTGGGGCCCGTGGGCGAGCGGCCCGAGCTCGGCGATCGCCTCCTCGAAGCGCCCGGAGAGGGCCAGCGAGAGGCCCAGATTGTTGCGCAGCGCCGCGTTCTCGGGCCAGCGCGCGAGGCCGGCGCGGTAGATCTCCTGCGCCTCGTCGTGGCGGCCGAGCTGGTCCAGGGCCACGCCCCGAGCGTTCAGCAGGCGCGGATCGTCCGGGGCCTGCGGCGCCGCCTCCTCGAGCCGGACGAGCGCGGCGTCGGGCCGGCCGATGGCGAGCAGCGCACGGGCCGTGCCGCGGCTCGCCTCGGGATCGCCGGGGCGGGCCTGGAGCACGCGGCGGAAGGCCTCGATCGCCTCCTGGTGGCGGCCGCTGCGCAACAGCGCCTCGCCCAGCCGGCGGGCGGCGTCGAGGTCGCCGGGCGCGAGCCCGAGGGCGCGGCCGTAGAGATTGGCGGCGGTCGTCGGGTCGCCGGCCGCGCCGGCCTCGTCGCCCATGCGCAGGAGGCGCGCCGCCTGGCCGCCACCGGGCCCGGCCTCGGCCTCGGCCAGCGTGCCTTCGCGGTTGAGCGTCGAGCAGCCCCCGAGCAGGCTCGCGAGCAGCAGCGTCGCGGCCAGCCGCGCGGGCACGGGCGAGCGGTTCACGGGCCGACCTCCGGCGGAACGCACAGCGGCGCCACCTTGCCACCCAAGCATGAACCTTCGGTTAACGCCTCAGCTCTCGGTCACCTTGCCGAGCAGCGCCCCCCGCCGTGCCCCGGTGACCTCGGGCAGCCCTCCCGGAACGCCCTCGATCCGCGCCGCCGCCAGGAGGGCGAAGGCGATCGGCTCCTTGAGCTCGGCCGGCAGGCCGAGCGCGTCGCTCGCCACGACCGGCAGGGGTGCGAGCGCGGCCTCGAGCCGGCGCATCAGCTCGGGGTTGCGCACCCCGCCGCCGCTCGCCACGAGCCGGGCCGGCCGCCAGCCGGCCGGCACCCGCCGCGCCACGGCCCGGGCGATCGCCTGGACGGTGAGCTCGGCCGCGGTCGCCACGAGATCGCACCAGTCGGCCTCGGAGCGCGGTGCGGCGCGCGCCAGGAGGGCGTCGACGAAGGCCGGGCCGTACTGCTCGCGGCCGAGCGAGCGCGGCGGCTCGGCGTGCAGCCAGGGAGCCGCCAGGAGCTCCTCGAGGAGCGCCCGGTCGACGCGGCCGGCGGCCGCCATCCTTCCGTCCCTGTCGCAGTCGAGCCGCCCGCCCGTGGCGCGCCGCGCCAGCTCGTCCATCACCATGTTGGCGGGGCCGCAGTCGAAGCCCAGCACCGGCAGCCCGCTCTCCGCCGGCGGCAGTGCGGCCAGGTTGGCGATGCCGCCGAGATTGAGGGCCAGCACCCCCTCCCCCGGCCGCTCGAGCAGCCAGCGGTCGACGATCGGCACGAGCGGCGCACCGCAGCCGCCGGCGGCGATGTCGTTCCTGCGGAAGTCGCTCACCACCGGGCAGCGCAGCCGCTCGGCGAGGAACGCCGGCTCGCCGAGCTGGCAGGTGGTCACCCCGTGCTCGTGGAAGACGGTCTGGCCGTGGCTGCCGACGAGATCGGGGAGGTGTCCGCTCGCGCGCACGAGCCGCTCGAGCGCATCCGCGAACCAGAGGCCGAGCGCGCGGTCGAGCCGGCAGGCCTCGGCGAGCGTCAGGGCGCCCTGCGGCAGAAGGGCCGCGCGCAGCCCGGGCGGCATCGGCTCGTGGGCCCGGGCCAAAAGCTCGAAGCGCCGCGGCACCCCGGCCGGGACCCGCAGGATCACCAGATCGAGGCCGTCCATCGAGGTGCCGGTCATGAGCCCGGCGACGATCCGCGGGTCCTTGGCGCGGACCTGCTCGAGGGTGCGCGGCGCCGGCTGCAAGGGGACTTGGCCCCGCGGCTCAGAGCGTGCCCGGGTAGGCGCCACCGTCGATCAAGAGGTTCTGGCCGGTCAGATAGCCGGCGTGCACGCTGCAGAGGAAGGCGCAGAGCGCGCCGAACTCGGCCGCCGTGCCGAACCGGCCGGCCGGGTTGGCGGCCGCCCGCTCGGCCGCCACCGCCGCCGGATCGCGACCCTCGCGCGCCGCCGCGACCGCCAGGGTCGAGCGCAGCCGGTCGGTGTCGAAGGGGCCGGGCAGGATGGCGTTGATGGTGACGTTGCGGCGCACGCTCTTGCGGGCGATCGTGGCCATCGCCCCGGTCAGCCCGGTGCGGGCGCCGTTGGAGAGCTCGAGCATGGCGATCGGCGCCTTGACCGAGGCCGAGGTGACGTTGACGATCCGCCCGAAGCCGCGCTCCATCATGCCGTAGACGGTCGCCTGCACGAGCGCGATCGGGGTCAGCATGTTGGCCTCGACCGCACGGCGCCAGTCGTCGAGGGTGAAGTCCCTGAAGTCGCCGGGCGGCGGGCCGCCGGCGTTGTTGACCAGGATGTCGGGCTCCGGGCAGGCCTCGAGCACCGCCCGGCGGCCCGCCTCGGTGGTGATGTCGCAGGCGACCGTGGCGACCGGCACGCCCGTGGCGGCGCGGATCTCGGCGGCGGCGGCGGCGAGCGCCTCGGCGCCGCGGGCGCAGAGGGTGAGCGCCACGCCGGCCTCGGCGAGCGCCACGGCGCAGCCTTTGCCGAGCCCCTTGCTCGCCGCGCAGACGATGGCCTTGCGGCCGCGGATGCCCAGATCCATCGAACCTCCTCCCCGATCCCGGGTTGCAACCCTCAGGCCCGCCCCGCCGGGCCCTCGTCCGGCTCCGCCTCCAGAGCCTCGGCCTCGAGCGCGGCCAGCACCGCCCGCGCCAGGGCCGGCCCGACCGCCCGGCCGAGGCCGAGCGAGGCGCGGTCGAGGGCGCGCACCAGCCGGCGCGCCGCCGCGAAGGACCGCTCCATGCGGGTCGCCAACAGCTCGACCACGCCCGGCTCGACCCGGAGCCCGCGGTCGGCCAGCTGCTTGACCAGGAGCGCCGCGAGCAGCGCCTGGTCGGGCGGCTCGATCCGCACCGACCCGGCGGCGGCCAGCCGCGAGCGCAGGTCGGGCAGCGCCGGCCACCCGCCGGCCGGATCGGCGCGCGCGGTCAACAGGAGATGGCCGCGGCGCTCGACCACGGCGTTGGCCAGCGGCAGGAGGGCGCGCTCCTCGGGGGCCGCGTCGGCGTCGTCGCAGAGCGCCGCGGCGGCGGGCCCGAGCCGGGTGAGCGCCGTCTCGGGCGCCACCAAGTCCTGCCCACGCAGCCGCACCGCGGCCGCCCGCTCGGCCCAGATCGCCGCCAGATGGCTCTTGCCGGAGCCCTCGGGCCCGGCCAGGAGCAGGAGGGCCGAGGGCCAGGACGGCCAGGCCAGCACCGCCTCGAGGGCGGCCCGGTTCGAGGGCGCCGGCAGGAAGTCGGCGAGGCCCGTGCCCTCCGCCGGCGGCAGGTCGAGGACCAGCTGGCGGACCGCCCGCTCGCCCGGGCCCGGCGGCGCCGCCCGGCCGCCCAGGGGCGCCGCGGCGAGGCTCACGCCGGCTTGGAGGCGCGCGCCACGAGGCGCAGGCCGGCCGCCACATAGGCCGAGGCGGAGGCGACCGTGACCACCGCCACCGCCGCCACGAGCGCGTCGATCGCCCAGCCGACGTCGGCGATGCCGGCGGCGTGGCCGAGCACGTGGCCGACCAGCACGAGCTGCAGGAAGGTCGAGATCTTGCCGACCACGAGCGGCTCGATGCGGAACTCGCGCAGCCGGCTGCGGAGCGCCACCACGCCCGCCACGAGCATGACGTCACGGCCGATCGCCAGGACCACGAGCCACGTCGGCAGGAGCTCGCGCTCGGCCATGGCCAGGAACAGGCAGCCCAGGAGGAGCTTGTCGGCGGCCGGATCGAGCGCCGCGCCGATCTGGCTCGGGCTGGCCCAGCGCTTGGCGACGTAGCCGTCGGCCACGTCGGTGAGGGCGGCCGCGAGGAAGATCCAGAAGGCGAGCGTGTCGCGCTCGTGGAGGACCAGGAGGGCGAGCGGGCCGGCGCTCACGAGGCGGCCGGCGGTCAGGAGGTTGGCCAGGTTGGCGAGCAGGGTGCGCCCGGCCGTCCCGAGCGCCCGGCTCACCTGGGCGAGGTGGCCGGCTGGCCGCCCGCTGCTCGCAACTGCCATCCACCGCTCTCCTGGGCGAGCTCCAGCCCGCGCCGCGCCAAGCCCTCGCGCAGCCGCCCGAGATCGCCGAGATAGCGCAGCACGAGCTCGGCCCGGTGGCGCGCGATCGACGTTATCCGCACCTCGCGGATCTCCGGCAGCGTTTCCAGCTCCCGCCGTATTTGAACCCAGCCGGCGAGATCGGCAAGCGGCACGGCGAGGGCGAGATCGGCCGGCCGGTCGGAGCGCACGAGGCCGGCCTTGCGCCAGGTCTCGACCAGCCGCGCCGCGGCCTGCCGGGCGCCCGCCTCGAGCGGGTCGGCGCCGCCGGCTGCGACCACCGCGAGCGGCTCCGGATCGCCGCGCAGCACGCCGCCGCCCGCGAGGAAGCGGACCCCGAGCCCGGCCGCGGCCGGGCCGGGCGGCGGTCCCGCCACCACGAGCACGGCGTCGGCGGCGCCGTAGCGCTCGGCCAGCCGGTCGAGCGTCGAGCGGTCGCCGGCCTCGACGCGCTGCGGGGTCAAGGCGGCGAGGTCGGCCAGATCGCCGAGCGGCAGCACGAGGCGCAGCGCCCGCTCGGCCGAGGCGACCCGCTCCCAGGCCTGCCACCAGGGCTCCTCGCGCGCCCACAGCACGAGCTCTCCCTGCCGCTCCTCGGCGGGTACGACCAGGAGCACCGGGGCGCCGGTCGGCTCGAGCACGGACAGGCCGCGGCCGGTCAGGAGCCCGCTCACCGCGTCGGGGTCGAAGGTGACGTTCAAGGTGGCGAGCCAGCGGGTCGGCGCCACCTTCTCCTCGGCGATCTCGTAGCTGCGCACGTAGCGCGCGACCGGCAGCCCCTGCACCGAAGGCAGGCGCGCCCGCTCCTCGGCCGGGGCGAGGCGCTCGAGGAGCCGGCGCAGCCCCTCGCGCTGGCCGGCCTCGATGCCCTTCTGGCGGGCGGCGACGGCGTTCTCGGCGCTGACGTCGACCGGGATGCCGACCTCCGTCCACCAGTCCTGGGCGCGGCCGGGGACGGCAAAGGCGAGGCCGGCCGCCAGGGCCAGGAGCAGCGCGCGCGTGATCCGGCCGGCGGCGGCGCGAAGCGGCATGGACACGGTCTCCCACGCGCCTAAGCTCGGGGCCCGGCGCCGACGCGCCGAGCTGACCACGGGCGGAGCCATGCATCAAGGGACGGCCGGAGGCGATCGCTACCGCGAGGCCGGGGTCGACATCGCCCGCGGCGCGGCGCTGGTCGAGCGCATCAAGCCGCTCGCCCGCTCGACCCGGCGGGCCGGCAGCGAGGCCGGGCTCGGCGGCTTCGGCGCGCTGTTCGATCTGGCCGCCTGCGGCTACCGCGACCCGCTCCTGGTCGCCACCACCGACGGGGTCGGCACCAAGCTCCTGCTCGCGGTCGAGGCCGGCCGGCTCGAGGGCATCGGCGTCGATCTCGTCGCCATGAACGTCAACGACCTCGTGGTGCAGGGCGCCGAGCCGCTCTTGTTCCTCGACTATCTGGCGACCGGACGGCTCGACCTCGAGCAGGCGGAGACGGTGCTGCGCGGGGTGGCGCGCGGCTGCCGGGAGGCCGGCTGCGCGCTCGTGGGTGGCGAGACTGCCGAGATGCCCGGGCTCTACGCCCCGGGGCATCTGGACTTGGCCGGCTTCGCGCTCGGCGCGGTCGAGCGCGAGCGGGTGCTGCCGCGGCCGGGGATGGCACCCGGTGCCGTGGTCCTGGGCCTGCCGTCCTCGGGCGTGCACAGCAACGGCTTCTCGCTGGTCCGGCTGATCCTGGCCGAGCGCGGCCTCTCCCCGGCCGACCCGGCGCCGTTCGCGCCGGGCTCGAGCCTCGCCGAGGCGCTGCTCGAGCCGACCCGGATCTATGTCCGCGGCTGCCTCGCCGCGGCGCGCACCGGGGCCGTCCTGGCGATGGCCCACGTCACCGGCGGCGGGCTCGTCGAGAACCTGCCGCGGGTGCTGCCCGAGGGCGTGGTGGCGCGGCTCGACGCCCGCGCCTGGCCGCTGCCGCCGGTGCTCGCCTGGCTGGCCCAGGTCGGCCGGCTCGGGCCGGCCGAGCTCGCGCGTACCTTCAACGGCGGGCTCGGCATGCTGCTCGTGGTCGAGCCGGAGCGCGTCGCCGAGGTGCGGGCGGCACTCGCCCGGGCCGGCGAGCGCCCGCTCGAGGTCGGCCGGCTCGAGCCCGGTGCCGGCCCGCCCAGGGTCGTGCTCGAGGGGACGGAGGGGCTTTGGCCCGGCGCGCCACCGCGGTCCTGATCTCGGGCTCCGGCAGCAACCTGCAGGCGCTGCTCGAGGCCGCCCGCGATCCGGGCTATCCGGCCGTGATCCGGCTCGTGGTGGCGAACCGGCCGGACGCCTTCGGGCTCGAGCGGGCGCGCCGCGCCGGCGTGCCGGCGGTCGTCGTCGACCACCGCGCCTTCGCCTCGCGGGCGGCCTTCGAGGCCGAGCTCTCGGGCGAACTCCTGACCGCCGGGATCGAGCTCGTCTGCCTCGCCGGCTTCATGCGGGTGCTCACCGCACCGACCGTCGAGCGCTGGCGCGACCGGATGCTCAACGTCCACCCCTCGCTGCTGCCGGCCTATCGCGGCCTGCGCACCCACGAGCGGGTGCTGGCCGACGGTGCCGCGGTGAGCGGCTGCACGGTGCACCTCGTGCGCCCCGAGCTCGACGCCGGGCCGATCCTGGTCCAGGGGCTCGTGCCGGTGCTGCCCGACGACGATCCGGACCGGCTCGCCCGCCGCGTGCTCGAGGTCGAGCACCGCGCCTATCCACGCGCGCTCGCCCTCCTGGCCGCGGGCCGCGTCCGGGTCCGGGACGAGCGGGTGATGCTCGCCGACGAGCGGCCGGGCGAGCGGCTGATCGTGCACCCGGCGCTGGCCGGGCCGGCCGGGGCGGGCTAGGGCCCTTGGACGCGGCCGCACCGGTCCCGGCCCCCCTCGCGGCGCTCGAGGCGGCGCTCGCCGGCGCCACCGGCGCCGATGCGGCGGTCGACCGGGCGGTGGCGGCGGCGTTCGGGCCGGGCGAGGCGGCGGCCGACTGGTCGGCCTCGGTCGAGCATTGCGCCGAACTCGTGGCGCGCGTCCTGCCCGGCTGGCGCTGGCACGTCGGCTGGGGGGTCTCGGGCCTGTTCCCCTATGCCCGGCTCGAGCAGGGCGGCGAGCGGGTCAGCGCCGAGGCCCCGACCGTGCCGATCGCGCTCCTGCGCGCCCTGGTGAAGGCCGCATCCGGCCGCCGCGACCCCCGGCCCGAGCCGACCCCGCGCGCCGTCTGGCAGCGCCCGGACCCCTGAGCCCCGCCGACCCGGCGAAATCGGACACCATGCCGCAGGCTGGCGGGATGGTGCATTCGGCCTCGCTCATGTGAACTTGATCGGATGGATCCGGCCCGGGCGACGAGCCGGACCAAGGTTGGGGGGAAGGCCATGGCACGGCGCCCGGCGAGCCGCGCGAGCGCGGTCGTCGAGGACGTTCCGGGCGATCCCGGCACCACCGCCGCCCTGGTCCCGGGCACGCCGGTCGCAGGCGCCGTCGACCCCGCGGGCGATCAGGACTGGTTCCGGCTCGTGCCGACGCCCGGCACGACCTACGTGATCGACCTCGAGGGCGCCTCCAGCGGTGCCGGGACCCTGCCGGATCCCTACCTGCGCCTGCTCGACGCCGCCGGCATCCCGATCGACGGGGACGACGACAGCGGCGTCGGCCTCGACAGCCGGCTGGGGCTCGAGGCGACGAGCGGCGAGGTGCTGCTGGTCTCGGCCGAGGGCCTCGGCTCGTCCGTCGGCACCTACCGCCTCTCGGCCCGCGAGCTGCCGGAGGACGTGCCCGGGGGTCCGGGGACGACCGCGACGCTCGCGGTCGGCGGCTCGGTCGAGGGCGCCGTCGACTTCCCGGGCGATGCGGACTGGTTCGGTGTCGAGCTGCGGGCCGGTGAAACCTTCCGGTTCCGGCTGGAAGGCGTCGGCGGGAGCCCGATCCCCTCGCCCTTCCTCGCCCTGTACGACGCGGACGGCGCACGGCTGACCGAGGCCCGCTACGTCTACGGGGACTCTCCCGCGGAGCTCGGCTGGTCGGCCCGCGAGAGCGGTACCTACTACATCTCGGCCGAAGGCTGGGGCGGCTACACGGGCGACTACCGGCTGAGCGTGGACACCTTGCCGGAGGACCAGCCCGGCGACCCGGGCACGACCGCGAGCCTCGCGGTCGGCGGCTCGGTCGAGGGCGCCGTCGACTTCCCGGGCGATGCGGACTGGTTCCGGGTCGAGCTCCAGGCCGGGCGGACCTACGTCCTCGACCTCGCGGACAGCGCGAGCGGGGCCGGGACCCTGGAGGTCCCCTTCGTGCGCCTCCTCGACCCGGCCGGCACGGAGATCCGGTCGGACCTGCAGAGCGGCGTCGGGGCCGATGCGCGGCTCGGCTTCAGCCCGGTCGTCTCCGGCAGCTATCTGGTCTCGGCCGAGGGCGCGTACGGCTACTACACCGGCAGCTATCGCCTGTCCGCCCGCGAGGAGCCGGGCGATCTGCCGGACAACGTCACGACGCCGCTCACGCTCCGCCCGGGCGACCGGGTGGGCTCGGAGATCGACTTCACGGGCGACATCGACTGGTTCCGGATCGACGGCGAGGCGGGCCGAACCTACGTGATCGACGTCGCCGGCCTCGCCACGCTCGGCGGCACGCTCGCCGACCCCGCGGTGACCGTCGACGATGCCGGCGGCGCGATCCACGAGCACGAGCTCGAGATCCGTGCGGCCGGCGGCTGGAACGACCTGCCCGGCGCCCGCGAGTGGCGCAGCGGCCTCGTGATCGAGGCGGAGACGGCGAGCGCGCCCGGGCCCGGCTGGTCGCAGTGGGCCGTCGCCGACGGCGGCAACGGTCATTTCTACAAGCTCACCGACGTCGGCCGGAACGTCACCTGGGGCGAGGCGAGCGCGCGCGCGACCAGCGCCGGCGGGCATCTGGCGACGATCACCTCGGCCGGCGAGAACGCGTGGGTGAGCGCGCTCGTGGCCGCGGCCGGGCTCGAGGGTGCCTGGATCGGCGGCCTGCAGCCGCGGCCTGAGACCGCGGCCGAGCCGGACGGCGGCTGGGCCTGGGTCACCGGCGAGCCGTTCACCTACCGCAACTGGGCTCCCCGTCAGCCGGACAACGCGCTCTGGGCACGGGACGATTCGGCGGCGGTCGACAATGACGACGGCGGCGCCGGGACCGACGCGCAGGCCGGCTTCCGCCTCGGCGGCCAGGACGGCCCGATCTACGTCCAGGTCCGCGGCGACGGTTCGACGATCGGGTCCTACTCGGTCGCGGTCCGCGAGATCGCGGGCGAGATCGGCGGCGACCCGGCGACCGCGGCGGCGCTCGGGGTCGGCAGCCGGGTCGGGGGCACGATCGACTTCGCCGACGACCGGGACTGGTTCCGGGTCGAGGTGACCCCCGGCCGGACCTACGTCTTCGACCTCGAGGGCGCGGCCACCGGCCAGGGCGACCTCGATCGCCCGCGGCTCGGCCTGCACGGCCCGGACGGTGCGCTCGTGGTCGAGGACTACGACCAGAGCGGGGTCGGCGGGAACGCGCGGATCCTCTACACGGTCCCGACCGGGACCGGGCACGTCTTTCTGGCGGCGCGCGGCGACGGCCAGGACGATCGCGGCACCTACACCCTCGGGGCGCGGGTCGATCCGGGCGGCGCGCAGACCGACCTGCCGGAGCTGGTCGAGGGCCGGGCCCTGCCCGAGGCGGCGATCCAGCCCGCCGGACCCGTCGACGGCGATGTCGTGGTCACCTGGCTCGGTGGCAGCGCCGGCTTCGACAGCGCGATCGGCATCGTCGACACCGACGACACCGACCGCCTCGCGGACTCCCGCCTGATCTTCCCCTCGCTCGAGGGCCTCGCGCCGGGCGCCTCGGTGACGCTCCAGGGCGTCGAGAGCGGCCACCTCTTCCTCCTGCCGGACGGCGCCGACCGGATCAAGGCGATCGAGACGCTGGCACCGGGCGCGCTGATCTTCCGCAACCCCGAGACCGGCGACGTGCTGCGCCCGTGGGAGGAGACCGCGCCCGACCTGCTCCTGTCCCGCGACGGCCGGCTCGACGAGCTGTTCTTCGACGCGCTGTTCGCGACCGATCCGAACCCGTACGACCCGGGCAACGGGCTCAACCCGGACGGCCAGGCACATGCCACGAGCGGTGCGTTCGCGCGGGCCGGCGGTCAGACCTTCCAGGTGGTGGCCTTCGAGGATCTCGTGGGCGCCGGCGGCAACCACGACTTCAACGATGCGGCGATCGCGCTCAGCCCGGCGCCGCTCACGCCCGAGGACCTCGCGGCCGTGCGCGAGCACCTGTTCGGCTGACGGCTCCGCAGCCGGCGGGTGCCCGCCCCTGGGGCAGCCGGCGGGTGCCCGCCCCGGCGAGGGCGGCTCAGCCGGTGATCTCGATCGCGGCGAAGAAGTAGGCGATCTCGGCGGCGGCGGTCTCGGGGCTGTCCGAGCCGTGCACCGAGTTGGCCTCGATCGATTCCGCGAAGTCCTTGCGGATCGTGCCGGCGGCGGCCTTGGCCGGGTCGGTGGCGCCCATCACCGCGCGGTAGCGGGCGACCGCCGCCTCGCCCTCGAGCACCTGCACCACGACCGGGCCGCTGGTCATGAAGGTGCAGAGATCGTCGAAGAACGGCCGCGCCCGGTGGACCGCGTAGAAGCCCTCGGCCTGGGCACGGGTGAGCCTCAGGCGCTTCTGGGCCACGATCCGCAGCCCCGCCTCCTCGATCCGGGCGTTGACCGCACCGGTCAGGTTGCGGCGGGTGGCGTCCGGCTTGATGATCGAGAGCGTCCGCTCGACGGCCATGCTCGGCAATCCGTGCTGGTCTGGGGGGCGTTCGGGCGCCCGGCGGGCGCGGCCGCCTCCTAGCAGCGCCGCCCGGCCGGCGGAAGGGGCGGCCGCCCTGCCACAGGCCGCGCGGCGAACGCACCCGACGCCTTGACCGCCCGGGCGGCCCCGGTGTTCCGGGCGCCGGTCGACCCGCGACAGCGGAGGTTCCCCGATGCCCGCAAGCCCCCTCCCCGCCCGCCGGCCGCCGCGCCGGCTCCAGCACCTGGCGGCGGCCGCGCTCGCGCTCGCCGGCCTGTCGGCCGCCGCCGCCGCCGAGCCGCTGCGGCTCGACCCGGCCGCCCTCGACTGGGTCAGGGCCGGCGCCTCGGCGCAGGCCTGGCTCCTGGTCGGCGACGGCCCGCTCTCCGGCGGCTCGCCGCCGCCGCCGCCCGCGGTCCCGGGCCGGGTCGAGGCGCTCGCCCGGCGGCTGGCCTGCGCCCTGGCCGGCCGGTCCTGCGGCTAGGCCCGATCGACCCGGCGGTCGGCCGCCGGCTCCTCGGGGGCGAGCCGGCTCGCCAGCACCTTGTCGATGCGGCGGCCGTCCATGTCGACCACCTCGAAGCGCCAGCCCGCGAAGTCGAAGCCGTCGCCGGCCTTGGGCAGCCGGCGGAGCTGCGCCAAGACGAAGCCCGCGAGCGTGTGGAAGTCGCGCTCGGCCGGCAGATCGAGGCCGAGGAGCTCGGCCGTGGCGTCGATGCCGCGGGCGCCGTCGAGCAGCCAGGAGCCGTCGTCCCGGCGCACCGCGTCGGGCTCGGCCGGCTCGCCCGGCACCGGCAGGTCGCCGGCGATGGCGCCCAGGATGTCCGAGCTCGTCACCACGCCCTCGCAGGTGCCGTACTCGTCGACCACGAAGATCATGTCGAGGTCGGTGGCGCGCAGCGCCGCCAAGGCCGCCAGCACGTCGGCGGCCTCGTGCACCGCCGGCGGGGTGCGCGCCAGCCGACCGGCGTCGAGCGGCCGCCCGGCCGCCAGATCGGCCATCGCGTCCTTGACGCGGAGCACGCCGGTGACGTCGTCGACCCGGGCGTGGCCGACCGGCAGCCGGCTGTGCGGACTGGCGAGCATCCGGGCCAGGATCTCCTCGGCCGGCCGGTCGAGGTCGAGCCAGTCGATCTCGTGGCGCGGCGTCATGACGGCACGGACCGGGAGGTCGCCCAGCCGCATGACGCGGCCGATCATCCGCGTCTCCTCGGGCTCGACCACGCCGGCGCTCTCGGCCTCGGCCACGAGCGCGCCGATCTCCCGCTCGCTGACCGGCTCGGCCGGCCCGCCGATCCGGCCGAGCAGGCGCAGCGCGGCGCGCGAGGAGAGCTCGAGCAGCGCCACGAGCGGCGCCGCCACGCGGGTCACGAGGAGCATCGGCCCGGCCACCGCGACGGCGATCCGCTCGGGCCGGGCGAGCGCCAGCTGCTTGGGCACGAGCTCGCCCGCGATCAGCGAGGCGTAGCCGATGCCGAGCACGACGCTCCCCACCCCCACGACCTCGGCCGCCTCGAGCGAGAGGCCGAGCCGGATCAGCCAGTCGGCCAGCCGCTGCGCCAGGGTGGCGCCGCCGAAGGCACCGGCCAGGAGACCCACGAGGGTGATGCCGATCTGCACGGCCGAGAGGAACCGGGCCGGGCTCCGGGCCAGGGCCAGGGCGCGGGCGGCGCCGCGCACCCCGGCCTCGGCCATGGCCTCGAGGCGGGGCTTGCGGGCCGAGACCAGGGCCAGCTCGGACAGGGCGAAGAAGCCGTTGAGGAGGATCAGCGCCACGATCACGAGGATCTCGACCAGCATCGAGGGCGTCCGCGCTCAATCGGCGGCGAGCGCGCCGATCGCGGCCTCGACCCCGCCCGCCGCGTGCGGCACCCCGAGCCCTCGCAGCGCCAGCTCGAGCACGCCCAGGGCACCCAGGAGCATCGCCTCGTCGAGGTCGCCCAGATGGCCGATGCGCAGCAGGCGGCCGCGGAACGGGCCGATCCCGCCGCCGAAGACGACCCCGTAGCGCTCGCGGCAGAGGCGGCGGATCGGCTCCGGCTCGACCCCCTGGGCGAAGGCGATCGCCGTCACGGTGTCGGCGCGCGCCGCGGGCTCGAGGCAGTGGAAGCCGAGCGCGCCCGCCTCGGCCCAGCGGGCGACCGCAGCGCGCGCCGCCCGGGCCAGCCGCGCGTGCCGGGCGAACACCCGCTCGAGGCCCTCCTCGCGCAGCATGTCGAGCGCTTCCCTGAGGCCGAACAGCATCTGCACGGGCGGCGTGCCGTAGAAGCGCTCGTGGCTCTCGGCACCGTCGCGGCCGCGCCAGTCCCAGTACTTGCGCGGCCGGCCGCCGGCCGCGGCCACGCCGAGCGCGCGCTCCGAGGCGGCCACGAAGGAGAGCCCCGGCGGCAGCATCAGCCCCTTCTGCGACCCGGCCAGCACCACGTCGACGCCGAGCGCGTCCATCGCCAGCGGCATCGAGGCGAACGAGGCGATCGCGTCGACCACGAGGAGCGCCGGATGGCCGGCGCGATCGAGCGCCCCGCGCAGCAGGGCCGGATCGTGGACGATGCCGGTCGAGGTCTCGACGTGCACGGCAAGGACGCAGCGGATCCGCCCGCCGCGGTCGGCGCGCAGCGCCGCCTCGACCGCCGCCGGGTCGAGCGGCCGGCGCATGTCGGTCGAAACGCGCACCACCTCGATCCCGAGCGCCTCGGCCATCTCGGCCCAGCCGAGCGCGAAGCGGCCGGTCTCGGGCACGAGCACGGCCTCGCCCGGGGCCACGAGGTTGACGAGTGCCGCCTCCCAGGCACCGTGGCCGAGGGCGGCGTAGGCGAACACCCGGCCGCGGGTGGCGAAGATCGCGGCGAGCTCGTCGAGGCAGCCGGCCACCAGGGCCGCGAACGCCGCGGTGCCGAAGTCCACGGACGGGCGGTGCATCGCGCGCAGCACCCGTTCGGGGATGTTGGTCGGGCCGGGCAGCTGGACGAGGCCGCGACCGCGGCGGATCG
>CAZDFD010000057.1:18576-27139 GCA_964504655.1 uncultured Geminicoccaceae bacterium
CGGACAGTGGCGGCCGGTGGGCCCGCTGGCAAGCCGGCAGTGAGCCGGGCGGCGTCGGGCCGCGTATCGACGCCCGGAGGTGTCCGATGCAGCCCCACCCGTCCGCGCTCCTCTGGCTCGCCCTCCTGGCGCTGCCGGTGGCGCTCGCCGCGGCCCCGACCGAGCTCGACCCGACCCGGGTCGAGCGCACCGGCCGGCCGAACGACCGGCTGGTCTGCCCGCCCGGCGCCTGCCTCGCCCCGGCCGACGCGGCGGCGCCGACCCTGGAGCTGCCGCCGGGCGAGCTCCTGGAGCGCTGGCGGCGGGTGATCCGGGCCCAGCCGCGGGTCACGGTCCTGGTCGACGACGCGGAGGGCCTCCGGCTCGTGGTGCAGCAAGAGAGCCGGCTCTGGGGCTTCCAGGACACGGTCGCGGTCCGGGTGCTGCCGCAGGGCCCGGGCCGCTCGAGCTTCGCCGCCTACAGCCGCTCCGAGACCGGCTACTGGGACCTGGGCGTCAACGCGCGACGGCTCGAGCAGTGGATCCAGGCGGTGCTCGCCGGGCCCGGGCCGGGCTAGCGCCCCGGCCTCCGCGGCCTTCAGCCTTCGTTAACCTCCTTCTGCCAGAAGGGGTGCCGGCCGGTGCGGACGGGCCCGGCGTCGGCGGCCCTTGCCAGGGGCCGCGGCGCGCGCCTTCCTGCGGCCGCGAGGTGAGCCGATGGCGGAAACGGGGATCCTGGCCCGGATCGGGGGCAGAGGCCGGCGGGTGGCCGCCGGCGCCGGCGCGTTCCTGGCCTTCTTCCTCCTCTGGGAGGCGGCGGTCCGGGCGCTCGCCGTGCCGGACTATCTCCTGCCCCCGCCCTCGCTCGTGGCGAGCGAGCTGTCCGGCCGCTGGCCGCGGGTCCTGGACGCGGCCCGGGTCACCGGCCAGGAGATCCTCGCGGGCTACGCGCTCGCGATCGCGGTGAGCCTGCCGCTCGCCCTCCTGATCGCCGGCTCGCGGCTGGTCGAGCGGACGCTCTACCCCCTGATCGTGTTCCTGCAGATCGTGCCCAAGATCGCGATCGCGCCGCTGTTCATCATCTGGTTCGGGTTCGGCTTCACGCCCAAGCTCTTGCTCGTGTTCCTGCTCTGCTTCTTCCCGATCGTCGTGGGCGCGGTGGCCGGCTTCAAGTCGCTCGATCCGGAGGTGAGCGACCTCGGCCGCTCGACCGGGGCCGGCCCCTGGCGGCTGTTCCTCAAGATCCGGTTGCCGCAGGCGCTGCCGGAGCTCTTCACCGGGCTCAAGGTCGGCGCGGCGCTCGCCGCCACGGCCGCGGTGGTGGCCGAGTTCGTGGCCTCCAACCGCGGCCTCGGCTACCTGCTGCTCGAGTACAACGGCAATCTCGAGACGGCGATGGTGTTCGCCGTCGTCATCCTGCTCTCGGTCATGGGCCTGGCGCTCTACGGCCTGGTCGAGCTGCTCGAGCGCCTGGCGATCCCCTGGCACGTCCGCCAGCGCGGCGCCGGCGAGCCGCTGCCGGGAGCCTGAGCGGTGGGCCGCCCGGCGCCGCAGCGCGGCTCCGCGGGCCCCGCCGCCCGACCCTGCACGGCGTGCGCCCGACCCCGCCGCGGCCGGGCATGGTCGAAGCCCTCGGGAGGCCCTAGTCTCGCGGCCGCGGCGGCCCCGTCGGGGCCGCCGGAACCAGGCCTGGCGGGGAGGCGACGATGAGGGGGCTCGCGCGGCGCGCGCTCGGGGCGCTCACGGGACTGCCGGCGCTCACGGGGATGGGGGCGCTGACGGGACTGCGGGCGCTCAGGGGACCGTGGGCGCTTTCAGGACTGCGGACGCTCGCAGGGTTGGGGGCGCTCCTTGGGCTGGGGGTGCTCGCGGCCATGGGCTCGGCCGCGGCCGCCGACAAGGCGTCGTTGATCCTCAACTGGTATCTGGGCGGGCTGCACACGCCCTTCTATCTGGGCGTCGCCAACGGCTGCTACGGCCGGGAGAACGTCGATCTCGCGATCGAGGAGGGCCGCGGCTCGGTGCGCGCCGTGCAGGTGGTGGGCGCCAAGGGCAGCACCTTCGGCATGTCCGACGCCGGCTCGCTGATGATCGGGGTGAGCCGCGGCACGCCCTTGAAGGCCGTGATGTCGCTGCTCAACACCTCGGGCTTCGCGATCATCAGCCTCGAGCGGACCGGCATCCGCGGGCCCAGGGACCTCGAGGGCAAGAAGCTCGCGGTCAGCCCGGGCGACGCCCTGACCCAGCTGTTCCCGGCCGTGGTCAAAGCCAACGGGCTGGACCAGGGCCGGATCGAGCTCGTGTTCATGGATCCGCCCGCCAAGGTGCCGGCCACGCTCGAGGGCCGCACCGACGCGCTCCTGGGTGGCATCGACGACCAGTTCTTCCTGATCGAGGCGCAGGGCCAGAAGGCCGCGGGCCTGCGCTTCGCCGATCTGGGCGTCAACACGGTCGGCATGACGATCCACACCCACGAGGACGTCGTCCGCGACCAGCCGGACCTCGTGCGCCGCTTCGTCAAGGGCACGGTGTGCGCCTGGGAGGCGGCCAGGGCCGACCCCGACGCCGCGGTCGCCGCCGCCTTGAAGGTCAAGCCCGACCTCAACCGCGAATCGACCAAGAAGCAGCTCCTGGTCGATCTGACCCTGATCGAGTCGCCCGCGAGCCGGGGCAAGGGCATCGGCTACGCCGCGGCGGAGGACTGGGAGCGGACCCGGGACCTCCTCGTGCAGTACCGCGACCTGAAGACCGACCGGCCGGCCATGTCCTTCGTCACCAACGAGTTCCTGCCCCGGTGAGGGGGGCCGCACACGGGCGCCCGCGGCGGTGAGCGCGCCCGCGCCGGGCCGGACCCCGGCGGCCGGCGCGGACGAGCCGCGGATCCACTGCCGGGCGGTCGCCAAGACCTTCCGGCGCGGCGCCCTCGAGACCGAGGCGCTCGGCCCGCTCGACCTCGACGTGGCCGAGCACGAGTTCGTGGCGATCGTCGGCCCCTCGGGCTGCGGCAAGAGCACGCTCCTGCGGCTGGTGGCGGGCCTCCTGCCGCCCTCGGCCGGGCGGGTGCGGGTCGCCGGCCGCGAGGTCACGGGCCCGGTGACCGGGCTCGGGATCGTGTTCCAGAAGCCGGTGCTGCTGCCCTGGCGCGACCTCCTGGGCAACGTGCTCGTCCAGGTCGAGCTGCGCGGCGCCCGGGCCGCCGCCTGGCGCGACCGGGCCCGGGACCTCCTGGCCGCGGTCGGCCTCGAGGGCTTCGAGGGGCGCTGGCCGCACGAGCTGTCGGGCGGCATGCAGCAGCGCGCGGCACTCGCCCGCGCCCTGCTGCACGACCCGCCGCTCCTCTTGATGGACGAGCCCTTCGGCGCCCTCGACGCGCTCACCCGCGAGCAGCTGCGGATCGACCTCGAGGAGCTCTGGCTCGGCGCCCGCAAGACCGTGCTGTTCATCACCCACTCGATCGACGAGGCGGTGCTCCTGGCCGACCGGGTGGTGGTGATGAGCCCGCGGCCCGGGCGGATCGAGCGGATCGTGGAGGTCGCGCTGCCCCGCCCGCGCGGCCTCCAGGCCCGCCGCGACCCGGGCTTCGAGCGGATCGTCGCCGCCATCACCGAGATCTTTCTCGCGCGCGGCGTGCTGCACGGCGCCGGCCGTGCCCGGCTCGCCGGCGCCACCGGCCGACGCAACCGAGGAGACGGCGCATGACCCTGTTCGGCGAGGGGCTGATCGCGATCTGGGCGGACATCAAGGCGGAGGGGGTCGAGACCTACTACGCCTGGCACGACAACCAGCACGTGGCCGAACGGGTCGGCATCCCGGGCTTCATCCGCGGCCGCCGCTACGTCGCGGTCGACGCGACGCCGCGCTGGTACATGATGTACGAGACGGTGAGCCCCGAGGTGCAGGTCGGCACCGACTATCTGAACCGGCTCGACAACCCGACCGAGTGGACCCGCGACGCGATCCGCTGGTTCGAGAACACGACCCGGAGCCTCACCCGCATCGTGTTCAGCCAGGCCAAGGGCGACGGCGCCGAGCTGATCGCGGCCGGGATCGACGCCCAGGGTGACGCGCTGGAGCGGCTGCGCCGCCACCTCCTCGTGGGCGTCCTGCCCGAGCTCTACCTCGACCACGGCGTCATCGGGGTGCACTGGTGCGAGACCGACCGCGCCGGCTCGACGATCGAGACCGCCGAGAAGAAGGGCCGGCCCGTGGGCGTGTGCGACGCCGTGGTCCTGGTCGAGACCTCGCGTCCCGGCCCCGCCGCCACGGCCCGCGCGCGCCTCGCCCGGGCGCTCGCCGAGGTGCCCGGCGTGCGGACGAGCGTGCCGCTCGGCCACTGGCGGCTCGAGTTCGAGAAGCTCAAGCGGGCCGTCTGAGCGGCGCCGCGGCTGCCCGCCCGCGGTCCCCGATCGGCCGCCGTCCCCGGTCGGCCGCGGTCCCCGATCCGCCGCGGGCCGGCTCGCGCACTGTCCGGTTATCGCCCGGACCGCCGCCGGCCCTCGCGGAATCGCGCCTTGACGCCGCCCCGGGCCGATCCGACGCTCTCCGGACACCCGGCGGTGATCGGGGTCGGATCGGGGAGGCGTCGATGGCGGAACGGCATCGGGTCGCCACGAGTTCGCTCAATCTCCGGAGCGAGCCCGTGGTCCGGCCGGGCAACCGGCTCGCGGTCCTGCCCGAGGGGCAGCTCGT
Organism: uncultured Geminicoccaceae bacterium; assembly: GCA_964504655.1. GTDB lineage: Bacteria > Pseudomonadota > Alphaproteobacteria > Geminicoccales > Geminicoccaceae > JANXAZ01. Next base: position 23,245 of record CAZDFD010000057.1, read on the forward strand.
GAGCAAGCTCGCCGAGGCCGAGACGGCCGGCTGGTGGCGGGTGGCCACGACGCTCGCCGGCAGCGCCGTCGAGGGTTTCGTCGCCGCCCGGCACCTCCTTCCCGTGGACGCCGCGCCGGGCCCCGCCCCGGCCCGCGCGATCGCGGCCGTGCACCTGGCCGAGAACCGGCCCGACGTGCGCCGCGACCGCGACGGCGGCCGGGCCTTCCCGATCGGCGAGCCGGGGCGGCCGCCGGCGCCCGCGGGCCGCGACGCGCAGCGACGGGCGGGCCTGCTCGCGATCGTCGACTGGCTCGACGTCGAGAGCGGCGCGCGCTGGCGGCCGGGCGCCGGGCTCACCTTCTGCAACATCTACGCCTACGACGTCTGCTACCTCGCGGGCGTCTACCTGCCACGCGTGTGGTGGACGGGCCGCGCGCTCGCCGAGCTGGCGCAGGGCCGGCCGGTGGTGCCGGCCCTGGGCTCGACGATCCACGAGCTCAACGCCAACGCGCTCTGCGACTGGCTCGAGGACTTCGGGCCGCAGTTCGGCTGGCAGCGGGTGTTCGCGCTCGATCCCCTGCAGGAGGCCGCCGACGCCGGCCGGCTCGCCCTGATCGTGGCGCAGCGGGTCGATCTGAACCGCTCCGGCCACATCCAGATCGTGGCCCCGGAGCACGACGCCTTCGCCGCCCGCCGCAGCGACGTCGGCGTGACCCTGCCGCTGCAGAGCCAGGCGGGGGCCCGCAACTTCCGCTACGGCTTCCTCGGCACCACGCGCTGGTGGACCGGCAGCCAGTTCCGCACGCACGGCCTCTGGGTCCGGCCATGAGGAGCGCCCGCTCGAGCTGGCTCGCCGGCGCCGCGCTCCTGGGGCTCGCCGGCTGCGCGGTCAGCGACGAGGGCGCGGCCGACTTCCGGGTCGCCCGGCCGGAGGCACGGGCGGCCTGGATCAAGCTGCAGCCGGCCGAGACGGCCGACGCCGCGCTCGCCGAGGGCGACACCGTCCAGATCACCCTCGAGACGGCGTTCGTCGCCGATTTCTGGTCGCTGTTCGGCCACCCCGGCGTGAGCGGCGGCAGGCCCAACGGCGAGATCGCGATCGTGGTCGCGGCGTTCGAGGACGACGGCAGGACGCCCGACCGCTTCGGCACCGACGCGCTCGCCAACGCCCGCGTCGTCTACTTCAACGAGGACGTGGTCGAGGGCCAGTTCCTCAATTTCGGGCCGGGCCTGCCGGTCTACGGGCCCGCCAAATGGACCGGCTTCCCGCTCAGGGTCGACATCTGGATCGTCGAGCTCGACCAGCCGGGCGAGCAGGCGCGGCGGCTGTTGACCGTGCTCGCGGCACTCGGCGGCACCGCCTACCCGCCGGCCGCGCCGATCGCAGGCCCCCTGGCGCGGCTCGCCGGCACGCTGATCACCGACCGCCAGGACGATCCGGCCTTCCACTACACCTTGACGCTCGGCACGCCCACGGGCGACGGGCTCCAGGGTGTGCCGCTCGCACCCGCCGACATCGTGCTGGTGCGCCAGAAGCAGCGCGACCGCGACACCGAGTGGACCGGGCTCAGGTTCCACGCCCCCTCCGGGCGGGTCACCTGGGACCGGCCGGAGTGCCGCGCCGCCGAGCTGCCGGCCGGCTGCACCTACCGCGAGCAGACCCACCTCGTGCTGCGGGTCGCGCGCGCGGCGAAGCCGCTCGTCGAGTCGCGCGTGCAGCTCGTCTTCGACCAGCTGCGCACGCAGTTCGCAGGCCTGAGCCCGCCGGTCGTCAAGACCGAAGCCGACCTCGCCTTCGCCACGGCGGCCTTCGCCGAGCTCGGCACGGCGCTCGCCGCAAGGGACCGGGCCGACGCGGTGCGGGCGCCCCTGGCCGAGCTCGCCGGCCGCTCGGGCTGCGGCCCGGACGGCAAGCCGGGCGCGAAGCGGCGGCAGGCGGCCGAGGCGTTCGTCGCCGGCTGGTTCGCGCCCACCACCGGCACCGGCGCCGTGCCGGCGCTGCCGGCCGACGACCGGGCGGCGATCCTGGCCCGCGCCGGCGAGCGGATCGCGCGTACGGTGACCGACCAGGGCCAGTTCGACGGGCTCATGGCGGCGCTCCGGGCCGGGACCGCCGACGCCGCCACCCGCACCCGCCTCACGACCGCGCTCGCCGCCTGCCCGCAGGCCCCGGCGCCCGCGCCGCCGGCCTGAGCGCCTCAGCGGTTGCCGTCGAGCACCGCCGGCGACGGGGCCGGCCGGCCGCGGACCAGATCGGCCGCCTTCTCGCCGATCATCATGGTGGGCGCGTTGGTGTTGGAGGAGACCAGCCGCGGCATGATCGAGGCGTCGCAGACCCGGAGCGCGTCGAGGCCGCGGACGCGCAGATCGGGGGTCACGACCGCCTCGGGCCCGGTCCCCATCCGGCAGGTGCCGACCGGGTGGTGGTCGGTCTTGCAGGTGCGCTCGGCGTAGGCCAGGAGCTCGGCCTCGCCCGTGACCCCGGGGCCGGGCTGGCGCTCGGCGAGCACGAAGGGCCGGAGCGCCGGCTGCGCCAGGATCGCCCGCGCGAGCTCGAGGCCGCGGAGCGCCATCGCGCGGTCGTGCGGCTCGGCCCAATAGTTCGGATCGATCAGGGGGGCGGCGCGCGGGTCGGCCGTGGCGAGCCGCACCGTGCCGCGCGAGCGCGGCCGCAGGAAGGCCGAGTTCAGCGTCACGCCGGGATTGGCCAGCCGTGCCACCCCGGCCTCGATGCCCGAGCCCAGTCCCAGGTGGAGCTGGATGTCGGGCGAGCGGGCGTCCGGGTCGGCGAACCAGAAGCCGCCGGTCTCGAACAGGGTCGAGGCGACCGGCCCCTTGCGGAACAGGAGGTACTGGAGCCCGGCCCAGAGCGTGCGGTCGAGCCGGGCGTAGCCGTCGTAGCTGTGGTCGCCGGTGCACTCGGCGATCGCGTAGAGGTCCAGATGGTCCTGCAGGTTGGCGCCGACGCCCGGAAGATCGTGCACGACCGGCACGCCGACCGCGCGCAGATGGTCGGCCGGGCCGATGCCGGAGAGGAGGAGGAGGCGCGGCGAGCCGATGGCACCCGCGGCGAGCAGCACCTCGCGCTCGGCGCGCACGAGCTCGCGCGCGGCACCGGTGGCGGCGACCTCGACGCCCGCCGCCCGGCCGCGCTCGACCACCACCCGGAGCGCCTCCACGCCGGTGCGCAGGACGAGGTTGCGGCGCCCGAGCGCCGGCCTGAGATAGGCGGTCGCGGCCGAGCAGCGGCGCGCCGCCCGGACCGTCACCTGATAGTGCCCGACCCCTTCCTGGCGGCGGCCGTTGAAGTCCGGGTTGTAGGGGATGCCGTAGTCCTGGGCGGCGCGCAGGAAGGCCTCGGAGATCGGCAGGGGGTTGACCGGCACCGACACGCCCACGGGCCCGCCATGGGCGTGGAAGGTGTCGGCGAAGCGGTCGTTGTCCTCGGCGCGGCGGAAATAGGGCAGGACCTCGGCGTAGCTCCAGCCCGTACAGCCCTCCTCGCGCGCCCACTCCTCGTAGTCGAGCGGGTGGCCGCGGGTGTAGACCTGGGCGTTGATGGTGCTGCCGCCGCCCAGGACCCTGGCCTGGGTGAAGCGCAGCACCCGTCCGCCCAGATGGCGCTGCGGGGTGGTGTGCCAGCCCCAGGACGCGATGCCCCTGGTCATCTTGGCGAAGCCCGCGGGCATGTGGAACAGCGGGTGGCGGTCGGGCCCGCCGGCCTCGAGCAGGCAGACCCGCAGCTCCGGCTCCTCGCTCAGGCGTGCGGCCAGGATGCACCCCGCCGGCCCGGCGCCGACGATCACATAGTCGAAGACGGCGCCCGCCCTCATGCCCGACCTCCGCCGCGAACCAGGTGCCCGGCCACACGCAGCGCCTGGGCGGCGATCGTCAAGGCCGGGTTGACCGCCGC
>CAZDFD010000058.1:0-13829 GCA_964504655.1 uncultured Geminicoccaceae bacterium
CCGGCCTCACTCGGGGCAGATCCAGCCCGCCCCGTCGGGGTGCGGGAAGCAGCCGACCGACTGCGGCAGCACCGTCTTGGGCAGCCACAGGACCACACCCGGAAAGAGGATGCAGAAGCCGATCACGGCCAGGAACACGACGTAGATCGGGAGCGAGGCGCGCATCGCCCGGGCGAAGGAGACGTCGGTGAACTTGGAGGCCATCAGGAGCGACAGCCCGTAGGGCGGCGTGATCAGCCCGAACACGAGCGTCGTGATGATCGTGACCCCCATGTGCACCGGGTTGACGCCGCCGAGCTCGGCCAGCCGGGTCAGGATCGGCATGAAGATGATGATCGCCGGGACGGCGTCGATGAAGTCGCCGACGATCACGAACAGGAGCACGAGGAGGGCCAGGATCAGGGTCGGGTCGGTGCCGGCGTGCAGCTCGATCCAGCCCGCCACGATGTCCGGGCCGCGCAGATAGGCGAGCATCCAGCCGAAGGCCGAGGCGCCGGCCACGGCCGACATCGGGATGGCGTAGATCAGCCCGGCGTGGACGAAGTCCATCGGCAGCGCGGCCAGGTGCGAGGGCCTGAGCGTCGGGATCAGGACGAGGCAGATGTAGACCACCGCGGCGAGCCCGGCCTCGGTCGGCGTGAACCAGCCGGTGAGGATGCCGCCCATGATGATGACCGGGATCACGAGCGGCAGGAGGGCGCCGCGGGTGGCGAGGTAGAGATCGCAGAGATTGGCGCGCCGCCGCGTCACCCCGGCCGGCCCGAACAGGTGGCTGTAGATCATGAGCCCGACGCCGACCAGCACACCGGGCACGACGCCGCCCAGGAACAGGCCGGCGATCGAGACGTTGCCGATCGCCCCGTAGACGATCGCCATGATCGAGGGCGGGATCAGGTTGGCCATGGTCGAGGCCGAGGCGATGAGGGCGGCGGTGAAGCCCTTGTCGTAGCCCTCGCGGTCCATCTCCGGGGCGATCGTCTTCGAGAGCACCGCCACGTCGGCGGTCGAGGAGCCGGAGATGCCGGCGAAGAACATCGAGAAGATGGTCACCACCTGGGCGAGGCCGCCGCGCAGATGGCCGACCAGCGCCTGGGCGAGGGTGATCATCCGGCGGGTGACGTCCGCCGAGGTCATGAGCTCGCCCACGAGGAGGAAGAAGGGGACCGCGAGCAGCGCCTCGGAATCGAGCCCGTTGAACAGCTGGCCGACCATCGAGAGCATCGAGACCGGTGTGAGGAGCGTCGCCACGAACACCCCGGCCATGATCGCGAACGGCACCGGCACGCCCAGATAACCCAGGCCCAGAAAGACGCTCGCCATGAGCACGAGGACCCAGCCGGGCTCGAGGATCACGGCGGCAGGTCCTCCTCCTCCTCGGCCGCCGCGGCGGGCGGGCCCTCGAAGCCGTTGCGCCAGCCGTTGACGATCTGCTCGATCGCGAACAGCGCCACGAACGTCCCGGCCACCGGGATCGCCAGGTACCACCAGGCGAGCGGGGTCAGGGACGGCATGCGGAAGCTGCCGAAGCCGTGCCAGAAGTTCTCGAGGCCGAACCAGACCAGGACCAGGGCACAGACCAGCACGACCGCGCGGTTGAACAGCTCGACCACGAGCCGGGTGCGGCCGTGCAGCGAGCCGCTGATCATCGAGAGCATCAGATGGTCGTGGCGGCGGGTGGCGGCGGCGAGGCCGAGGAAGGCGCCCCAGACGAAGAAGGCCGAGGTCACCTCCTGGAGCCAGAGCCAGGGGGCGCCGGCGGTCCGGGTGGCGATGTCGCAGGCGACCGAGATCGAGAAGCCCGCGATCGACACGCCGCAGGCGATCATGAGCGCGCCCTCGAGCGGGTCGAGGGCGGCCCATTTGAGGTGGCGGTCGCGGCGCAGGACGAGATGGCGCCGCCCGCCCGGGTCGTCGGGACCGGTCGCCGGCGCGGCGGGGACCGCCCGGACCGTCACTTGACCTTGCGCACGATGTCGAGGATCGCCACCGCGTGCGGGCCGAGCTCCTTGGCGAGCTGGTCCTGGATCGGCCGGGCCGCCGCGATCATCGCCGTCTTGTCGACCCCGCCCACGATCTTGACGCCGAGCTTCTTGAGCTTCTCGGCCGATTCGTCCTCGAGCTTCAGGGCGTAGGCGGGCTCGGCCTGGCCGACCTCGGTCGCCACCTGCACGACCCAGCCCTTCTGCTGGTCGGTCAGGCTGTCCCAGGTCTTCTGGCTCACCCAGATCAGGTTGTTGTTGGCCTCGTGCTGGGTCAGCGAGTAGACCGGCGCCACCTCGTAGTGCTTGTTGGTCTGGAACACGTTGACGCCGTTCTCGGCCATGTCGACCACGCCGGTCTGCAGCGAGGTGTACACTTCGCCGAACGGCATGTGCACCGGGACGGCGCCGTAGGCGGCGAAGTGGGTGTCCTCGGTCTTGGTGGCCTGGACCCGGATCTTCTTGCCCTTGAGGTCGTCGAGCTTGGTGACCGGCTGCTTGCTGTAGATGTTGCGGAAGCCGAGGGTCAACAGATGCAGGGCCTTGGCACCCTGCACGGTCTCCTCGACCATCTTCCGGACCGCCTCGTTGAGCTCCTTCGAGCCCACCGCCTTGGCCAGGTGCGCCTCGTTCTCGAACAGGAAGTGCAGCGACAAGACGCCCATCTGCGGCGTGATGGTGGCGCCGTTGGCCGTGGCCGTGATGATGAAGTCGATGTCGCCCGAGCGCAGCTTCTGCAGCATCTGCGGCTCCTGGCCGAGCTGCCCGCCGGGGAACTGGTTGATCGCCATGGTCCCGCCGGAGACCTCGGCCAGCCGCTTCTCGAACTGGTCGCCGACCCACGCATAGGCCGTGCCGCGCGGCTGGTCGTAGCCGAAGCTGAAGGTGCGCTTCTGGGCCTGCGCCTCGACGCCGAGCCCGAGCACGAGCGCCATCGCCGCGGCGCCGAGAAGGGTCCGCCTCGCCTGCATCGTCGTGTGCCTCCCTGCTGAGCCGAGCCCACCCTATCGCCTGGGCCGGCCCCTGTCTCCCTCGTCCTGCGCAGACCCGGGCCCGCGCGAACCTCAGGCGGCGCGGCCGAGGGGCCGGGCGCGCGCGAGCCCGGCCGCCTCGATCGCCGCCTCGAGCCGCGCGATCTCGGCCGCGGCGAGCTTGACGAGCGGCGGGCGGACCACCGCCCGCGGCAGCCGGCCCAAGAGCACGAGCGCCTCCTTCATGCGGTTGTGCATGTCGAGGAAGGGCGGCGCGTAGAAGGCCTGGGCCATCGGCAGATAGCGGGCGTTGACGGCGCGCGCCGCGGCCAGATCGCCGCGCTCGACCGCCTCGAACATCGCCACCTGCAGATCGGCCACGACACTGCCGGCGCCCGAGAGGAGCCCCCGGCACCCCGTGACCAGCGAGGGGAGCAGCCAGGCCGAATGCGTGCTGAGCACGCTCAAGGGCCGCGGCAGCGACTGCAGCACCTGGACCTGGCGCTCGTGCAGGGCCGGATCCGCGCACCAGTCCTTGATCGCGACGAGTGTGGGGATCCGCTCGGCGAGCCCGACGATCGTCTCGAGCGGATAGCCGAGCCCGGCCGGGCCGGTGAGCGGGTATTGGAAGAGGATCAGCGGCAGCGGGCTGGCGGCCGCGATCGTGGCGAAATGGGCAAAAGCCATCTCCGGGCGGAGCTGGCCGCCCATGCCGAGCGTGTTGGACGGGAAGACGAGCAGCGCCGAGGCGCCGCCGGCCTCGGCCTGGCGGGCGAGCCGCGCCGCGCTTTGGCTGCCGTCGGCGTAGATGCCGTGCACCACCGGCAGCCGGTCGCCGACCTCCTCCATGGTGAGGTCCATGACCCGGCGCTGCTCCGCCTCGGTGCAGGCGGCGACCTCGCTCGCGTGCGCGTTGACCGTGACCGCGGTGATCCCGCGCACCGCGGCCACGTCGCGGAGGTGGCGCCGGTAGCTCGCCTCGTCGATCGACAGATCCTCGTGGAACGGCAACAGGCAGGCGGGGATCACGCCCTCCGGGCGCCAGTCAGCGAAACGCGGCATCGGGTCCTCCGGGGGTCGCGATGGTCGGGGGAAGGGCGGGCGGGCCGGCCGGGGACCGGGCCGGCGGCCGGGCGGTCGAGCCGCGCAGGACGAGGCTCGCCTGCAGCTCGACCCGCTCCGGCAGGTGGCGGCCGTCGAGGCGGGCCAAGAGCCACTCGGCGGTGCGGCGGCCGAGCTCCTCGGCCGGAATGTGCACGGTCGTGAGCGGCGGGTCGAGGTGGGCCGCGGGCTCGAGGTCGTCGAAGCCGGTGACCGAGAGCTGCTCGGGCACGCGGATGCCGAGCGCCCGGGCCTCGGCCAGGACGCCGAAGGCCAAGAGATCGGTGGTGCACACGAGCGCGGTCATCGGCACGCCGCGGTCGAGCAGGGTCCGCAGACCGGTGCGGCCGTCGGTGATCGAGTAGGCGGTCTCGAGCACCGCCTCCTCCGGCAGGGCGAGCCCGGCCTCGGCGACCGCCGCGCGGATCCCCTCGAGCCGGGCGGCGATCCGGTCGTTGCCGGGGTTGGGGCCGGTCAGGACGGCGATCCGCCGGTGGCCGAGCTCGAGCAGGTGCTCGACCACGCGGCGCATCGCCGCCCGATGGTCGAAGCCGAGGCAGGGGCGCGGCGAGGCAGGATCGAACAGGTAGGTGGTGACCACCGGCAGCGCCAGCCGCTCCAGGAGGTCGAGGACCGCGCGCGAGCGGCGCTGGCCGACGAGCACGAGCGCGTCGACCCCGCGCCCGGCGAGCGCGCGAACGGCCGCCTCCTCGCGGCCGAGATCGGTGTCGGCCGAGGCCACGAGGAGCGCGTAGCCGGCCTGGCAGAGGCGCTCCTCGAGGCCCCTGAGCCCCTTGACGAAGATCCCGAGGTCGAGATGCGGGACCACGGCGCCGATGGTCCGCGCGCGATGGCTGGCGAGCGCCCGCGCCGGGCCGTTCGGCAGGTAGCGCAGCTCGGCGAGTGCCGCCTCGACCTGGCGGCGGAGCGCCGGGCGGACCCGCTCCGGGGCGTTCAGCACGCGCGACACCGAGGCGGGCGAGACGCCGGCCACGCGCGCCACGTCGCGGAGGCGGATCTGCGTCACCGTCGCTGCAACCGCTTTCAGAAGGCTGGGACCTTATCGACGCCGCGGCCGGCGCGCAATCCCGCGCGGGCCCGGGGCCGGCAGCACCGCCGTCGGTTGACCCGCCCCGGGCCTCCGCCTAGCTCATTTGCTCAACGGTCGTCCGCGCTCCGGACGCGGGCGCCAGAACGGGAGGCAGGTCATGACCGGGCGGTCGAACCGCGGATGGCGGCAGAGTGTCCTGGGCACGCTCCTCGGGGTGGCCGCGGGCGGCCTTCTGGCCGGGACCGCCTGGGCCCAGTCGACGCTCACCGTCGGCTACATGAAGCACCCGATCCAGGAAGCCAACCTCGCCATGATGGAGGCCTGGGCCGGCAAGAACGGCGTCAAGCTCACCAAGGTGCCGATGGCCTACGACGTCTTCAACCAGAAGGTGCTCTCGAGCATCAGCACCGCCGGCGCCCAGTTCGACCTGGTCTGGCACAACGACGACTGGGGCCAGGTGTGGGAGCCCTGGGTGACGCCGACCGACGACGTGGCCGGCATGGACCAGGTGGCGAAGAGCCCGCTCGAGGCCTTCGTCAACCGCGACGGCAAGGTGACCGTGGTGCCGATGGTGCACACGGTCGGCACCTTCTTCTACCGCACCGACCTCCTCTCCGAGGCCGAGGTGCCCAAGACCCTGGCCGACATCGTGACCGTCTCCAAGCGCCTGCAGGCCGACGGCAAGGTCAAGTGGGGCTATGTCGGCGGCATGAAGATGAACCACACCTGGTTCAGCCTCTGGTGGTCGACCTGGGCCAACCAGTGCGACATCTTCCTGCCGATCTACGAGCGCGACAACAAGAAGCTCACCGAGGCGGGCTGGAAGCCGGCCATCGCCGAGCCCTGCCACCGCGAGGTGGTCGAGTACTGGTGGGACGCGATCAACACCCACAAGATCAGCCCGCCGGGCATGACCGCCTACGGCCGCGACGAGGCGAATGCCATCTTCATGGCCGGCGAGGCCGCCTTCACGCTGGTCGATTCGACCCACTTCGCCGACTTCAACAACCCGCAGAAGTCGAAGATCGCGGGCAAGGTCGGCATGGCCCGCTTCCCGCTCGGGCCGCGCCGCCAGGAGCCCATGGCCTGGAACGAGATCTGGGGCTGGGCGATCCCCAAGGACGTGCCCGAGGAGCGGAAGAAGGTCGCCAAGGCGATGCTCGGGGCCATGCTCACCGACCTCGAGGGGCAGGTCCGGCAGTGGGAGCAGACCGGCGGCCCGCCCCCCAACGTCAAGGCCTGGGCGCTGATCGCCGACAAGGATCCGGTCTTCAAGAAGCTCAAGGAGGTGGTGTTCGACGTCACCCCGCCGACCCACGCCGCCTACTACTTCCCGGCCTGGCCGGCGGTCCACAAGGCCTATTCGGACACCGCGATCAAGGCCCTGACCGGCAAGCGCGAGGACATCCCCAAGGTGCTCGAGGAGGGCATCCGCACCGTGCACGCGGCGGCCACCGGCCAGTAGCGCCGTGGCGGCCGCCGACCCGGCGACCCGCCGCCCGGGCCGTCGGCTGGGCGAGAAGGAGCGCTTCATGCTCCTGCTCGTCCTGCCGGCGGCCTCGGTGCTGCTGCTGTTCCAGGTCGTGCCGATCGTGATCGGCGCGAATGCCAGCTTCCGCCACTGGCCGCTCTACGACCCCGGCGGCCCCTGGGTCGGGCTCCAGCACTATCGGGCGGTGCTCGGCGATCCCGTGTTCCTGGGCGTCGTGCTGCCCAACACCTTCCTCCTCATGACCCTGTCGGTCGGGCTGTCGCTGGCGTTCGGCCTGGCGCTGGCCCACCTCCTCGACCGCGACTTCCCCGGCCGGCCCCTGGTCCAGACCGTGATCCTCCTGCCCTTGATGATCGCCCCGGTGATCGCGGCCATGATGATGCGCTGGATCTTCAACGACCAGTTCGGCGTCGTGGCGGCGGTCATGGAGGCGCTCGGGCTCGGGCCGATGGCCTGGCTCGCCGAGCGCTGGCCGGCCTTCACGATCATCGTCCTGACCGACGTCTGGATCTGGACCCCCTGGTTCACGATCATCCTCCTGGCCGGCCTCAAGAGCCTGCCCAAGGAGCCGTTCGAGGCGGCGGCGATCGACGCCGCCGGGCCCTGGCGGGTGTTCACGCACCTGACCGTACCCATGCTCCGCCCGGTGATCGCGGTGTGCGTGGTGATCCGCTCGATCGACGCCTTCCGCACCTTCGACCAGGTCTGGGTGATCTCCGGCGGCGGGCCCGCCCGCGGCACCGAGGTGTTCAGCGTCTACGCCTATGTCGAGGCGTTCCAGAACCTCAACTTCGCGCGCGGCTCGGCGGCGGCGATCCTGGGGGCGCTCGTCGTCATGCTGTTCGGCATCGCCCTCTACCGCCTGCTCGACCGCTTCATGGACGTCTCGCGGTGAGCGTGGCGACCCAGGCCCGGCCGGCCCGCGCCAGCGGCTTCTTCGACGCGCTCGCACCGGGCGGCCGTCGCGCCCTGTTCATCCTGGCCGTGATCGCGGTCGTGCTGCTGTTCGCCTTCCCGGCCTTCTGGCTGGTGCTGACCTCGCTCCGGCCGGGCTGGGCGGTGTTCTACGTCCACCGCGGCACCGACTTCACGCTCCACAACTACCTCGAGGTGCTCGAGGAGGAGGTGGTCGTCCAGGCCTTCCTCAACAGCGCGGTCATCGCCACCCTGGCCACCGTCCTCTCGCTCGCGGTCACCATCACCTCGGGCTACATGCTGTCGCGCTTCCGCGGGCCGATCGCCTCGACCTGGTTCGGAACGATCTACGTGTTCCGCACCGTGCCCTACATCTCCTGGGTGCTGCCGCTCTATTTCGTGACCCGGTGGCTCGGGCTGTTCGACACCTGGTGGGGCCTGCTGCTGCCGCACGTGGCCGTGCACATCTGCTTCTTCTCCTGGATCATGAAGGGCTTCTTCGACAGCATCGACCCGGCGATGGAGCAGGCGGCGCTGATCGACGGCTGCACCCGCTGGGGGGCTTTCCTGCGCGTCGCCCTGCCCTCGGCCCTGCCCGGGATCGCCGCACTCGCGATCCTGTGCTGGCTCTACACCTGGAACGAGTTCCTGTTCGCCTTGATCCTGACCGCCCACCGGACGCCGATGATCACCGTGGTCATGGCGCAGTTCGTGCACGAGCTCGGCACCGAGTGGCACCTGATGAGCGCCACCGCGGTGATGGCCATGGGCCCGGCGCTGTTGATCACCGTGTTCGGCCAGAAATACGTCATCCGCGGCCTCAGGATCTGACGGGCGCGGCGATGGCGGAGGTCCGGCTCGAGCGGGTGTCCAAGGCCTACGGGGCGGTGGCCGCGGTCAAGTCGGTCGATCTCCAGATCGCCGACCAGGAGTTCGTGGTGCTCGTCGGCCCCTCCGGCTGCGGCAAGTCGACCACGCTCCGGATGATCGCCGGGCTCGAGGAGATCACCGGCGGCACGATCGCGATCGGCGGGCGGGTGGTCAACGACCTGCCCCCCAAGGACCGCGACATCGCCATGGTGTTCCAGAACTACGCCCTCTACCAGCACATGACGGTCTACGACAATCTGGCCTTCGGGCTCAGGAACCGCCGGGTGCCGGAGCCGCGGATCCGCGAGGAGATCGACCGCGCCGCCGAGATCCTGGGCATCGGCGAGCTCATGGGCAGAAAGCCGCGCCAGCTCTCGGGCGGCCAGCAGCAGCGGGTGGCGCTCGGCCGCTGCATCGTCCGCCACCCGCAGGTGTTCCTGTTCGACGAGCCGCTCTCCAACCTCGACGCCAAGCTGCGCGCGCAGATGCGCATCGAGCTCAAGCGCCTGCGCGACCGGGTCGCCACCACCTCGATCTACGTCACCCACGACCAGGTCGAGGCGATGACGCTCGGCGACCGCGTCGTCGTGATGCGCGACGGCCTGGTCGAGCAGTGCGGCACGCCGCTCGAGATCTACGGCCGTCCGGCGAGCCGGTTCGTGGCCGGCTTCATCGGCTCGCCGGCGATGAACTTCCTCGAGCTCCGGGTGGCGGGCGACGGCGAGGCGATCCTGCTCGAGGGCCCGGGCGTGCGCCTTCGGGCGCCGCCCGAGCGGCGCGCCGCGCTCGCGGGCCTGGCCGGCCGGACCGTGATCGTGGGCGTCCGCCCCGAGCATCTGGCGCCGGTCGAGCCGCCCGCCGACGGCCAGGGTCTGGCCGGCCGGGTCGAGGTGACCGAGCAGCTCGGCGCCGAGCTCGCGGCCGAGGCCGCCGTCGCGGCCGGGCTCGTCACGGTGAGCCGGCTCGATCCCGAATGGCCGCTCGGCAGGGGTGCTCCGGTGCACCTTGCGGCGAACCCGGCCCGCCTGCACTTCTTCGACCCGACGAGCGGCCGCGCGCTCGGTTGAGCGCGCCGCCCGGGCATCCCACGAGAGGTCCTCGATGCTCCTGGACGGCATGCGCGTGGTCAGCTTCTGCCACTTCCTGCAGGGCCCGGCCGCCGCCCAGTACCTGGCCGACATGGGTGCCGAGGTGGTCAAGATCGAGCCGCCGGGCGGCGGCTACGAGCGCAAATGGTCGGGCGGCGACGCCTTCGTCGACGGCGTCTCGGCCTTCTTCCTGTGCGCGCACCGAAACCAGCGGACGATCGCGATCGACCTCAAGCACCCGCGCGGCCGCGAGGTCGTCGACCGCATGATCGCCGCGGCCGACGTGGTGATGGAGAACTTCCGGGTGGGCGTCATCGACCGGCTGGGCTTCGGCTACGAGCGGGTCAGGAGCCTCAGGCCCGACATCATCTACGCCTCGGCCTCGGGCTACGGGCCCACGGGGCCGATGGTCGACAAGCCCGGCCAGGATCTCCTGGTCCAGGCCTATTCGGGCCTCGTCGCGGTGACCGGTGCCGAGCGGCCGACGCCCGTCGGCCTCGCCGCGGTCGACCAGCACGGCGGTGCGCTCCTGGCCCTCGGCATCGTCGCCGCCTACGTGAAGAAACTGCGGACCGGCCGGGGCACCCGGGTCGACTGCTCGCTCCTCAACGCCGGGATCGACCTGCAGACCGAGCCCCTGACGAGCTACCTCACCATGGGCGCCGAGCGCTCGATCCTGAAGCGCCAGGAGAACCTCGTCTCCTGGTTCCACCAGGCGCCCTACGGGGTCTACCCGGTGGCCGACGGCTGGATCGCCTTCTCGATCAACGATCCCGTGAAGCTCGCCCGGGCGCTCGGCAGCGCCGAGCTCGAGGCCTTGGCCGGGGTCGACCGCTACGCCGAGCGCGACGCCTACGCCGCCGCGGTGGCGCGCGCCGTGGCCGGCCGGCGGCTCGCCGAGCTGGCGCCGGCGCTCGACGCCGAGGCGATCTGGTGGCAGCGCGTCCAGGACTATGACGATCTCCGGGTCGACCCGCAGGTCCGCGAGAACGGCTGCTTCCTCGAGGTCCGGGTGCGCAGCGGCACGGCGGTGCTGGTGGCGCACCCGAACCGCTACGACGGGCAGGTGCCGGGCGTGCGCCACCTGGCGCTCGCGATCGGCCAGCACGGGCGGGAGATCCTGGCCGAGCTCGGCTACCCGGCAGCCGAGATCGAGGCGTTGGGCGCGAGCGGTGCGGTGGCGCTGCCGGCCGAAGGCGAGGAGGTGGCGGCATGAGCACGGTCCCGGTCGCGGTCGGCGACAGCGTCGCCTTCCGCAAGACGGTCGGCGAGAGCGACGTCTACCTCTTCGCCGGAATCACCGGCGATCTGGCCGCCAACCATGTCGACGAGGAGGCCATGAAGGCCTCCTCCTACGGCCGGCGGATCGCCCACGGCGTGCTGATCGTGGGCTTCATGTCGACCTGCTCGAGCCTGATGATCGCCAAGGCGCCGCCGACCCCGGACGCCACCGCGGTGTCGCTCGGCTACGATCGGATCCGCTTCCTGGCCCCGGTGTTCATCGGCGACACGGTCAAGCTCGTCTACACGATCGCCGAGGTCGATGCGGAACGCCGCCGCTCGCGCGCCAGGATCGAGGTGACCAACCAGCACGGCACCGTCGTGGCGGTCGCCGAGCACATCCTCAAATGGGTGCCGAACGGCTGAGGCCGCCGCCCCGGCGGGGCGGGGGCGAGCCCAGGGCTCAGAGCGCCGGCAGCGCCGGCTCGGCCGGCTGCTGCGGCAGGGCGCGGTCGGGCCGCGCCCGCGGCGCCCGCGCCGCCGCCGCCATCGCCTCCTCGAGCTCGGCCAGGAAGGCGAGCGTGGCGCCGGCCTGGTCGAGCAGCGGCCCGTTCGCCGTGGCCGGCCGCGCGAGGAGCTCGCCCAGCGCCTGCCCGAGCGCCCGGGCGGTCTCGGCCGGACCGGCGGGCGGCACCAGCCGCACCCGCGCGCGGTCGGTGCCCCAGCGCTCGACGATCTCCCTGGGCCCGCCATGCGCCAGCACCGCCACCGGTGCCCCGAGCAGCATCGCCTCGCAGAGCGCGCAGCCGCCGTCCTCGTGGATGCCGGCGAACAGCACCGCGCCGGCCTCGCGCATCAGCTCGAAGCAGCGCCCGCGCGGCACCCGGCCGAGGAAGCGGACCCGGCCCTCGAGCCCGGGCTCGGCGGCGCGGCGGCGCAGCCGCGCCTCCTCGGGCCCGTCGTTGGCGATCCAGAGCTCGACCCCCTCGGGGAGGGTGCGCAGCGCGTCGAGCGCCAGATCGGGCCCCTTGTGGGCGTGCAGGGTCGAGAGGAACAGCACGAACCGGCCGCGCGGCCGCGCCGGCGCGGCCGGCAGGGCGGGCAGCCGGGTGAGCACGGCGCGGTTCAGCACCCGCGCCCGCGCCGCCACGGCGGCCGGCAGCACGGCCAGGGTCGAGCGGCACTCGACCAGCACCCGATCGGCGCCGTGCATGGTCGCGCGGGTGGCGGGCAGGCGCGCGCCGACCGCGTGCGCCAGACGCTCGCCCGCGCGCGCCACGAGGCCGCCGAGGCCGAGCAGCGGCAGGAGTGCCGGCGGCGGCCGGGTGGCGCCGCCGACCGGGCCCCACACGCTCGGGATCCCGAGCCCGACCACCGGGCTCGGCAGCCAGTAGCACCCGAGCGCCGCGTGCACCGCGAGATCGAAGCGCTCGCGCGCGACGAGCCCGCGGGCGACCTCGCCGGCCGCCTCGAGCCAGGCGAGATAATCCAGGAAATGGCCCTTGGGCAGGAGCCGGGCGAGCGAGGGGCGGGCCCCGGCCGGCGGCTCGACCGCGACCGGCTCGATCGCGGTCGCCGGATGCTCGGCGCACCAGGCGCGGATCGGGGCCACGCAGTCGGGCCGCACCAGGAGCGTGACCCGCCCGAGCGCCGCGGCCGCGTAGGCCATGCCCCAGCCGGCCGCCCACTCCGAGCCGCGCTCGGGGTCCGCCAGCCACGCGAGCATCAAGATCCGCTTGCCGACCGCGCCGTTCGACCTCGACACGAACCCGCCGCCCATCCGCGATACCCGCACGTTCCTCTGTACACCGGTGCGGCACGCCTGTCAGCAGAATTGGCGTCGGCGCTGTACCCCTTGGAGGCGGCCTGACGCCGCGCCGCCACGACCCGGGCGCGTCGAGCCGCCCGGTTGACAGCCCGGGGCCCGGCCGCCTCTCTCGCCCCGAGCGCCGGAGCCGAGCCCCCGCATGACCGAACCCGTCCCGCCCCCCGCTCCGCCCGGGCCCGCGCGTCGGCTCGCCTGGGCGGCCGAGGCCGCGACCGTGGCCGGCCTCTGGGCGGTCGCCGACCGGCTCGGCCCGGACCGCGCCGGCGATCTGGTCGGCCGGCTGTTCGCGGCGCTCGGGCCGAAGAGCCGCAAGCAGCGCATGGTCCTGGCCAACCTCGCCACCGTGGCGCCCGGGCTCGACGCCGGCGAGCTGGCGCGGCTCGCCCGGGCGAGCTGGCGGCAGTTCGGCCGGGTGGTGGGCGAGTACCCGCACCTCGCCCGGCTGGCCGAGGAGCCGGGCCGGGTCGAGCTGGTCGACCGCTTCGGCCTGGCGCGCGCGGCATCCGGCCGGCCGGCGCTCCTGGTGGCCGGCCACCTCGCCAACTGGGAGCTGCCGGCGGCGGTCGCGGCGCGCGCCGGGGTGCCCATGACCGTGGTCCACGCGCCGCGCGCCAACCCGCTCCTGGGCGCCCTCCTGCAGCGCCGCCGGGCCGCCCTCGGCTGCCGCTTCCTCGCCAAGGACGACGGCGTGCACGCGCTCCTGGCCGAGCTGCGCGCCGGCCGCTCGCTCGGCCTCCTGCTCGACCAGCGCCACGACGTGGCGGATGCCGTCACCTTCTTCGGCCGCCCGGCGCCGGTGCCGATCGCCCCGGCGCTGCTGGCGCTCCGCCTCGACCTGCCGTTCGTGCCGGCCCGGGTCGAGCGGCTCGAGGGCGCCCGCTTCCGCCTCACCGTCGAGCCGCCGCTCGCCCCCGACCGGGCGCTCGGCGAGCCGCGCGCGGTCGCCCGCGACCTGATGCAGCGGCTCTACCTCCTGCTCGAGCGCTGGATCGCGGAGCGGCCCGAGCAGTGGCTGTGCATCAAGCGGCGCTGGCCCGATCCCGCCAGGGGCAAATGGCAGCGCAAGCTCGCCCGCAACCCGCGGTTGCTCGGCGAGGCCGGGGCGGGGGTCGACCGGTCCGCCCTTGATGCGGAGCGCGCCGGGCTCTAGCTCTCGCCTCCGACGGCGCGGCGGCCGGTCGGCGAACGGGCGCGGGGTGCTGAGGTGAACGTGGCGGAGCCCCTGATCCGGGCGGACGGCACGGCGGTGGAGGTCGCGGCGGCGGGCGGCGCCGCAGGCGGGACCTTCCATCCCTGCCCGGTCGACCCGGCCT
>CAZDFD010000058.1:13929-26990 GCA_964504655.1 uncultured Geminicoccaceae bacterium
GCGGCGGGCGGCGCCGCAGGCGGGACCTTCCATCCCTGCCCGGTCGACCCGGCCTGCCCGACCTGCACGGCCGAGGGACGCCACGGGCCGGACTGGTCGTTCCTCGACCGCGTCTACTGCATCTCCCTGATCGACCGCGAGGACCGGGCGGCGCGCGCCGCCGCCGAGCTGCACCGGGTCGGCCTCTGCCGGCGGACGCTCTTCTACCGCCCGCGCCGGCACCCCTCGCGGGTGATCGAGGGGATCTGGGAATCGCACCGGGCGGTCGCCCGCCACGCGCAACGGTGCGGCGCGCGTGCCGTCCTGATCCTCGAGGACGACGTCGCCTTCGCGCCCTGGGTCGGGCCGCGCACGGTGGCGGCGGTGGCCCGCGCCATGACCCGGCTGCCGGCCGACTGGACCATCTTCTTCCTCGGCCACTGGCCGCTGCGGGCGCGCTTCGAGGGGCCCAACCTCCTGCGCACCGCCTCGGCCTGCGCGCACGCCTACGTGGCGAGCCCGCGGCTGTTGGCCTGGCTCGCCGAGAACCCGTTCTCCAAGGTCGACCGCGACCGCGAGCAGATCGCGGGCGGCGGGATCGACGCCAGCTACGCCCGGCTGCCGCAGGCCTTCGCCTTCTTCCCGATGCTCGCCACCCAGGCGGCGCGCGGCAGCGACCACATGGCCGAGAAGAAGCGCAGCAAGCGGATCCGCAAGCTCAAGCACCTCGTGACCCGGACCGACCTCGGGGAAGTGCTCTTGGCGCACCTGATGCGGCCGAACGAGCTCCTCGTCGCCGGCGCCGCGGCGGCGGCCGCGGCCGGCGGCTGGCTGGCCCGCCGGGTGGGCGCCACGGGCCGCTAGGCCTCCTCCTCCGCGAGCGGCGGCAGGCCGAGCTCGGCCGCGACGAGCTCGGCCAGGGGCCAGGAGGCGGTGAGCCCGGGGCTCTCGATGCCCAAAAGGTTGACGAGGCCCGCGACACCGTGCGCCGCCGGGCCCTGCACCAAAAAGTCGGCCGCGGGTGCACCCGCCGGCACGAGCTTCGGGCGGATGCCGGCATAGCCCGGCTCGAGCGCGCCGTCGGCCAGGTCGGGCCAGTACTTGCGGACCTCGGCGTAGAACAGCTCGGCGCGGCGCGGGTCGACGTCGTAGTCGATCGCCTCGATCCACTCGACGTCCGGCCCGAACCGGCACTGCCCGCCCAGATCGATCGTGACGTGCACCCCGAGCCCGGCCTGCTCGGGCACCGGGTAGATCAGCCGCGCGAAGGGCGAGCGGCCGGAGAGCGTGTAGTAGTTGCCCTTGCACAGAAAGCCGCGCGGCACGAGCGCCGGGTCGAGCCCCAGGATCCGCCGCGCGAGCGCCGGCGCCCAGAGCCCGGCGGCGTTGACCAGGATCCGCGCCAAGAGGCGCATCGGCTCGGCGCCGCCGACCTCGAGCTCGATGCCCGAAGCGGTCGCCCGGGCCCGCTCGAGCGGGCTGTTGAAGGCGATCATCGCACCTCGGTCCTCGGCGTCGCCCTGGTAGGCGAGCATGAGCGCGTGGCTGTCGACGATCCCGGTGGTGGGCGACCAGAGTGCCGCCGTGCAGCGGAGCGCCGGCTCGAGCGCCACGGCCCGCGCCGCCTCCCAGAGCTCGAGGTCGGGCATGCCGAGCGCCGCCGCGTTGGCGCGGATCCGCTCGAGCGCCGCCTCCTGGCCTTCGGCCGTGGCCACGATCAGCTTGCCGCAGCGGCGGTGCGGCACGCCCTTGCGCTCGCAGTAGCGATAGAGCCAGTGCTTGCCCGCGATGCAGGTGCGCGCCTTGAGGCTGCCCTTCGCGTAGTAGATCCCGGCATGGATCACCTCGCTGTTGCGCGAGGAGGTCTCGGTGCCGATCGCGGCCTCCTTCTCGAGGACGATCACCTCGCGCCCGGCCAGGGCCAGCCTCCGGGCGACCGCGAGGCCGACCACGCCCGCCCCGACCACGACGGCATCGACCCGCTCCATCACCCCTGCGCCCCGACCAGCGCCTCGAGCGCCGCCCGGTCGAGCCCGAGGCTCGCACCGGCGTCCAGGATGTCCCCGAGCGTGCGCGGGTCGACCGGCACCCCCTCGGCCGACCGCCGCGCCCGGCTGAGGCGCTCGGGCTCGCCCGGCAGCAGCACCCGCTCGACCCCCGGCGCCGGCCGGGCGCCGCGGATCCACTCGGTCACCGCCGCCACCGCCGCCGCCGCCTCGGCGCGCGGCCGCAGCCGCTCCGGGTCGAACAGGATCGACAGCATGCTGTTGACGACCGCGTGCCGCATCGGCTCGGCAATGGTCTGGCCGCCGGTGAGCGCGGCGCCCAGGAGCTCGCAGAGGATCGCCAGGCCCGAGCCCTTGTGCAGCCCGAAGGCGGTCAAGGCACCCTCGAAGCGGTCGACCATCGGCACCGGGTCGGTGGTCGGCCGGCCGTCGCGGTCGATCAGCGTGCCCTCGGGCACCGGCAGGCCCTTGTTGCGCGCCACCCGCGCCTTGCCGAAGGCGATCGTCGAGGTCGCCATGTCGAGCAGCACGGCCGGCCCGCCGTCCGGCCCGCCCGGCACCGCGACGCAGAACGGGTTGGTGCCGAGCCGCGGCTCGGCCGCCCCGAACGGCGCCACCACCGGGTCGTGGTCGGCGACGTTGACCCAGTGGATGGCGACCATCCCGGCGGCCGCCGCCTGCTCGCCATAGGCGCCGATCCGGCCGATGTGGCAGGAGCTGCGCAGGGCCACGACCGCGGCACCCAGCGCCCGGGCCCGCTCGAGGCCGCGCTCGACCGCCTCCCGGGCCATCCGCTGGCCGACCCCGCGGCCGGCGTCGAGCACCAGCACCGCACCGGCGTCGAGCACGGTCGCGAGGGTGCGGTTGGGCACGAGGCAGCCGTCCTTGAACACCCGCACATAGGTCGGCAGCATGCCGACGCCGTGGCTGTCGTGGCCGGCCAGGTTGGCGTCCACGAGATGGTCGGCGACGATCGCCGCCTCGGCCTCCGCGCTGCCCCAGCCACGGGCGATCGCGAGCGCCAGCGCGCGCAGGCGGGGAGCGGCGATCGGTGGCATCGGCGGGGTCCCGGGCGGTGGCGGACGGGGTCAGCTAGCACGGCCGCCCGCGCCTTCCCAATCCGCGGCGACGCCGGGCGGTGCCGCGGCGCACGAGGCTTCACATCGGCGCGCGGCCGGCTTGGCGGCGGCACCGGCCGCCCCCATGTCTGCCGCGGTCGCGGTCGGGAGCGAGACGGACATGGCCGAGAAGGTGGTCAAGAGCGAGGCGGAGTGGCGGCGGCAGCTCAGCCCCGAGGAGTACCACGTCACCCGCGAGCACGGCACCGAGCGGGCCTTCACCGGCCGCTACTGGCAGACCAAGACGCCCGGCATCTATCGCTGCGTGTGCTGCGGCCAGGAGCTGTTCTCGAGTGCCACCAAGTACGAGAGCGGCACCGGCTGGCCGTCCTTCTGGACGCCGATCACCGCCGAGGCGATCGCCACCAAGGAGGACCGCAGCTGGTTCATGCGCCGCACCGAGGTGCTGTGCGCGCGCTGCGACGCGCATCTGGGCCACGTCTTCCCGGACGGCCCCGAGCCGACCGGGCTGCGCTACTGCCTGAACTCGGCGGCACTCCGGCTCGAGCCCGAGGCGGGCGCGGGCGAGCCCGCAGGGTCGCATCCGGGTACGGAGAAGGCGCGTAGCCGGTGATGCGCGGGCCGGCCCGGGACTGGCCGGCGCGGGCCCGTCCGGGACAATGACCGGCATCCCGTCGCGTCCGTCCCGGAGCCCCGGTCATGCCCGATCCGCGCGTGCCCACGACCCTCGCCCGCCGGCACCGCGAGGCCCTCGAGCGGGTGGCGGCGAGCTTCCGCTGCCCCGAGGAGCGGCTGATCGACGAGGCGGTCGAGCACTATCTGAAGCGCCTGGGGGTGGGCGCGCCGGGCCCGCTCGAGCCGGGCGAGGCCGAGCGCGCCGCCGCCCGCCGCGCCGACGCCGAGTGGACCTGCGTCCTGCGCTGAGCCCCCCTTTCGCCCCGCCCCCGCCGCCGCCATCTTGACGGTCGCGAGCGGAGAGGAGGGGTGCCATGGCCACGGCCGAGATCCGACGCACGCTCGAGCCCGCGCCGGCGGCGGCTCCGACCTCGGCCGCCCGGGCCGCGCACGAAGCGCGCCGCGCCGCGCTCGTCGAGCAGCTCCGCCGGGCCGAGGCCCCGCCGCGGCTCGAGAAGGAGATCTCGAACCTCTTCCGCGAGCGCGCCGCCGCCCCGGCCACGCGCCTCGACACGCGCGCCTTCCGCCACGTGCTCGCGCTCGACCCGGCTTCGGGCGTGGTCGAGGTCGAGGGCATGTGCCCCTATGGCGAGCTCGTCGACGCCACCCTGGCCGCGGGCTCGATGCCGGCGGTCGTGCCCGAGCTCATGGGTATTACGATCGGCGGGGCGCTGGCCGGGGTGGGGATCGATTCGACCAGCTTCCGCCACGGCCTCGTGCACGAGACGATCCCGGAATTCGACATGGTCACGGCCTCGGGCGAGGTGGTCACCGCCCGGCCGGACAACGAGCATGCCGAGCTCTATTTCGGCTTCCCCAACAGCTACGGCACGCTCGGCTACGCGATCCGCCTGCGCGCCCGGACGATCCCGGTGCAACCCTATGTGCGGCTCGAGCACCGCAGCTTCCGGGATCCCGACGCCTACTGGGCCGCCCTGGCCGCGGCCTGCGCCGACCCGGGTGCCGATTTCGTCGAGGGCGAGATCTTCGCGCCCGACCGGATGGTCGTCTCGACCGGCCGGATGGTCGGGACGGCGCCCTACACGAGCGACTACACCTACGAGAAGATCTACTACAAATCGATCCTCGAGCGCGCGGAGGACTACCTCACCATCCGCGACTACATCCGCCGCTGGGACACCGACTGGTTCTGGTGCTCGAGGAACCTCGGCATGGAGATCCCGCTCCTCCGCCGGCTCGTGGGCCGCGAGCGGCTCAACTCGCAGACCTACACGCGGCTGATGCGGTTCGCCAACCGCTGGAACCTCGGCAAGGTCTACGATCTCCTGGGCTACCGCAGCGAATCGGTGATCCAGGACGTGGGCATCCCGCTCGCCAAGGCCCCCGAGTTCCTCGCCTGGTTCCACGCGACGATCGGGATTTTGCCGATCTGGAACTGCCCGTTCCGGGCGATCCACCCGCACGGCTTCCCGCTGTTCCGCACCCCGCCCGGGGAGCTCTATGTCAATTTCGGCTTCTGGCAGCCGATCCGCCGCCGCGAGGCCAGGCCCGACGGCTGGTACAACCGCCAGATCGAGACCAAGGTGGCCGAACTCGGCGGGGTCAAGTCGCTCTATTCCGACAGCTACTATCCGCTCGACGAGTTCTGGCGGCACTACGACCGCGAGGTCTACGACCGGTTGAAGCGGCGCTACGACCCCGACCGGCGGCTGCGCGATCTCTACGAGAAGTGCGTGCTCAGGCGTTGAGCCGCGGCGCCCGCGCGAGCAGGGCCGCTGCGGCCAGGGCGAGGGCTGCACCGGCCGTGAAGGTGGCGGCCGCACCCTCGAGCTCCCAGAGCAGGCCCGCGAGGATGCTCGCCCCGAGCGTCGCGGCACCGGTCGAAAGATGGAACACCCCGAAGGCGGTGCCGCGCCGCTCGGCCGGGGCGGCGTCGGCCACGAGGGTGGCGAGAAGGCCCTGGCTCGCCCCCATGTGCAGCCCCCAGACCGCGACGCCCGCGAGGGCCGTCGCCGGGCCCTCGGCCAGGGCGAGCAGGAGATCGGCCGGCACCAGCACGAGGATGCCCAGGAGCAGGAGCCGGCGCCGGTCGAGCCGATCGCCGAGCCGGCCGGCGGGCCAGGCCGTCAGGCTGTAGACGAGGCTCATCACCACCATGACGAGCGGCACGAGCGTGAGCGTCATGCCGACGTCCTGCGCCCGGAGCACGAGGAACGCCTCGGAGAAGCGCGCCA
This sequence comes from uncultured Geminicoccaceae bacterium, assembly GCA_964504655.1. GTDB lineage: Bacteria > Pseudomonadota > Alphaproteobacteria > Geminicoccales > Geminicoccaceae > JANXAZ01. The sequence goes on from CAZDFD010000058.1 coordinate 19,864, forward strand.
GCGAGAGGACCAGGGCGACCGCGACGATCCACCAGAAGGGCGCGCCGAGCGCCCCGAGATCGGCCCGGGCCAGCCCGAGCCAGGGCCGGGGCCGGGCGGCCGGGCGGCTGGCCTCCGGCTCCTCGACCCCGAGCCAGAGGACGAGCACGCAGATCACCGCCGGGAGCACCGCGAACCAGAGCACGGCCCGGACGTCCTCGGCGAAGGCCCACATGAGGGCGATCGCCGCGAGCGGACCCAGGAACGCGCCCACCGTGTCGAGCGCCTGGCGGAGCCCGTAGGCCGAGGCGCGCAGCTCCACGGGCGTGATGTCGGCCACGAGCGCATCCCTGGGCGCGCCGCGCACCCCCTTGCCGAGCCGGTCGAGGAAGCGGGCGAGGAACACCGCGCCCACGCCGGCCGCGAGCGGAAACAAGGGCTTGGTCGCCGCCGCCAGGCCGTAGCCCAGGAGCGCCAGGGGCTTGCGCCGGCCCATCCGGTCCGAGAGCGCGCCCGAGACGAGCTTGGCCGCGGCGGCCGTGGCCTCGGCCACCCCCTCGAGCAGCCCGAGCACCAAGGGGCTCGCGCCGAGGGTCACGACCAGGAAGACCGGCAACAGGCTGTGGATCAGCTCGGAGGAGAGGTCCATGAACAGCGAGGTGAGCCCGAGCGCCCAGACCCCGCGCGGCATCCGGGCGACCGACCCGGCCGCGAGTGCGGCCCGGCTCACGCCAGCGCTTCGCGGTAGAGCCGGGCGTAGTCGGCGGCCGTGGCCGGGCGCGGGTTGCTGGCATTGCAATGGTCGCGCTCGGCCAAGGCCGGCAGGGGTGCGAGATCGGCCTCCTCGACGCCCATCGCCCGCAGGCTCGCGGGCAGCCCGAGCCGGGCGTTGAGGCCGCGGATCCAGGCGCCCAGATCGGCCTCCGGCTCGAGCCCCGCGACCGCGCGCAGGCGCGCGTACTTGCCCCCCACATGGTCGGCGTTGAAGGCCAGCACCACGGGCAGGATGACCGCGTTCAAGGTGCCGTGGTGCAGGGGCTTGCCGGGCAGGGCACCCAAGGGGTGGCTCATCGCGTGGACCGCGCCCAGGCCCTTCTGGAAGGCCATGGCGCCCTCCATGGCCGCCACCATCATCTGCCAGCGCGCCTCGCGGTCCCGACCGTCCCTGACCGCCCGCTCGAGGAACGCAGCGGCGCGGCCGAGCCCGTCGAGCGCGATCGCCTCGGCCGGCGGGTTCACGGCCGGCGACAGGAAGGTCTCGATGCAGTGGGTGAGCGCGTCCATGCCGGTCGCGGCGGTGAGCCCGGGCGGCAGGCCCATGGTGAGCTCGGGATCGCAGATCGCGAGTCTCGGGATCAGATGCGGGCTCACGAGGGCGAGCTTGCGGCCGTCCTCGAGCACGATCACCGCCCCCCGGCCGACCTCGGAGCCGGTGCCGGCGGTGGTCGGGATCGCCACGAGCGGCGGCAGGTCCGGGCGGATGCGCGGGAGCCCGCCCTCGATCAGCGCATAGTCCCGGAGCGGGCCCGGATGCGTGCTCATGAGCCCGACCGCCTTGGCCAGATCGAGGGCCGAGCCGCCGCCGAGCGCCACGATCCCGTCGCAACCCTGCGCCCGGAACAGCTCGAGCGCGCGCCGCGCCGCGGCCTCGGTCGGGTTGGCCGGGGTGTCGAGGAACGTCGTCAGGGTACGATCGTTCGGGATCCGCGCGCGGATGCGGTCGACGAGCCCGGCCGCCTCGACGCCGCGGTCGGAGACCAGGAGCGGCCGGGTGATGCCCAGCCGCGCCAGTTCCTCGGCCAGCCGGTCGATCGCGCCGAAGTCGAGATGGATCGTCGTCAGATAGCTGATCACCGCCACGGCACCCTCCCCCGAACCCCGCCGGATCCTGGCCCCCGAACCCCGCCGGATCCTGGCCCCCGAGGCCCGCCGGATCCTGGCAGCGGCCGCGGCCGCGGTCGAGCACGGCACGCTCGCGACCGGGCCGGCGCCGCCACGGCACGAGCCTGAAACCCGGCCGGCGGAGACTGCCCGCCGCCGGCCGCCCGTCGGTGCCCGATCGAGGCCAGGAGACGCCCATGCCCACGACCCGGCTGCACAGCCTGCTGCTCGCCGCCACCGCGCTCGCGAGCCTCGCCGCGGTCCCGGCCGCGGCCCAGCTCTGCGGTCCCGGGGATCCGGCCGCGGGTCGCCTGCCCGCCCCCCTGGTCCGCCTGGCCCAGGCGAGCCCGGAGCTGTTCCGGCCCGGCACCGCGGCCGCCCCGACGGCCGCCGCGGCGCCCGGGCCCGCGCCGACCCTGCGCGACGATCTGGGCGACCACTCCTTCAGGGTCACGACCGCGGTACCGCTCGCCCAGCGCTGGTTCGACCAGGGGCTGATCCTGGCCTGGGGCTTCAACCACGAGGAGGCGCGGCGCGCCTTCCGCGAGGCGCAGCGGCTCGACCCGGCCTGCGCGATCTGCGCCTGGGGCGAGGCGTTCGTGCTCGGCCCCAACATCAACGCCCCGATGCCGGCCGCGGCGGTGCCCGAGGCGATGGCGGCGATCGCCCGCGCCGAACGCCTGGCCGGCGCCGCGAGGCCGCTCGAGCGGGCGCTGATCCAGGCGCTCGCCCGCCGCTACGCCGCCGATCCGGCGGCCGACCGGGCGGCCCTCGACCGGGCCTATGCCGAGGCCATGACCGAGGTGGCGGCGGCCTTCCCGGCGGTCGACGAGGTCCAGGTGCTCCTGGCCGACGCGCTCATGAACCTCCAGCCCTGGGACTACTGGCAGGCCGATCGCGCCACGCCCAAGGGGCGCACCGCCGAGCAGCTGGCCGCGCTCGAGACGGTGCTCGCCCGCAACCCCGACCATCCGGGGGCGATCCATCTCTACATCCACACCGTCGAGGCGAGCTCGGCACCCGAGCGCGCCGCCCCCTTCGCCGAGCGGCTGGGTGCCCTCGTCCCGGGCGCCGGCCACCTCGTGCACATGCCGGCGCACATCTGGTACCGGATCGGCCGCTACGCCGATTCGCTCGAGGCCAATGTCCGCGCCGTCGCGGCCGACGAGGCCTATCTCGCGGCCACCACGGGCAACGACGCCTATCGCTACACCTACTACCCGCACAATGTGCACTTCCTCCTGGTCTCGGCGCAGATGGCCGGCGCGCGGGCGACCGCGGTGGCGGCCGCGGAGAAGCTCGCCCGGGTGCTCTCCGACGAGGTCGCGGAGGAGGTCCCCTGGGTGCAGGCGATCAAGACCGCGCCCGACTTCCTGCACGCGCAGATGAGCGAGCCGGCCGCGATCCTGGCCCGGCCGCACCCGGGCGGGCGCTTCCCACTCGTGCTCGGCACCTGGCACTATGCCCGCGGCGTGGCGCTCGCCCTCGACGGCCGCATCGGCGAGGCCCGGGCCGAGCAGGCGGCGATCGCCCGGATCCGGGCCGAGACCGACTTCGCCGCGCTCGAGGCGGGCGGCCTGCCGGCCTCGGCCGTCCTCGAGATCGCCGAGCTCGTGCTCGAGGGCCGGATCGCCCAGGCCGGAGGCCGCCACGGCGAGGCCGCCGCCGCCTTCGAGCGGGCCGCCTTGGTCGAGACCGCGCTCGCCTACCAGGAGCCGCCCTACTGGTACTATCCGGTCGACCAGTCGCTCGGCCAGGCGCTGCTCGACGCCGGCCGGCCGGGCGAGGCGGCGGCCGCCTTCGAGCGCGCGCTCGCCCGGGCGCCGCACAATGGCTGGGCGCTCTCGGGGCTCGCCCGGGCCCGCGAGCGGAGCGGCGAGGCGGCCGCCGCCCGGACCGCGCGGGAGCGGTTCGCGCGCGCCTGGCAGGGCGACCCGCGGGGCCCCGACCCGCGCCGGCTCTGAGCCGGGTGGTGCCGCCGGTGCTGGTCGGCCGCGCGGCACTCGGCTAGGCAAGCCGCGGGACGCCGTCGCGGAGGGCAGTCTTGCGGGCGCTCGCGCGCTTCGTCCGCGCCGTCGACCGGCTGAACCGCCTGGCCGGGATCGCGGGCGCGCTCCTGATCCCGGCCGCGGTCGCCCTCTGCGCCGCGGTCGCTCTCCTGCGCTACGGCGCCGGCTTCGGCCGCATCTGGCTGCAGGAGCTCTACGTCGTCCTGGCCGGCGCCTCCTTCCTGCTCGTCGCCGCGCGGGTGCACGGCCTGGACGGCCATGTCCGCGTCGACATCCTCTGGCGGCGCTGGAGCGCGCGGCGGCGGGCGCTGGTCGACCTTTGCGGCAATCTCCTCTTCGTCCTGCCCTGGACGCTCGTGCTCGTCTGGTCCTCCTGGGGGTTCGTGCGCCTGTCCTGGTCGGTCCTGGAGCCCTCGGCGCAGGCCGGCGGCCTGCCCGGCCTGTTCCTCGTCAAGTCCGTGATCCCGCTCGCCGCGCTCCTGCTCCTGCTGCAGGCGCTCGCGGGGGCGGTCCGGGCGGCGTTGCAGCTGGCCGGCCGCCCCGACCCGGTCGGCCCCGCCGACGCCGCGTCCTGAGGGACCCGGCCTTGGCCGAAGCGCTCGCGCTCGCCCTCTTCGCCTCGCTGATGGCGGCGCTCCTCCTGGGCTTCCCGGTCGCCTTCACCTTGGCCGGCGTCTCGCTGCTGTTCGCCGGCATCGGCCACCTCCTCGACCAGTTCGACCTCGTGCTCTTCCTGGGCCTGGCCCCTCGCTATTTCGGGGTGATGACCAACGAGACGCTGGTCGCCGTCCCGCTGTTCATCTTCATGGGCATGATCCTCGAGCGCTCGGGCATCGCCGACGATCTCCTGACCACCATGGGCCGGCTGTTCGGGCCGTTGCGCGGCGGCCTCGGCGTCTCGGTCGTGCTCGTGGGTGCGGTGCTCGCCGCCTCGACCGGCGTGGTCGGCGCCACCGTCGTGACCATGGGCCTGATCGCGCTGCCCTCGATGCTCAAGGCGGGCTACGACGACCGGCTCGCCACCGGGGTGATCTGCGCCTCGGCCACCCTCGCCCAGATCGTCCCGCCCTCGACCATCCTGATCTTCCTTGCCGACATCCTCCAGGGCGTGAACCAGGCGGCCCAGCTCCAGAAGGGCAACCTTTCCCCCACCCCGGTCTCGGTCGGCGATCTGTTCGCCGGCGCGCTCCTGCCGGGCCTCCTCCTGGTCGGTCTCTACCTCGCCTGGGTCGCCCTCCAGGCCCTCCTCTTCCCCGCCCGCTGCCCGGCCCTGCCGGCCGGCCCGGGGGAGCGGCGCGCGCTCCTCCGCTCGCTCCTGCCGGCGCTCGTCCTGCCCCTGGGCCTGATCCTGGCCGTGCTGGGCTCGATCCTGGCCGGGATCGCGACCGCGACCGAGAGCGCCTCGATCGGCGCGGTGGGTGCCGTGCTCTGGGCGATCCTGCGCCGTCGCCTGACCCCGACGCTGTTCTGGGAGGCCGCCGTCGGCACCGCCAGGACCTCGGCGGTGATCTTCGCGATCCTCCTGGGCGCCTCGGTCTTCTCGCTCGTCTTCCGCGGCCTCGGCGGCGAGGCGCTCGTCACGGACGCGCTCGCGGCCCTGCCCGGCGGTGCCACGGCCGCGCTCGTCGCCTGCATGCTGGTGATGTTCCTCCTGGGCTTCTTCCTCGACACGCTCGAGATCATCTTCGTCATGGTGCCGATCTTCGGCCCGCCGCTGCTCCTCCTGGGCATCGACCCGATCTGGCTCGGGGTCCTGATCGGCATCAACCTGCAGACGAGCTTCCTGACCCCGCCCTTCGGCTTCACCCTCTTCTATCTGCGCAGCGTCGCCCCGCCGGCGGTCACGACGAGCGCGATCTGGGCCGGCGTGGTGCCGTTCGTCGCCCTGCAGCTCCTGGGCCTCGGGCTCGTCTGGGCGCTGCCCGCGACCGCCACCTGGCTGCCCGAGGTGATCTTCGGCACGAGCTTTTCGCCCGGCGCCGGGCGGCCGCCGGCCCGGGGCCCGAGCCTCGAGGACCTGCTCGGCCCGCCGCCGCCGCTCGAGCCCCTGCCCTCGCCCGCGACGCCGGCGCTGCGCTGAGCGGCCGCGGGTGGCGCGCCCCTGGCGTCGGCCGCGGCGCTCGTCTAGGACGGCCGCCGAGGGTCGGGCGGGGAGGCGATGGTGGCGGGCCTGTTGCGGCTGAGCGGCGCGATCGACGCCTTGAACCAGCGCATCGGTCGCACGGTCATGTGGCTCGTGCTCGTGGCGGTCCTCGTCTCCGCCGGCAACGCCACCGTGCGCAAGATCTTCGACACCAGCTCGAACGCCTGGCTCGAGGCGCAGTGGCAGATGTTCGGCGCCGTCTTCATGCTGTGCGCCGCCTACACCTTCCTCAAGAACGAGCACATCCGGATCGACATCGTCAACAGCTACTTTCCGAAGCGGGTCCGCGACTGGATCGACCTCCTCGGTCATCTGTTCTTCCTGATGCCGTTCGTGATCCTGATGCTGGTCGACGGGGTGCCCTTCTTCCTCGCCTCCTGGCGCGTCGACGAGCAGTCGATGAACGCCGGCGGGCTCCCGCAATGGCCGGCCAAGCTCCTGGTGCCGCTCGGCTTCCTTCTCCTGGCGCTGCAGGGGGTGTCGGAGTTCGTCAAGCGCCTCGCGGTCATCCGCGGGCTGATCCCGGACCCGCACGCTTCGGTCGGACCGCACGGCCACGCCGGGCCCGAGCTCGAGCACGCCGCCTGAGCCGCCCGAGCAGGGATCCCCGCCATGGAAGCCATCCTCGTGCACAACATGGCGCCGATCATGTTCGGTGCGCTCGTCGTCTTCCTCCTCCTCGGCTACCCGGTGGCCTTCGCGCTCGCCGCCAACGGCCTCGTCTTCGCGGTGATCGGCATCGAGCTCGGCCTGTTTCCGACCAACTTCCTGCAGGCCCTGCCCGAGCGCGTCTACGGCATCATGACCAACGACACGCTGCTGGCGGTCCCCTTCTTCACCTTCATGGGGCTGATCCTCGAACGCTCGGGCATGGCCGAGGACCTCCTGGACACCGTGGGCCAGCTGTTCGGACCCGTCCGCGGCGGCCTCGCCTACGCCGTGGTCTTCGTGGGCGCGCTCCTGGCCGCCACCACCGGTGTGGTGGCCGCCTCGGTGATCTCGATGGGCCTGATCTCCCTGCCCATCATGCTGCGCTACGGCTACGACCGCTCGATCGCCTCGGGGGTGATCGCGGCCTCGGGCACGCTCGCCCAGATCATCCCGCCCTCGCTCGT
>CAZDFD010000059.1:0-19697 GCA_964504655.1 uncultured Geminicoccaceae bacterium
GCCGGCCGCCCAGCCGGCGGTACTGCGTGGGGACCTCGCCGCCGGCCCGGATCCCCTGGCCCGCCGCGACCACCAGCGCCACGCAGCGCACGCTCGTCTCCTCCCGACCGGGACCGGAGCCTAGGGGCAGCGGGGCCGGCCTGCCAAGCGTCCCGCCCGGGCCCGCGACCGGGTCCGGGCCGGGACTTGCGGCCGGGACTTGCGGCCGCGCCGGGGGCCGGCTAGCTCTGCCTGGGAGTTGTGCAGCACGCTGGCAGTGCCCAGGAATTGAGCAGATGGACGGTCTCGCCGAACGCATCCCCTCGAGCCGGCCGGTCGAGCCCTGCCCGGCCGAGCTCTTGCTCGCCAACCTGCCGAGCCCGGTCGTCGCCCTCGATGCCGCGCTGTGCGTCGTGGCCGCGAACCCGGCGGCGGAGCAGCTCTTCTCGATGAGCGCGCGCGGGTTGCAGGGCCGGGCGCTGGCCGACCTCCTGGCACCGCACGCCCGCCTCCTCGATCTGGCACGGCTCGTGCAGGACGGGGCCAGCTCGCTCTCGGACTACGGCATGGAGCTGGCGCTCGCCCGCGGAGAGGTGGTGACCGTGGACTGCCATCTGGCACCCATCGTCGAGCGGCCCGGCCACCTGATCCTGGCGCTCCACCCGGGCTCGGTCGCGCACCGCATCGACGCCCAGCGCACCCAGCGCGGCTCGACCCGCTCGATCGCCGGGCTCGCCGCCACCCTCGCGCACGAGATCAAGAACCCGCTCTCCGGCATCCGCGGCGCGGCCCAGCTGCTCGAGCCCGCGGTGCAGCCCGAGGACCGCGCCCTCCTGACCCTGATCTGCGAGGAGACCGACCGCGTCTGCAAGCTGATCGAGCGGATGGAGGAGTTCGGCGACGGCGCGCCGATCGAGCGCCGCCCGGTCAACATCCACCAGGTGCTCGAGCACGTCCGCCGGCTGGCCGAGAGCGGCTTCGCCCGCCATGTCCGCTTCGTCGAGGCCTACGATCCCTCGCTGCCCGAGCTCGAGGGCGACCGCGACCGGCTGATCCAGGCGTTCCTCAACCTCGTCAAGAACGCCGCCGAGGCGGTCCCGCCCGAGGGCGGGACCATCACCCTGGCGACCCACTATCGGCACGGGCTGCGGCTCTCGGTGAGCCACGCCCGGGCGCTCCAGGACCTGCCGATCACGGTCGAGGTGCGCGACACCGGTGTGGGCGTGCGGCCCGACGTCCGCGACCACCTGTTCGAGCCGTTCGTCACGACCAAGCCCAAGGGCAAGGGCCTCGGGCTCGCCCTGGTCGCCAAGGTGGTGGCCGACCATGGCGGGGTGGTCTCCTGCGAGCCGGCCGAGCCCGGCACCGTCGTGCGGGTGCGGCTGCCGGCAGCCGCCCGCGGCCGCCGTGCGGCCGAGGCGAAGGCCGCCGGATGAGCGGCGAGACGATCCTCGTCGCGGAGGACGACCAGGCGATCCGAACGGTCGTCAGCCGGGCGCTGTCGCGGCACGGCTGGCGGGTCCAGGCGACGAGCGTGGCGGCGGCGCTGTGGCGCTGGGTGGCGGACGGCCAGGGCGACGCCGTGGTGTGCGATGTGATGCTGCCCGACGAGAGCAGCCTCGACCTCCTGCCGCGCATCCGAGCACTCCGGCCCGACCTCCCGGTGATCGTGATGAGCGCGCAGAACACGCTGCTCACGGCCGTCCGGGCGACCGAGCGCGGCGCCTTCGAGTACCTGCCCAAGCCCTTCGACATCGGCAACCTGGTGGCGGCGGTGCAGCGCTCGCTCGCGCGCCGGCGCACCCGACCGGCCGAGGTGCCGGCGGTCGAGACCGAGGAGCCCCTGCCGATCATCGGCCGCTCGCCGGCGATGCAGGAGATCTACCGGATCGTGGCGCGGCTCACCGGCACCGATCTGACCGTCCTGATCGCCGGCGAATCCGGCACCGGCAAGGAGCTCGTGGCGCGCGCCCTGCACGATTTCGGCAAGCGCCGGGCCGGGCCGTTCGTCGCCGTCAACATGGCGGCGATCCCCAAGGAGCTGATCGAGAGCGAGCTGTTCGGCCACGAGAAGGGTGCGTTCACGGGTGCCGTGGGCCGCCGCGTCGGCCGCTTCGAGCAGGCCGAGGGCGGCACCCTCTTCCTCGACGAGATCGGCGACATGCCGCTCGAGGCGCAGACCCGGCTCCTGCGTGTCCTGCAGCAGGGCGAGTTCGTGCCGGTCGGCGGCAGCCACCCGATCCGCACCAACGTGCGGATCGTGGCGGCGAGCCACCGCGACCTCGCCCAGATGGTGAGCCAGGGGCTGTTCCGCGAGGACCTGTTCTATCGGCTGAACGTCGTGCCGATCCGCCTGCCGGCGCTGCGCGAGCGGGTCGAGGACATCCCGGCGCTCGCCCAGCACCTGATCGCCAAGGCACAGGCCGAGGGGCTGCCCTCGAAGATCCTCTCGCCCGGCGCCGTGGCCCGCCTCCGGGCGCATTCCTGGCCGGGCAACGTGCGCGAGCTCGAGAACCTGATCCGGCGCCTCGCGGTGCTCTACAGCGAGGAGACGATCGAGGAGGCGGTGATCGAGCGCGAGCTCGCGGGCGCGCGCGGCCGGCCGGCCGAGGAGGTGTCGGGCGAGCCGGGCGAGCCCGATCTGGCGGCGGCGGTCGAGCGGTTCCTCGACCGCTTCTGGCGGGCCTACGATGCGAGCGCGCCGCCGGCCGCGGTCTACGACCGGGTGCTGCGCGAGGTCGAGCGGCCGCTGATCGCCCGCACCCTCCAGCTCACCCGCGGCAACCAGCTCAAGGCCGCCGACCTCTTGGGCCTCAACCGCAACACGCTGCGCAAGAAGATCCGCGAGCTGGACATCCAGGTCGTGCGCGGGCCATGACCCGGGTGTGACCGGAACCGAGGGCAAGACCCGGCCGGCGGCGTCGCCGCTCGCCGGGATCGTCGCGTCGCTCAGGGCCGCGCTCCGCCGCGTCGAGGTCGAGCGCCGGCTGGCCCTCGTCCTCGTGGCGGGGGCCATCGCCGCCTCGGTCGCGACCTACGCCGCCATCAGCGGCGTCGGGCCGCTCGGGGCGAGCGTCCGCACGGTCATCCTGCTGCTCAACCTCGACCTCGTCCTCCTCCTCCTCCTGGGCGTCGTCGTCGCCCGCCGGCTGGTGACGCTCTTCCTCGAGCGCTGGCGCGGCGGCGCCGGCTCGCGCCTGCACACCCGGCTGGTCGGCCTGTTCTCGCTGGTGGCCGTGGCGCCGGCCATCCTGGTGGCGGTGTTCAGCGTCGCCTTCCTGAGCTCGGGCCTCGAATCCTGGTTCGCCACCCGGGTCCGGAGCGCGCTCGACAACTCGCTCGCGGTCGCCGAGGCCTATCTCTCCGAGCACCGCGAGGTGATCCGCGCCGACGCCCTCGCCATGGCCGCCGACCTCAACCGCGAGGGTCCGGCACTGCTCGACCAGCCCGCCGGCTTCCGCCAGCTCGTGAGCGCCCAGGCGGCGATCCGGGCGCTCTCCGAGGCGGTGGTGTTCGACGGCACCGGCCGGGTCCTGGCCGCGGCCGGCCTCGGCGTGGCACTCGGCTTCGAGGGCGTGCCCGAGGACGCGCTGGCGCGCGCCGGGCGCGGCGAGACCGTGACCTTGACCGGCGACAGCGACGACCGCGTCCGCGCGCTCGTCCGGCTCGACGGCTTCGGCGACGCCTATCTGTTCGTCGGCCGCCTGGTCGACCCCAAGGTGCTCGCCTTCATGGAGCGCACCCAGCAGGTGGTGAGCGACTACCGGCAGATCGAGACCGAGCGCTCCGGCATCCAGATCACCTCGGCCCTGATCTTCATGACCGTGGCGCTGCTCCTCCTGATGGCCGCGGTCTGGCTCGGCATCGGCTTCGCCGACCGGCTGGCCACGCCGTTGGGCCGGCTGATCGAGGCGGCCGAGCGGGTGCGCGCTGGCGACCTCGTGGTCCGCGTCCCCGAGGCCGATGCCGGCACCGACGACGAGATCGGCACCCTCGCCCGCGCCTTCAACCGCATGACCAGCCAGCTCGACGCGCAGCGCCGGGCGCTGGTGCGCGCCAACCGCGAGCTCGACGACCGCCGCCGCTTCATCGAGGCGGTCCTGGGCGGGGTCACGGCCGGGGTGATCGGCCTGGATGGCGACCGCCGGATCCTGCTCGCCAATCCGAGCGCCGCCGGGCTCTTGGGGATCCCCGAGGAGGAGCTGGGCGGCCGCCCGCTCGACGCCCACCTGCCCGAGACCGGGCCCCTGTTCGACCGGCTCCTGGGCGACGGCGACGAGCCGGTCCAGGAGCCGGTGACGGTCACCCGCCGCGGCCGCCAGCGCACGCTTCTCGTCCGCTTGGCGGCACAGCGCGAGAGCCGGGGCATCTCGGGCTTCGTCTTGACCTTCGACGACGTCACCGAGCTGATCGCGGCGCAGCGCCAGGCCGCCTGGGCCGAGGTCGCGCGGCGGATCGCGCACGAGATCAAGAACCCCCTGACGCCGATCCGGCTCTCGGCCGAGCGGCTCGGCCGCCGCTACCGGGCACAGGTCGACCCCGCCGAGCAGGAGGGCTTCGGCCGGGCGATCGAGACCATCGTCCACCAGGTCGACGCGATCGGCCGGCTGGTGTCGGAGTTCTCGGCCTTCGCGCGGATGCCGGCGCCGGTGCTGCGCAGCGAGTCCCTGGCCGAGCTCGTGCGCCGCGCCGTCCTCCTGCAGCAGACCGCCCGGCCCCTGATCACCTTCGCGGTCGAGCTGCCCGAGGACGACCCGCTCCGGCTCGACTGCGACGCCGAGAAGATCGGCCAGGTGATGACCAACCTCTTGCAGAACGCGGTCGACGCGCTCACCGAGGCGCCCGAGGCGGGGCGCCCGGCGGCGCCGCGGATCACCGTGCGCGGCCAGCGCCTCGCCCGCGAGATCCGCATCGAGGTCGAGGACAACGGCCCGGGCTTCCCGCCCGGCGACCGCCACCGCCTGCTCGAGCCCTACGCCACCACCCGCGCCAAGGGGACCGGCTTGGGGCTTGCCATCGTCCGGAAGATCATGGAGGAACACAACGGTCGGGTGGAGCTGGCCGACGCGAGCGAGGGGGGAGCCCTGGTCCGGCTCGCCTTCCCGGCGCGCGGGCCGGCGTGAGCCCCGGACCCCGCGGGCCGGGGGTATCGGTCGCCGGACGCGGGCGGCCGCTCGGGACGATCGCATGAGCAAGGACATCCTGATCGTTGACGACGAGGCGGCGATCCGCGAGGTCGTCGGCGCCGTGCTCGAGGACGAGGGCTATCGGCCGCGCCAGGCGGCGACCGGCGAGGAGGCCCTGGCGCAGCTCGCGCGGCGCGCGCCCGGGCTCGTGCTGCTCGACATCTGGCTCGAGGGCTCGCGGATGGACGGCATCCAGGTCCTCGAGCGGATCAAGGCCGAGTACCCGTTCGTGCCGGTCGTCATGTTCTCCGGCCACGGCACCATCGAGACCGCGGTCGCGGCCATCAAGAAGGGCGCCTACGACTTCATCGAGAAGCCGTTCAAGGCCGACCGGCTGATCCTGGCGGTGCAGCACGCGCTCGAGGCGAGCCGGCTCAGGCGCGAGAACGAGGAGCTCAAGAGCAAGGTCGGCGAGGAGCTCGAGCTGATCGGCAGCTCGCCCGCCATGGTCCGGGTCCGCCAGCTCATCGAGCGGGTGGCGCCCACCAACTCGCGGGTCCTGATCTCGGGGCCGGCGGGCTCGGGCAAGGAGGTCGCGGCCCGCACCATCCATCTCCACTCCAGGCGCGCCGCGGGGGCGTTCGTGGTGCTCAATGCCGCGGCCTTGAGCCCGGAGCGGGTCGACCTCGAGCTGTTCGGCGCCGAGCCCGGCTGGCACGGCTCCGATCAGGGCCGGATCATCGGCAGCTTCGAGCGGGCGGACGGCGGCACGCTCCTCCTGGACGAGGTCGCCGACATGCCGCTCGAGACCCAGGGCAAGATCATCCGGGTCCTGCACGAGCAGCGCTTCAGCCGGCTCGGCGGCGACCAGCGGGTCGAGGTCGACGTGCGCGTGCTCGCCACCACCAACCGCGACCTCAAGCAGGAGATCGCGGCCGGCCGGTTCCGCGAGGACCTGTTCTACCGGCTCAACGTCGTGCCGCTCGAGATGCCGCGCCTGGTCGAGCGCCGGACCGACATCCCCGAGCTCGCCCGCCACTTCGTCGAGCTGTCGGCGCGCGTGCTCGGCGGTGCGCCGCGGCCGATCGGCGAGGAGGCCATGGCGGTGCTGCAGATGGCCGACTGGCCGGGCGACGTGCGCCAGCTCCGCAACACGATCGAGTGGCTCATGATCATGACCCAGGGCCCGGTCGAGCGGCCGATCGGGATCGCCGACCTGCCGCCCGATCTGACCTCGAGCGCCACCAACGGGATCGACCCCACGGCCAACGGCGAGCTCGTCTCGATGCCGCTCAGGGAGGCGCGCGAGCAGTTCGAGCGCAGCTATCTGCAGGCGCAATTGCAGCGCTTCGGCGGCAACATCTCGCGCACCGCCAACTTCGTGGGCATGGAGCGCTCGGCCTTGCACCGCAAGCTCAAGACGCTCGGCCTCAACAGCAGCGACGACTGATCCGGACGGCCGGCGCGGCGAGCCGACATGCGGGTGATCGTCGCCGGGGCCGGCCAGGTCGGTGCCAACATCGCCCGCTACCTTGCCAAGGTCGGCAACGACGTCACCATCATCGACCAGAGCGCCGAACTCGCCCAGCGGATCGGCGACGCGCTCGACATCCAGGCGATCGTCGGCCACGCCGCCCTGCCCTCGACCCTCGAGCAGGCGGGTGCCGCCGACGCCGATCTCCTGATCGCGGTGACCCATGTCGACGAGGTCAACATGATCGCCTGCCAGGTCGCGCACTCGCTCTTCAACGTGCCGACCCGGATCGCCCGCATCCGCGAGCAGGACTATCTGCGCGGCCGCTTCCAGGACCTGTTCCGCCGCGAGCACATCCCGGTCGACGTGGTGATCTCGCCCGAGGTCGAGGTGGCCAACGCGATCGCCCTGCGGCTCGCGGTCCCGGGCGCCCTCTCGGTCGTGCCGTTCGCCGACGACCTCGTGCGGCTGGTGGCACTGCGGATCCCCGAGACGGCCTCGGTGATCGACACGCCCTTGCGCCAGCTCACCCACCTGTTCCCCGACCTGCACCTGGTGTGCGTCGGCATCGTCCGCGGCGACGCGTTCTTCGTGCCCGGCGGCGACGACCAGATCCTGGTCGAGGACGAGGTCTACTTCGTCTGCGAGACCGCGCATCTGGCGCGCGCCCTGCCGGTGTTCGGCCACGAGGAGCAGGGCGGCAACCGGCTGGTGATCGTGGGCGGCGGCAATATCGGGCTGCGGCTGGCCGAGGTGCTCGAGGAGAGCCACCCCGAGACCTCCTTCAAGCTGATCGAGGCCAACCCGGCCCGCGCCGCGTTCGTGGCCGACCGGCTCGCGCACGCCAGCGTGCTGTGCGGCGACGGTCGCGCCCGCGACCTCCTGCTCGAGGCCGGCGCCGGGACCGCGAGTGCCGTCGTCACCGTGACCAACGACGACGACATCAACATCATGGCGGCACTCATGGCCAAGCAGCTCGGCTGCCGCCGGGCGATGGCGCTGGTCACCCGCAGCGACTACGAGATGGTCACCTCCGAGATCGGCATCGACGTCTTGATCAACCCGCGCGACACCACCGTCTCGAGCATCCTCGGCCACATCCGCCGCGGCCGGATCCGCTCCGTCCACACCATCCGCGACGGCGCCGCCGAGGTGTTCGAGGCCGAGGCGCTCGAGACCTCGCCGATCGTCGGCCAGCCGCTCAAGGACCTGCGCGCGCCCGGCCTCGTGGTCGGCGCGGTGGTGCGCGAGCGGACCATGATCGCGCCGCGCGGCGACACCGTCGTGCGCGCCGGCGACCGGGTGATCCTCGCCGCCCGCGCCGAGACCGTGAAGCGGGTCGAGCAGTTGTTCGCCGTCCGCCTCGACTATTTCTGAGCCCACCACCGCGCCCGGACCCGCCCATGACCCGAGCCGCCTACGTCAACGGTCGCTTCGTGCCGCTCGCGGCGGCGGCGATCGCGATCGAGGAGCGCGGCCTGCAGTTCGCGCACGGCGTCTACGAGGTGCTCAAGGCGGTCGGCGGCCGGCTGGTCGACCTCGACCGCCACCTCGAGCGGCTCGAGCGCTCGGCGGCGGCGATCGAGGTGCCCGTGCCGATGCCGCGCGGCGCGCTCGTGCTGGTGCTCGAGGAGCTCCTCGCCCGCAATCGCCTGCGCGACGCCGCGGTCTACCTGCAGCTGAGCGGCGGCGTGGCACCGCGCAACCACGCTTGGCCAGCGGGCTTGCGCCCGAGCCTGGTCGCCACCGTCCGCCCGGCCCGCTTCCCGACCGCCGCCGAGATGACCCTGGGCGTGCGGGTGATCACCCTCCCCGACGAGCGCTGGGCGCGTTGCGACGTCAAGTCGATCGCGCTCCTGCCGAACGTGCTCGCCAAGCAGCGGGCGGCCGCGGCCGGCTGCCGCGAGGCCTGGCTCGTCGACCGCGACGGCCGGATCACCGAGGGCGCCAGCTCGAACGCCTGGATCGTCGACCGCGACGGCACCCTCCTCACCCGGCCGCTCGGCCCGGCGATCCTGGGCGGGGTGACCCGCGCGGTGCTGCTCGAGCTCGCCCGGGCCGAGGGAATCGCGGTGGTCGAGCGGCCGTTCCGGACGGAGGAGGCGCAGGCGGCCCGCGAGGCCTTCCTCACGAGCACCACCTCCCTGGTCCTGCCGGTCACCGAGATCGACGGCCGGCCGGTCGCCAACGGCCGGCCCGGCGCCACCACGCTGCGGCTCGCCCGGCTCTACGCCGCGCATGTCGGCCTCGCCCCTGCGGCCGAGGGGTGACGCTGCGGCGGCTTCGCGACAGTCCCGGGAAAATGGCGCTTGCCGCCCCGACCGCCGTTGGATATCTGCGATTGAGCGATAGCAGACGGATAAGCTCGTCGTGCTGGTCGGCCGGCGTGGTGCGGGCGTCGGCGGGCTCCGTGCCGAGAAGGAACCTGGCGCATGCCAGCCGAGAAGCAACAGAACCTGCAGGACGTGTTCCTGAACCACGTCCGTAAGAACAAGGTTCCCGTGACGGTATTCCTCATCAACGGCGTCAAGCTGCAGGGCGTGATCGGCTCGTTCGACAATTTCTGCCTGCTGCTGCGCCGCGACGGCCACGTCCAGCTGGTCTACAAGCACGCGGTGTCGACCGTGATGCCGTCGGCCGCGGTGCGGCTCTACGAGCCGCCGCCCGAGGAGCAGCCCGCGCAGGGCTGAACCGGACACGGGCACCACCGGGACGAACGGCCGGGACGAGCCGGCCGGGCGCGGCCGCTGCCGGGTGGTCCACCCGGTCCTCCCGGCCGCGACCGAGGCACGCGATCCCCTGGCCCGCCTCGAGGAGGCGGTCGGGCTCGCCCGCGCCATCGAGCTCGAGGTCCGGGGTGCCGAGATCGCGCCGTTGCGCCGGCCGACCCCGGCGACGCTCCTCGGCTCCGGCAAGGTCGAGGAGATCAAGGCCCGGCTCGAGGCCGAGCCGGTCGAGCTCGTGGTGATCGACGCCGCCCTGACACCGGTGCAGCAGCGCAACCTCGAGCGCGCCTTCAAGACCAAGGTGATCGACCGCACCGGCCTGATCCTCGAGATCTTCGGCGCGCGCGCCCGCACCCGTGAGGGCGTGCTCCAGGTCGAGCTCGCGGCCTTGACCTACCAGCGCTCGAGGCTGGTGCGCTCCTGGACCCATCTCGAGCGGCAGCGCGGCGGCTTCGGCTTTCTGGGCGGCCCTGGCGAGAGCCAGCTCGAGCTCGACCGGCGCAAGATCACCGAGCGCATCACCCGCATCAAGGCCGAGCTCGCGGAGGTCCGCCGCACCCGCGGCCTGCACCGCCGCGCCCGCGAGCGGGTGCCCTACCGGACCGTGGCGCTCGTCGGCTACACCAACGCCGGCAAGTCGACCCTCTTCAACCGGCTCACCGGGGCCGGGGTCGAGGCGGTCGACAAGCTGTTCGCCACGCTCGACCCGACCATGCGGGTGGTCCGCCTGCCCGGCGGCCTCAAGGTGATCCTGTCCGACACCGTGGGCTTCATCTCGGACCTGCCGACCCAGCTCGTGGCGGCCTTCCGCGCCACCCTCGAGGAGGTCCTCTCGGCCGACCTGATCCTGCACCTGCGCGACGTCGCCAACCCCGACCACGTCGCCCAGGCGGCCGATGTCGAGGCGGTCTTGGACGAGCTCGGCATCGACGCCGCGGCGCGCGCCGAGCGGCTGCTCGAGGTCTGGAACAAGATCGACCGACTCTCCCCGGACGCGCTCGCGGCCGTCACCGGCGAGGCCGCCCGGCGCGGCGGGGTCTGCCTCGTCTCGGCCGCGACCGGCGCCGGCATCGACGGGCTGCTCGCCACGATCGAGCGGCGGCTCCTGGCCCGCCACGAGCCGGTCGAGATCGAGCTGCCGATCGAGGCCGGCGCCGAGCTCGCCTGGCTGCACGCCCGCGGCGAGGTGCTCGAGCGGCGCGACGGCGAGGGCGCCATCCATCTGCGCATGCTCTTGTCGGCCGAGGACCGCGCCCGGCTCGCCGAGCGCATCGGCGCGGCGCGGATCAGGCCGGCGCCGGCTCGCTCGTGAACGCCGCGCGGTCGAGCCCGAGGCAGGCCACGAGCGTGTCGAGGCGGCCGCGCACCGCCTCGTCCGAGGGATCCACCGCCGGATGGTCGGTGCCGAGGCGGAGCGTGCCGCCGGCGATCGCCACCGGGCAGGCGCGCAGCACCGGGGCGACCCCGCCCGAGAGCCGGAACCCGAGATCGAGCGCGGCGCCGAGCGCCTCCGCACGGCGCCGCTGCGCCTTGTCCAGGAGGCCCACGACCCGCGCCACCGCGGGATCGTCGCGGCGGCCCTCGTAGCGGCAGAACACGGCGTAGGCGAGGAACGCCCGCTCGGCATGGTCGAGGCCGAGGAACGGGTAGTGGGCGAGCGCGAAGAAGGCGTCGCGGGCGCGGGTCTCGGGATGTTCGCGCCAGGCCGTGTCGGCCACCAGGCAGGCGGCCTCGCGCAGCCGCGCCGCGGCCGCGGGCTCGGCCGGGAAGAGCGGCGCCGTCCAGGCGGCGAGCGCCGGGCCGATCGCCGCCGAGCGGGCGTCCCGCGCCCCGAGGTCGGCCGCCCCGGCGAGCAGCGGGTCGACCGCCCGCTCGGCCGGATCCAGCCGCTCGAACAGCCGCCCCTCCCTGAGGCCGGTGGCCGAGAACACCACCCGCTCGGGCTCGAGGAGGCGGACCATCCGCTCGAGCAGGAGGGCACCGGCCGGCACGAGGTCGAGCCGGCGCCGCGACACCCCGGGCAGGCGGGCCCGCTCGCGCTCGTCGAGGGCGGCGAGCTCGCGGCCGAGCCGGATCGCCTCGGCGGCACCCAGGGTCAGCCCGTGCACCACCTTGAGGGGGGTGTCGGCGAGCGCCATGTGGGCCCGGCCGAGACTGCGCCAGCTGCCACCGACCGGGTGGAAGTCGGCGCCGCGCGCGGCACCGCGGAGCTCGGGGAAGCGCTCGAGACGGGCGTCGATCTCGGCCTCGCAGCGGGCCCGGTCGCGGCGCAGCCCCTCGGCCACGGCGAGCGCGCCGATCGGCAGCGAGATCGGCGTGCCGGGCGCCTCGCCGGGCCAAAGTCTCGCGAGCTCGATGCTGCCGCCGCCGAGATCGCCCACGAGCCCGCGCGGCTCGGGGAAGCCGGCGCGCACGCCCATGGCGCTGGTGCGCGCCTCCTCCTCGCCGCTCAGCACCGTCACCCGCTCGCCGGTCGCGGCCTCGACCGCGGCCACGAGGTCCTGGCCGTCGGCGGCGGCGCGCACCGCCTGGGTGGCGACGATGTCGACCGGCTCGCAGCCGGCGGCGCGCGCCAGGAAGGCGTAGCGGCGGAGCGTGCGGAGCGCCGGGCCGATCGCCTCGGCGGCGAGCCGGCCGGTGGTCTGCAGCTCGCGGCCGAGGCCGCAGAAGCGGCGCTCGTTGAAGCGCGGCAGGGGTGCGCGGGCGAGCCGCTCGTAGACCACGAGGCGGATCGAGTTGGAGCCGAGATCGACGACCGCGACCGGGCGGTCGCCCGAGCGGTCGCGACCGGTCATTCGGCGGCCGCGTCGAACGCCTGGCCGGCCAGCGTGCGCGGCCCCGAGCCGCGCTTCCTGAGCGCGCTGCCGCGCCCCGACAGGCTCGGGTTGGTGATGAAGTAGGTGTGCGCCGAGAACGGCTCGGGCCCGGGGGCCACCCGCTCGTAGGTGCCGTCCGGCCGCAGGATCCAGCTGTTGGTGTCGTCCTTGAGGTTGGCGAGCATGACCTGGAACAGGATCTGCTGGTGCACGGTCTCGTTCTCGATCGGCACCAGCGCCTCGACCCGCCGCGACAGGTTGCGCTGCATCCAGTCGGCCGAGGAGATGAACACCTTGGCCTTCTTGGCCGGCAGGCCGTGGCCGTTGCCGAAGCAGACCACGCGGGCATGCTCGAGGAACCGGCCGACGATGCTCTTGACGCGGATGTTGTCGCTGAGCCCGGGCACCCCGGGCCGCAGGCAGCAGATCCCGCGTACCACGAGGTCGATCCGCACCCCCGCCTGCGAGGCCGCGTAGAGCCGGGCGATCACCTGCTCGTCGACGAGCGAGTTGAGCTTGGCCCAGATCTGCCCCTTGCGGCCGGCGCGGGCGTGCTCGATCTCGGCCTCGATCAGCGCGTAGAGGGTCTCGCGCAGGTTGACGGGCGCCAGCGCCAGCTTCTCGAGATCGCCCGGGCGGGCATAGCCGGTCATGAAGTTGAAGGCCCGTGCCGCGTCCCGGCCGAGCGCCGCGTCGCAGGTGAAGAACGACAGATCGGTGTAGATCTTGGCGGTGATCGGGTGATAGTTGCCGGTGCCGAAATGGACGTAGGTCCGAAGCCCGCCCTGCTCGCGGCGCACCACCATCGACACCTTGGCGTGCGTCTTGAGCTCGATGAAGCCGTAGACGACCTGCACGCCGGCGCGCTCGAGGCGGCGGGCCCAGCGGATGTTGCGCTCCTCGTCGAAGCGGGCCTTGAGCTCGACCATGGCGGTGACCGACTTGCCGGCCTCGGCCGCCTCGATCAGCGCCGCCACGATCGGGCTGTCGTCGCTCGTGCGGTAGAGCGTCTGCTTGATCGCGACCACGGCCGGATCGCGCGCCGCCTGCAAGAGGAACTGCACCACCACGTCGAAGCTCTCGAACGGGTGGTGGACCACGAAGTCCTTGTGCCGGATCGCGGCGAAGCAGTCGCCGCCGAAGTCCTTGATGCGCTCGGGGAAGCGCGCGGTGAACGGCGGGAACAGGAGATCGCGACGCTCGCCCGAGATGAGCTGGCGGGTGTCGGCGAGCCCGAGGATCCCCTCGACCTCGAACACGTCGCCGCCCGAGACCCCCAGGTTCTCGATCAGGAAGTCCTTGAGGCCCGGGGGCATCGAGGCGTCGACCGTGAGCCGGATCACCGAGCCGCGCCGGCGCCGCTTCAAGAGCACCTCGAACAGCCGCACCAGATCCTCGGCCTCCTCCTCGATCTCGATGTCGCTGTCGCGCAGCACCCGGAAGCAGCCCTGCGAGCGCACCGTGAAGCCCGGGAACAGCCGGTCGGCGAAGCGCAGGATCACCTGCTCGAGCCGCACGTGGCGGGCGCCCTCGCCGGGCAGCCGCACGAACCGCTCGAGCTTGCTCGGCAGGAGCACGAGGCCGATCAGGGGATCGCCCTTGGGGCGCTCGAGCTCGATCACCACGCCCATCCCGAGATTGGGGATGAACGGGAACGGGTGCGCCGGGTCGACCGCGATCGGGGTCAAAACCGCGAGCGCCTCCTCGACGAACCGCCGGCCGAGCCGCTCGAGCTCCTCGGGCTGGAGCTCGGCCACGTCGAGCACGGTGACGCCCTCGCCGCCGAGCAGGCGGACCAGCTCGTGCCAGCAGCGCTGCTGCACCCGCAGGACCTGCTCGACCCGGGCGTGGATCGCGGCCAGCTGCTCGCGCGGCGTCATGCCGTCCGGCCCGCTGGTCGCCACCCCGGCCGCCACCAGCCCTTTGAGGCCGGCCACCCGGACCATGTAGAACTCGTCCAGATTCGAGGCCGAGATCGACAAAAAGCGCAGCCGCTCGAGCAGGGGATAGCCGGTGTTCGAGGCCTCCTCGAGGACCCGCTCGTTGAAGGCGAGCCAGGACAGCTCGCGGTTGACGAAATGCTCCGGCCGCAGCGCCGGCGGCGGCTCCTCCGGCGCCGAGGAGACCGTCTCCGCCGCCCGCTCGCCCATCTCGAGGCTGGCCATCGCCCGCTCCGTCCCACTCGGCCGCGCCCGCCGGCTTCCGGCGGCCCGTGGCGATCCTATAATGCGCGTCGCGCGCTGTCATGGCGTCCGGTCGTGACGGTGGCGCGACGGACCGGGAGGGCGGGCCCTTGCGCGAACTCTGGCTGCTGCGCCACGCCAAGTCGGCCTGGGACGTGCCGGGCCTGGACGACCACGATCGCGACCTGGCACCGCGCGGGCTCGAGGCGGCGCCGCGCATCGGCCGGCGCATGGCCGAGCTCGGCCTCGTGCCCGATCTCGTGCTCTGCTCGACCGCCCGGCGCGCCGCCCGGACCTGGGAGCTGGTCGCAGCCGCGCTGCCGCGTCCGGTCGAGGTCCGCCACCAGGAAAGCCTCTACCTCGCGAGCCCGGCCGAGTTGCTGCGCACGGTCCGCGAGCAGCCGGACGGGGTCCACCGCCTGCTCCTGGTCGGCCACGACCCGGGCCTGCACCGTCTGGCGCTCCTCCTCGTCGGCGAGGACAGCGGCGAGGCCCTGGCGAGCGGGCTCCTCGCCAAGTTCCCGACCGGAGCCCTTTGCCGGATCGGGCTCGAGGTCGAGGGCTGGGCCGGGGTCGACGCCCGGAGCGGCCGGCTCCTGGCCTTCCTCAAGCCGCGCGAGCTCGACTAGGAGCCACCGGCCTCGGCCCGCTTGACCTCCTCCCAGAGCGCATCCAGGGCCTCGAGGCCGAGATCGGCGGGATCCCGGCCGGTCGCCCGGGCGCGCGCCTCGACCGCCCGGAAGCGGCGCTCGAACTTGGCGTTGGCCGCCCGCAGCGCCTCCTCGGCGTCGAGCTCGAGCCGGCGCGCGAGGTTGACGACCGCGAACAGGAGATCGCCCAGCTCCTCGGCCCGCCGCTCGGCCCCCTCCCCGGCCGCGATCGCCGCCCGGAGCTCGGCCAGCTCCTCGGCGATCTTGTCCAGGATCGGCGCCGGCTCCCTCCAGTCGAAGCCGATCCGCGCCGCCCGGCCCTGGAGCTTCTGGGCCCGGGTGAGTGCCGGCAGCGCCAGCGGCAGGTCGGCCAGCACCGAGGGGTCGGCGGCGCGGCCGGCCCGCTCGGCCGCCTTGACCTCCTCCCAGGCCCGGCGCTGTGCCGAAGCGCTCTCGACCACCGCCGCACCGAACACGTGCGGGTGGCGGCGGATCATCTTGTCGGCGATGCCGTGCGCCACCGCCTCGAAGTCGAAGAGCCCGGCCTCCTCGGCCATCCGCGCGTGGTAGACGACCTGCAGGAGCAGATCGCCCAGCTCGCCCTCGAGCTCGTCCCAGGCGCGGCGGCGGATCGCGTCCGCCACCTCGTAGGCCTCCTCGATCGTGTAGGGCGCGATCGAGGCGAAGTCCTGCTCCTGGTCCCAGGGGCAGCCGCGCTCGGGGTCGCGCAGCCGCCGCATCACCTCGAGCAGGCGCTCGATCCCGGGCCGGCCGCGGTCGGTCGGGTCGAGGCTCAAAGCAGCGATCCCTGCCCGGGCGGCTCGTCGCGCGTCCGGCCGCGCCGCCCGCCGGGCGGGGCGGTCTCGCGAAGCACCTCGAGCCTGCCGTCGACCATCTGCAGCTCGAGCGCCACATCGCCGCCGAGGGCGGCCAGCCGCGGCACGATCCGCCCGTCGCTCCGGGCCCGCACGATCGCGTAGCCGCGCTCGAGGACCCGCTCGTGGGAGAGGCTGTCGAGGTGGCGGCCGAGCTGGTCGAGGGCACGGGCGAGGCTTCCGAGCCGCTCGCGCAGGCGGGCCGGGTCGAGCCGCCTCCCCGTCGCGGCGAGCTCGAGCCGGGCGCGGCCGAGCCGGTCGCGCAGGAGCTCGGCGAGCCGCCCGGCGCGCGCCTGGAGCCGCTCGCGCAGGGCCTCGGCCTGGCGGGCCGGGCTGCGCAGCGCCAGCCGCTCGGCCAGGTCGTCGAGCCGCTGTGCCGCCGCCGCCAGCACCTGGCGCGGGTCGAGCAGGCCGCGGCGGAGCCCCTCGAGGCGCTCGCCCAGCCGCGCCAGCTCGCGCGCCACGGCCGCGGCCAGGCGCTGGTCGAGGCCGGCGAGCCTCGCCACGAGCTCGGCCCGGACCGGCACGGCGATCTCGGCGGCGGCGGTCGGGGTGGGGGCGCGGCGGTCGGCCGCGAGGTCGATCAGCGTCGTGTCGGTCTCGTGGCCGACCGCCGAGATCAAGGGGATCGCCGAAGCCGCCGCGGCCCGCACCACGACCTCCTCGTTGAACGCCCAGAGATCCTCGATCGAGCCGCCGCCGCGGGCCACGATGACGAGGTCCGGCCGCGGCACCGGCCCGGCCGCGGGCAGCGCCCCGAAGCCGCGGATGGCGGCCGCCACCTGCTCGGCGGCACCCTCGCCCTGGACCGCCACCGGCCAGACCAGCACCCGCACCGGGAACCGCTCGGCGAGCCGGTGCAGGATGTCGCGGATCACCGCACCCGTGGGCGAGGTCACCACCCCGATCACCGCCGGCAGGTAGGGCAAGGGCCGCTTGCGGGCGGGATCGAACAGGCCCTCCTCGGCGAGCTTGCGCTTGCGCTCCTCGAGGAGCGCCATGAGCGCACCCACGCCCGCCGGCTCCATGCGCTCGACCACGAGCTGGTAGCGCGAGCGGCCTGGATATGTCGTGAGCCGGCCGGTGCACACCACCTCGAGCCCGTCCTCGGGCGCGAAGGTGAGCCGCGGCAGGCTCGAGCGCCAGGCGACGCAGTCGAGCACCGCCTGGGCGTCCTTGAGCGCGAAGTAGAGATGGCCCGAGGCGGCGCGCTTGAAGCCCGACAGCTCGCCGCGCACCCGGACCAGCCCGAAGGCCTGCTCGACCGCGCGCTTGAGGGCAAAGGACAGCTCCGAGACCGAGAGCTCGGGCAGGTTGCCGGGCGGGGCCGGCGGCGGCCCGAGCCTCGCGGCCATCGGCGGCGCCCGGCGCGGCTAGATGAGCCCGTCCTCGGCCAGCGCCTCGGCGATCTGCACGGCGTTCAAGGCCGCCCCCTTGCGCAGATTGTCCGCGACCACCCAGAGGCTCAGCCCGTGCGGCACGGTCGGGTCCTTGCGGATGCGCGAGACGAACACGCCATATTCGCCCGCCGCCTCGACCGGGGTCGCGTAGCCGCCGGGCTCGCGGGCATCGAGCACCACGACGCCCGGCGCCTCCTCGAGCACGGCGCGCGCCTCCTCGACCGAGAGCGGGCTCTCGAGCTCGATGTTCACGGCCTCGGAATGGCCGACGAACACCGGCACCCGCACGCAGGTGGCACTCACCTTGATCCTCGGGTCGAGGATCTTCTGGGTCTCGACCACCATCTTCCACTCTTCCTTGGTCGAGCCGTCCTCCATGAAGACGTCGATCTGCGGGATCAGGTTGAAGGCGATCGACTTCGGGAAGATCTCCGGCGCCTTGCGCTCGTTCATGTAGATCGCCTTGGTGTGGTCGAACAGCTCGTCCATCGCCTCCTTGCCGGCGCCCGAGACCGACTGGTAGGTGGCGACCACGACCCGCTTGATCCGGGCGACCTCGTGGATCGGCTTCAAGGCGACCACCATCTGGATGGTGGAGCAGTTGGGGTTGGCGACGATGTTCTTCTTGTGGAAGTCCTTGAGGGCCGCCCGGTTGACCTCGGGGACGACGAGCGGCACGTCCTTGTCCATGCGGAATTGCGAGGTGTTGTCGATCACCACGCAGCCGGCGGCGGCGGCGCGCGGCGCGTGCACGGCCGAGACCTTGGCGCCCGGCGAGAACAGGCCGATGTCGAAGCCGCGGAAGTCGAACCGGTCGAGGTCCTGGACGTCGAGCGTCCGCTCCTCGCCGAAGCTCACCTGCTTGCCGGCCGACCGCTCGGAGGCGAGCGCCACCACCTCGTCGACCGGGAAGTCGCGCTCGGCCAGGATCTGCAGCATCTCGTTGCCGACCGCGCCCGTGGCGCCCACCACGGCCACCCTGTAGCCCATCACCGTCACCCCGAAGCCCGTCCGCGCCGAGCCTTAGGGCAGATGGCGCCGGCGCGAAAGGGACCGATCGGCGCGGCGCACCCGTGACGTGCGTCACCGCGCCCGGGTCCGGGCGTGCTAGACTGCAGGATGCCGTGGGAGGAGACACGCCATGACGCCGGGGCTTCTCGTCCAGTTCGCCGCCACCACCCTCGTGGTCGGCGTGATGCTGACCCTGGGTGGGATGCTGCGCGGACCGCCGGAGCGGCCGCAGCGGGCCCCGCCACCACCGGCGGCCGTGGCCACGCCGCCGCCGGGCGGCTGGGTCTGCGTCACCCCGCGCGGCTACTGCGCGAGCCCGCCGCGCCGCGTCCTCGAGCCCTGCGCCTGCCTCGACGCCTGGCAGGGCTGGCAGTCCGGGCGGGTGCTCGGCGGCGCCACGACCTCGGGCGGGGCGGATCTGAGCTGGCCGGAGCGCCCCGCCGCCGAGGAGGAGGAGCCCGGCTCCTGGCTCGGCGCGCCCTGAGGCCGGGCGCCGCTCAGACCAGGAGGCCCATCGGGTCCTCGAGCCCGGCCTTGAGCGCCTGCAGGAACTCCGCACCCAGAGCACCGTCGACCACCCGATGGTCGGTCGACAGCGTGACCGTCACGAGGGTGCGGACGACGATCCGGTCGTCCCGCACCACCGCCCGCTTCTCGCCCGCGCCGACCGCCAGGATGCAGGCCTGCGGCGGGTTGATGATCGCCGCGAACTCGGGGATCCCGTACATGCCGAGGTTGGAAACGGTGAAGCCGCCGCCCTGGAACTCCTGCGGCTGCAGCTTGCCGGCCTTGGCCCTGGCGGCGAGCTCCTTCATCTCGGCCGAGATCACCGACAGCGTCTTGCGGTCGGCCTGGCGGACGATCGGCGTGATCAGCCCGCCCTCGATCGCCACCGCGACCGCGACGTCGACGTCGCGGTAGCGCAGGATCCGGTCGCCCGCGAAGCTGGCGTTGCAGCCCGGCACCTTCTTGAGCGCCAGCGCCACCCCCTTGATCACGAAGTCGTTGACCGAGAGCTTGTAGTCGACGTTCGGGCGGGCGTTGAGCCGGCTCCGCAGCTCGAGCAGCGCATCCAGCTCGATGTCCATCGACAGATAGAAGTGCGGGATGGTCTGCTTGGCCTCGACCAGCCGCCGCGCGATCGTCTTGCGCATGTTGTTGAGCGGGATCTCGTCGACCGCGGTCCCGGCCGGCACCGCCACCGGGGCGGGCGCGGGTACCGCCGGGGCGGGCGCCGCCGCGGCGGCGGGCACGGGAGCGGGCGCGGGCGCGGCCGGAGCGGCGGCCGGGCGCGGTGCGGCGAGCGCCGCCTCGATGTCGGCCTTGACGATCCGCCCGCCCGGGCCGGTGCCGCGGATGCGGGCGAGCTCGAGCCCGGCCTGGGCCGCCATGCGCCGCGCCAGGGGGCTCGCGAAGATGCGCTCGCCGGCGCCGGGCGCGGCCGGCGCCGCCGCCGC
>CAZDFD010000059.1:19797-26761 GCA_964504655.1 uncultured Geminicoccaceae bacterium
GGGGGCTCGCGAAGATGCGCTCGCCGGCGCCGGGCGCGGCCGGCGCCGCCGCCGCGCCGTTGCCGCCCTTGCCGGCGGCGGGCGCCGGGGCCGGTGCCGCCGGCGCGCTCGCGGCCGGGGCGGCGGCCGGAGCGGCGAGCGCCGCCGCGTCCTCGCCCTCGCCGAGGAGGAGCGCGATCGGCGTGTTGACCTTGACCCCCTCGGAGCCGGCCGGGATCAGGATCCGGCCGAGCACCCCCTCGTCGACCGCCTCGACCTCCATGGTCGCCTTGTCGGTCTCGATCTCGGCGATCACCTCGCCCGAGCGCACCGCCTCGCCCTCCTTCTTGAGCCAGCGGGCGAGGTTGCCCTCGGTCATGGTCGGCGACAGCGCCGGCATCAGGATCGGCGTCGGCATGGCCCTTCCTCCCCGCCCCCGGCCTCAGATCCGCCGCGCGCACACGGCCTGCGCCGCGGCGACCACGTCCTCGACCTGCGGCAGGGCCAGGCGCTCGAGGTTGGCGGCGTAGGGCATCGGCACGTCCTTGCCGGTCACGCGCGCGACCGGCGCGTCGAGCCAGTCGAAGGCGTGCTCCATCATCAAGGCCGCGAGCTCGGAGCCGATCCCGCAGACCGGCCAGCCCTCCTCGACCGACAGGAGCCGGTTGGTCCGCTTGACCGAGGCGACGATCGTCTCGACGTCGAGCGGCCGGAGCGTCCGCAGGTCGATCACCTCGGCCTCGATGCCGAGGGCGGCGAGCCGCTCGGCCGCCTCGAGGGCGCGGCCGACCATCAGCGAGAAGGCGGTGATGGTCAGATCGCGGCCCGGCCGGCGCACCCGGGCGCGGCCGATCGGCACCAGATGCTCGGGCACCTCGGGGACCTCGAAGCTCTGCCCGTAGAGCACCTCGTTCTCGAGGACGATCACCGGGTTCGGATCGCGGATCGCGGCCTTGAGGAGCCCCTTGGCGTCGGCCGCCGACCAGGGGGCCACGACCTTGAGGCCCGGGCAGTGGGCGTACCAGGAACTGTATTCCTGGCTGTGCTGGGCCGCCACCCGGGCCGCCGCACCGTTGGGGCCGCGGAAGACGATCGGGCAGCCCATCTGCCCGCCCGACATGTAGAGGGTCTTGGCGGCCGAGTTGATGACGTGGTCGATCGCCTGCATGGCGAAGTTGAAGGTCATGAACTCGACGATCGGCTTGAGCCCGGCCATCGCCGCCCCGACGCCGAGCCCGGCGAAGCCGTACTCGGTGATCGGCGTGTCGATGACCCGCTCCGGGCCGAACTCGTCGAGGAGCCCCTGGCTCACCTTGTAGGCACCCTGGTACTGGGCGACCTCCTCGCCCATGAGGAACACCTCGGGGTCGCGCCGCATCTCCTCGGCCATGGCGTCCCGGAGCGCCTCGCGCACGGTGAGCTTCTGCGTCTTGACCCCGGCCGGGAGCTCCGGCTCGGCGGCGACGCTGCGCAGCACCTGCGGTGCCGCGACCGGGGCCGCCGCCGGCGCCGCCGCTGCGGCCACCGGGGACGGCGCCCGGGCCGGGGCCGGCGGGCTCGGTGCCGCGGCCTCCTCCTCGCCCGCGAGCGTGGCGATCGGGGTGTTGACCTTGACCCCCTCGCTGCCCTCGGCGACCAGGATCTCGACGATGGTGCCCTCGTCGACCGCCTCGACCTCCATGGTGGCCTTGTCGGTCTCGATCTCGGCGATGACCTCGCCCGGCTTCACCCGGTCGCCGACCTTCTTGAGCCAGCGCGCGAGGTTGCCCTCGGTCATGGTGGGCGAGAGCGCCGGCATCAGGATGGCCGTGGGCATCGGTGCCTCCTCGTCGGGACGGCCGCCGCGGACGGGCCGTCGGCGGTCGGACAGGGCGGTCGGTTCAGCGCTCGACCAGGATGTCGGTCCAGAGCTCGGAGGGATCGGGCTCCGGGCTGTCCTGCGCGAAGCGGGCCGCTTCGTTGACGATGTCGCGGACGTCCTTGTCGACCTGCTTCAGCCGCTCCTCCGCGACCCCGCCCTGCTCGAGCATCAGCGCCTTGAGCCGGTCGATCGGGTCGTGGCGCTCGCGCATCTCCTGGACCTCCTCCTTGGTCCGGTACTTGCCCGGGTCCGACATGGAGTGGCCGCGGTAGCGGTAGGTGAGCGCCTCGAGCACGAACGGGCCGCTGCCCTCGCGGATGTACTGGACCGCCTCGCGCGCCTTCTCGCGCACCGCGAGCACGTCCATGCCGTCGACCTGGGTACCCGGGATCGCGTAGGCGAGGCCGCGCTGGTAGAGCGAGGTCGAGGCGGCGTGCCGCTCGGCCGAGGTCCCCATGGCGTAGCGGTTGTTCTCGATCACGTAGAGCACCGGGAGCTTCCACAGGGAGGCCATGTTGAAGCTCTCGTAGACCTGGCCCTGGTTGACCGCGCCGTCGCCCATGTAGGCGACGCACAGCCCGCCGTCCTTGCGGTACTTGTGGGCGAAGGCCACGCCCGTGCCGAGCGGCACCTGCGCCGCCACGATGCCGTGCCCGCCGTAGAAGCGCACCTCCTTGGCGAACATGTGCATCGAGCCGCCCTTGCCCTTGGAGTAGCCGGTGGCGCGGCCGGTGAGCTCGGCCATCACCCGGCGCGGGTCCATGCCGCAGACCAGCATGTGGCCGTGGTCGCGGTAGCCGGTGATCACCGAATCCCTGTCGGAGAGGGCGTGCTGGATGCCGACCGCGACCGCCTCCTGGCCGATGTAGAGGTGGCAGAAGCCGCCGATCAGCCCCATGCCGTAGAGCTGGCCGGCCTTCTCCTCGAACCGGCGGATCAACAGCATCTCGCGGTAGAGGCCGATCAGCTCGTCGGCCGGCGGGATGGCCGGCCGCGGCTCGACCACCTCGACCGCGACCTTGCGCGCCGTCCGCGCCGCCCGCGCCGTGCTCGCCATGCGCCCGCTCCTCCCCTCGGCACCGGCCGCCCGACCGCCGGCGGCCGGCCGCCGCGACCTCGGCCGTCTCCTACACGATGCACCCGACCCGGGCCAGCGTCACCGGCGTCGCCCGGCTCAGCGCGGCGGCCCGGCCGGCACCAGGATCACCGCCTCCCGCTCGCCCAGATAGCCGAGCCGGCGGAGCTGCTCCTCGAGCAGGTCCGGATCGCTGCGGTCCGGCTGGAGCGCGTCGACCCGCCGCTCGAGCGCCCGCCGCTCGGCCTCGAGCGCGGCGAGCTCCGCCCGCGCCCGACCGAGCTCGCGGCCGACCTCGAGCCAGGCCCAGAGGCCGCGCGCCCCGTGCAGGCCGTGCCAGGCGAAGTAGCCGAGCACCGCCACCGCCAGAAGCAGCGGCCAGCCCGGCCGCAGCCGCCGGAACGCGCCCTCGAGCGCGAACCAGACGGCCCTCACGGCCGCACCAGCGCCGCCCGCCCGGCGTAGCGGGCCGAACTGCCGAGCCGCTCCTCGATCCGCAGCAGCTGGTTGTACTTGGCGAGCCGGTCCGAGCGCGACAAGGAGCCGGTCTTGATCTGCCCGCAATTGGTCGCCACGGCGAGGTCGGCGATGGTCGTGTCCTCGGTCTCGCCCGAGCGGTGCGACAGGATCGAGCGGTAGGCGTTGCGGGTCGCCAGATCGACCGCCTCCAGGGTCTCGCTCAAGGTCCCGATCTGGTTGACCTTGACCAGGATGGCGTTGGCCACGCCCTTGGCGATCCCTTGGGCCAGGATCGCGGGGTTGGTCACGAACAGATCGTCGCCGACGATCTGCACCTTGTGGCCGAGCCGGTCGGTCAGGAGCTTCCAGCCCGGCCAGTCGGCCTCGGCCATGCCGTCCTCGATCGAGACGATCGGGAAGCGCCGGACGAGGCCCTCGAGATAGTCGACCATGCCCAGGGCATCGAGCCGCTTGCCCTCGCCCGCGAGCACGTAGCGGCCGTCCTCGTGGAACTCCGAGGCGGCGCAGTCGAGCGCCAGGACGAGGTCGTCGCCGAGCCGGTAGCCGGCCGCCCCGATCGCCGTCTCGAGGAAGGCGAGCGCCGCCTCGGCCGAGGCGAGCTTCGGGGCGAAGCCGCCCTCGTCGCCGACATTGGTGTCGTGGCCGGCGTCCTTGAGCGCCTTCCTGAGCGCGTGGAACACCTCGGCACCCATCCGCAGCGCCTCGGCGAAGCTCGGAGCCCCCACGGGCGCGATCATGAACTCCTGGATGTCGATCGGGTTGTCGGCGTGCGCCCCGCCATTGATCACGTTCATGAGCGGCACCGGCAGGACGCGTGCCGCGGCGCCGCCGACATACCGGAAGAGCGGCAGCCCCGAGGCCTGGGCCGCGGCCTTGGCGACGGCGAGGCTCGCACCCAGGATCGCATTGGCGCCGAGCCGGCTCTTGTCGGGCGTGCCGTCGAGCCGGCAGAGCGCCGCATCGATGCCCGCCTGGTCGGTGGCGTCGCGGCCCATGAGCACGTCGGTGATCTCGCCGTGCACCGCCTCGACCGCCAGGAGGACCCCCTTGCCGCCGTAGCGGGCCTTGTCGCCGTCGCGCCGCTCGAGGGCCTCGCGCGAGCCGGTCGAGGCGCCCGAGGGCACCGCCGCCCGGCCGGCCGCACCACCCGCGAGCTCGACCTCGACCTCGATCGTGGGGTTGCCGCGGCTGTCCAGGATCTCGCGGGCACGGACCGCGGCGATGTCGGTCGTGGGCATCGTCTGCCTCCTCAGAGCCGGAGCTGCGGGCGGGACTTGGCCAGACGGTCGAAGGCCAGGAGATCGTCCAGGAGCTCGCCCATGCGCGCGAGTGGCACCATGTTCGGGCCGTCGGAGATCGCCCGGTCGGGGTCGTCGTGGGTCTCGACGAACACCGCCGCCACGCCGGTGGCCACGGCGGCGCGCGCCAGAAGCGGCACGAAGCCGCGCTGGCCGCCCGAGCGGCCGCCGAGCCCGCCCGGCTGCTGGACCGAATGGGTGGCGTCGAAGACCACCGGCCAGCCCGTCTCCTCGAGATACCGCAACGCTCGAAGATCGGTCACCAACGTATTGTAGCCGAACGAGACGCCGCGCTCGGTCACGAGCACGCCCGCGGCCCCGGAGCCCTCCAGCTTGGCGGTCACCTGGGGCATGTCCCAGGGCGCCAGGAACTGGCCCTTCTTGACGTTGATCACCCGCCCGGTCGCCGCCGCCGCCAGGAGGAGGTCGGTCTGCCGGCACAGGAACGCCGGGATCTGCAGCACGTCCACGACCCGGGCGGCGGGGGCGCACTGCCAGGTCTCGTGCACGTCGGTGAGCACCGGGCAGCCGAACCGCGCGCGGATCTCGGCCAGGATCTCGAGGCCCTGCTCGAGGCCGACGCCGCGGCCGCTCGTGGCACTCGTGCGGTTGGCCTTGTCGTAGCTCGCCTTGAAGACGAACGGCATGTCGAGGCCACGGGTGAGCTCGACCAGACGCTCGGCCATCATGAGTGCGTGCTCGCGGCCCTCGAGGGCGCAGGGGCCGCCGATCAGGGCGAGCGGCCGGTCCTGCGCCAGGGTGAGGGGGCCGACGGCGACGCTGCGGCGCGGATGTTCGCTCACACCAGCCTCGACTGCGCGACCGCGGCCTCGATGAAGGCCGCGAACAGGGGATGCGGGGCGAGCGGCCGCGAGGTCAGCTCGGGGTGGAACTGCACGCCCACGAACCAGGGATGGTCGCGCCGCTCGACGATCTCGGGCAGCCGCCCGTCCGGCGACATGCCGGAGAAGACGAGCCCGGCCCGCTCGAGCACGCCCCGGTAGTTGATGTTGACCTCGTAGCGGTGGCGGTGGCGCTCGCTGATCGCGAGCGTACGGTAGGCCCGCGCCGCGAGCGAGCCGGCCGCGATCTCGCAAGGGTAGGCGCCGAGCCGCATGGTGCCGCCGAGATCGTCGCGCGCGCTCCGCCGCTCGACCTCGCCCTCCCGCTCCCACTCGGTCAGGAGGCCCACGACCGGATCGGCGCAGGGACCGAACTCGGTCGAGGAGGCACCATTGAGCCCGGCGATGTTGCGCGCCGCCTCGACGCAGGCGAGCTGCATGCCGAAGCAGATGCCGAGGAACGGCAGGCGGCGCTCGCGGGCATAGGTGACGGCCGCGATCTTGCCCTCGACGCCGCGCTCGCCGAACCCGCCCGGCACGAGCACGGCGTGCGCGTCCTGCAGGCGGGCGCCGAGGTCGCCCTTGACCAGCTCCTCGGCGTCGACCCAGTCCAGGAGGACCCGCACCCGGTTGGCGATGCCGCCGTGGATCAGGGCCTCGTTCAGCGACTTGTAGGCGTCGGCGAGGCCCGTGTACTTGCCCACGACGGCGACCTTGACCTCGCCCTCGGGCCGCGCCAGCCGGTCGAGGATGCGGTGCCAGGGGGAGAGATCGGGCTCGCCCTCGGCCGGCAGGCCGAGCGCCAGGAGGAGCTGGGTGTCGAAGCCCTCGGCGTGGTAGCGGATCGGCACCTCGTAGATCGAGGCGCAGTCGCGGCCCTCGATCACCGCCGCCTCGCGCACGTTGCACTGGAGCGCGATCTTGCGCCGTGCCTCGGGCGGGATCGGGTGCTCGCTGCGGCACAAGAGCAGATCCGGCTGCACGCCGATGCCCCGGAGCGCCGCCACCGAGTGCTGCGTGGGCTTGGTCTTGAGCTCCTTGGCCGAGGCGATGAACGGCACGAGGGTCACGTGGACGTAGGCGCAAGAGCCGCGCGGCAGCTCGAGGCCCATCTGCCGGATCGCCTCGAGGAACGGCAGGCCCTCGATGTCGCCGACCGTGCCGCCGATCTCGCACAAGACGATGTCGGCATCGGCCGTGTCGTTGGCGACGAACTCCTTGATCGCGTTGGTGACGTGCGGGATCACCTGGACCGTGGCGCCGAGATAGTCGCCGCGCCGCTCGCGGGTCAGCACGGTCCAGTAGATCCGCCCGGCCGAGACACTGTCGGTGGCACGCGCCGGGACGCCCGTGAAGCGCTCGTAGTGGCCGAGATCGAGGTCGGTCTCGGCGCCGTCGTCGGTGACGAACACCTCGCCGTGCTGGTAGG
>CAZDFD010000060.1:0-26616 GCA_964504655.1 uncultured Geminicoccaceae bacterium
AGGATCGCGGGCGGGACCTCGAGGCCGAGGGCGCGGGCCGTGCGCAGGTTCAAGATCAGCTCGAAGCGGGTGGCGAGCTGGATCGGCAGGTCGGCCGGGTCGGCACCCGCGAGGATCGCCGTCACGTAGTCGGCCGCGCGGCGGAACAGGTCGGAGACGCTCGCGCCGTAGGAGAGCAGCGCGCCGGCGTCGACGAACGAGCGGGCCTCGGCCATCGTGGCGATGCCCAGGCTGCGCGCGTGGTCGGCGATGGCGGCCTGGAGCGAGCTCGTGACGAAGTCACGGACCACGACGAGGCCCCGCGCGCCGGCCTCGCGGGCCGTCTGCATGGCCGCGGCGAGCTCCGTCTCCTCGGGCGTCTCCAGGCCGAGGAGCAGCGTGCGCAGCCCCTGGGCGGCGGCCGCGGCCTCGGTCCGCTCGCCCCAGGCCCGGTACAGCGGATCGATCCGATTGTGCAGGATCGCCACGGTGGTGAGCCCCGGGACGATCTCGCGCAGGAGCTCGACCCGCTTCTCCGCCAGATCCTCGCCGAAGTGCGAGAAGCCGGTGACGCTGCCCCCCGGCCGGTGCCGGCTCGCGGAGAGATCCGGGTCGACGACGGTCGCGGGCAGGCCCGCGGCCACGACCGGCAGATCCGGCCTCCGCCGGCGGACGGCGAACGCCGCGGCCAGGCCCGGAACGACCACCACCCGGGCACCGCGGGCGACGACGGCCGCGAGGTCCGAAGCGAAGCGGGCCATGTCGTTGCCCGCCGAACGGGCGTCGAGGTCGATCGTCCGGCCGATGACGTGGCCCGCCTGCTCGAGGCCGAGCCGAAGTGCCGCGACCATGTGCGCGTCGGCCTGCGGCGTGGCGATGCCGAGGAACGCCACGAGCGGGGGTGCCGCCGGTTGCGCGGACAGGACGAGGGGAGAGGCCGGAACGAGGCCCATCGCCGCCAGGATCGCCTCTCGCCGCCTCATGCGATCGCCTCCCCGAAACGCGGCAGGATGGCGGGTGGCCTTCTCGGGCCGGGGCGGGCCGGCCTCGCCGGGGTGCCGACGAGCGCGTCGCGACGGCGCATCCGCGACCTCCCTGCGACCGATCGGGCGCGAGCCTACACCTCGGGGCCGCCGCCGCGAAGGGTCGGGGGCGAAGGCCGGCCGTGGCCCGGGCCTAGGCGCCGGGCGCGGGCGATCCCGGCCGGTCGTCCGGACGGTCCTCGTAGAGGTAGAGGGCGGCGCCGGCGCCGCCGTCGAGCGACAGCTCGTGGCCGGTCAGGTAGGAGGCCTCGGCGGAGGCCAGGAACAGCGCCGCGGCCGCCACCTCCTCGGCGTGCGCGTAGCGGCGCAGCGGTGTCACCTCGAGGATCGCCCGGCGCAAGGCCGGGGTGTGGTTGCGCCGCGCCATCGGCGAATCGACCGGCCCCGGGGAGAGCGCGTTGACCGTCACCCCGAAGGGGGCGAGCTCGATCGCCGCCGACTGCACGAGGCTCACCACGCCGGCCTTGGAGGCGTTGTAGGCGGCGCGGTAGCTGGTGGCGCGCCGCGCGCAGTTGCTGGCGATGCACACGATCCGCCCGAAGCCGCGCGCCGCCATGCGCCGGCCGGCCTCCTGCACGCACAGGAAGGTGCCGCCGAGATTGACCGCCAGCACCTCGGCCCAGTCGGCGTCGGCGAGCTCGAGGAAGGGGGCCGGGCGGCTGATGCCGGCGCTGGTGACGAGCAGGTCGAGCCGGCCGAGCGTCGCCTCGGTGGCGTCGAGTGCGGCCACCACCGAGGCGCGGTCGGTGACCTCGAGGGCGAGCGCCAGGCCCCGCCGGCCCTCCTGGGCGAGCTCGGCGCGCACCCGCTCGGCACCGACGACGTCGCGATCGCCGATCGCCACCGCCGCCCCCTCGGCGGCGAAGCGCCGGACGATCGCCGCACCGATGCCGCTGGCCCCGCCGGTGACCAGCGCGGTCCGGCCGGACAGCCTGCCGCCGCCGCTCATCGCCACCTCCGCATCGCCCCAACGAGGCCGGGCCCACGACGAGGCCGGGCCCACGACGAGGCCGGGCCCACGACGAGGCCGGGCCCACAACGAGGAAGGGCCGGCACGGCGGCCGGCCCTCCCGACGATCGCCGCGAGCTCGATCAGGCGCGCTCGCGATAGTAGCGCTCGGCGCGCCGGGCGGCGGCCTTGGCCGCGTCCTTGGGGCTGAGCTTGCCGGACGCGGCATTGGCGAACATCTCGACCACCACGTAGTCGGCGAGCGTCGCCGCCGAGGCGTAGCCGAGCGAGCCCTTCCAGCCATAGTACTGCAGGTTGGCCGGGATCTCGCGGAACGGCGCGAGCTTCGGGTCGGCGTCCCAGAACGGCAGCTTCTCGAACGCCTTCATCGTGGGCTGCCAGTAGCCGATGTTGCCGGTCTGCCAGGCCCCGTACTGCTCGGCCTCCAGCATGTG
The DNA here is from genome assembly GCA_964504655.1 of uncultured Geminicoccaceae bacterium. Lineage (GTDB taxonomy): Bacteria > Pseudomonadota > Alphaproteobacteria > Geminicoccales > Geminicoccaceae > JANXAZ01. The sequence continues at coordinate 2,427 of CAZDFD010000060.1, forward strand.
CACGAGATAGGCCTTGGCGGCGTTCGGGTACTTGCAGTGCTTGAAGACGAAGGCGCTGACCACGGCCGCCGTCGCGGTCGGCTTGCCGGACGGCCCGATCGGCGGGATCGCGTGGTCGGTGTCGGCGGCGATCGCCTGCACCTTCGGATCCTTGCTGTTCTTGGCCGCGAAGTAGATCGAGATGCCGTTGTGGGTCCAGCTGATTTCGTCCGCCAGGAACGCCTTGTTGTTGTTCGGGTCGAGCCAGGCGAGCGTGCCCGGGATGAAGCTCTGGTAGAGCTCCTTGGTGTACTCGAGCGCGGCCACGGTCTCCGGGCTGTCGAGGATCACCCGGTTGCGCTCGTCGACCACGGCGCCACCGAAGCCCCACAGGATCCAGTGCCAGGTGTTGCCGTCGCCGACCGCGTTGCCGAGCGCCAGACCGCCCGGCTTGCCGGCCGCCTTGAGCGCCTGGCAGAGCTTGAGCATGCCCGGGAAGTCGGTCGGGTGCTTCTCGAACCCGGCCTTCTTGAGCCACGAGGTCCGATAGGTCATGGCGCCGCCGCCGACGCCCACCGGGATGGCGAGCCAGCGGCCGTCGCGGATGCAGTACTTGGTCGGCGTCGGGTACCAGCCGCCATTCTTCTCACCCAGGTACTTGGCGATGTCGTCGAGCGGGATCACCTTGTCCGGGTACTGGTGCGGGTCGTCGTACCAGCCCATGACGATGTCCGGGCCCGAGCCGATGCTCGCCGAGACCGCCATCTTCGGGCGGATGTCCTCCCAGCTCTCCCAGTCGATCTTGACCTCGACGCCGGTCTTCTGGGTGAACTTGGCGGTGTTGGCCTTCCAGATGTCCTCGTCGGGCTGAATGAACTTGGACGGCCGCATCAGCCGGAGCGTGGCGCCCTTCTCGATCTTGAGATCGGGCGCCGGCACGTCCTTGGTCGGCAGCTGGGCGAGAACGTCGCGGCTCCAGAAGGCGCCGAGCGCCATGGCGCTCGCGCCGAGCGCCATCGTGTCGCGACGGGTGAGCATCACCATCCTCAAGGCCCCCCACGGCAGTGTCACGGTGCGGCCGGCCGTTCCGGCCCCCGTGCCTGCCCCGAACATGGCGCAGCGCGAGCACCTTAGCAACGCCGTGACGGCGGCCCCGAAAAACAGACTGGCGGGCACGGCCGGGGCGGCGCGGGGCGCTGGCCGGCGGGTCGCGCAGGGGCTATGTGGTGCAGCGACATCGGCGAGGCGGGGCGGCGGCCCGGTCGGCGGCGCGTCCGCGCCCCCTCGACCAGCAGGGAGGTCTCGAGGATGCAACGGGTCCTGTTGGGAGCGACCGCGCTCGCCACGCTCGCCCTGGCCGCGTCGGCCGACGCCGCCGACAAGCTCCGGATCGGGGTGACCGCGACGCTCGAGGGCACCTACACGGTGCTCGGCGAGGACGGCATGCGCGGCTTCGAGGTGGCGCTCCGGAAATGGGGCAAGAAGGCCGGCGGCAAGGACCTCGAGATCATCGTCGCGTCGACCGACGCGACGCCCGATTCGGCGGTCCGCGCGGTCCGCAAGCTGGTCGAGCAGGACAAGGTCGATCTGGTGATCAGCCCGCTCTCGGGCTCGGAGGGCATCGCGATCCGCGACTACGCCCACAGCCAGCCGCAGATGACCTTCATGAACGCGGCCTCGGGCGCCCAGGAGACCACCTTCGTCAACCCGGCGCCCAACTTCTTCCGCGTCAACATGGACGGCGCGCAGTGGCAGGCCGGGCTCGGCAGCTACGTCTACAAGGACAAGGGCTACCGCAAGATCGCCACGGTCGGCGAGGACTACTCCTTCGTCTACACCCAGGTGTTCGGCTTGGTGCTCGAGTTCTGTGCCGCCGGCGGCCAGGTCGTGGATCGCAAGTGGGTCCCGCTCGGCACCAAGGACTTCGCCTCGATCATCGCGGCGCTGCCCGACGACGTGGACGCCATCTATCTGGGCCTGGGCGGTGCCGACGCCGTCAACTTCCTGAACCAGTACGCCCAGGCGGGCGGCAACGCCAAGATCATCGGCGGCTCGATCATGGTCGACCAGACGGTGCTGTCCTCCAAGGGGCGCGCCAAGGAGCTGCTCCTGGGTGCGGTCGCCGCCTCGGGCCAGGCCGACACCTGGGACGACCCGCGCTGGCAGGCCTTCGTCAAGGCCTATCAGGACGCCTTCCCGCCGGACAAGCGGTTCGCGAGCCCGTCGCTCCTGGCCACCAACTACTACAACTCCGCGGCGGCCGTGTTCACCGCGCTCGACCAGATCAAGGGCGATCTCTCCGACGGCCACAAGAAGTACCGCGAGGCCCTGCAGAAGCTCGTCCTCGACGCGCCCAACGGCAAGATCACCCTCGACAAGAACCGGCAGGCGATCGGCACCAACTTCGTCACCGAGGTCGTGCAGGACAAGGACGGCAACCTGGTCTCCAAGGTCGTCAAAGTGGTCGAGAACGTCAACCAGACGCTCGGCTACCCGGAGGACGTGTTCCGCAAGATCGGCGCCCCGGGGCGGACCGTGCCGGAGTGCCGCAAGTACTGAGCGGAGCCTGAGCCCGGCGCGGCCCCGGCCGCGCCGGGCCGGCGCCCGTTCGCCGCGATCGACCGCCTTCCCCCGGGCGGTCCGCGCCGCGCTCTTGTCAGACCCGCGCCGACGGGCGATGGAGGCGGCGAGACGGCGACGGGGAGGCCGGGGAGGTGAGCAGCGCGCTCGCCATCTGCCACGGACGGTTCGGCCGGGCCGTCCTCTATCGGATCGACCGGCCCTTCGTGACCCACGCACACCGCGAGGGGCACCTCATCTTCCACGTCGGCGGCACGCCGGCCACGCTCGTGGTCGACGGCCGGCCGTTCGCCGCCGCCCCCGGCGAGGCGGTGGCGATCGATCCCTGGCAGCCGCACGCCCATCGACCGCTCGCCCCGGGTGCGGCCGGGCTGTTCCTGGTCCTCTACATCCGCCCCGACTGGTTCCTCGAGGCGAGCCGCCGGGCGAGCGTGGCGTTGCGCTTCGGCTGCAACCGGATCGGGCTCGTGGGACCGCTCGCGGCGAGCGTCGGGCGGGTGGCGCAGCTGTTGACCGAGCCCTGCCCGCCCGGCCGGCTCCTGGCCGAGCTCTCGGCCCTGGTCGAGGCCTGTTTCGAGCAGTCCTGGCAGCGCGGCGCGCCGCCGCGGCCGGAGCGGGTGCTGGTCGACTTCCGGGTCCGCAAGGCCCTGCGGCTGATCGAGGACCGGCTCGGCGAGGAGCTGCCGTTCGACCGGGTGGCGCGCGAGGCCGGGCTGTCGCGCCCGCACTTCTACAAGATGTTCAAGAGCCAGCTCGGCATCACCCCGAACCTGTTCCTCAACATGCTGCGGGTCGAGGGCGCCCTCGAGCGGCTCGTCGGCTCCGACCGCTCGGTCACCGAGATCGGCCACGAGCTGGGCTTCGCCTGCCAATCGAGCTTCACCCGCTTCTTCGCCGCCAATGTCGGCCTGCCGCCGAGCGAGTACCGGCACCGGGCACGCCGGCTCTAGGCGCCCGATTTCGATACTCGGGGCTATGGGCGGCGGCGGCCGTCCGCGCGATAGTGGCCGCGGCCGGCGGGCCGAGCGGCGGCGCCGGCGGATCGGGGAGGGCCCAGGGAATCGTGGCGCGCGCGGGCTCGAGCGGGCCGGGCACCGACACTGCCGAGCGGGGCGCCGGCGGCGGACCGTGGCACTGGCTCGAGCGGCATCCGCTGGCCGCCCTCCTGATCGCCGTGCCGACCATCGCACTCCTCTGGCTCGTGCTGGCCGATTGGCCGGACGAGTTCGAGCGGCTGTTCGGCCGCAAGCGGGTGTTCGTGAGCGCGCTCCTGAACGGGATCACGCTCGGCGGCCTCTACTTCCTCGTGGCGACCGGCTTCACGCTGATCTTCGGGCTGATGCGCAACGTCAACCTGGCGCACGGCTCGCTCTACCTGTTCGGCGGCTATCTCGGCTACTCGACCGTGCAGGCGACCGGGCTCTGGCTGCCGGCCTTCGTCGTGGCCTTCCTGCTCGTCGCGGTCGTGGGCCTGCTCCTCCAGGTCCTGGTGTTCCGCCACATGGAGGGCCAGGAGCTGCGCCAGACGCTGGTCACGATCGGGCTCTCGATCGTCTTCGCCGACCTCATGCTCTGGGCCTGGGGCGGGGACTTCTACCAGATCTCGACGCCCGAATGGCTGGCCGGCCCGGTCGACACCCCGATCGTGCTCGACGTCCGCGCCAACGGCGAGCCGATCTATCTGCGCTACCCGCGGGTCCGGCTCGTGATCTTCGCGGCCTCGGTGCTGATCGGGGTGCTGCTGTGGCTCGCGATCAACCGCACCCGGATCGGCACGCTCGTCCGCGCCGGGGTCGACGACCGCGAGATGCTCGCCGCCTCGGGGGTGCGGGTGCAGCTCCTGTTCGCGCTGGTGTTCGCGTTCGGCGCCGGTCTGGCCGGCATGGCCGGGGTGGTCGGCGGCACCTTCCAGTCGGTCTCGCCGGGCGAGGACACGCGCTTCCTCCTGGCCTCGCTCGTGGTGGTGATCGTGGGCGGGCTCGGCTCGATCCCCGGCGCGGCGCTGGGCGCCCTCCTGATCGGCCTCGCCGAGCAGTTCGGCTCGGTCTACCTGCCGACCTACGCGATCGTGTTCAGCTTCCTCATCATGGTGCTGGTCCTGGCGTTCCGCCCGCAAGGGCTGTTGAGCCGGCGTTGAGCGATGGCGAGCCTGCCCGCCTCCGCGACCGGCCCGAGCGCCGCGGCCGCCGTCGAGCCGGCCCGGTCCCCGCACCCCGCGGCCTGGCTCCTTGCGGCCCTCCTGCTCGTCCTGCCGGCCGTCACGGGCGACTTCTTCCTGGTCCAGGTGTTCGGCTGGGCCCTGATCCTGGGCACGATCGCCCTCTCGCTCCAGTTCCTGGCCGGCTATGGCGGCATGGTGAGCCTCGTGCAGATGACGGTCGCCGGGGTCGCCGGCTACCTGACCGCGATCCTGGGCACGAGCGGGATCGCCCAGATCAGCCTGGGTTGGCCCCTCTGGCTCGCGGTGCCGGTGGCGATCCTCCTGGCGGTGCTGTTCGGCACCGCCTCGGGTGCCCTGGCGGTGCGCACCGAGGGCATCTACACGATCATGATCACGCTCGCGATCGCCGCCGCCTTCTTCTACTTCACCCGCCAGAACGAGACGGTGTTCGGCGGCTTCCTCGGGTTCAACGGCGTGCGCGCCCCGGTCTTCTGGGGGGTCGACTGGCGGGCGCCCGTGCCCTTCTACTATCTCTGCCTGGGCTGGGCGGCGATCGCCTGGGGGCTCGTGGTCTGGGTGGTGCGCGCGCCCTTCGGCCTGGCGCTCCAGGGCATCCGCGACAACGCCCGGCGGATGGCGGCGCTCGGCTTCGACGTCACCGCGCACCGGATCGCGGCCTACGCCTTCGCGGCCTTCCTCGCGGCCCCGGCGGGCGTGCTCCTGACCTGGCTCAACGGCCAGATCGCGCCCGGCACGGTCGGCATCGGGCCGGTGATCGACATCCTCGTGATCGCGGTCGTGGGCGGCCTCGGCCGGCCGATCGGCCCCTTCATCGGCGCGCTCCTCTACGTGCTCTTGCGGATCTTCGCGCTCGACGCGCTCGTGGCCCTCGGGCTTTCCGGCCAGCGCTTCCAGCTCCTGATCGGCCTGGGCTTCCTCCTCACCGTGCTGTTCTCGCCGGACGGCATCCTGGGCCTCTGGGAGCGCTGGCGGCGGCGCTGGGCCGCGGCGCCCGCGGAGGCGCGCTGATGGCCGTGGCGATCGCCGAGCGGCTGTCCGCCACCGGCACCGTCAACGCCCTCGAGCTCAGGGGCGTGACCAAGCAGTTCGGCGCGCTCCTGGCGCTCGCCGACGTCACCTTGAGCGTGCGGCCGGGCGAGCGCCGCGCCATCCTGGGCTCGAACGGTGCCGGCAAGACCACGCTCCTCAACTGCATCACCGGCGACTTCGCGCCGAGCTCCGGCACGATCCGCTTCTTCGGCGAGGACGTGACGGGCTTCCCGGCGCACGAGCGCATCCGCCGGGGCCTGCGCCGGACCTACCAGATCTCGCTCCTGTTCGGTGGGCTCTCCGTCCTGGACAACGTCTACCTCGCCTGCCTCGGCGTCAGCCGCGGTCGCTTCTCGCTCCTGCGCCCGCGCCGCGACGACGCGCTGCTCGAGAGCGCCCGGGCGCTGGTCCACGCGGTGCATCTCGACGCGGTCGCCGAGAAGACGGTGGCCGAGCTCGCGCACGGCCAGCAGCGCCAGCTCGAGGTCGCCCTGGCGCTCGCCGGGGCGCCGCGCTTCCTCCTGTTCGACGAGCCGGCGGCCGGGCTGTCGCCGGCCGAGCGCGCCGACCTCGTGGCGATCCTCCAGGGCCTGCCGGCGCACATGGGCTACGTGATCATCGAGCACGACATGGACGTGGCGCTCCGGGTGGTCGAGAGCGTCACGCTCATGCACGAGGGGCGGATCTTCAAGGAGGGCACGCCGGCCGAGATCGAGGCCGATCCCGAGGTCCAGGAGCTCTATCTCGGGCACGGCCATGGCGGCTGAGCCGACCGCCCCGCGCGCCCTGACGGTCCAGGGGCTGCAGGTCTACTACGGCCGCTCGCACGCGCTCCAGGGCGTCGACCTCGAGCTCGCGCGCGGCGTCTTGGGCGTGGTCGGCCGCAACGGCATGGGCAAGACCACCCTCTGCAAGGCGATCCTCGGGCTCGTGCCGGCCGCCGCCGGCTCGATCCGCTTCCGCGGCGAGGAGCTGACCCGGCTGCCGCCGACCGAGATCGCGCGGCTCGGCGTCGGCTACGTGCCGCAGGGCCGAAGGCTCTGGCGCTCGCTCACGGTCGACGAGCATCTGCGCCTGGTGGCCGGCCGCGAGGGCGGCCGCGGCGCCTGGTCGGTCGAGCGGATCTACGACACCTTCCCGCGGCTGGCCGAGCGCCGCGCCAACGGCGGCGGCCAGCTCTCGGGCGGCGAGCAGCAGATGCTGGCGATCGGCCGGGCGCTGCTCGGCAACCCGGCGCTTTTGGTCATGGACGAGCCGACCGAGGGCCTGGCGCCGGTGATCGTCGAGCAGGTCGAGGAGCTGCTGCTGCGGCTGGGGGAGGACGGCCAGATGGCCATCCTCGTGGTCGAGCAGAACATCGCGGTCGCCACCCGGGTCGCCGAGCGCGTCGCGATCATGGTCAACGGCCGGGTGCTGCGGGTGATGGAGAGCGCGCGGCTCGCCGCCGACCGCGACCTGCAGCAGCGCCTCCTGGGCGTGGGCCGGCACGCGCACGAGGACCTCGAGGCCGAGCCCGTGCCGAGCGAGCCCGCTCGGAGCGGGCCGGCCGAGCCCGGCAGCACCCGTCTGCCCGGCCCGCGCCGGGTGTGGATCTCCAATCCCACCCCGCCGACCCGCTGGTCGCAGCCCGCGGGCTTGGCCCGCATCGAGGCCTCGGCCCGCACCCTCTCGGCCGAGCCCGCCGCCGCGGCCGCCGGGCCGGTGCCGCTGCGGCCGCTCGCGGCATCCGGCGAGCCGGTCGTGCTGGTGCTCGGCACCCTCGACACCAAGGGCCCGGAGCTGCGCTTCATCCGCGACGAGATCCGCGCCGCCGGGCTGCGCACCCGGCTGGTCGATCTGTCGACCAGCGGCCGGCCGTCCTCGGCCGAGGTGCCGCCGCATCAGGTGGCGCTGTTCCACCCGCAGGGCTCGGGGGCGGTCTTCACCGGCGACCGCGGCCGCTCGGTCGCGGCGATGGCCGAGGCGCTGGTGCACTGGATCCGCCGCCAGCAGGGCATCGCCGGCGTCATCGCGGCCGGCGGCTCGGGCGGCACCGCGCTCGCCACCCCGGCCATGCGCGAGCTGCCCGTGGGCGTGCCCAAGGTCATGGTCTCGACCATGGTGGCGGGCGACGTGCGCCGCTTCGTCGAGGCCTCCGACATCGTGCTCGTGCCGGCGGTGACCGACGTCCAGGGGCTCAACCGGGTCAGCCGCGAGATCCTGGGCAACGCCGCGCACGCCCTCGTCGGCATGGTCCGCCATCGGCTGGAGAGCCGGGCCCGCGCCGCCCGGGGCCCGGCCCGGCCGGACCTGCCGGCCGTGGGCCTCACCATGTTCGGGGTCACCACCCCGGCCGTGCAGCAGGTCGTGGCGGCGCTCGAGGGCGAGGTCGACTGCCTCGTCTTCCACGCCACGGGCATCGGCGGCATGGCCATGGAGCGGCTGGTCGAGGGCGGCCAGCTCGTGGCCGCGATCGACCTCACCACGACCGAGGTGTGCGATCTGCTGCTCGGTGGCGTGCTCGCCTGCGGCGAGGACCGGTTCGGCGCCTTCGCCCGCACCCGGGCGCCCTATGTCGGCTCCTGCGGGGCGCTCGACATGGTCAATTTCGGCCCGCCCGAGAGCGTGCCGGCGCACTACCGCGACCGGCTCCTGCACCGCCACAACCCGCAGGTCACCTTGATGCGCACCACGGCCGAGGAGTGCGGCCGGATCGGCCGCTGGATCGGCGAGCGGCTCAACCGCATGGACGGCCCGGTCACCTTCCTCCTGCCGGAGGGCGGCGTCTCGGCGCTCGATGCGCCGGGCCAGCCGTTCCACGACCCCGAGGCCGACCGGGCGCTGTTCGCGGCGCTCGAGGCGACCGTGCGGCCGACCGCGTCGCGGCGCCTCGTGCGGCTGCCGCAGCACATCAACGATCCGGCCTTCGCGGAGGTCGTGGTACGTGCGTTCCGGGCGCAGTGCGGGACGCTCCTGCGCCGGCGCCAGGCGGCGAGGTGAGGGGATGGCGCGGATCCCACGCGGGCAGATCCTGGCCGGGCTGCGGGCCCGGCTGGCGCGCGGCGAGCCGATCGTCGGCGGCGGTGCCGGCACCGGCATCTCCGCCAAGGCCGAGGAGGCCGGCGGCATCGATCTCGTCGTGGTCTACAATTCCGGCCGCTACCGCATGGCCGGGCGCGGCTCCTTGGCCGGGCTGATGCCCTACGGCGACGCCAACGCCGTGGTCCTCGAGCTCGCCGCCGAGGTGCTGCCGGTGGTCCGCCACACGCCGGTGCTCGCCGGGGTGTGCGCCACCGACCCGTTCCGCGACATGGACCTGTTCCTCGACGAGCTCGCCCGGCTGGGCTTCTCGGGCGTGCAGAACTTCCCGACCGTGGGCCTGATCGACGGCACCTTCCGCCAGAACCTCGAGGAGACCGGCATGAGCTATGCCGTCGAGGTGGCGATGATCGGCCGGGCCCGGCAGCGGGAGCTGCTCACGACCCCCTACGTGTTCTCGGCCGCGGACGCGGTCGCGATGGCCGAGGCCGGGGCCGATCTGATCGTCTGCCACCTCGGGCTCACGGTCGGCGGCACGATCGGGGCGCGGACCGGGGTCGGGCTCGCCGACGCGCCGGGGCTGGTCGACCGCTGGGCCGAGCCGGCGCTCGCGATCCGCCCCGATCTCCTCGTGCTGGTGCACGGCGGGCCGGTCGCGACCCCCGAGGACGCCCGCTTCGTGCTCGAGCGCACGCGCCGCTGCCACGGGTTCTACGGGGCCTCCTCGATCGAGCGGCTGCCGGTCGAGCGCGCGATCGCCGAGGAGGTCCGCAGGTTCCGGTCGATGCTCCGCCCGGTCGGCGGCGAGCAGGGAGGCAAGGCGGAATGAGCGCGCAGCTCTGGGGCCAGATCATTCTCTGGCTGATCGTCGCGATCATCGTCATCGCGGTCGTCGTCTATCTGGTCAACCTGCTCTACCGACGCTCCTCCAAGGAGGTCTCGTTCGTCCGCACCGGCCTGTTCGGCGAGAAGGTGGTGATCAACGGCGGCGCGTTCGTGTTCCCGTTCGTGCACGAGGTGACGCCGGTCAACATGAACGTCCTGCAGCTGCAGGTGGTGCGCAATCGCGGCGACGCGGTGATCACCATGGACCGCATGCGGGTCGACATCGAGGCCGAATTCTACGCCCGCGTGGCACCGACCCGGGAGGCCGTGGCGCTCGCCGCCGCCACCCTCGGCCGGCGCTCGCTCGAGCCCGAGCGGCTGCACGCGCTCTTGTCGGGCAAGCTCGTCTCGGCGCTCCGCCAGGCGGCCTCCGAGATGACCATGCAGGAGATGCACGAGCGGCGCTCGGACTACGTCACCCGGGTCAAGGCCGCCTGCGAGGAGGCGCTCGTCCAGAACGGGCTCATCCTGGAATCGGTCGCGATCACCGACCTGGACCAGACCGACCTCGAGTTCTTCAACCCCTCCAACCGCTTCGACGCCGAGGGCCTGACCCGGCTGATCGAGGAGATCGAGGAGCGCAGGAAGCTCAGGAACGACATCGAGCAGGACTCGATGATCGCCATCCGCACCCGCAACCTCGAGGCCGAGAAGCAGGCCCTCGCCATCGAGCAGGAGAGCGAGGCGGCGCGCCTCGAGCAGCAGCGCCAGGTCGAGTTCCGCCGCGCCGGCCAGCGCGCCGAGATCGCCCGCGAGCGGGCGCGCCGCGACACCGAGGCCGAGGAGGCGGCGATCGCCGCCCGCGAGGCCGTCGAGACGGCGCGGATCGGCCAGGAGCGGGCGCTCGCCGAGGCGCGGATCGCAGCCGAGCGGACCACCCGCGAGCGCGAGATCGAGCGGCAGAAGGCGATCGAGGCGGCCGAGATCGCGGCCAAGGAGGCGGTCGAGAAGGCCCGGATCGCGCAGGAGCTCGAGGTGAGCGAGGCGCGGATCGCCTCGGAGGAGGAGACCCGGCGGCGCGAGATCGAGCGCGAGCGGGCCCTCGAGGCGGCCGAGATCGCGGCCAAGGAGGCGGTCGAGAAGGCCCGGATCGCGCAGGAGCTCGAGGTCGAGCGCTCGAGGATCGCCTCCGAGGAGGACACCCGGCGGCGCGAGATCGAGCGGCGGAAGGTGCTCGAGGCGAGCGAGATCGCCGCCCGCGAGGCGACCGAGAAGGCCCGGATCGCCCAGGAGCAGGCGGTCACCGACGCGCGCATCGCCACCGAGGAGGCGATCCGCCAGCGCGAGATCGCTCGCCAGCTCGCGGTCGAGCAGGCCGAGATCGACGCCCGCGAGGCGGTCGAGCGGCTCAAGATCGCCGAGGCCGGCAAGGTCGCGGCCGAGCGGATCGCCACCGACCGGCGGACCCGCGAGCTCGAGATCGACCGCCAGCAGGCGATCGAGGCCGCCGAGATCGCGGCCCAGCAGGCGATCGAGGCGGCGCGGATCGCCCGCGAGCGGCTGCTCGCGGCCGAGCGGATCGCGGCCGAGCGGGACACCCGGGCCCGCGAGATCGTGCGCACCCGCGAGCTCGAGCAGGAGCAGATCCTGGCGCGCGAGCAGGTCGAGGCGGCGCGGATCGCCCAGGAGGAGAAGGTCCGCGGCCTCGAGATCGCCCGCAACCAGACGCTGGATGCGGCCGAGATCGCCGCCCGCGAGGCGACCGAGAAGGCCCGGATCGCCCAGGAGAAGGCCGTGGCGGCCGAGCGCGCGGCGAGCCAGGCGGCCGTCCGCGAGGCCGAGATCGCGGCCGAGGAGGCGGTCGAGGCGGCCAGGATCGCGCAGACGCAGCGCCTCGCGCTCGAGCGGATCGCGGCCGAGATCGCGACCCGGCTCAAGGAGCTCGACCGGCTCGGCCGGCTCGAGAGCGCCGAGGTCGGGACGCGCAAGGAGATCGAGAGCGCGCGGATCGTGGCCGATCGGGCGCTGGCGGCCGAGCGGGTCGCCCGCGACGAGCAGGTCCGGCTGCTCGAGATCGCCCGCAACCGTGCCCTGGATGAGGCCGAGGTGCTGGCCCGCGAGGCGGTCGAGCGGGCCCGGATCGCCCAGGACCGGACGCTCGCCGTCGAGAAGATCGCCGCCGAGCAGGAGACCCGCGGCCGCGAGATCGAGCGGCAGAAGGCGCTCGAGGCGGCCGAGCTCGCCCGCCGCCACGCGGTCGAGCAGCAGCGCATCGCGGTCGAGCTCGGGCTCGAGGAGGAGCGGATCGGCGCCGAGCGGACCCGCCGCACCCTCGAGATCGACCGCGACCGGATCGTCGAGGCGGCGCAGGAGGACAAGACCGTCCAGCTCACCGCCAAGCGGGTCGAGCGGACCGAGGCCGAGCGCAGGGTCAAGGAGGCCGAGCTCGGCCTGCGCCGCGAGATCGCCCGCCTCGAGGTCGGCGTCGAGCAGGCGGTCGAGAGCGCCCGGATCGAACGCCGCCGCGCCCTCGAGCAGCTCGAGGTGGCGCGCGGCCAGGCCCTGCAGGAGGCCGAGATCGCCGCCCGCGAGGAGGTCGAGCGGACCCGGATCGCGGCCGAGCGCGGGCTCGACGAGGCGCGGGTGGGGCGCGAGCGCGACCTGCGCCGGCTCGAGATCGGCCGCGAGCGCGAGGTCGAGCTCGCCCGCAAGGAGGCGGCGATCACGCTCTTCCTGAAGGCGGTCGAGGAGGCGGCGGCCAAGATCGAGTCCGAGGCGGCGCTCGCCCGCGCCGCCGAGGCCGAGGAGCGCACCAAGACCGTGCGCGAGACCGAGGCGGCCCGGAGGCGGCGCACGGTCGATCTGATGATCGCCGAGCTCGAGGCCGAGGCCAAGAAGATCTCGGCCGACGCCGAGCGGGTCCGCGCCACCGTCGAGGCCGAGGCGCAGCGGCTCATGAACGAGGCCGAGAACGTGCTCTCCGACGGCGCCCGCCAGTCGCTGTTCCGCCGCCGCCTGCTCGAGCGCATCGAAGGCATCGTGCGCGAGAGCGTGCGGCCGCTCGAGAAGATCGAGGGCATCAAGATCCTGCAGATCGACGGCCTCAACGGCGCCGGCGGCGAGCGCCGCAACACCACCGACGAGGTGATCGACGCGGCGCTCCGCTACCGCGTCCAGGCGCCGATGATCGACACGCTCCTCAAGGACATCGGCATCGAGGGCGGCTCGCTCGCGCGCATGGGCGGGCTCATCCGCGAGGCGCGCGACATGGACGCGATCCGCCGCGAGGCGGACAAGGACAAGGCCCGCCGCGAGCCCCAGGAGCGCGGCGGCGGCTCCGCTCCGGAGGGTGGCGGGCAGGGCGGCGGCGGGCAGGGGTCCTGAGCCATGGCGCGCGTCTACGTCTCGAGCGTGATCCCGGCGCCGGTGGGCCGGGTTTGGGCGCGGATCCGCGACTTCAACGGCCTGCCCTCCTGGCACCCGGCGATCGCCGAGAGCCGGATCGAGAACGGCGAGCCGGCCGACCGGGTGGGCTGCGTGCGCGACTTCCGCCTGCGCAACGGCGACCGGATCCGCGAGCGGCTCTTGGGGCTCTCGGACTACGAGTATTTCTGCACCTACGGCATCCTCGAGAGCCCGATGCCGCTCTCCGACTACGTGGCGACGCTCCGGCTCACGCCCGTCACCGACGGCGACCGGACCTTCGCCGAGTGGTCGGCCGAGTTCACCTGCGACGCTGCGCGCGAGGCCGAGCTCGTCGCCATGATCGGCCAGTCGGTCTTCCAGGCGGGCTTCGACGCCTTGAAGCGGGCGCTCGGGAGCTGAGCCGGTGATCGAGGTCGCCTCGAGCACGATCCTGGCCGCACCCACCGACCGCGCCTGGTCCGTGCTGCGCGACTTCAACGGCCACGATCGCTGGCATCCGATCGTCGCCGAGAGCGCCATCGAGCGCGGCGAGCCGGCCGACCGGGTCGGGTGCGTGCGGCGCTTCACCCTGCGCGACGGCGGCCAGCTCCGGGAGCAGCTCCTGGCGCTCTCCGACCTCGAGCAGAGCTTCACCTACTGCCTGTTGGACACGCCGGTGCCGCTCTTCAACTACGTGGCCCAGGTGCGGCTTCTGCCGGTGACCGACGGCGACCGGACCTTCTGGTCGTGGCGGGCCCGCTTCACGACGCGGCCCGGCGAGGAGGCGGCGATGCGGCGGCTGGTCCTGGAGGAGGTGCAGCTCGCGGGCTTCGCCGCGGTCCGCCGTCTGGTCGAGCCTGGCCCGGAGGCCGCTTGAGATGAGCCTCGAGGTCCGCACGGTCGAGAGCCTCGAGGCGGCGGCGCGGCTCCTTGCAGCCGACCGCGCCGCCCGCTTCCTGGCCGGCGGCACGCTGGTCCTGCGCGCCGTCAACGAGGGCGAGGTGTCCTTCTCGACGATCGTGCGCACGACCGATCCGGCCTTCACCCGGATGCGCGCCGCGGGTGGCCGGATCGAGCTCGGCGCCGGCGTCACCATGGCCCAGATCCTGGCCTCGCGCGAGCTGGCGTTCCTGCATCCGGTCGCCCGCGCCATCGGCGGGCCGGGGGTGCGCACGCTCGCCACGATCGGCGGCAACCTGTTCGCTCCGCATCCCTATGGCGACCTCACGGCCGCTCTCCTGGCGCTCGACGCCCGGGTCCAGCTGGCGAGCGGGTTCGGCCAGCGCGAGCTGCCGCTCGAGGAGCTCCTGCGGGCCCGCGACCGCCAGCCGCGCCCGCTGGTCACTGCGGTGAGCCTCGAGCGGCCGGCCGATCCGGCGGCGTTCCGCTTCCGCAAGATGACCCGGGTGCACCCCAAGGGGGTGGCGGTGGTGAGCGTGGTGGCCCTTCTGCCGGTCTCGGGCGGGCGGATCGCCGGAGCGCGGGTGGCGTTCGGCGCGATGGCCCCGACCCCGATCCGGGCGCGCGCGGTCGAGCGTGCGCTCGAGGGCCGGCCGCTCGCCGCCGACGGCGTGGCAGCCGCGGTCGCCGCGGCGGCCGAGGAGGGCGACCCGCCGACCGACGCGCTCGCCTCGAGCTGGTACCGCCGCAAGGTGGTGGGCGTGCAGCTGCGCCGGCTGCTCCTGGGCGAGCGCTGAGGGAGGTGCCGATGGCGACCGCGGTCCAGCTCACCCTGAACGGCGCCGAGGTGGTGGCGGTCGTGCAGGGTGCCGAGACGCTGCTGGCGCTCCTGCGCGGCCGGCTCGGCGACACTTCGCCCAAGGCCGGCTGCCTGCAGGGCACCTGCGGGGCCTGCACGGTGCTGCTCGACGGCGAGCCCGTGCCGGCCTGCCTCGTGCTCGCCGAGGCGGCGGCGGGCCGCCGGGTCGAGACCGTGCGCGGCCTCGCCGACGGCCCGAACCTGCACCCCCTGCAGGAGGCGTTCATGGAGCGCTTCGCGGCGCAGTGCGGCTTCTGCACGCCGGGCATGCTGATGGCCGCCAAGGCGCTCCTCGACCGCAACCCGCATCCCTCCCGCGAGGAGGTGATCGAGGCGATCTCCGGCAACATCTGCCGCTGCACCGGCTACACCCCGATCGTCGAGGCGATCCTGGACGCCGCCCGCGCGGGCGGCGGCCGGCGCGGCTAGGAGACGGCCATGCGGATCCGCAAGGAACTGTTCGCCGACGAGCGGCCGGACGATCTCCGGATCGTCGGCCAGCCGGTGCGCCGCCAGGACATCGAGGGCCACGTCACCGGTCGGACCTTGTTCTTCGCCGACCACCCGGTGAGCGGGCTCCTGCACCTGCGCTGCGTGCGCTCGAGCGAGCACCATGCACGGATCCGCTCGGTCGACACCGGCGCGGCCGAGCGGACGCCCGGGGTACGGCGCGTCCTGCGCTACGCCGATCTGCCCAAGAAAGCGCACAACATCCTGACGATCTTCAACTTCGGCGTCGACGACGAGCCGGCGCTCGCCGACGGCAAGGTGCGCTATCTGGGCGAGCCGATCGTGGCGATCCTGGCCGACAGCCCGCGCGCGGCGCAGGAGGCGGTCGCCCGGGTGCGGGTCGACTACGATCGGCTGCCGGCCGTGCTCGACGTCGAGGAGGCGATCCGGCCGGAGGCACCGCTCGTCAACGAGTACATCGGCCGCAACTGGTTCCGCTACTGGGGCAGCCACGACTGCCAGCAGATCCGCTTCGGCGACGTCGAGGCCGCCTTCCGCGCGGCCGATCTCGTGGTCGAGGGCCGCTACCAGATGTCGCCGATCGAGCACGCCCCGGTCGAGACCAACGGCTGCGTGGTGGTGCCGGCCGAGGACGGCCGCTTCACGGTCCACACCTGCACCCAGGGCCTGTTCTTCTCGCTCGACAACACCGCGGCGCAATTGAAGATCGAGAGCAACCGCCTGCACTTCATCGGCGGCACGGTCGGTGGCGGCTTCGGCGGCAAGGTCGACACCGTGGTCGAGCCCCTGGCGGTGCTCGCCGCCATGCTCACCGGCCGGCCGGTCCGCTACGTCTTCTCGCGGGCCGAGGAGATGCAGGTCTCGAGCCCGCGCGGGGCCGAGCGCGTCTACGTCAAGGACGGGGTGATGCGCGACGGACGGATCCTCGCCCGCAGGATCACCCACTATCACGACGCCGGCGCCTATTCGCGCCTGACCACCTACGGGACCATCAAGTCGGCCGCGCACCACCCGGGCCCCTACTACATCCCGAACGTTTGGGTCGATTCCTGGTGCGTGTTCACCAACCGCACACCCTCCTCGGCGATGCGCGGGTTCGGGGTCACGGGCGGCGACTTCGCGCTCGAATCGCACATGGACGTGGTGGCGCGCACGCTCGGCATCGAGCCGATGGAGCTGCGGATCCGGAACGCCTACCGCGACGGCGACATGAAGGCGCATCGCAAGGTCACCGAGGGCGCGGCGCTGATCGAGTGCGTGCAGGTGGCGGCCGAGATGGCGGGCCTGCGGCTCTCCGAGGAGGCCCGGTCCGCCTCCTCCCGGGTCGGCGGCGGCGGCGAGCGGGCGCGGATCCCGGCGACCCCGGTGGCGCCCGGCCGGGCCCTCCCCGCCGCCGGTCGGACCGAGCCCGAGCGGCGGACGGCCGCCCCGGTCTCCTACGCGCGGCCCGAGGAGCGGCCGCGCGAGCCGCCGCCGCGCGCCCCGGAGCGCCCGCCGGAGCCGCGCCCGGCCCCGGGCCCGAGCCACGGCGCGGTGCGGTTCTCCTCGGTGTTCGGCAGCCGGAGACGCTGAGATGGCGCGGAGACGCTGACATGGCGAGGCATCGCGGCCGCGGCATCGCCTCGGTCAACTACCCGATCGGCATGAACCTGGGCGGCGATCCGAGCCAGGCCCTCGTGCACGCCACGCCCACCGGCAAGTTCACGGTGACGCTGTCCTCGATCGACCTCGGCCAGGGCATGAAGTCGGTCACCCGCCAGCTCGCCGCCGAGACCCTGGGGGTGCCGATCGAGGACGTCTTCGTCGACACGGGCGATTCCGACACCGGCCCGCACTGCATGGGCAGCTTCGCCTCGCGCGGCACGCACCGGGCCGGCAACGCGGTGATCGCGGCCGCCCGCGAGGCCAAGGAGGTGCTGCTCGAGGTGGCCGGCGAGGAGCTCGAGGTCGACCCGCGCGACCTCGAGCTCGACGGCCGCGGCCGGGTCCAGGTCAAGGGCGCGCCGTCGCGCTCGATCAGCGTGCGCGACGTGGCCCAGCGCGCCCACTTCAAGCGCGGCCGGTCGATCTCCGGCCGCGGCATGTTCCTCGTGCCGCCCTCCGACGTCGACCCCGAGACCGGCGCCATGCACCCGGTCACCTGCTACGCCCACGCCTGCATGGTGGCCGAGGTCGAGGTCGACGACGAGACCGGCGAGGTGGCCGTGCTGTCGTTGAAGGCGGCCTACGAGATCGGCCGCGCCCTCAACGTCAAGCTGGTCGAGCAGCAGCTCGTGGGCGGGGCCTGGATGGGGATCAGCCACGCCCTCTGGGAGACTCCCGAGCCCTGGTACCCCGACCGGGCGCACGGGCCGACCGACTTCAACACCTATCTGATGCCGGGCCCGGCCGACATGTGCCCGGTCGAGATCGAGCTCCTGGAGCGGCCGGCGCTCGACGGACCCTATGGGGGCAAGGGCATCGGCGAGATGTGCGCGACCCCGCCGATCCCGGCGATCGCCAACGCGATCTTCGACGCGGTCGGGGTGCGGATCACCGAGATGCCCTTCACGCCCGAGAAGATCCTGCGCGCCCTCGAGGCCAGGGGCGGGCGCTGACGCGCATGGCCCGGCGCGGCGCGATCCCAGGCCTCGAGGACCCGGAAGCGCTCGCCCGGGCGCTCAAGGACGCCTTCTATCTGGCCGATCCGGAGCTCGCCACGGCGGCCTGGCTGGCACTCGCGCTCGGCAAGCCGCTCCTGCTCGAGGGCGCTCCGGGGGTCGGCAAGACCGAGGCGGCCAAGGCGCTCTCCGGCGTGCTCGGCCGGCGGCTCGTGCGGCTGCAGTGCTACGAGGGGATCGACGCCGCGCACGCGCTCTACGAGTGGAACCACCCGCGCCAGCTCCTGGCGCTCCGCCAGGCCGGCGATCGGCCGGTCGACATCTGGGCGGATGCCTTCCTGATCGAACGACCGCTGCTCACGGCCCTCAAGGGGCCGCGCGAGGTGGTGCTGCTGATCGACGAGGTCGACCGCTCGGACCAGGAGTTCGAGGCCTTCCTCCTGGAGTTCCTGTCCGACTTCACGATCTCGATCCCCGAGCGCGGCACGCTCGCGGCCGCCGAGCGGCCGGTCGTGATCTTGACCTCGAACCGGACCCGCGAGCTGCACGAGGCGCTGCGCCGCCGCTGCGTCTACCACTGGATCGACTATCCGAGACCGGAGCAGGAGACGCGGATCGTCATGCTGCGCGCCTCGGGGGTGGCCGAGCGCACCGCCCGGGCGGTGAGCGAGGCCGTGGCCCGGCTGCGCCAGGAGCCGCTCGTCAAGCCGCCCGGCATCGCCGAGGCGGTCGAGTGGGCTCAGGCGGTCGATCTCCTGATCGGCCAGGGCGTGCCCTGGCCCGAGGCCTTCCGCCGCTCGCTCGGGGTGGTGGTCAAGGACGAGGAGGACCTGCCGCACGTGCGCGGACGGCTCGACGCGATCCTGGCCGAGGCCCGGCCGTGAGCTGGCCACCGGCCCCGCCGGCGGCGGTGCGGCCGTTCCTGGCGTTCGGCCGGCTCCTGCGCGAGAACGGCTTCGCGGTCGCACCCGAGCAGACGATCGCCTTCCTCGAGGCGGTGGGGCTCCTGGGCCCGCGGCACATGACCGACGTGCGCCGCGCCGCGATCGCCACGCTCGCGCCGCCGCACGAGCGGATCGCCGAGTTCGAGGCGCTGTTCGCCTGGCACTTCCTGGGTGCCGGCCGGCCGACCGCGGCGCCCGAGGGCCATGGCGAGGAGGAGCCGCTCCGGGTCCAGGAGGAGGCCCTGGGCCCGGGTGAGGAGCCGCTCGAGGTCGCGGGCGAGGCCAAGGGCGAGGCGGCGAGCCCGGCCGAGGCGCTCGGGCTCCGCCGCTTCGCCGCCGTGCGTCCGGAGGTGGCGCTCGAGCGCTTCCGGCGTGCCGTGCCGCGCCGGCTGCCGCGGCGGCGCAGCGCCAAGCTCGGCCGCGCCGCCCGCGGGCCGGTCCTCGATCTGGGTCGCAGCCTGCGCGCCGCGGCGCGTCTCGAGGGCGAGCCGCTGCGGCTCCTCTGGCGGCGGCCGCGGCGGCGGCAGCGACGGATCCTGCTCCTGATCGACGTCTCCGGATCGATGAAGGAGCAGACCCGGGCCAACCTGCGCTTCGCGCACGCGCTCGCCCGGGTGGCGGAGCGGCTCGAGGTCCTGACCTTCGGCACCCGCCTCACCCGGGTGGGCCCGGCGCTTCGGCTCCGGGATCCCGACCGCGCCCTCGACCGGGCCGCCCGCACGGTCCGCGACTGGGACGGCGGCACCCGGATCGGCGAGGCCCTGGCCGCCCTTCTGCGGGTGCCGCGCCTCGCGGGCTTCAGCCGTGGTGCCCTCGTGCTGATCCTCTCCGACGGGCTCGAGCGCGGCGACCCCGACCTCATGCTGGCGGCACTCGCCCGGCTCGCCCGGCTGGCGCACGCGCTCGTGTGGCTGAGCCCGCTCGTGGACACGCCGGGTCGGGTGCCGGAGACCGCCGCGCTCCGCGCCGCCCTGCCGAGCCTCGATGCGCTGCTGCCGGCCGGCTCGGTCGAGACGCTCTGCCGGCAGGTGCTGGATCTCGCCCGCGCGGGGGTGCGATGAGCGCGATCGTCGACGGCCATTTCCACATCTGGCG
Organism: uncultured Geminicoccaceae bacterium; assembly: GCA_964504655.1. Lineage (GTDB taxonomy): Bacteria > Pseudomonadota > Alphaproteobacteria > Geminicoccales > Geminicoccaceae > JANXAZ01. The sequence continues at coordinate 22,314 of CAZDFD010000060.1, forward strand.
GCAGGCCGACCTGCCCTGGCTCCAGGGGCCGATGGTGCCGCGCATCTTCGGCCCCTACGAGCCGCTCCGGCGCGACTACGGGATCGAGGAGTATCTGGCCGAGGCGCGCGCCGCGGGCGTCGACCGGGCGGTCTATGTGCAGGCGAACTGGGCACCGGCGCGGGCGCTCGACGAGGTCCGCTGGGTCGCGGGCGAGGCGCGCCGGGCGGACGTTCCCCTGGCGATCGTGGCCTTCGCCGATCTGGCGGTCGAGGACGCCGGACCGGCGCTCGAGGCACTCGCCCGGCACCCCCTGGTGCGTGGCGTCCGCCAGCAGCTCCACTGGCACGAGGTCGAGGCCTACCGCTTCGCGCCGCGCCCCGATCTGGCGAGCGACTCGCGGGTGATCCGCAACGTCCAACGGCTCGCCCCACTCGGCCTCGTGTTCGAGCTGCAGGTCTTCATGGGCCAGGTCGAGAGCGCCCTGACGCTGGTGCGCGCCTGCCCGGAGGTCACCTTCGTGCTGGTCCACGCCGGCATGCTCGAGGATGCGACAACCGCGGGCCTCGAGCGCTGGCGCTCGGGCCTGGCACGGCTCGCGGCGGAGCGCAACCTCGTGGCCAAGCTCTCGGGCCTCGGCACCTTCGTGCGCCGGCTCGACCCGCCCCTGATCGCCCGCATTGTCCGGACGACCCTCGAGCTGTTCGGGCCCGAGCGCTGCCTGTTCGGCTCCAACTTCCCGATCGAGAAGCTCTGGTGCCGCTACGGCGATCTGCTCGCCGCGCACGCGGCGGCGCTCGAAGGGCTCGACGAGCCGGCCCGGCGGGCCGTGCTCCACGACAACGCCTGTCGCGTCTATCGGCTGGACTGAGGGGAGGGCTGCCGTGCCGCTCGAGATCAAGATCCTCGATTATGGCGACATCGAGCTCGAATCGAGCTTCCTCGTGCTCGGCCGCGACTGCGGCCGCACCCGCCGCGTGCCCACCCTGGGCTTTTTGATCCTGGGCGGCCCCTGGCCCGTGCTGGTCGACACCGGCTATCGGTCGAACCAGATCATGGAGACCCTCGGCATGCGCGGGCTCCAGTTCCACGAGAACCTGATCGAGAACCAGCTCGCCCGGCACGGCCTCAAGCTCGGCGACGTCCGCTTCGTCCTGCACACGCATCTGCACATCGACCACGCCGGCAAGGACGACCTCTTCCCGATGAACACGACGGTGGTGCTCAACCGTCGCGAGCTCGAATATTCGGTCTCCGGGCTCATGCACCCGCAATACCCGGCCCCCGACATCAAGCATCTGGTCGACCGGCTGCACACCAAGGGCGCGCTGCGCTTCCTCGACCTCGAGATCAGCGGGCCGATCGAGATCTGCCCCGGTCTCTACTGCGAGGCGGCGGGGGCGCACACCGAGGGCTCGATGAACGTGCACGTGCACACCGCCGACGGCGTGGCGACGATCTGCGGCGACGTGATCTACGACTTCCACGACCAGATCATCGAGCCGTTCCGCATCACCCAGGCCATGGAGCCGCAGGTGACGGGCAATCACGGCACCACCAAGCGGCAGGAGAAGGCGGCGATCAAGAAGCTCCTCTCCAACGCCCGCTACCTCCTGCCGGTCCACGACCGGCCGGCCAGGGTCGAGGGCGGCCAGATCACCGCCCGGCTGTTCGACCAGGTGCCCGGCCCGACCGTGTCCTCGCTGCCGGCCCGGCCCTGGTTCCCGGCCTGAGGCCGGCCATGGCGCACGACATCCTCTCGCCGGCCGCGCGCGAGCTGATCGAGCCGGATGCGCGGGTCGAGCAGCTCGCCACCGGCTTCACCTTCACCGAGGGACCGGTCTGGCACCCCATTGAGCACCATCTCCTGTTCTCCGACATGCCGGCCGACGTCCGCCGCCGCTGGACCGCCGAGCGCGGCATCGAGGAGGTGGCGCGGCCGTCCAACAAGGCCAACGGGCTCACCTACGACGGCGGGCTCGACCTCCTGGCGTGCGAGCACGCGACCTCCTCGCTGGTCCGCTTCCGCAAGGACGGAAGGCGCGAGGTGCTGGCCAGCCATGTCGAGGGCAAGGAGCTCAACAGCCCGAACGACGTCTGCGTGCGCTCGGACGGCTCGATCTACTTCTCCGACCCCTGGTACGGGCGGATGCCGGTCTACGGGGTCGAGCGGCCGCGCGAGCTCGGCTTCCAGGGGGTCTACCGCATCCCGCCGCAGGGCGGGTCGCCGCAGCTCCTGGTCGAGCGCTACCTGTTCGACCAACCCAACGGGCTCTGCTTCTCGCCCGACGAGAAGCTCCTCTACGTCAACGACACGGTCCAGGCGCTGATCCGCGCCTTCGAGGTCAAGCCGGACGGCTCGCTGGGTGCCGGTCGGATCCTGGCCTCGGGGCTGCGCTCGGAGCTCGAGCCGGGCGTGCCCGACGGCATGAAGTGCGACGAGCGCGGCAACATCTGGTGCACCGGCCCGGGCGGGGTCTGGGTCCTCGACCCCGGCGGCCGGCACCTGGCCACGGTGCGGGTGCCGGAGCTCGTCGCCAACCTCGCCTGGGGTGGCGAGGACTGGCGCACCCTGTTCCTGACCGCCACCCGCTCGCTCTATGCCGCGCGCACCAAGGTCGGCCCGCGACGCGAGCCCTACATGCGGGCGGGCGGTGCCGCGCGTGCCGCAGCCGCGGCGGAACCGGCGACCCGCGCCCGGGGGCCGGAGCCGGCCCGCGCCGTCCACATGGCCGAGGGCCTCGCCCTCGACCCGGGACGGTGCGCGCTGTTGATCCAGGACATGCAGAACGACGTCGTCATGGAGGGTGGGGCGTTCGCCGCCTCCGGCTCGCCGCAGCACTGCCAGGAGCAGGGCGCGATCGCCAACATCCAACGGCTCGCCGAGCACTGCCGGCGGGTCGGTGTGCCGGTGATCCACATCTGGTTCGTGGTCGAGCCCGGCGCGCCCGGGGTCACGCTCAACTGCCCCCTGTTCGAGGGCCTCGTCGACTCGAAGGGTCTCGAGCGCGGCAGCTGGGGCGTGGCGCCGGTGCCGGGCCTGGAGCCCCGGCCGGGCGATCTCGTGGTCGAGAAGATGCGCATGAGCGCCTTCGAGGGCTCGCGGCTCGAGACCATCTTGAAGGCGCTCGGCCGCGACGTGCTGATCGACACCGGCGCCTGGACCAACATGTCGATCGAGCACACCGCCCGCACCGGTGCCGACAAGGGCTACGTGATGATCGTGCCCGAGGACGCCTGCTCGACCATGAACGCCGACTGGCACAGGGCCTCGATCGGCTACGCGATGCAGAACGTGGCGGCGGTGACCACGACCGACGCGGTGATCCGGGCGCTCGGCGGCTGAAGGGCGCGCTCAGCTCCAGGCCGCGGGCCGGGCCGGATCGAAGGGGCGCGGGTCGATCCGCGGCGGGGCACCCAGGACGAGATCGGCCAAGAGCTCACCTGTGGCCGGGGCCTCGAGGATGCCCCAGGGCCCGTGGCCGGTCGCGAGCCAGAGGCCCGGCCGGCCGGGCAGGGGGCCCAAGAGCGGCGTACCGTCGGCGCTCATGGGCCGCAGGCAGGCGCGCGGCTCGACCCGCCTGGCCCGGGCGAGGGCCGGCAGGACCGCCCGGGCGGCCGCGAGCAGCCGCTCGGCCGCGCCTTGGTCGGGAGCCACCGCGGTCGGCTCGTCGGGCGGGCGGGCCGGGCGGGAGAGACCCGCGACGACGACGCTGCCGTCGGCTCTCGGGTAGATCTCGAGCTCCCCCACCCCGTGGCGGGCGGGGTCGAGCCGGGCGAACAGCACCCGCGGCGGCAGGGGCTCGGCGAGCTCCAGGCGCAGACTGTGGCCGAGCAGCGCGAAGACGGGCGGCAGCTCGACCCAGGATCGTGCCAGGCTCGTCCAGGGCCCGAGGGCGAGGACGACCGCGTCGGCCTCGAGCGTCGTGCCGGCGATCCGCGAGCGCCAGCCCCGGCCGGTGGACTCGAGCGCCCCGGGTGTGCCGAGGAGCAGCCGCGCGCCGGCCGCGATCGCCCGCTCGACGAGCCAGCGGGTGAGCCGGGCCGGGTCGACGAGGGCCGTGGTCGTGGGCTCGCCGAGCCGCTCCACGAGGTGGAAGCCGGGCCCGAGCCAGGGCGCGGGCTCGCCCTCGCCGCTTGCGGCCACGAGCAGCGTCTCGACCGGGCGGTAGCCGAGCCCGTCGGCGGCCTCGCGGGCGAGTTCGGGATGGAGCGCGAAGCCGGGGCGGGAGAGGGGCGCGCGCGGGAGCCCGTCGCACCAGTCGAGGGCGAGGAAGCCGCCGGCCTTGCCGGAGGCGGCGCAGGCCGGCGCGACGCGCTCGAC
>CAZDFD010000061.1:0-18050 GCA_964504655.1 uncultured Geminicoccaceae bacterium
CACGGAGTGGCAGCGCGACCTGTCGGTGAGCCACGTCAAGATCGGCGACGTGCTCGTGGCCCAGGGCGACGGTGCGGGCGCGCTCGAGGCCTTCCGCAAGGCTCTCGCGATCCGCGAGGCGCTGGTGAAGAAGGACCCCGCCAACACGGAGTGGCAGCGCGACCTGATCGTCTCGAACGTCAAGCTCGCCGAGCTCGCCGCGGACGAGGGGGCCACCGCCGAGGCCCGCACGCGCTACGGCGAGGCGCTGCGGATCGCCCGCGAACTCGCGAGCGCCGGCCGGCTCGCCCCGGTCGACGCCTGGATGCCCGCCGAGCTCGAGCGGCGGCTGGCGGCGCTCCCGCCCTAGGCCGGCTTGCCGGCGCAGGGTTTGCGGACTATGATCCGATCGAGGGCGGAGGGGCGCCGTCGGTGCCGCGTGTGAGGAACCGATGCCGCAAGCCTGCCTCGCCGACCCCGCCCCGTCCCGCCCCGCGGCCCCCGAGGCCGCGCCGCCGCCCGCCGCCCGCGACGGCCTCGCCGCCCTCGCCCGCGCCTACCGCCGCCGCCGCCGGCCGGCCGCCGCGGCCGAGGCGCTGGCGCTCGACGAGCTCGTCGCCTGCCTCTGGCGCGGCCATCAGCTCGCCGCCCTCGAGATCGACCTTCTGGGCCGGCTGGCGCGCGGCGAGGATCCCGGCCCCCTGCCCCGCCTCGAGACGCTCGTGCGCTACGGCAACCGCCTGGAGCGGGCCCGCCGCTCGGCCGCGCTCGAGCTCGACCGCCTGCGCGGCGAGCCGGCCCCGCGCGCGCAGCTTCCGGAGCACGCGGCTCCCGAGCCCGCGGCCCCCGAGCCGCCGACCGGACAGGCTCCGGCGACCGCCGTCCGATCCGCGCACGCGGCTCCCGAGCCCCCGGCCGGGCGGCCCGCTGGGGCTGCCGCGCGATTCGGACACGTGGCTCCCGAGCCGGCCGCGCGGTCTCCTGGGGCTGCCGTCGGATCCGCGCACGCGGCTCCCGAGCCGGGCGGGCTCGTCCGGGCGCCTGCGGCCGCCCCCGCCCCGCCCTGGGCGGCACCCGCGGCCCCCGCGGGCCGGGCGGCGCTTCTGGGCTCGGCTTCGACCCTGGCGCTCGTGGCCGGGCTCGAGGCCGCGGGCGTGCCGCCCCCGGACCTGCCGGCCCTGGACCTGCCACTCCCGGACCCGGCGCCCCTCGGGCCCGCGCCCGGGGGCCTCCGGGCGGCGGCTCAGCGGGCGTAGACGAGCTTCGGCAGCCAGAGCGCGATCGGCGGGAAGAGGCCCACGATCAGAAGCGTGAGGAGCATGATCGCGACGAACGGCACGATCGAACGGTAGATGTCGGCGAGCGCGATGCCGGGCGGGGCCATCGCCCGCATCAGGAACAGATTGTAGCCGAAGGGCGGGGTCAGATACGCGATCTGGCAGGTGATCGTGTAGAGCACGCCGTACCAGATCGGATCGAAGCCGAGCTTGCGCACGAGCGGGATGTAGAGGGGCGCCACGATCACCAGCATCGCCGTGTCGTCGAGGAAGGTGCCCAGGATCAGGAACGAGAGCTGCATCAAGACGAGCACCTGCCAGGGCTCGAGGTGCATCTGGCCGATCACGAGCCGCTCGACGGCCTTGACCGCCCCGAGCCCGTCGAAGACGGCACCGAAGGCAAGCGCAGCCGTGATGATCCAGAGGAACATGCAGGAGACGGCGAGCGTCTTCCTGGCGCAGTCCTCGAGGAAGGCGAGCGTGAGCCGGCCCTTGAAGGCGGTCACCAGCAGCGAAGCGAGGGCGCCCACGGCCGCGCTCTCGACGAGGCTCGTGACCCCTTTGACGAAGAGGCCGATCATGAGCGCGAAGATGGCGAGGGGCCACAAGCCCGCGCGCAGGAGGAGGAGCTTCTCGCGGCGGGGGATCGCCGCCCGCTCCGCGGCGGGAAGTGCCGGCCCGAGCCGCGGTTCGAGCCTGCAGCGGACCAGCACGTAGAGGACGAAGAGCGTGGCCATGAGCAGCCCGGGCAGGATCCCGGCGAGCCAGAGATGGCCCACGGGCTGGCGGGCGATCATGCCGTAGAGGACGAGGACGACCGAGGGCGGGATCAGGATCCCGAGCGTGCTGCCGGCCTGGATCACGCCCGTGACCATGAGCTTGTCGTAGCCGCGCTCGAGCATGGCCGGGAGCGCGATCGTGGCGCCGATCGCGAGACCCGCGACCGAGAGGCCGTTGATCGCCGAGATCAGCACCATGAGGACGATCGTGCCGATCGCGAGGCCGCCTCTGAGCCCGCCCGACCAGACGTGGACCATGCGGTAGAGGTCGTCGGCCAGGCCCGAGCCCGCGAGCACGTAGCCCATGAGGACGAACAAGGGCAGGGTCACGAGGGCGTACCAGTTCATGACCTGGATCGCCGCGTTGAACGGGATCTCGACCCCGCCCGTGCCCCAGAGGGCGAGCGTGGCGACCGAGGCCACGAAGCCGATCGCGGCGAACACCCGCTGCCCGGTCAGGAGCATCAGCATCATGCCGGAGAACAGGAGGAGCGCGACGAGCTCGTGGCTCAAGGCTCGGGCGGCTCCGGCAGCCGCCAGCCCCGGAGGCGGCCGAGATCGCGCAGGAAGATCGCCGTGGCCTGCAGGAGCATGAGGACGAGGCCCGCGACCATGACGATCTTGATCGGCGCCAAAGGCGGCGCCCAGGCGGAGTAGTTGCGTTGGTCGAAGCTCAAGGCGTAGTGCGTGCTGCCGATCCCGCCGACCAGCATGACCGCCAGATAGACGAGCAGGCAGACGGCGGTCAGGGTATCGGCGAAGGCCCGGGTCCGGCCGCCCCAGCGGGCCCAGAGGAGGTCCATCCGCACATGCGCGTCGGCGAGCATCGACCAGCCGCCGCCCAGGAGGAAGTAGGCCACGAGCAGGAACTGGGCGAGTTCGACGCTCCAGACGAGCGGGGTGTCGAGGAGCGTGCGCGACGCCGAAGACCACAGGAGGAGGCCCATCAGGAGGAAGATCGACCAGACCACCGCCCGGCCGACCGCGCGGTTGACCGTCTCGACCACGACCAGATAGCGGCGCACGGCCGGCGGCACGCGTCGCTCCCGGGCCCGCTGCCCCCGGACGGCTCAGACGGGCAGCGTGTAGGCGGTCTTGACCGTGGTGTAGAACTCGGCCGCGTAGCGGCCCTGCTCCCTCGGCCCGTAGGAGCTTCCCTTCCGGCCGCCGAACGGCACGTGATAGTCGACCCCGGCGGTCGGCAGGTTGACCATGACGAGCCCGGCCTGGGCGTGCCGCCGGAAGTGCTGGGCGTATTTGAGCGACGTCGTGCAGATGCCGGAGGAGAGGCCGTAGGGCGTGTCGTTGGCGACCGCCAGGGCCTCCTCGTAGTCCTTGACCCGGATCACCGAGGCCACCGGCCCGAACACCTCCTCGCGGTTGATCCGCATGTCCGGCCGGGTCTCGGTGAAGAGCGCGGGCTCGAGGTAGAAGCCGGGGGTGGCGCGGGTCAGCCGCTCGCCGCCGCAGGCGCGCTTCGCCCCCTCCTGCCCGGCGATCTCGATGTACATGAGGTCCTGGTCCAACTGCCGCTGGTCGACCACCGGACCGATCTGGGTGCCGGGCTTCAAGGCGTCGTCGACCACGAGCTTCACGGTCGCCTCGACGAGTGCCGAGACGAAGCGGTCGTGCAGCTTCTCGGTGACGATCAGGCGCGAGGAGGCGGTGCAGCGCTGCCCGGTCTGGTAGAAGGCGCCCTGGACCGCGCAGGTGACGGCGGTCGGAAGATCGGCGTCGTCGAGCACGACGAGCGGGTTCTTGCCGCCCATCTCGAGCTGCACCTTCTTGAGCCCCTGGCCGCAGAGCGCCGCGATCCGGCGGCCCACCTCGATCGAGCCCGTGAAGCTCACGGCATCGACGTGCGGCGAGGCCACGATCGCCTCGCCCACCACCGAGCCGCGCCCCATGACCAGGTTGACCACGCCCCTGGGCAGGCTCTTCGCCAGGATCTCGACGAGTGCCCAGGCCGAGCCCGGAACCAGATCGGCCGGCTTGAACACCACCGTGTTGCCGTAGGCGAGTGCCGGCGCGAGCTTCCAGGCGGGGATCGCGATCGGGAAGTTCCAGGGCGTGATCAGGCCCACGACGCCCAGGGGCTCGCGGGCGATCTCGACCTGGATGCCCGGCCGCGTGCTGGCGATCGTCTCGCCCGCCTGGCGCAGGCACTCGCCCGCGAAGAACCTGAAGATGCGGCCGGCGCGCACGACCTCGCCCACCGCCTCGGGGAGCGTCTTGCCCTCCTCGCGGGCGAGCAGCCGGCCGAGCTCGTCCTTGCGCGCCAGGATCTCGGCGCCGACCGCGTCCAGCATGTCGGCGCGCATCTCGGGATTGCTCGTCGACCAGGAGCCGAAGGCGGCCCGCGCCTCGGCGATCGCCGCCTCGACCTTGGCGCGGTCGGCCTGGGCGTACTCGCCCACGACGTCGTCGGTGTTCGAGGGGTTGAGGTTGCGGGTGACGCCCACGCCCTCGACCCATTCACCGCCGATCAGGTTCTTGTGCAGCATCCCCGGCCCCTCCCCGCGCGCCCCGCCACGATAGCGGCCGAGACCGCGCCCGCAAGACAGTGCTCACCCTTCCGGCCGGGACAGCTCGCCCGCGAGCGCGCCCTTGACCGTGCGCGCCGCGAGGCCCGCGATCACGAGGACCAGGAGCGCGTAGAGGAGCCAGCTCGCCGCCGCGAGGAGCGGCTGGCCGAGCGTCTCGGCCGCGACCGAGGTGGCGATGGTCAGGGCCGCGAGCGGGAAGGAGTAGGCCCAGAAGCTCAGGGCCCAGGGCAGGCGGACGAGCTTCGGGGCCTGGATCACGAGCAGGAGGGCGAACAGCACGGCCGCCGCGTAGAGCATCCGGCCGAACGCCCCGGGCTCGCCGGTGAGCTTCACCCAAGCGAGGAAGGACACCGCGGGCGGGGCGATCAGGATGCAGAGGGTGGGCAGCAGCCGGGCCGGCAGCGGATGGTGGAACACCAGGCGATTGAAGACGATGGTGAGCAACACGAGCCAGAAGAGCAGCCCGACGCCGAGGAAGAACCAGGAGAGCTCGACCCAGCCCAGCGGCACCCCCGCGATCGGCACGAGCACGTTGCCCACGGCGGGGATGAACCAGGCCGGGTTGAGGTGCGGCGGCTCGAAATGCACGGCGTCGATCCACGTCGTCACGACCGCGAGCATGGCCAGGAGATGCGCGAGTGCCCCCAGAAGCCACAAGGGCTCGGCGAGCCCCGGGGCGTGCGGTGCCAGGGCCGTGGCGAGCAGGAGCAGCCCGATCGTCACCGCCGGAAAGAAGGCGATGCGCACCGGATGCCGCCACTCGCCCAGCACCTCCTTCGGGTGGCGCGCGAGCTTCAGCCCGTAGAGGCCGAGCAGGCCCAGATAGACCGCCGCGCTCACCGCCAGGAGGAGGAGGGCCGGCGTGGTCAGGCCCGGCAGTGCCCGCGCCATGCGCTCGGTGGCGAGCGTGAGGCCGGCCAGGCCCATCACGGTCGCGAACACGCCGATCGGCAGATGCGCGAGCCCCTCCGCGAGCATCGGCCGCGCCGTTCCGTCAGCTGCCTGCATCTCGGCTCCTCCCGGGGTGGCACGCCGCAGATAGGTGGTCCGCCCCGGAATATAAGAGAGGCCTGATGCAAAGGCCGGCCGAGCCGCGCCCCTCCCGCCTCGCACCTGCGCGGAGTAGAGGCGTCGGAGGGATCGAGGAGAAGTGGCGATGAGCGTCCTGCGCACCGTCTCACCGATCGACGGGCGGATCGTCGTCGAGCGGCCGCTGGCCGATCGGGCCACGGTCGAGGCCGCGGTCCGGCGCGCCCGCGCGGCCTCGCCGGCGTGGCGCGCGCGGTCTGTCGAGGAGCGCATGGCGCTGCTGCACCGGGCGATCGACCACATGGTCGCGCGCCGCGAGGCGATCGCCCGCGAGCTCACCCTGCAGATGGGCCGACCGATCGCCCACAGCCCGGGCGAAGTCCGCGGCCTCGAGGAGCGGGCGCGCTGCATGCTGGCCCTCGCCCCCGAGGCCCTGGGCGCGGTGCGGGTCGCCGAGAAGCCGGGCTTCACCCGCTTCATGCGCCGCGAGCCCCTGGGCCTCGTGCTCGTGGTGGCCCCCTGGAACTACCCCTACCTCACCGCGGTCAACGCGATCGTGCCGGCGCTCGTGGCCGGCAACGCGGTGCTCCTCAAGCACTCGCACCAGACGCCCTTGTGCGCCGAGCGGTTCCAGGAGGCGATGGACGCCGCGGGCCTGCCCGAGGGCGTCTTCCAGCATCTCCACATGGACCATGCGGCGACCGCGGCGCTGCTCGCCGAAGGCAGGGTCGACCACGCGGTGTTCACGGGCTCGGTCGCCGGCGGCCACGCGATGCAGCGGGCGGCCGGGGAGAGCTTCTGCGGGCTCGCCCTCGAGCTCGGCGGCAAGGATCCGGCCTATGTCCGTGCCGACGCGGATCTGGCCCACGCGGTCGAGAACCTCGTCGACGGCGCCTGCTTCAACGCCGGCCAGTCCTGCTGCGGGATCGAGCGGATCTACGTGCACGAGAAGCTCTACGACGACTTCGTCCAGGGCTATGTCGAGCTCGCCTCGCGCTACGTGCTCGACGATCCCCTCTCGCCCACGACCACGCTCGGGCCGATGGTGCGCGCGCAGGCGGCCGACCTCGCCCGCGCCCAGGTGGCCGAGGCGGTCCGCGCCGGAGCGAAGGCGCTGATCGACCCCGCGCGCTTCCCGCGCGAAGCGGCGGGCTCGGCCTACATGGCCCCGCAATGCCTGGTCGACGTCGACCATTCGATGCGCGTGATGCGCGAAGAGAGCTTCGCCCCGATCGTCGGCATCATGAAGGTCTGCTCGGACGAGGAGGCCGTGGCGCTCATGAACGACAGCGCCTACGGGCTGACCGCGGCGATCTGGACCCGCGACCTCGAAGCCGCGATCCGGATCGGCGAGCGGCTCGAGACCGGCACGGTGTTCATGAACCGCTGCGACTATCTCGACCCCGAGCTCGCCTGGGTGGGCGTCAAGGACAGCGGCCGGGGCGTGGCGCTCTCGGCCCTGGCCTTCGCGCATCTGACCCGGCCGAAGAGCTTCCATCTGCGCCACCCGGGGTGAGCCGGCCGGGCCGGCTCGCGTTGACAGCCCCGGGTCACCTGCCTATCTGCAGTCGGCTGCAGCAGCGCCCACCCGGCGGCTGAGCCGGAACCGTCGCGAGGTCGCGCCGAGCATGTTCGCATCCCTGGCCCGGCGGGTGTTCGGCTCCGCCAACGACCGCATCGTCAAGGGTCACCGCAAGACGGTCGAGCGGATCAACGCCCTGGAGCCGGATCTCGAGCGGCTCTCGGATGCCGAACTGCGGGCCCGCACCGACACCTTCCGCGAGCGGCTCGAGAAGGGCGACAGCCTGGACGAGCTCCTGGTCGAGGCCTTCGCCACGGTGCGCGAGGCGGCCAAGCGCACCCTCGGCCAGCGCCACTTCGACGTCCAGCTGATCGGCGGCATGGTCCTGCACAAGGGCGGCATCGCCGAGATGAAGACCGGCGAGGGCAAGACGCTGGTCGCCACGCTTCCCGCCTATCTGAACGCCCTCGCCGGCAAGGGCGTGCACATCGTCACGGTCAACGACTATCTGGCGCGCCGCGACGCCGCCTGGATGGGGCAGATCTACGAGTTCCTCGGTCTCTCGGTCGGCGTGATCGTTCCGCAGCTCGACGAGGAGGCGCGGCGCCGCGCCTATGCCTGCGACATCACCTACGGCACCAACAACGAGCTCGGCTTCGACTATCTGCGCGACAACATGCGCCACAGCCTCGAGCAGATGGTGCAGCGCGGGCATCACTATGCGATCGTCGACGAGGTCGACAGCATCCTGATCGACGAGGCCCGCACGCCGTTGATCATCAGCGGGCCGACCGAGGACAGCTCGCAGCTCTACCGCGCCGTCGACACGCTGATCCCCGCGCTCTCGGCCGACGACTGGGAGAAGGACGAGAAGCAGCGGACGGTCACGCTCACCGAGAAGGGCACCGAGCACGTCCAGGCCAAGCTGGCCGAGCTCGGCCTCCTCAAGTCGCCCGATCTGTACGACATCGAGAACGTGACGGTGGTCCACCACGTCAACCAGGCGTTGCGGGCGCACCACCTGTTCCGCCGCGACGTCGACTACATCGTCAAGGACGGCCAGGTCGTCATCATCGACGAGTTCACCGGCCGGATGATGCACGGCCGGCGCTACTCGGACGGTCTGCACCAGGCGCTCGAGGCCAAGGAGCAGGTCGCCATCCAGGCCGAGAACCAGACCCTCGCGACGGTCACCTTCCAGAACTACTTCCGGCTCTACGACAAGCTCGCCGGCATGACCGGCACGGCGGCGACCGAGGCGGCCGAGTTCGCCGAGATCTACAAGCTCGAGGTGGTCGAGATCCCGACCCACCTCGCCATGATCCGCAAGGACGAGGACGACGAGGTCTACCGGACCGGCCGGGAGAAGTACGAGGCGATCTGCGAGGAGATCGCGGATGCCCACAAGCGCGGCCAGCCGGTCCTGGTCGGCACGGTCTCGATCGAGAAGTCCGAGCTCCTGTCCGAGAAGCTCAAGGCGCGCGGCATCTCGCACCAGGTGCTGAACGCCCGCTACCACGAGCAGGAGGCGGGCATCATCGCCCAGGCGGGGCGGCTGGGTGCGGTGACCATCGCCACCAACATGGCCGGGCGCGGCACCGACATCCAGCTCGGCGGCAACGCCGAGATGCGCATCCGCCAGGAGCTCGGCCCGGAGACGGCCAAGGACGACCCGGCCGCCCGGGCGATCCGCGCCGAGGTCGAGGCCGAGCGGGAGAAGGTCAGGGCCGCGGGCGGGCTCTACGTGATCGGTACCGAGCGGCACGAGAGCCGGCGGATCGACAACCAGCTCCGCGGCCGCTCCGGCCGCCAGGGCGATCCCGGCCGCTCCAAGTTCTTCCTGTCCCTCGAGGACGATCTGATGCGGATCTTCGGGTCCGAGCGCATGGACGGCATGCTCCAGAAGCTCGGCCTCAAGGAAGGCGAGGCGATCGTCCACCGCTGGATCAACAAGGCGCTCGAGAAGGCGCAGCAGAAGGTCGAGGCCCGGAACTTCGACATCCGCAAGAACCTGCTGCGCTTCGACGACGTCATGAACGACCAGCGCAAGGTGGTCTACGAGCAGCGGATGGAGCTGATCACCGCCGAGGACGTGGCCGAGACCGTGGTCGACATGCGCCATCAGGTGATCGAGGAGCTGGTCGCCAAGCGCATCCCGGAGAAGGCCTACCCCGAGCAGTGGGACGCCGAGGGCCTCGAGGCGGAGGTGCGGCGCTATCTGGCGCTCGAGCTGCCGGTCAAGGACTGGGCCAAGGAGGAGGGCATCGCCGACGAGGAGATCCGCCGCCGGCTCCTCGACGCCTCGGACGCCAAGATGGCGCACAAGACCGTGACCTACGGCGAGCCGGTCCTGCGCATGGCCGAGAAGAGCCTCCTTCTCCAGATCCTCGACCATCTCTGGAAGGACCATCTGCTGCACCTCGACCATCTGCGGCAGGGCATCCATCTGCGCGGCTACGGCCAGCGCGATCCGTTGAACGAGTACAAGCGCGAGGCGTTCGCGCTGTTCGAGGGGATGCTGCACCAGCTGCGGCTGACCACCACGCAGGTGCTCTCGCACCTCGAGATCCGCGTCGCCCAGCCCGAACCCGAGCCCGAACCGGTGCCGCCGCCGGCCCGCGCCCGGGCGCTCGCCATGGCCGATGGCGGCGACGGGATCGATCCGGGCGATCCGCGGACCTGGGGCAAGGTTCCGCGCAACGCCCCCTGCCCGTGCGGTTCGGGCCGGAAGTTCAAGCAGTGCCACGGGCGGCTGCTCTGATCCGGCCGGGCTCCCGGCCCTGATCCCGGGCGGCCGGGGCGAGCGGCCCCGCCCGCTCATGCCGGCCATCGCGCGGCCGGGCTTGCCCTGAGCCCAGGCGGTGCGCATGCTCGCCGCGAGCGTCCCTGCTGCGGAGCGTGCCGCGTGTTCGCCTTCGACAAGACCCGGCTCGACCTCGCCCGGGAGTTCAAGGCACGCCCGCACGGCGAGCACAGCCCGGACCTGCAGTACCTCCTGCACCTGATGCGCCGGCCGAGCCCCGACCGGCCGTTCCACTGCCTCGTGATCGACCGGGACGACGAGCGCTGGACGCTCGCCCTGATCGAGCCCGGCGCGCGCAAGGCGCCGGCCCTGACCAACCGGGTGTTCACCGACCTCGCGGAGGCCGAGTGGCACGTCTTCAAGCTGCGCTGGCGCGAGCTGGCCGGCGAGGACCTGCCGATCGACTGAGCCCGAGGCGCGAGCCGGAGTGCCTCCGTGACCGTCCTCATGGGCTACTGCGACCGCTGGAGCGCGCGGCCGGGCGACACCGTCCGGTTCATGGTCTCGTGCCGGGGCGCCGAGCGCTACTCGGCGCGGATCGTCCGCCTGCGCCAGCCCTCGGCCGGGCCGCTCGCGACCCCCTTCGCACCCGAGCCGATCGAGGCCGCCTGCAACGGCAGCCGGCCGGCGCGCTGGCAGCCGATCCCGATCGGCTCGTTCGTGGCGGTGCCCGGCCACCCGGCGATCGCCGCGCTCGAGAGCTTCACGCTCGCCGTCCAGGTCTGGCCGACCACCCCGCAGAAGGGCCCCCAAGCGCTGCTCGGCACCTGGTGCGAGGCCGCCCGGACCGGCTTCGGCCTGTTCCTCGACGCGGCCGGCTGCCTCGAGCTGCGGCTGGGCGACGGCCGCACGGTGGTCGAGGCGAGTACGGGCGAGCCCTTACGGGCGCGGCGCTGGTACCGCGCGAGTGCCGGCTTCGATGCCGCGACGGGGCGGCTCTGGGTGCGCCAGGAGCCCCTCGAACGGCACGGCTTCGACCTCGACCGGCCGGCCGAGGCGGAGCTCGTCACCACTGTCCGGCCACGCCCGGGCCCGGGTCCGCTCCTGATGGCCGCTGCCCAGGCCGGGCCCGCGGACGGGCCCGCCGCCTGGGGCGGGATCCGCACCACCTGTCACCTGAACGGGCGGCTGGACAGCCCAAGGCTCGCGGCGGCGGCGTTGGCGCCCGAGGCGGTGGCGGCGCTGTTCGCCCCGACCTGGCCCGCCGGGCTCGCCGAGCGCGTGGTGGCGGCCTGGGACCTGTCGCTCGGCATCGCCGGCGAGACCGTGCACGATCGCGGCCCGAACCGCCTCGACGGCGAGGCCGTCAACCTGCCGACCCGGGCCGTGCCCGGGGCGCGCTGGGACGGCACGGTGTTCGACTGGACCCGCGACCCCGGCCACTACGGCGCCATCCACTTCCACGACGACGACCTGGTCGACGCCCGCTGGCAGCCGGACTTCGAGTTCGCCGTCCCGCCCGACCTGCGCTCCGGGGTCTATGCCGCGCATCTCGTGGCCGGCGAGGCCGAGCACTGGGTGCCGTTCTTCGTCACCCCGCCCCGGGGCACGGCGCGGTCGCCGGTGGCGTTCCTCGCCTCGACCGCGACCTACATCGTCTATCTCAACAATCGCGGCCGCTTCGCCTCGCTCGCGACCGAGCTCTACCAGGGTCGCCTCTTGACCCTCGACCGCACCGACATGCTCCTCCTGGAGCACCCGGAGATGGGGCTGTCGACCTACGACCGGCACAGCGACGGCAGTGGCGTCGCCTATTCGAGCCGGCACCGGCCGGTGATCAACTTCCGCCCGACCGGACGCCACTGGAACTTCAACCTCGATCTCTTCATCGTCGACTGGCTCGAGCATCTGGGTGGCGACTACGACGTGATCACCGAGGAGCAGCTGCACGCGGAGGGGCTCGATCTCCTGGCCCCCTACCGTGTCGTGATCACGGGCTCGCATCCCGAGTACGACAGCGTCGAGATGCTCGATGCCTTCGAGGCTTATCTGCGCCGCGGCGGGCGGCTCATGTACATGGGCGGCAACGGGTTCTACTGGCGGATCGCGCACCATCCGACCCGGCCGGGGGTGATCGAGGTGCGCCGTGCCGAGGGCGGCGTGCGCGCCTGGGACGCCGAACCGGGCGAGGCCCATCACAGCTTCACGGGCGAGTATGGCGGGCTCTGGCGGCGCAACGGCCGGGCACCGCAACGGCTCGCGGGCGTCGGCTTCATCAGCCAGGGGTTCGACGCCTGCTCCTACTACCGGCGGACCGCGGCCGCCGCCGATCCCCGGGCGGCCTGGATGTTCGAGGGGATCGAGGCGGAGATCCTGGGCGATTTCGGGATCCTGCAGGGGGGCACGGCGGGGCTCGAGATCGACGCCGTCGACCCGCGGCTCGGCACGCCGCCGCACGCCCTCGTCGTGGCCCGCTCCGAGAACCACTCGAACACCTACGAGCTCGTGGCCGAGGAGGTGCTGATCCCGCACGGCTCGACCGATGCCACGATCAACCGCGACATCCACGCCGACATCACGTTCTTCGAGACACCCGAAGGTGGTGCCGTCTGGTCGACCGGGTCGATCGCCTATGCCGGCTCGCTGTCCTGGAACGGCTTCGACAACACTATCTGCCGGCTGACGACGAACGTACTGCGCCGCTTCGCCGATCCGACGCCGTTCCGGCTGCCGCCCGGCTGAGCCGGCCCCCGGCAAGGGTTCGTTAACCCTTCCCTGGCAGGATCGGGCCGGGCCGCGGATCGGCCGCGGCCCGCCTGGAGGAGGCTCGCGGATGCGGGCGCTGGTCGCCATCCCGCACTATTTCCGGCCGCGCGGCGACGATGCTCGGCACGATTCGCTCCGCCCGGCGGCGCGGCGCGAGCGGGCGCGCGGGCTCGCCACGGCGATCCTGCGGCTGCACGAGCTGTTCGGCGCCGACCATCTGGCGGCGCGCCACCAGCTCGGCGCGGCGACCCCGGCCACCAACCCCGAGCGGATGCGGCTCGACATCGTGGTCTGCGTGCAGGAAGGCGCCCACCTCCTGGACGAGCTTCCCTGCCCCGGCGGGCTCTACCACCGCCAGCTCGCGAGCGGCGATCCGGAGCTCCTGGGCTTCGCGGCGCATCGGGTGCTCGCGGCCCAGCGCGGCCGCTACGACTGGTACGCCTACCTCGAGGACGACATCGTCGTCGAGGATCCGCTCTTCTTCCGGAAGCTCGCCTTCTTCAACGCGGCCTTCCCGACCCGGCTCGAGCCGCCGCCGCTGCTGCAGCCGAGCCGCTACGACAGTCCGGCCGACGGCGACCCGGCCCGGCTGTTGGGTGCCGAGCGGCTCTACCCGGACCTCGAGGCGAGCCCGGCCCCGCTCCGACCGGGCCCCACGGTCCGGCTCGAGCTGCTCGGCCGCCACTTCACCCTCGAGCCTTGCCGCCACCCGCATGCGGGCTGCTTCTTCCTCGATGCCGCCCAGATGGAGCGGCTCGCGGCCTCGCCCGCGTTCCTCGATCTCGGCCGGCACTGGGTGACCTGGCTCGACACGGCGGCCTCGCTCGCGATCGCGCACGCCTTCACGATCTACAAGCCGGCCGCCGATTCCTTGAGCTTCCTCGAGGTGCGGCACGCCCGCCCGGTCATGCTGAACCAGCTTCGCCCGCTCGATGGCGGGGCGCGCACTTGGCAGCCGGTCGAGCCCGCCCCGGCCGGCGCCGCCCGATGCGGGGGCGTCGCCGCTCCCTCTTGACAATCAGCCCATGTCTAGGTAGAAATACGTTGCGCGGCGGACGGAGGTCGGGTTCGATGGTGCGGCGTGGGCCGTCCGCCGCGCGCCTTACCTGCCGGGGTGCGGTTCAGCCCCCGGGGCGACGCTCCTCGGCGGCGTGACGCCGGTCCTGGGCGACCTCCTCGCGCAGGGTCGAGGCGATCGCCCGCTCGGCGGCGGCGCCCGCCTCGAGCGGCGAGCCGCGTCCGCTCGCCCGGGCCGCGTCGGCGCGGGCGAACTCGTCGAGTTCGGCCGAGAGCGATTCGAGCTCCTTGCCGCCGGCCATCATGTTGAGCAGCGTCTCGCGCTCGATCGCGCTCTTGTCGTAGGTGCCGAGCGTGCGGCCGCGGTTGAGGACCGTGAACCGGTCGCCGACCGCCCAGGCGTGGTGGACGTTGTGGGTGATGAAGATCACCCCGAGGTTGCGGGCGCGCGCCTGGGCGACGTAGCGCAGCACCATCGACGCCTGCTTGACGCCCAGGGCCGAGGTCGGCTCGTCCAGGATCAGCACCTTGGCGCCGAAATAGACCGCCCGGGCGATCGCCACGCACTGCCGCTCGCCGCCCGAGAGGGTGCCCACGGCCTGGGTCGGGTCGCGCACGTCGATCCCGATCTTGGCCATCTCCGCGCGCGCCACGGCGTTGGCGCGGCCGACGTCGAAGCGGCGGAACGGCCCGGCGCCGGTCGTGATCTCGCGCCCCATGAAGAAGTTGCGGGCGATCGACATCAGCGGGATCATCGCCAGGTCCTGGTAGACCGTGGCGATGCCGTGATCGAGCGCATCCCGCGGGCTGCGGAACAGCACCGGCCGGCCCTCGACCAGGATCCGTCCCTCGCTCGGCTGGTACACGCCCGAGAGCGTCTTGATGAGGGTCGACTTGCCGGCGCCGTTGTCGCCCAGCAGGCAGTGCACCTCGCCCGCCCGCACCGTCATCGACACGCCCGAGAGCGCGATCACCGAGCCGAAGGTCTTGGTGATCCCCTGCACGTCGATCAGCGGTGTCGCCATTCAGCGACCCTCCGTCGCCTTGCGCCGGACATAGGTGTTGAACAGCACCGCCACGAGCAGCATGGCGCCCAGGAACACCTTGAACCAGTCGGTGTTGACGCCGGTGTAGAAGATCCCCTGCTGCACCGTGCCGAAGATCAGCGCCCCGAAGCTGGCGCCGATCGCCGAGCCGTAGCCGCCGGTCAACAGGCAACCGCCGATCACGGAGGCGATGATCGCCTCGAACTCCTTGAGCTCGCCCCGGAGGACGTCGGCCGAGCCGACCGAGAGGGTCTGCACGCAGGCGAAGATCGTGGCAGAGACCGCGGTCGTGACGAACAGGCCGATCTTCACCTGGCGGACCGGCACGCCGACGTTGCGGGCGGCGTTGGCGTCGCCGCCGGCGGCGAAGATCCAGTTGCCGGTGCGGGTGCGCAGGAGGATCCAGGTGGCGGCCGCCGAGAGCGCCAGCCACCAGACGATCGACATCGGCAGGCCCTGGACCTGCGGCAGGCCGTCCGGCCGCTTGAGGATCCACCCGGCGTCGGCCAGCCACTGGAACAGGCCGGTGCCGACCCGACCGGCGAAGAGCCAGGCGAGCGGGTCGGCGGCCACCAGATCACGCAGCCCGCCCACCTGGGTGCGGCCGGTGACCAGGCGGGTCAGGCCGATCGTCAGCCCGCGCAGGATGAAGAGGCCCGCGAGCGTGACGATGAAGGAGGGCAGGCCGGTGCGGGTGACGACGAGGCCGTTCAGGTAGCCGACGCCGACCGCGGCTGCGAAGGCGAGGCAGATGCACAGCCACAGCGGCCAGCCCCAGGTCGCCGCCGGCACCGCGATCAGGACACCGGCGAAGCCGATCATCGAGCCGACCGAGAGGTCGAACTCGCCGCCGATCATGAGCAGCGCCGCGGCGACCGCGACGATGCCCAGCTGCGCCGACACCTCGAGGAAGGTGAGGACGCCCAGCGCCGAGAACATGCCGGTGCCGCGGGCCACCACCGCGAAGAACAGGAAGACGAGCACGCAGCCGGCCACCGCACCGAGCTCGGGCCGGCCCATCAGCCGGCGGGCGAGCGGAACCCGCTTCATCCGCTCGTCGCCGGGCGTGGCGCCGACCGCAGCCATCCTCCCCTCCCCGAGGCCCGGGGCCGGGCCGGCGGGCCCGGCCCCGGTCGCTCAGCGGATCCCCTTCTTCGAGAGGTCGATCACCTGGGCGGCGTTGGCCTTCTCGACGAAGCCCGGGCCGGTCATCACCACCCCGGCGGGCAGGAGGCCGTAGCGGGCGTTGAGCGCCAGCATGGCGACCGAGAGATAGCCCTGGAGATACTGCTGCTGGTCGATCGCGAACTCCATCTTGCCGTCGCGCACCGCGGCCAGGACCGAGGGCGACAGATCGAAGGTGCCGAACCGGACCTTGCCGACGAGCCCGGCCTCCTCGAGCGCCGCCAGGGTCGGCTCGGCGGCCGAGGGACCGAGCGTCAGGATGCCCTGCAGGTCGGGGGTGCGGGCGAGCTGCGCCTTGACCGCGGCCTTGATCTCGGTCGGGTCCATCTTGACCGCGACCACCTGGACCTCGCCGCCGAGGCCCTTCTTGAAGCCGTCGCAGCGCAGGTCGAGGGCGACGTTGCCGACCTCCTGGTTGACGCAGATCGCCTTCTTGACGCCCTGGGCCGCCATGCGCTTGCCGCCGCCGAGCCCGGCCTCGAACTCGGTCTGCCCGACATGGGCGCGCACGCCGAGCTTCTCGTAGACGTCCGAGCCCGAGTTCATCGAGACCACCGGGATCCCCGACTTGACCGCGTTCTGGATCGACGGACCGAGGGCCGAGGCGTCCGGGATCGAGACCACGAGGCCCTGCGGCGCGCTCGCCACCGCCGCGTCGATGAGCTGGCTCATCTTGACCATGTCGAAGGTGTCGGGGGCGCGGTACTCGACCCTGACCGCGTAGTCCTTCTGGGCCGCGTCGACGCCGTTCTTGACGACCGACCAGAACGGGTCGGAGGCCTGACCGTGGCTGACCACGACGATCCGGACCTCCTGGGCCTGGGCCGTCGCGGCACCCAGGGCAACGGCCAGCGCGGCCGCGGCGAGCGCGAACCTGGACATGGAGCCTCCCGTCTCTTGGCAGGCCAGCTATGCGACGCTGCGTGGGCCTTGGCAAGCGCGCGGCGGCGGCGGGCTCAGCCGTTGACGATGCCGCCGTCGACGTTGAGCACCTGGCCGGTGATGTAGGTCGAGCCGTCGCCGCACAGGAAGTCGATCACGCTCGCCACCTCGCGCGGCTGTCCGCGCCGCTTGAGCGGGATCTCCGAGAGCATCCGCTCGCCGCGCGCCCGGTCCGCCCAGATGTGCGCCGGCATGCCGGTCTCGATGTGGCCGGGCGCCAGCCCGTTGACGAGCACGTGCGGCGCGAGCTTGCGGGCGAGCGCGCGCACCAGGCCCACGATCCCGCCCTTGGCGGCGCTGTAGCTCACATGGTCGAACGAGCCGCGCCGGAACGCGAGCGAACTCACCATTACGATCCGGCACACCGCCTCCTCGTCGAGGCGCCGGGCGACCGCGACCGCCATGTCGAAGGCGTTGGTGAGGTTGGCCGACTGGACGCGGTCGAAGACCGCGCGCGCGTCGTCTGCGAAGTCCTCGGGCTCGAACAGCCCGGCCAGGTGGACGAGGGCGTAGACCGGGCCGTCGACGGCATCGAGGGCCTGCTCGCAGGCCGCCGGCGAGGCGAGATCGGAGACCACGGCCGTGGTGCGCAGACCGCCGTCGAGCTCGGCCCCGAGTGCCGCGAGCGCGCTCGCGTCGCGGTCGATCAGCAGGCAGCGGGCGCCCTTGCCGAGCAGCAGCCGGACGGTCTCGCGGCCGATTCCGCCGGCCGCCCCGGTGATCACGAACAGCCGCCCGTCGTATCGCTGCATGGGATCGGCTCCGCGCTCTGGAGCCGATCGTTCGGTCGCCCCGCCCCCTTGTCAAGGCGCGCCGACCCGGGACCGTCGGCCGGTCGCCATCGCCGGTCGGGCCGTGTCGCCCGCCCGAGGGGCGAGCGAGGACAGCGGGGGACGGTAGGCCGCGTCCGACGCGACGGCCGTCGGCTCGGCCGACGGCCTCGGATCCGCGGGCCTGCGAGCCCCGCACGGAGTTCGCCCGGCACCGGACGATCGGCCGAGCCCGCGCTGCCGCCGCCCGAGGGTGGTCGACCGGCCGCCGCGGCGCTAGGTTCGCGCCAGCCGCGCCCGAGCTCCTGGACCCCGCATGTCGCTTCCGCTCCGGTACCCGGAGGCCCTGATCCCGCCGCACCTCGAGGGCCTCAACCCCGAGCAGCTCCAGGCTGTCACCGCACCGGACGGGCCGCTCCTGGTGCTGGCCGGCGCCGGCACCGGCAAGA